>NZ_MSJP01000071.1 GCF_014596525.1 Streptomyces sp. CBMA291
GCCCCGGCCACCACCCCCGCCCCCGCGCCGCGCCTGCCCGGCATCGGCCCGGCGACCCAGGACCTCGTCCCCGCCGGCACCACCCAGGCCCTCGTCGTCAGCGGATCCGCCGCCGACTCCTCCACCTCCACCGCGACCCTGTACGAACGCGGCCCCGACCGCCACTGGATCCCCACGGCGGGCCCGTGGCCCGCGCACAACGCCCTCAACGGCTGGACCGCCGACCACAGCGCCGGGGATCTGCGCACCCCCATCGGCGTCTTCCGGATCGGCGACGCGGGCGGCCGGCTCCCCGACCCCGGCGCCCTCCTCCCGTACGACCAGAACGAGGAGTTCGCGATCAGCGGCACCGGCTTCGGCGGCGAACCGCTCGAAGGCTCCTTCGACCATGTGATCGCCATCGACTACAACCGCGTCCCCGGCCGCACCCCCCTCGACAAGGAACGCCCCCTCGGCGAGGAGAAGGGCGGCGGCGTCTGGATCCACGTCGACCACGGCGGACCCACCCAGGCCTGCGTCGCCCTGGAACGCGAGGAACTCCGCGCCCTGCTCCGCGCCCTCGACCCGGCCAAGGACCCGGTCGTGGTCATGGGCCCGGCACCGGAACTGGCTCACTGACACGGGGGAAGGCACCGGCCACCGGGCGCGGGGTGGCACCGGGTGCGGGCGGCGGAGCCGGGTGGTGCGGGCGACGGCGCCGGGTGCGGGCGACGAGGCCGGTCACCGCACCTGCACCCGTACCTGCACCCGCTCCCGCGCCCACACCCGCGCCCGGCACCGGCCCCGCCGCACCCTCCGGCTCGGCTCCACCCCCGACCGTCCCTCCACCCCCGACCGCCCCTCCGGCTCGGCTAGCTCCCCCCGACCGCCCCCCGGAACGCGCCCATGTGACCGCGGACCTGCTCCGGCGTCAGATACGCGTCGGTGTACTCGAAGTCCCGCAGCGTCCCCGGCTTCGTCGACAGGAACCCGGTCCGTACGTAGTCGTCCCCGGCGACCGCGTTCAGCAGCCAGTTCGTCATCACCCGGGTCTTCGCCACGCCCGTCCGCAGCGCCGCCCAGTGGTAGGCGCGCGCCACGGCCTGCGCGGGCATGCCGTGCAGCTCCACCCCGAGCGGTTTCGACACCCCGTCCATTCCGCCGAGGTCGACCACGAGCCCCAGGTCCTTGTGGAGATACGGATGCGTCCGCTCCCCGCGCAGGGTCGCCACCAGGTTGTCCGCGAGGGCCTTGCCCTGCCGCATGGCGTGCTGTGCGGTCGGCGGGCAGATCGCCCCCTCCTCGTCCTTCGCCAGATCGGGCACGGCGGCGGCGTCGCCGAGCCCCCACAGCCCGTCGAACCCGGGGACCTTCATCTCCGCCGAGACGACGAGCCGCCCCCGGAACGTCTCCGCGCCCAGCGTCCCGATCAGCGGACTCGCCGCCACTCCGGCCGTCCAGATCAGGGTCCGGCTCGGCAGCGCCCGCCCGTCGGTGAGCGTCACCGTCTCGTCGTCGACCGAGGCCACCGACACCCCGAGGGACACCTCGATGCCCCGCCGGGTCAGGATCTCCATCGCGGCGGCGCCCAGCTTGTCGCCCAGCTCCGGCATGAGCTTCGGCGCGATGTCCACCAGATGCCACTTGATCAGCTTCGGGTCGAGACGCGGATACCGCTTGACCGCGTTGCCGGTGAGCAGCTGGAGGCAGGCGGCCGTCTCCGTGCCCGCGTAGCCGCCGCCGACCACCACGAACCGCAGCCGCGCCGCCCGCTCCTCCTCGTCGTTGCTCGCGTCCGCCAGGTCCAGCTGGGCGATGACGTGATCGCGGACGTACGCCGCCTCCGCCAGGGTCTTCATCCCACGCGCGTGTTCGGCGAGCCCCGGGATGTCGAAGCTGCGGGTGACGCTGCCGGGCGAGAGCACGAGATGGTCGTACGGCTCCGTCACGTACTCGCCCGCGATCGTCCGCACCACACACGCCTTCGACGCCGTGTCGATGCCCACCACACCGCCCGGCACGATCCGGGTGCGGTGCCGCTGGCTGCGCCGCAGCGAGAGCGCCACCGACTGCGGGGACAGCACCCCCGCCGCCACTTGGGGGAGCAGGGGCAGATACAGCTGGTACGAGAACGGCGAGAGCAGCGTCAGCTGCGCCTCCCGTTCCTCAAGCCGCCGTTCGAGCCTCCGTACGCAGGCCACTCCGGCGAAACCGGCGCCCACCACGAGAATCCTCGGTCGCGTCACGCTGTCCGCCTTCCGTAGGAACATGCAGAATGCCAGCTTTTATGGCTGAGTATCGCTATGTGGCAATTCTTCGCTGACTATCCGTGGTTCACCCTTTTTATCGTCATTGCGGCAGGATCGCTCCTCGGCATGGTCCGCTTCGGGCCGGTGAAGCTGGGCGCGGCCGGAGTGCTCTTCGTCGGGCTGCTGCTCGGCATGTTCGATCCGGACATCGGCCCGGCCGTCCCCGCGGGGCTCCCCGTACTCGGTCTCGCCCTGTACGTGTACACGGTCGGACTTGAGGCGGGACCGGCGTTCTTCCGTGAACTGCGGCCCCAGTTGGCGGTGATGATCGGAGCCGTCGTCGCGCTCGTCGTCACCGCGCTCGTCGTCGGCGTCCTCGGCAGCAAGGTCTTCGGCATCGGGGGTCCCTTCCTCGCCGGCGGCTACGCGGGCATCGGCACCACCACCCCCGGTCTCGCCGCCGCCCAGGCATCCTCGGCGGACCCGGCCCAGCCCGCCACCGGATACGCGATCGGCTACCCCCTCGCCGTCGTCCTCACCATCCTCTTCGTCGCGGTCATCGCGGGCGTCCGCAACTGGCCGGGCAGACGGGACCCCGGCACCGGACTCCCCGGCGAGCTGATCACCCGGACGGTGGACGTCACCCGGGCGGTCGCCTGGGCCGACGTCCCCGGCGCCGCCGACGGACGACTCCTCGTCAGCGCCCTGCGGAGCGCCGACGGAGTCCCCCGGGTCGCGCTGTCCCCCGGCACCTTCGCCCCCGGCGACCAGGTCGTCCTGGCGGGCGGACCCGAAGCCCTCGCGGCGGGGGTCGCCGCACTCGGCACCGAGGCATCCACCCACCTCCTCGACCGGCGCGACGTCATCGACTACCGGCGCATCCTGCTCACCAACCCCGACCTCGCCGGGCGCACCGTCGCCGAACTCGGCCTCGCCGAGCGCTACGGGGCCAAGGCCACCCGCGTCCGCCGGGGCGACCAGGACCTGCTCGCCCAGGAGGACCTGCTCCTCCAGCTCGACGACCGGGTGCGGGTCGTCATGCCCCGCGAGCGCACCGCCGAGGTGACCGCCTTCCTCGGCGACACCGAGGCCAAGGTCAGCGAGGTCAGCGCCGTCAGCATGGGCCTCGGTCTCGCCGCCGGGTTCCTCATCGGCATCCCGAAGCTCACCATCGGCTCCACGGTCCTCTCCCTCGGCACCGCCGCCGGGCCGCTCGTCATGGCGATGGTCCTCGGCCGGGTGCGCCGCACCGGCCCCCTGGTGTGGGTGCTGCCGACCCGCGCCAACCTCACGCTCCGCCAGATCGGCCTGCTGGTCTTCCTCGCCTGCGTCGGCCTCACCTCGGGATACGCCTTCCGCCACGACGCCTTCTCGATGTTCGGCCTCAAACTCCTGATCGTCCTGCTCGTCAGCGCCGTCCTCAGCTACGCCCTGATGGTCCTGATCGCCCGGCTGCTCGGCCAGAGCAAGCCCCGCACGATGGGGCTCCTCGCCGGGTACGTGGGCAACCCGGCCATCACCGCGTACGCCAACAGCCGGGTCTCGGACAGCCGGGTCAACACCGGGTACGCGACCCTGTTCGCCCTCGCGATCCTGGTCAAGATCGTCTGCATCCAGCTGATCGTGGGGCTCTGACCCCGCCCGGTCGCGCGGATCCGGCCACGATCGCCGGACCCGGGTTTCCGGTCCCCGGCTTTCGGCTTCCGGTCGCCGGAGCCGTGCGGCCGGGTTACGTTGCTCCGGGGACCCCGGCCGCCACGGCGTGCCGGGGCCGCCCGGTCCTCACAGGACCGCGATGCCCAACGGCCGGGAGCCCGCAGGCAGTCGGCGCGTGGCGCCGGATCCGAGGTCGACGACGCTCAGCACGTCCCGGAAGCCGTCCCGGGTGAACCCGCCCGTGACATAGGCGGTACGGCCGTCGGCGGAGACGGCCACGTTCTCGTGGGGCCCCTCCAGGGGGTACACGCGCTCGGTCCCGCCGGGCTCGCGCACGGTCAGGGAGGGCCCCTGGTCCTCGGCCGGGTCGATCGGCCCCGTCCCCACCACGAACAGCCTCCCGTCCGGGGTGACGGTGACGCCGTGCTGATGCGTGTCGGCCGTCATCGGCTCGATGACGGTCCGCCCGGTGCGGGGGTCGACCACGGCGAGCCGCTCGCCCTCGAAGGGGAGCAACAGCTTTCCGTCCGAGGGCCGGACGGCCGTGTAGTGCGGCTTCAGCCAGGAACCGAGCCCGCCCTCCGTACCGTACGGAGCGACCTCGACGCGGCGCGGCCTCAGCGTCGCCGCCGTGACGACGGTGACGTCGAAGGAGTCGTGGTTCGTCACGTACACCTCGGCGCCGTCCCGGGACACGTCCACGTCGAAGGGACGGCGGCCCACCGGCACGGTGCCGGTGACCCGCAGCGTCGCCGTGTCGACGACCTCCAGAGTGCCGTTCCCCCCGGGCACGTTGACGCCCACGTAGATCCGGCTTCCGTCCGGCGCGAGCGCGATGCCCATGCCGCCGCCCCGGTACTCGCCGGTGGTCACGGGCCCGGTGTCCGTCGCGTACGGCACGAGCGCCAGCAGCCGCCGGGTCCCGGTGTCCACCACCGCCACCCCCTCGGCGGTCGCCGTCCACGCCCGTCCGTCCCGGCCCACCACCAGCCCGTACGGGGCCGTGCCGACCCGCACGGAACCCGTGGCGCCCTTCACCGGGTCGACGAACGTCACCGTGTCGGCGCCGAAGTCGGAGACCAGCAGCGAACCGGCGGCGGCGCGCTCGGCCGGGCCGGGGGAGGGCGTCGTGGCGGGGGAGGGCGATGCCGTGGAGACGGAGCCGCCCACCGTCTCCCCGGTCCCGGCCGAGCGCGCCGCCTCCTCCCCGGGACCCCCGGCGCACCCGGTGAGCAGGACGGCGGAGACCGCCATGGGCACGAGCACCCGGGTGGCACGGGACGCACGGCGGAACTGCGGCATGACGGACTCCAGGGTCGGACGGAGGCTCGGGCGAGAGCGGGACGGACAGCGGGTACGCGCATCCGGTACGGACGGCGGTGGCCGCCGACCGGCGGGCACAGGCGACCACCGGCGGATTCCGGTGCTCGTCGGCGGACGCCGGCGGACCCCGGCGGACCCGGCGGATACCGGTAGTAGCCGACGCCGCCCGGAAGTTACCGGCAGTCACTGGGGGCGGGCGGCCACGGCGACTCGCTCGTACCCCCGCTTCGATCCTCCGCCCCGTCTCCGCCGACCCGGCCCGTCCCGGAAAACACCCGCTCACCCGCGAGAACCGTGCCGCCCCAAGGCACGACCCTCACCGGAAGGTGGTACGACGCACTCTGCCGTCAGCGCAGCGGCCGGTGCGGCATGACCGCCGCCGCCTGGCCCACCACACCCACGGGACCGCCGACGCCCATCGGCCCGCCCATACCCGGGTGCGGTACGCCACCCTGCTGCGGGGCCGCGCCCTGCGCGCCGGGAACAGGCTGCGGCGGTACCTGGATGTACCGGCTCAGATCCCGCAGGACCTGCTCCGCGACCTGGCGGACGTCAGCCGGAACATCCCCCCGCTCCCGTATGAGCTCGGCGTAGATCGGTGCCGTGCCGTCCGCGTGGTTCATGGGGCTCGCTTCCTTCTCCTGTGCCGGTGACATCACCGGCGGGCAGACGGCGAGTCTACGGGGCGCCACCGACACGCCCGGATCGGGAGCCCTGGGCACGGCGTCCGCAGCGCCCGGACGCCCGGGAAAATCGCTGGTCCAAGCCCCTCTCCCCGGCCGAGAATGGGTCAACGAACCCACGGGAGGGACCCCATGAGCCAGGCGACCCTGACTCTGCACGACCTGATGCCGTCCGGCGAACTCGCCGCCGCGCTCGAAGCGGGCCACATCACGCGCAAGCGGCACCCCGGGCTGCCGCTGTCGATCTACACGTACACCCGCGCGTGCCAGTACGCCCAGCACTGGAACGCGGCCACCACCCGATGCCGGGGCCTCGTCGCCGACGACGCCGGCCGGGTCGTCGCCCTGCCCCTCCCGAAGTTCTTCAACGTCTCCGAACACACCGCCGGACGCCCCTACGCGCCACCGCTGCCCGACGAACCGTTCGAGGTGTTCGACAAGGTCGACGGCAGCCTCGCCGTGGTCTTCCACTACGAGGACCACTGGCACGCCGCCTCCAAGGGCTCCTTCACCAGCGTCCAGGCGACCTGGACGCAGCGTAGGCTCGACGCCTCCGACACCACGGGCCTGACGCCCGGCGTCACCTACCTCGCGGAGATGGTCCACCCCGCCAACCGGATCGTCGTGAACTACGGCGACCGCCGCGACCTCGTCCTGCTCGCCGCCTTCGCGCCCGACGGCACCGAGACCCCCCTCGCCGAGGCCGCCGAGGGCTGGCACCCGATCGGCTCCGTCGTGGGCGCCCGGCCCTTCGACAGCGTCGCCGAACTCGTCGCCCTCACCGAGTCCGACACCCTCCCCGACGGGAGCCGCGCCACCGGCACCGACGCCGAGGGCTTCGTCCTGCGCTTCGCCTCCGGCCTGCGCGCCAAGGCCAAGCTCGCCGAGTACATACGCCTCCACAAGGTCCTCACCGGGGTCACCGAGCGGGACATCTGGCGCGGCCACGGCATCCAGCGCTTCGCCGCCCTGCCCGCCGCCGAGGTCGCCAAGGGCATCGGCTGCTCCGTCGCCGAGGTCGAGGCCGACGGCGGCAAGCCCCTGGACGCCCTCCTGGAGCAGGTGCCGGACGAGTTCGACGCCTGGGTGCGCGAGGTGGTCGCCCGGCTCGAAACCGCCGCCGCCGACCGCGAACGCGCCTTCGACGAGGCCTACGCGCCCCTGGCCCACCTCGCGGGGGACCGGGCCGCCTTCGCCCGCGCCGCCGCCCGGGTGCCCGACCGGGGGCTGCGCGCCGCGCTCTTCCTGCGCCTCGACGGACGCCCCACCGACCTCCTCGTGTGGCGGCAGCTGCGCCCCGAGACCTCGGACCCCTTCACCCACGACCAGGAGAACTGACCCGTGCCCGTCGTCCACGTCATGACCGGCCTTCCCGCCTCGGGCAAGACCACCGCCGCCCGCGCACTCCAGACCGCCGCCGAGGGCCGGATACGCCGCGTCAACCTCGACGATCTGCGCACCATGCTCGACATACCGGCGCCGGAGCAGGGCCGCTCGCACCAGCACGAGCAGACCGTGCTCGGCATCCAGGACGCCGCCGTCCGCGCGGCCGTCGACGCCGGCTTCGACGTCGTCGTCGACAACACCCATCTGACCCCGCACATCCCCAAGCGCCTGAAGGCCGCCGTCGCGGGCCAGGCCACCTTCACCGTCCACGACTTCACCGCCGTACCCGTCGACGAGTGCGTCCGTCGCGACGCGGCCCGTGAGCGGCCCGTAGGCGAGGACATCATCCGGCTGCTCGCCGACAAGCACGCCAAGGCCACCCGGAACGGCTGGCGGCTCACCGCCGACTGGCTCAACGACCAGCCCGCCGTCGAGCCCTACGTCCCCGACCCGACGCTGCCCACGGCCGTCATGTGCGACATCGACGGCACCCTCGCGCTCCGCGTCGACCGGGGCCCCTACGACTTCAGCCGCTGCGACCGCGACCTCCTCAACGCCTCCGTGCGCGACGCCCTGCTGGCCTTCCGGCACACCCAGCGCGACCGGATCGTGCTGCTCTCCGGCCGCAGCGAGGACCACCGCGCCCTCACCGAGGGCTGGCTCGCCCGCCATGAGGTCCCCTACGACGAACTGTGGATGCGCGCCTCCGGCGACGGACGCGGTGACGACCTCGTGAAGGCCGAACTCTTCGACGCCCATGTGCGCAGGCGGTACGCCGTCCGCGTCTCGCTCGACGACCGCGACCGGGTCGTCGCCCTCTGGCGCCGGATGGGCCTGCCCACTTGGCAGGTCAACTACGGCGCCTTCTGAGCCGGGGCGGCCAAGGGGAGGGGACGACCCCTCCCCGCGGCCGTGTCAGGATCGTGGGATGGTGGAAAAGATCATCGCGGCGTGCGACGGCGCGTCGAAAGGAAACCCCGGGCCCGCGGCCTGGGCATGGGTCGTCGGCGGCGCCGACGGGACGATCGAGCGCTGGGAGGCCGGGCCGCTCGGCCGGGCCACGAACAACGTGGCCGAACTCACGGCCCTGGAGCGACTGCTCGAAACGCTCGACCCCGCCGTGCCCGCCGAGGTCCGCATGGACTCGCAGTACGCCATGAAGGCGGTCACGACCTGGCTGCCCGGCTGGCGCCGCAAGGGCTGGAAGACCTCCTCGGGCAGCCCCGTCGCCAACAAGGACCTGGTGGTCCGCATCGACGCCCTCCTCACCGGCAGGGACGTCGAGTTCGTCTACACCCCCGCCCACCAGACGGACGGCGACCCCCTCAACGACGCGGCCGACCGCGCGGCCAGCCACACGGCCCGTACGCAGGAAGCCACCGGTTCCGACGCCGGAGCCCCGCTGCCGCCCCCCGAGGCGACGACACGCGCCTCCGCGCCCCGCGCGCGCTCCTCC
>NZ_MSJP01000072.1 GCF_014596525.1 Streptomyces sp. CBMA291
GCCACCGTCCCCGCCGCCCTGCCGCTGCTGCGGCGGTCGGCCGCCCCGCTCGCGCCGGGCCCCGCCCTCGGCCGCCTCGGCGCCGGCCTGGTCGTCGAGGCGCAAGGTCAGCGAGATCCGCTTCCGTCCCCGCCGCCCTGCCGCTGCTGCGGCGGTCGGCCGCCCCGCTCGCGCCGGGCCCCGCCCTCGGCCGCCTCGGCGCCGGCCTGGTCGTCGAGGCGCAAGGTCAGCGAGATCCGCTTGCGCGGGATGTCCACGTCGAGCACCTTCACCTTGACGACGTCACCGGGCTTCACCACGTCCCGGGGGTCCTTGACGAAGGTCTTCGACATCGCCGACACGTGCACCAGACCGTCCTGGTGCACACCGACGTCCACGAACGCGCCGAAGGCCGCCACATTGGTGACGACGCCCTCCAGGACCATGCCGGACGCCAGGTCGCCGATCTTCTCGACCCCGTCCTTGAAGGTCGCCGTCCGGAACGCCGGTCGCGGGTCGCGCCCCGGCTTCTCCAGCTCGCGCAGGATGTCGCTCACCGTCGGCAGACCGAACGTCTCGTCGACGAAGTCGTCGGCCCGCAGCGAGCGCAGCCGCCCGGTGTCGCCGATGAGCGCCGCGACCTCGCCGCCCGTCGCCTTCACCATCCGGCGCACCACCGGGTAGGCCTCCGGGTGCACCGACGAGGCGTCGAGCGGGTCGTCGCCGCCCCGGATGCGCAGGAAGCCCGCGCACTGCTCGTACGCCTTCGGGCCCAGCCGGGACACGTCCTTGAGCGACCGGCGCGAGCGGAAGGGGCCGTTGGCGTCCCGGTGCGCGACGATGTTCTCCGCGAGCCCGGAGCTGATGCCCGAGACCCGCGAAAGCAGCGGCGCCGAGGCGGTGTTGACGTCCACGCCGACACCGTTCACACAGTCCTCGACGACCGCGTCGAGCGAGCGCGAGAGCTTCACCTCGGCCAGGTCGTGCTGGTACTGGCCGACGC
This sequence comes from Streptomyces sp. CBMA291, assembly GCF_014596525.1. GTDB lineage: Bacteria > Actinomycetota > Actinomycetes > Streptomycetales > Streptomycetaceae > Streptomyces. Next base: position 983 of record NZ_MSJP01000072.1, read on the forward strand.
CGATGGACTTCGGGTCGATCTTCACCAGCTCGGCCAGCGGGTCCTGGAGCCGCCGGGCGATGGAGACCGCGCCGCGCAACGACACGTCCAGGTCCGGGAGTTCCTGCGAGGCGAACGCGGAGGCGGAGTAGACCGACGCGCCCGCCTCCGACACCATCACCTTGGTCAGCTTCAACTCGGGGTGCTTCGCGAGGAGTTCACCCGCGAGCTTGTCGGTCTCGCGGGACGCGGTGCCGTTGCCGATCGCGACCAGCTCGACCGCGTGCTCCTTCGCGAGGCGTGCCAGCCGCTCCAGGGCCTGGTCCCACTTGTTGGCCGGGACGTGCGGGTAAATCGTGTCGGTGGCCACGACCTTGCCGGTCGCGTCGACCACCGCGACCTTCACACCGGTACGGAAACCGGGGTCGAGGCCCAGCGTCGCCCGGGTGCCCGCGGGCGCGGCGAGCAGGAGATCGCGCAGGTTCGCCGCGAAGACCCGGACCGCCTCGTCCTCGGCCGCCGTCCGCAGCCGCAGCCGCAGATCGATCCCCAGATGCACCTGGATACGGGTCCGCCAGGCCCAGCGGACGGTGTCCTGGAGCCACTTGTCACCGGGGCGCCCCCGGTCGGCGACGCCGAAGCGGTGCGCGACGATCCCCTCGTACGAGGAGGGGCCGGGGGTCTGCGAGGGCTCCTCCGGCTCCAGGTCGAGGCTGAGCACGTCCTCCTTCTCGCCGCGCAGCATGGCGAGCACCCGGTGCGAGGGCAGCGCGGTGAAGGGCTCGGTGAAGTCGAAGTAGTCGGCGAACTTCGCCCCCGCCTCCTCCTGGCCCTCGCGCACCTTCGCCACCAGCCGGCCCCGGCCCCACATGCGCTCGCGCAGCTCGCCGATGAGGTCGGCGTCCTCGGAGAACGTCTCGGCGAGGATCGCCCGCGCGCCCTCCAGAGCCGCCGGGGCATCCGCGACACCCTTGTCCGCGTCCACGAAGGCGGCGGCGGCCGCCGCCGGGTCCACCGAAGGGTCGGAGAGCAGCCCCTCGGCCAGCGGCGCGAGCCCGGCCTCCCGTGCGATCTGGGCCTTCGTCCGGCGCTTGGGCTTGAAGGGCAGATAGATGTCCTCCAGGCGCGCCTTGGTGTCGGCGCCCCGGATCGCGGCTTCGAGCGGCTCGGTCAGCTTGCCCTGCTCGCGTACCGAGTCGAGGATCGCCGACCGGCGGTCCTCCAGCTCGCGCAGGTACCGCAGCCGCTCCTCCAGGGTGCGCAGCTGCGCGTCGTCGAGCGTCTCGGTCGCCTCCTTGCGGTAGCGCGCGATGAACGGCACGGTCGAACCGCCGTCGAGCAGCTCGACGGCCGCCTTCACCTGTCGCTCGCGTACGCCGAGCTCCTCGGCGATCCTTGCTTCGATGGACGTGGTCACGGTGTCCCGACTCGCCTTCTCGTGCCTCAAGCTTGCGAAGTGCATTCTGCCGGGTCGCTCACCCGGACGCGGCAACCGGCCCGTCCCGCGCGCGTCCCCGGCCGCCCCCGCCCGCCGGTCGCGGTGGGTGAGACCGGGGCGGCGACGGTCCCGGGGCCCCTCGCCCCGAGTGTCGAGGCGCACGTGGAGAGCCGTGTCGCCGCCTTCCGGGAACTGCCGGGAACCTCCCGGAACTGCCGGGAACCTTGGGGAACCGTCCGTCAGGGCCGGTTCTCAGCTCCCGTACGTGAAGCGGGGCGCGCGCCGTTCGAGGAAGGCGGCTATTCCCTCGGCGGTGTCGCCGCTGCCGTGTGCCTGCTCCTCCCAGTGGGCGTCCCGGTCCAGGCGTCCATCGGCGAACTCCTTGGCCGCCGACTGGGTCAGCAGCGAACGGGAGGCCAGGATCCGGGTGAACTCGGCGACCCGCCCGTCCAGTTCGCCCGCCGGGTGGAGCTCGTCCACGAGACCGGTCCGCAGCGCCCGTTCCCCGTCGATCAGTTCGCCGGAGAACAGCAGGTACTTGGCGGTGGAGGGGCCCACGAGGGCGGTCAGCCTGCGGGTGGCGGAGGAGGGGTAGACGATGCCGAGCTTCGACGGGGTGACCCCGAAGCGGGCGTCCTCCTCGGCGAACCGCAGGTCGCAGGCGGCCGCGAGCTGACTGCCGCCGCCCACGCAGAAGCCCCGGACGGCCGCCAGGGTCGGCCGGGGGAAGGCGGCCAGCGCCTCCTCGGCGCGTACGGCGAGCGTCCGCTGTTCGTCGCCGGGCTCCCGGAGCGCCGAGATGTCGGCCCCGGCGCAGAAGGTGTCGCCCTCGCCGGTCAGGACGAGGACCCGGACGGCGGGGTCGGCGGCGAGCCGGTCGAGGACGCCGGGGAGCGCGCGCCACATGCCGGCGCTCATCGCGTTGCGCTTGGCGGGGTTGGCGATGACGACGGTGGCGATCCCGTCCTTGACGCTGTCCTTCAGCTGCGGCTCCATGGGCCGGATGCTATCCGCCGGGTCCGAACGTACGATCAGGAAGGGGCCGTCCCGAGGAGGCACCGCATGGCCGAGGACGCCCGTGGGAGATCCGGGGGCCGGGACCGTGCTGGGGGGACGGCCGGTGAGGGCAGGCGGCTCAGCCGTGCCTTCGGGCGGCTCGCGGTACTGGGTGCCGTACTGGTGCTCTGCGGGCTCGTCGGTCTGGTCTACACGGGCCTGGCCACCCTCACCTCGATGCTGCTCTTCGGCTGGCTGCTGCTGATCGGCGGCGTGGTGGGCCTGCTCCAGGCCGTCCAGTGGCGGGGGACCGGGTCCTTCTGGCCCGCGGCGGTGGTCGCCGCCCTGAACCTCGCCGCCGGAGTGGTGGTGATCCGGCATCCGGAGGGCTCGGCGGAGGCCCTGACGATGTTCGCGGCCCTGCTCTTCCTGGCCGGTGGCGTCTTCCGCCTCGTGGGCGGTGTGGTGGCGCGGGGGCCGCAGTTCGGCTGGACCCTGCTCCAAGGCGTGTTCGGCCTGCTGCTCGGGCTGCTGGTGCTGTTCGACTGGCCGCACAGCAGCCGGTACGTCCTCGGGCTCTTCTTCTCGCTGGCGCTGCTCTTCGACGGCCTCGGCCTGATCGCGATGGGGGTGGGCGGCCGGAGGATCGTGGGGATGGTGACGCCACCGCCACCGACCCTGGAGCCGGAGCCGTCTCGGGAGCCCGGCGACCCGCCCCGGGGCTCCGCACCGGGCCGGGGGCCCGACCAGGACCGGGAGCCGCTCGCGGACCCGTCCCGGCACCCCCGCCAGGAATGACAGAAAGCGCAGCCGAACAGTCGTACAACTGACACGGGCATACTCCACTGATCAGAAGGCAGCCGATAAGTATCGACTTCTGGTCAGTAGCTGGGCCTGCCGCCGCCCATTGCCAAGACTCGATCCGTGGCGAGAATCGAGTACGAGGACGGGTACCGGACCGTGGGCGACCACGCGGGCACCCCCGCCCGGCAACCGTTCCGCGAAGGAGTCTGGCGCTTCACCGCTGCGGCGGTCGACGTCTCCGTCCCCCAGGCCCGGCACGCCGTACGCGACCTTCTGGTCCGCCAGGGCGTACCGCTGTACGAGGAGACCATGGACGGCCTGCTGCTGATCGTCTCCGAGCTGGTCACCAACGCCGTACGGCACGCGGCGCTGCTCTCCCCGCAGATAGCGGTGGAGGTGGCTGTCGGCCCCGGGTGGATCAGGGTCTCCGTGGAGGACGACCATCCGTACCGGCCCAAGGCGGTGGAGGCGGGCCACGGGCAGACCGGCGGCCGGGGGCTGCTGCTCGTCCGGGAGATCGCCCGGGAGGCCGGCGGCATGTGCGACGTCGAGCACACCGCGAGTGGCGGGAAGATCATCTGGGCGGCGCTGCCCCTGGCTCCGATGGCACCGGGGCCGGGGGCGGCGTCACCGTCCGAGGTCACCAGCCCCCGGACGGACCCGTCAGTTCCCTGATGGCAGGGCGCGCCGCGTCGAGCACGGTCATGAACCAGGCGGAGAACGGCACGGCGGCGTGCCGCTCGGCCAGCTCCGCGGGGGTCACGAAGACGGTGTCCTCGATCTCCTCCGGGTCCGGGTCCGGCTCGGCCTGCACGAGGCCGACGAAGAGGTGGTTGAACTCCTGCTCCACCAGGCCCGAGGCCGGGTCCGGGTGGTTGTAGCGGACCGTGCCGGCCTCCGCGAGCAGCGTCGGCGAGACGCCCAGCTCCTCGAAGGTGCGCCGGGCCGCCGCCGCGAACGGCGCCTCGCCCGGGTAGGGGTGACCACAGCAGGTGTTCGACCAGACACCGGGGGAGTGGTACTTGCCGAGCGCGCGGCGCTGGAGCAGCAGGCGGCCCGACTCGTCGAAGAGGAAGACGGAGAAGGCGCGGTGCAGCTGTCCGGGCGCCTGGTGGGCGGCGAGCTTCTCCGCCGTACCGATGGTCGTCCCGTCCTCGTCGACCAGTTCGAGCATGATCGGCGCAGGGGCTCCGGGCGTCTGGACACCGTTCGACGCGATCTCGGGGGAGATCTGTACCGCGGTGGCTGGTGTGGTCGGCATACCCATCCTTCGCTTCGGTCCTCCACCCCGGCGGGGCGGCCTCAGTCTGCCGTACAAAACCGGCTTGTCCGTACTTCGTCGGCCGGACGTGGCCGCTCCCGCCGCACTGGAGTACATCCGGCGCGGCGGGCCCGGGGCGGCTGGGGGAGTCACTCCACCCCGAAAGGTCCCGGATAGGCGATCCTGCCGGGCGGAACGGGCGCCGAATCGTCGAGGACCAGCGCCATCATCGCCTCGTCCGGCACCTCGAAACCTGGCTTGATTCCGTATGCGGACGCACGTACGAACCCGAACCGGGGGTAGTACTCCGGATGGCCCAGTACGAGCACGAGCCGTTCGCCGCGCAGCCGGGCCGCGTCGAGCACCGCCCGGACGACGGCCTGCCCGGCCCCCGTGCGCTGGTGTCCAGGGGTCACCGAGACCGGGGCCAGGGCCGCCGCGGGGGCTCCGTCGACCCGGCAGCGGGTGAGCAGGGCGTGCGCGGCGATCGAACCGTCGGGGGCCTCGGCCACGTACGAGAGGCCCGGCAGCCAGGCCTCGGGATCCTGGCGGAGGGCGTCGACGAGATCGGCCTCGGCGGTCGACCCGAAGGCGGCGGCCACCACCCGGCGCACCTCCGCGGCCTCGCCGTCCCGCTCGGGGCGGGCGGTCCAGCGCGGGGTGGCGGGGTCGGGGGACGTGTGGTGCCGGGCGTTGTCGGACAACAGGGGGAACCTTTGATGAGGAGGTCCCGGCCGACGACGTGACGTACCGGTGGGAACCGGGATCAGGTCAGCCGGAGACCCGGAGGTCGAGGAAGGGCCGGGTGGCGCCGCTCGGGGCGGCCTCCATGGCGACGGTCATCGGACTCGACCCCTCTCCCGCACGTCCAGGTGAGGCAAGCCTAACAGCCCGTGCTCACAGACAGAGCTTGGCCTCGTGTTCCGCGTGCCCCACCGGCTCCAGCTGGAAGGTGCAGTGCTCCACGTCGAAGTGGGAGCCCAGGCAGCCCTGGAGCGCGTGCAGCATCTTCTCGTGTCCCACCGCGTCCAGCGCGTCCTGGTCCACCACCACGTGCGCCGAGAGCACCGGCATCCCCGAGGTGATCGTCCAGGCGTGCAGATCGTGGACGTCCTCGACGCCGGGCAGGGCCAGGATGTGGGCCCGTACCTCCGCCATGTCCACGCCCTTGGGGGCCGACTCCAGGAGGACGTCCAGCGTCTCCCGCAGCAGCTTGACCGTACGCGGGACGATCATCAGACCGATCACGATCGAGGCGATCGGGTCCGCGTACTGCCACCCCGTGGCCAGGATGACCGCCGCCGCGACGATCACGGTGACCGAGCCCAGGGCGTCCGCCAGTACCTCCAGATACGCCCCGCGCACATTGAGGCTCTCCTTCTGGCCCCGCATGAGCAGCGAAAGGGAGATCACGTTCGCGACCAGACCGACCGCCGCGAAGGCGATCGCGAGCCCGCCCTTGGTCTCCGCCGGTTCCACGAACCGCTGGATCGCCTCGAACAGCACATAGCCGCCGACCACCAGAAGCATCAGACAGTTGGCGAGCGCCGCCAGGATCTCGGCCCGCGCGAAGCCGAACGTACGGTTGCCCGAAGGCGGCCGGTTCGCGAAGTGGATGGCGAGCAGCGCCATCCCGAGCCCGAGCGCGTCGGTCGCCATATGGGCCGCGTCCGCGATCAGCGCGAGCGAGTCGGCGACCAGACCGCCGACGATCTCGATCACCATCACGGAGAGTGTGATGCCGAGCGCGATCCGCAGCCGGCTCCGGTAGGCGGCTCCCGCCGTCCCGGTCGGCGGCGGTCCGCCGTGGCCGTGCCCGTGGTCGTGTCCAGCCCCCATCGCGTGCCTCCCGGTCCGTACGGTCGCAACTGCCCCGATGGGCAAGTGAACTACGGGAGGGGGGTATGTGCAACACGGTACTGAACACCGTTGTCATATGCTCTGACCTGCGGTGATGTCTTCGGAGCCCAGAGTGGGGGAGAGGTCGGGCCACGGGTGTGCGCGAGCGGGCGCGACCGGTGTTCGCGGGCCGGACGGCCGATCGCCGATGATGATCTCCGCAGGGCGCGGAGCATCGTTGCGGACACGGGTGGGCCGAGGGGAGTCCTGCCCGCGAAGCCTCGGTGAACTCGCGCTTCTGTTCATCCGATAGCCTCAGCCGACGTGTAGCCGCCCGGTGCCGGGCCGCACCGCCGTGCCCGGGGCCGCCATGGGTTCCGTCGGCCCCTCCATCAGCTCCAAGGAGTGAGTTCGTCTGTCGACCGCCATCCTCACCGGCCCCCCGGCACCCGGCTCCTCGCTCGACGGAGACCTGCGGTCGCTCGGCTTCGACGTCAAGACGGCCGCCGGTGCCGCCGAGGCGGCCACCCTGCTGGCCGCCGTCCCCGCCGGTGAACGCGTCGCCCTCGTCGACGCCCGGTTCGTCGGCCACCAGCACGCCCTGAGGCTCGCCCTCACCGACCCCCGGTTCCCCGCCGCCGCCGCACCCGGCGCGCTCACCGCGCAGCCCGGGGCCCGCCCCGCGCTCACCCGCGCCCTGAGCGCCGCCGACGGCACCGACGACCTCACCGGCACCCTCGCCGACGCCCTCGACGCCGACGGCGTCGCCGTGCACCGGCCCCCGCTCGGCACCCTCGTCGCCACCGTCCCCACCGACGCCGAGGCCCGACACCAGGCCCGCGCCGCCGTCGCCGCCGTCGACGACGAGGCCGTACGCCTCCGCTCCGCCGTCAAGGCGCACGACGGCTTCTTCACCACCTTCTTCATCAGCCCGTACTCGCGCTACATCGCCCGCTGGTGCGCCCGCCGGGGGCTGACCCCCAACCAGGTCACCACCGCCTCCCTGCTCACCGCCCTGGTCGCGGCGGGCTGCGCGGCGACCGGCGAGCGCACCGGCTACATCGCCGCGGGCGTCCTGCTCCTCGTCTCCTTCGTCCTCGACTGCACCGACGGGCAGCTCGCCCGCTACGCGCTCAAGTACTCGACGATGGGCGCCTGGCTCGACGCCACCTTCGACCGCGCCAAGGAGTACGCCTTCTACGCGGGACTCGCCCTCGGCGCCGCCCGTGACGGCGACGACGTCTGGGCCCTGGCGCTCGGCGCGATGATCCTGATGACCTGCCGGCACGTGGTGGACTTCGCGTTCAACGAGGCCAACCACGACGCCACCGCGAACACCAGCCCCACCGCCGCCCTCTCCGGCAGGCTCGACAGCCTCGGCTGGACCGTCTGGGCGCGCCGCATGATCATCCTGCCGATCGGCGAGCGCTGGGCGATGATCGCCGTCCTCACCGCCGTCACCAGCCCCCGGATCGTCTTCTGGGCGCTGATCGTCGGCTGCGCCTTCGGCGCCTGCTACACCACGGCGGGCCGCGTCCTGCGCTCCCTGACCCGCAAGGCGAAGCGCACCGACCGCGCCGCCCAGGCCCTGGCCGACCTCGCGGACTCCGGCCCGCTGGCCGCGTTCACGGGCCGGTTCTTCGGCCGCGCCGGGCTGTCCATGATCCCCGGGGTCGTCGGCGCGCTCGTCGCCGCCGGCGTCCTGCTCCCCGCGGTCCTCGGCCGCCCCTTCGGGGACACGACGACCATCGTCGCCGCGTGCCTGTACGTGCTGTTCGCCGGCTCCGCCGTCGTCCGCCCCCTCAAGGGCGCCCTCGACTGGCTCGTCCCGCCGATCTTCCGCGCCGCCGAGTACACCACCGTCCTCGTGCTCGCCGCCCGCTCCGACGCCCCGGGCGCGCTCCCGGCGGCGTTCGGGCTGGTCGCGGCGGTCGCCTACCATCACTACGACACGGTGTACCGCATTCGCGGAGGCACCGGCGCGCCGCCCGCCTGGCTGGTGCGCGTCACCGGCGGACACGAGGGGCGCACGCTCCTGGTGACCGTCCTCGCCGCCCTGCTGGCGGACCGCGGTGACGACTTCACCCTGGCCCTGACCGCCCTGGCGGTGGCCGTGGCGCTCGTGGTGCTCGTGGAGTCCATCCGTTTCTGGGTCTCCTCCGGAGCACCCGCCGTTCACGACGAAGGAGAAACAGCATGATCGGCCTCGTACTGGCAGCCGGTGCCGGACGGCGACTGCGCCCCTACACCGACACGCTCCCGAAGGCCCTCGTGCCTGTCGACGGGGACACCACGATCCTCGACCTCACGCTGAAGAACTTCGCCGAGATCGGCCTCACCGAGGTCGCGATCGTCGTCGGCTACCGCAAGGAGGCCGTCTACGACCGCAAGGACGCCCTGGAGGCCGAGTACGGCCTCAAGATCACCCTGGTCGACAACGACAAGGCCGAGGAGTGGAACAACGCCTACTCCCTGTGGTGCGCCCGTGACGTCCTCAAGCGCGGTGTCATCCTCGCCAACGGCGACACCGTCCACCCGGTCTCCGTCGAGAAGACCCTGCTCGCCGCCCGCGGCGAGGGCAAGAAGATCATCCTCGCCCTCGACACGGTGAAGCACCTCGCCGACGAGGAGATGAAGGTCATCACCGCCGAGGGCAAGGGCGTCCAGCGCATCACCAAGCTGATGGACCCGGCCACCGCCACCGGCGAGTACATCGGCGTCACCCTGATCGAGGCCGAGGCCGCCGAGGAGCTGGCCGACGCCCTCAAGGCCACCTTCGAGCGCGACCCCGACCTGTACTACGAGGACGGCTACCAGGAGCTGGTCAACCGCGGCTTCACCGTCGACGTCGAGCCCATCGGCGACATCAAGTGGGTCGAGATCGACAACCACGACGACCTCGCGAAGGGCCGTGAGATCGCGTGCCAGTACTGACCCGGCTGATCCCCTCGCCGGTCGTCGTCGACATCCGCAGGGGAGCGCTGGACGACCTGTCCGCGCTCCTCGCCGACCAGCGGATCTCCAGCAACGGCAAGATCGCCGTCGCCATCAGCGGCGGCTCCGGCCTCAAGCTGCGCGACCACTTCGCCCCCGAGCTGCCCGGCGCCGACTGGTACCCGGTCTCCGGCGGGACCATCGACGAGGCCGTGAAGCTCGCCGACGCCATGCGCGGCAAGCGGTACGACGCCGTGGTCGCCCTCGGCGGCGGCAAGATCATCGACGTGTCCAAGTACGCGGCGGCCCGGGTCGGGCTGCCGCTGGTGGCCATCGCCACCAACCTGTCGCACGACGGGATCTGCTCCCCGATCTCGACCCTGGACAACGACAACGGCCGCGGCTCCTACGGGGTGCCCACCCCGATCGCCCTCGTCATCGACCTGGACGTCATCCGGGAGGCCCCGGTCCGCTTCGTGCGCTCCGGCATCGGCGACGCGATCTCCAACCTCTCCGCCATCGCGGACTGGGAGCTGTCGCACCGCGAGACCGGCGAGCCCATCGACGGCCTCGCTGCCGCCATGGCCCGCAGCGCGGGCGAGGCCGTGCTCCGCCACCCCGGCGGCGTCGGTGACGACGACTTCCTCGTCACCCTCTCCGAAGGCCTGGTGATGTCCGGCATCGCCATGACGATCAGCGGCGACAGCCGCCCCTCCTCGGGCGCCTGCCACGAGATCAGCCACGCCTTCGACCTGCTCTACCCGACCCGCGCCGCCAGCCACGGCGAGCAGTGCGGCCTCGGAGCGGCCTTCGCCATGCACCTGCGCGGCGCCCGCGACGGCTCCGCGCTGATGGTCGAGACCCTGCGCCGGCACGGACTTCCCGTCCTGCCGGAGGAGATGGGCTTCACCGTGGACGAGTTCGTCCGGGCGGTCTCCTTCGCCCCGCAGACCCGGCCGGGCCGCTTCACCATCCTCGAACACCTCGACCTGTCCGACGACGAGATCAGGGACGCGTACGCCGACTATGCCAAAGCCATCCGTAGCTGAGCTGCGCCCGGTCGTCCACCCGCCGGGTGTGAAGGACCGGCGCAGTGGAGAGCACTGGGGCGGTCGCCTCTACATGCGGGAGATCTCGATCCGGATCACCCGCCGGCTCGTCGGCACCAGGATCACGCCGAACCAGCTGACGTACGTGATGACCCTCGCGGGCGTCCTCGCGGCCCCGGCGCTCCTCGTCCCCGGCATCCCCGGGGCCGTGCTCGGCGCGCTCATGGTCCAGCTCTACCTGCTGCTCGACTGCGTCGACGGCGAGGTCGCCCGCTGGAAGAAGCAGTTCTCCCTCGCCGGCGTGTACCTGGACCGGGTCGGCGCCTACCTGTGCGACGCCGCCGTGCTCGTCGGCTTCGGCCTGCGCGCCGCCGACCTGTGGGGCTCCGGCCGGATCGACTGGCTGTGGGCCTTCCTCGGCACGCTCGCCGCGCTCGGCGCCATCCTGATCAAGGCGGAGACCGACCTCGTCGGCGTCGCCCGGCACCAGGGCGGACTGCCGCCGGTCAAGGAGTCGGCCTCCGAGCCGCGCTCCTCCGGCATGGCGCTGGCCCGCCGGGCCGCCGGGGCGCTCAAGTTCCACCGGCTGGTCCTCGGCATCGAGGCCTCGCTGCTCATCGTGGTCCTGGCGATCGTGGACCAGATCCGCGGCGACCTGTTCCTCTCCCGGCTCGGCGTCGCCGTCCTCGCCGGGATCGCCCTCCTCCAGACCGTGCTCCACCTGGTGTCGATCATGGTCTCCAGCAGGCTGAAGTGAGGACGGCCGTGAGTAATCCGCTCAAGGTGGGCGCCGTCGTCATCACGATGGGCAACCGCCCCGACGACCTGCGCGCGCTGATCGACTCGGTCGCCAAGCAGGAGGGCGACCCGGTCGAGGTCGTCGTCGTCGGGCAGGGCACCCCGGTCACCGGGGTGCCCGGCTGGGTCCGCACGGTCGACCTCCCCGAGAACGTCGGCATCCCCGCCGGCCGCAACGTCGGCATCGAGGCCTTCGGCCCCGGCGGCACCGACGTCGACGTCCTGCTCTTCCTCGACGACGACGGACTGCTCGCGCACTCCGACACCGCCGAGCTGGTCCGGCAGGCCTTCACCGCCGATCCGCGCCTGGGCATCGTCACCTTCCGGATCGCCGACCCGGAGACCGGGGAGACCCAGCGGCGGCACGTGCCGAGGCTGCGCGCCTCCGACCCGATGCGCTCCTCCCGGGTGACCACCTTCCTCGGCGGCGCCAACGCCGTCCGCACCAAAGTCTTCGCCGAAGTCGGCGGTCTGCCGGACGAGTTCTTCTACGCGCACGAGGAAACCGACCTCGCCTGGCGCGCGCTCGACGCCGACTGGATGATCGACTACCGTTCCGACATGGTGCTGTTGCACCCCACCACAGCACCCTCCCGGCACGCCTCGTACCACTTCAACGTGGCCCGCAACCGAGTCTGGCTGGCCCGCCGCAATCTGCCCGCGCCCCTGGTGCCGGTGTATCTCGGCGTCTGGCTTCTGCTCACCCTGGCCCGTCGGCCCTCGCTTCCCGCGCTCAAGGCGTGGTTCGGCGGATTCCGCGCCGGCTGGACGACCCCCTGCGGACCGCGCCGCCCCATGAGGTGGCGTACGGTGTGGCGGCTGACCCGGCTGGGTCGCCCCCCGGTCGTCTGACATCGTGGTACCGACGTGCCGCGCATCTTGAACACGAAAGTTTCGACTTGTGAGTGACACACACCAGGGCGGGGCGGTCGCGACGAGCGCGCCCCCGTCCGTCGACGAGGGCCTGACCCCCGCCGCGCTGGCCGCGAAGTACGGCCTCTCGGTCAGCGGCGCCCGGCCCGGACTGTTCGAGTACGTCCGTGAGCTGTGGAGCCGACGCCACTTCATCCTGGCCTTCTCCTCGGCGAAGCTGACGGCCCAGTACAGCCAGGCGAAGCTGGGCCAGGTGTGGCAGGTGGCGACGCCGCTGCTCAACGCCCTGGTCTACTACCTGATCTTCGGGCTCATCCTGGGTGCCGGACGCGGTATGGCGAAGGACGTCTACATCCCGTTCCTCGTCACCGGCATCTTCGTGTTCACCTTCACCCAGAGTTCGGTCATGGCCGGCGTCCGGGCGATCTCGGGCAACCTCGGTCTGGTCCGGGCCCTGCACTTCCCCCGGGCCACGCTGCCGATCTCGTTCTCCCTCCAGCAGCTCCAGCAGCTGCTGTTCTCGATGATCGTGCTGGTGGCGGTCGCGATCTCGTTCGGCAGCTACCCCTCGCTCCGCTGGCTGCTGCTGATCCCCGCGCTGTTCTTCCAGTTCGTGTTCAACGTGGGTCTCGCGATGATCGTGGCCAGGATGGGCGCCAAGACGCCCGACCTCGCCCAGCTCATGCCGTTCATCATGCGGACGTGGATGTACGCGTCCGGCGTGATGTTCTCGATCCCCGCCATGCTCGCCGACAAGCCCGCGTGGATCGCCGACGTCCTGATGTACAACCCGGCGGCGGTCTACATGGACCTCATCCGCTACTCCCTCATCGAGGGATACGGCGCGTCGAACCTGCCGTCGCACGTCTGGCTGACCGCCCTCGGCTGGGCCGTGGTTTTCGGCATCGGCGGCTTCGTCTACTTCTGGAAGGCCGAGGAGAGGTACGGCCGTGGCTGACACGAACCGGTCCAGCGTCCCCACCGTCATCTGCGACGACGTCCACATCGTCTACCGCGTCAACGCCGGTGGCGGCGGCAAGGGCAGCGCCACCGCGGCCCTCAGCCGCATCCTCGGCCGGGGCAAGGCGGAGGTCACCCGGGGCGTCCGCAAGGTGCACGCGGTGCGCGGTGTCACCTTCACCGCCTACCGGGGCGAGGCCATCGGCCTCATCGGCTCCAACGGCTCGGGCAAGTCCACCCTGCTCCGCGCCATCGCCGGGCTGCTGCCCACCGAGAGCGGCAAGGTCTACACCGACGGCCAGCCCTCGCTCCTCGGCGTCAACGCGGCCCTGATGAACGACCTCACCGGCGAGCGCAACGTGATCCTCGGCGGCCTCGCCATGGGCATGAGCCGCGAGGAGGTGCGCTCGCGGTACGAGGGGATCGTCGACTTCTCCGGCATCAACGAGAAGGGCGACTTCATCAGCCTGCCCATGCGGACGTACTCCTCCGGCATGGGCGCCCGGCTCCGCTTCGCCATCGCCGCCGCCAAGAACCACGACGTCCTCCTCATCGACGAGGCGCTCGCGACCGGTGACCGCAAGTTCCAGATCCGCTCCGAGGAGCGGATCCGCGAGCTGCGCAAGGAGGCCGGCACGGTCTTCCTGGTGAGCCACAGCAACAAGTCCATCCGGGACACCTGCGACCGGGTGCTCTGGCTGGAGAAGGGCCAGCTCCTCATGGACGGGCCCACGGACGAGGTGCTCAAGGCGTACGAGCGGGAGACCGCCCGCTGACGGCCGCCCGCACTCCGCACCGCCTCCGCCCCCGCCGCTCCGGTGGGGGCGGTCCGCGTTTCCGGTGGGACGGGGGCGGTCCGCGTCGCCGACGACGGGGGCCGGGCGGCGGGGACGGTCGGGGATGGGCGGGGCGGCGGGGACGACCCGGTCGGGTGGCAGGGAGGGGACGGCCACCCGACTCCGGTCGGGGCGAAGTGACCGGGCCGCTGGAAGGGCCGGATTCGGACAGCACCCCGCCGTCTCCGGAGCCGTAACGTGACTGACCGTGCACGGACGGTCACCCCATCCGTACCGGCCTCCCTCCGCACCCGATCCCCATCCGCGATGCCTCCAGTGAACTCCCTTGCGTAAAAGGCGAGTTGAGGCCGCCCCCGATCCCTCCGCCGTTCGCCCGCCACCCGGGAACACCGACGGTCGTCGTACAACGTAAGCTGGACCGGTCTGTTTCGCGGCAAGTAGGGCGATACCCCACGGCCATCGAGCGCCGGGTGTGGCGGCGCTCTGTGCAGGGGTCGGCGGCGTGTCCGAAATAGGATGGATTGGATCGGCAGTGTAGAACGGGAGACGTGACGGTCATGACGCAGAATCTCCAGCTCCACGAGGGTGTCGCCGTCCCTCCGTCGGGCTGTGACCTGTGACGGACACCCGGCAGGCGCGCCCCGACGCCTCCGCGCGCGCCACACTCGGCAAGGCCGCGGACGAGAACTTCCCCGTGGCCCCCTTCTTCCTGCCCCGCGCCTGGCGCGACGACCTCATGGCCGTCTACGGCTTCGCCCGGCTCGTCGACGACATCGGCGACGGCGACCTCGCCCCCGGCGGCGCCGACGCCCGCCACCTCGGTCTCGCCCCCGAGACCGCCGGTGACCGGCTCGCCTTCCTCGACGCCTTCGAGGAGGACCTCCACCGCGTCTTCGACGGCACCCCCCGCCACCCCCTGCTGCGCGGCCTCCAGCCGACCGTACGGCGCCACGGGCTCACCCCCGCCCCCTTCCTCGGCCTCGTCGCCGCCAACCGCCAGGACCAGCGGGTCCGCCGCTACGAGACGTACGACGACCTCCTCGCGTACTGCGAACTGTCCGCCAACCCGGTCGGCCGACTCGTCCTCGCCATCACCGGCACCGACACCCCCGAGCGGATCCGCCGCTCCGACGAGATCTGCACCGCGCTCCAGATCGTCGAACACCTCCAGGACGTCGCCGAAGACCTCGGCAACGACCGGATCTACCTCCCCGCCGAGGACCTCGACCGCTTCCGCGTCACCGAACGCGACCTCGCCGAGCCCACCGCCGGAGCCTCCGTGCGCGCCCTGATCGCCTTCGAGGCCCAGCGCGCCCGCGATCTGCTCCACGCCGGAAGCCCGCTCGTCGCCAGCGTCCACGGCCGACTCCGGCTGCTCCTCGCCGGATTCACCGCCGGCGGCCTCGCGGCGCTCGACGCGATCACCGACGCCGGATACGACGTCCTCGCCGGGGCGCCGAAGTCCACCAAGCCGAGCCTGATGCGCCAGGCCGGAGCGGTCCTGCTCCGCGCGCGGAAAGAGGGGTGAGCGCGACCGTGGAGGCACAGCCCCAGCAGTCCGCACCGGTACAGGCCGCCTACAGCTACTGCGAGGCGGTCACCGGCCAGCAGGCGCGCAACTTCGCCTACGGCATCCGGCTGCTGCCGACCGAGAAGCGCCAGGCGATGTCCGCCCTCTATGCCTTCTCCCGGCGCGTCGACGACATCGGTGACGGCCCCCTGCCGCCCGAGGTCAAGCGGGAACGCCTGGAGGCCACCCGCGCCCTCCTCGACCGCGTCCGCGCCGACAAGGTCGACGAGGACGACACCGACCCCGTGGCCGTCGCCCTCGCCGACTCGGCCCGCCGCTTCCCGATCCCGCTCGGCGGTCTCGACGAACTCATCGACGGCGTCCTCATGGACGTGCGCGGCGCGACCTACGAGACCTGGGACGACCTCAAGGTCTACTGCCGCTGCGTCGCCGGAGCCATCGGCCGGCTCTCCCTCGGCGTCTTCGGCACCGCGCCCGGCGCCCAGGGAGCCGACCGCGCACCCGAGTACGCCGACACCCTCGGCCTCGCGCTCCAACTCACCAACATCCTCAGGGACGTACGCGAGGACGCGGGCAACGGGCGCACCTACCTGCCCGCCGACGACCTCGCCAAGTTCGGCTGCGGCGACGGCTTCGCCGACGACACCCCGCCCATCGGCGCCGACTTCGCCGGACTCGTCCACTTCGAAGTGCGGCGCGCCCGTGCCCTGTTCGCCGAGGGCTACCGGCTGCTGCCCATGCTCGACCGGCGCAGCGGCGCCTGCGTCGCCGCCATGGCGGGCATCTACCGCAGGCTCCTCGACCGGATCGAGCGCGACCCCGAGGCGGTGCTGCGCGGCCGCGTCTCGCTGCCGGGCCGCGAGAAGGCGTACGTCGCGGTGCGCGGCCTCTCCGGCCTCGACACCCGGCACATCGCCCGGCGCACCGTCAGGAGGCGGGCCTGATGAGCCCGTACGCTTCGCTCCACCGGGCAACCCCGCCCGCCTCCCCGGCGTCCCCGTACCCGGCGGACCGGACCGCGCCCCGCCCGCCCGAGACCACCCGAACGGAGACCGCGTGACCCACGACGCGACCGAGCGGAACGACCGGCAGCCCCGGGCCGTCGTCATCGGCGGCGGCATCGCCGGTGTCACCACCGCGCTCCGGCTCGCCGAGGCGGGACTCGGCGTCACCCTCGTCGAAGGGCGGCCCCGGCTCGGCGGCCTCGTCTTCTCCTTCCGGCGCGGCGACCTCACCGTCGACAACGGCCAGCACGTCTACCTGCGTTGCTGCACCGCCTACCGGTGGTTCCTCGACCGGCTCGACAGCGCCCGGCTCGCCCCGCTCCAGGACCGGCTCGACGTGCCCGTCCTCGACGTCGCACACCCCCGGGGCCCCCGCCTCGGCCGGATCAGCCGCGACAACCTGCCGGTGCCGCTGCACCTCGCGCGCAGCCTCGCCGGCTACCCGCACCTCTCCCTCGCCGAGCGCGCCTCGGTGGGCCGGGCCGCACTCGCCCTGAAGAAGCTCGACCCCGCCGATCCGGCCCTCGACGGCATCGACTTCGGCACCTGGCTCGGGCGGTACGGGCAGTCCTCGCGGGCCATCGAGGCGCTGTGGGACCTGGTCGGCATCCCCACCCTCAACGCCCCCGCGCCACAGGCCTCGATGGGGCTCGCCGCGATGGTCTTCAAGACCGGTCTGCTCTCCGAGCCCGGCGCCGCCGACATCGGCTGGGCCCACGTCCCCCTCGGCGACGTCCACGACACCCGGGCCGCCAAGGAGCTGGACGCGCTCGGCGTCCGCACCGCGCTGCGCACCAAGGCCGAGCGGATCTCCCGTACCGACGACGGGCGTTGGGCCGTCGAGGTGCCCGGCGAGACCATCGAGGCGGACACCGTCGTCCTCGCCGTACCCCAGCGGGAGACCCACGGGCTGCTGCCCGAAGGCGCCCTCGACGACCCCGACCGGCTTCTCGACATCGACACCGCCCCCATCCTCAACCTGCACGTGGTCTACGACCGCAAGGTGCTGAAGCGGCCCTTCTTCACCGCCCTCGGCTCTCCCGTGCAATGGGTCTTCGACCGCACCGAGTCCTCCGGTCTCACCGGCGGCGGCCAGTACCTCGCCGTCTCCCAGTCGGCCGCCGGGGACGAGATCGACGAGCCCGTCGCCGCCCTGCGCGCGAAGTACCTCCCCGAGATGGAGCGGCTGCTGCCCGCCGCCCGGGGCGCGGGTGTCCGCGACTTCTTCGTCACCAGGGAGCGGACGGCCACGTTCGCCCCGACCCCGGGCGTCGGCCGGCTCCGCCCCGGCGCCCGTACCCGGGCCCCGGGGCTGTACCTGGCCGGGGCCTGGACCGCCACCGGCTGGCCCGCGACCATGGAGGGTGCGGTGCGCAGCGGTCTCAGCGCCGCGGGCGCCGCTCTCTCCGCCCTCGGCCGCCGCCATGACCATCCGCTACAGGAGGCGGCATGAGTGTGAGTACCGGAACAAGAGGAGAGACCGTGCCGACTGTGCCGCCGGAGAATCCGGCCGTCGACACCGCGGACGTGACCGCACTGCTGGAGCGGGGACGGACCCTGTCCACCCCCGTACTGCGGGCGGCCGTCGACCGCCTCGCGCCGCCCATGGACACCGTGGCCGCCTACCACTTCGGCTGGATCGACGCCCAGGGCAACCCCGCCGACGGCGACGGCGGCAAGGCCGTCCGCCCCGCGCTCGCCCTGCTGTCGGCCGAGGCCGCGGGCGCCGCGCCCGAGGTCGGCGTCCCCGGCGCCGTCGCCGTGGAACTCGTCCACAACTTCTCGCTGCTCCACGACGACCTGATGGACGGCGACGAGCAGCGGCGCCACCGCGACACCGTATGGAAGGTGCACGGGCCCGCGCAGGCCATCCTCGTCGGCGACGCGCTCTTCGCGCTCGCCAACGAACTGCTCCTGGAGATCGGCACCGTCGAGGCGGGCCGGGCCACCCGGCGCCTCACCACCGCCACCCGCAAGCTCATCGACGGGCAGGCCCAGGACATCTCGTACGAGCACCGCGAGCGGGTCACCGTCGAGGAGTGCCTGGAGATGGAGGGCAACAAGACGGGCGCCCTGCTCGCCTGCGCCGTCTCCATCGGCGCCGTCCTCGGCGGCGCCGACGACCGCACCGCCGACAAGCTGGAGGAGTACGGCTACCACCTCGGCCTCGCCTTCCAGGCCGTCGACGACCTCCTCGGCATCTGGGGCGACCCCGAGGCCACCGGCAAGCAGACCTGGAGCGACCTGCGCCAGCGCAAGAAGTCCCTGCCGGTCGTCGCCGCCCTCGCGGCCGGCGGCCCGGCCTCCGAGCGGCTCGGGGAACTCCTCGCCGCGGACGCCAAGTCCAGCGACTTCGACAGCTTCTCCGAGGAGGAGTTCGCCGCCCGCGCCGCCCTCATCGAGGAGGCCGGAGGACGCGAGTGGACCTCCCAGGAGGCCCGCCGCCAGCACGCCGTCGCGATCGAGGCCCTGAACGAGGTGGACATGCCCGCCCGGGTGCGGGCACAGCTCGTCGCGCTCGCCGACTTCGTCGTCGTACGGAAGAGATGATCACCATCACCCTGATATGAGTGCGCGGTCGCCGGCCGGCGCCCCCTGGCGCCGGCCGACGGCAGACCCGTGAAAGCAGAAGAATTCGACTGCCGCAAAGGGGAAGCCATGACAGCGACGACCGACGGAAGCGCCGGGGCCGTGAGCCCCCGGGCGGCCTCGGCCAGCACCGCCACGCACCGCACCGACGCCTCCGCGTCCGGGCCCGAGGCCACCGCCGTCCGGGCCCTGGAACGGGGCGTCACGCATCTGCTCGACCGTCAGGACCCGGCGGGCTGGTGGAAGGGCGACCTGGAGACCAACGTCACCATGGACGCCGAAGACCTGCTCCTCCGCCGGTTCCTGGGCATCCTCGACCCGGACACCACCCGCGCCGCCGCCCTCCACGTCCGCCGCCTCCAGCGCGAGGACGGAGCCTGGGCCACCTTCCACGGCGGGCCAGGCGAACTCTCCGCCACCGTCGAGGCCTACGTGGCCCTGCGACTCGCCGGAGACCCGCCCGAGGCCCCCCACATGGCCCGCGCGTCCGGCTGGGTCCGCGCCCGCGGCGGCATCGCGGCCACCAGGGTCTTCACCCGGATCTGGCTCGCCCTCTTCGGCTGGTGGCGCTGGGAGGACCTGCCCGAACTCCCCCCGGAACTGCTCTTCCTGCCCAAGTGGTTCCCGCTCAACATCTACGACTTCGGCTGCTGGGCCCGGCAGACCATCGTGCCGCTCACCATCGTCTCCGCCAAGCGCCCGGTCCGCCCCGCGCCCTTCCCGCTCGACGAGCTGCACACCGACCCCGCCCGCCCGAACCCGCCCCGCCCGCCCGCCCCCGCCACCGGCTGGGACGGGCTCTTCCAACAGCTCGACAAGGCGCTGCACGCCTACCGCCGGGTGGCCCCCCGCCTCCTGCGCCGCACGGCCATGAACCGCGCCGCCCGCTGGATCGTCGAGCGCCAGGAGAACGACGGCTGCTGGGGCGGGATCCAGCCCCCCGCCGTCTACTCGATCATCGCCCTCCACCTCCTCGGCTACGACCTGGGGCATCCCGTCATGCGGGCCGGACTCGCCTCCCTCGACCGGTTCGCCGTCCCGGGCGAGGACGGCTCACGGATGATCGAGGCCTGTCAGTCGCCCGTCTGGGACACCTGCCTGGCCGTCATCGCCCTCGCCGACGCGGGGCTCGCCCCCGACCACCCGGCCCTGGTGAAGGCCGTCGACTGGATGCTGGAGGAGGAGATCACCCGCACCGGCGACTGGGCCGTCCGCAGGCCCGGACTCGCCCCGGGCGGCTGGGCGTTCGAGTTCCACAACGACACCTATCCCGACATCGACGACACCGCGGAGGTGCTGCTCGCGCTGCGCCGGGTCGACCACCCCGACCCCGACCGCGTCTCGGCGTCCATCGCCCGAGGCGTCCGCTGGACCCTCGGCATGCAGTCCCGCAACGGCGCCTGGGCGGCCTTCGACGCCGACAACACCAGCGCCTTCCCGAACAAGCTGCCGTTCTGCGACTTCGGCGAGGTCATCGACCCGCCCTCCGCCGACGTCACCGCCCATGTGGTGGAGATGCTCGCCCACGAGGGCAAGGCCGACGACCCGCGCGCCCGCCGGGGCGTCGAATGGCTGCTCGCCGAACAGGAGCCCAACGGTTCCTGGTTCGGCCGCTGGGGCGTCAACTACGTCTACGGCACCGGCTCGGTCCTCCCCGCGCTCACCGCCGCCGGACTGCCCGTCACCCACCCGGCGATCCGCCGGGCCGTCGGCTGGCTCGGCACCGTCCAGAACGAGGACGGCGGCTGGGGCGAGGACCTGCGCTCGTACCGCGAGACGGCATGGGCGGGGCGCGGCGCCTCCACCGCCTCCCAGACCGCCTGGGCGCTGATCGCCCTCCTCGCCGCCGGGGAGCGGGAGTCCGAGGCCGTCCGGCGGGGCGTCGCCTGGCTCGCCGCCACCCAGCGGGAGGACGGCTCCTGGGACGAGCCGTACTTCACCGGCACCGGCTTCCCCTGGGACTTCTCCATCAACTACCACCTCTACCGGCAGGTCTTCCCGGTCACGGCACTCGGCCGGTACGTGCACGGGGAGCCCTCGCCCGGCGGGAAGCACTGATGCGGCGCGAGCCGGGGCCGGACTCCGGGCCCGACCCTGGTGCTGGTGCTGGTGCTGGTGCTGGTGCTGGTGCTGGTGCCGGTGCCGGTGCCGGTGCCGGTCCGGATCCGGGTCTCGGTCCCGATCCGGGTCTCGGTCCCGGACCCGGGCAGGAACCCGGAGCCGTTCTCGGATCCGGGGCCCGTCCCGGTGCCCCGTCCCCGCTGCTGATCGCCTGCGCCCTCGGCATCGAGCAGCTCGCCCTGCGCAGCGGCGACCGGGGCGGCGCCCCCGGCCCGGTCACCGTGCTCCGCACCGGCATGGGCCCCGACCGCGCCCGTACGGCCGTGTCCCGGGCTCTGCGTACGGAAGGCGGCGGGGAGGCCGCCGTCATCGCCGCGGGCTTCTGCGCCGGGCTCGCCCCCGGGATGCACCCGGGGGACCTGGTGGTCGCCGACGAGACCCGGGGCCCGGACGGAACCACCCTCTGCACCGATCCGGACCTCCTGGTGAAAGCCCTGGTCAGGGCGGTTCCGGGGCGGGCCGTCCACCTCGGGCCGCTGACCGGCTCCGACCATGTGGTGCGCGGACCCGAGCGGGCCGCGCTGCGGGCCGGAGGCGCGATCGCCGTCGACATGGAGTCCGCCGCGACCCTCGGGACCGCCCGCGCGATCGAGGGGCCCCGGGGCGGGGCCGGAGTCCGCCCGGTTGCGGCCGTCCGGGTGGTCGTGGACGCTCCGGAACATGAACTGGTCAGGATCGGCACCGTGCGCGGGGGAATATCGGCCTTCCGCGTCCTGCGTGCCGTCCTTCCCGCATTCTTCGAATGGCACCGTTCTTCACTGCTCCCCAGGAGGTGAACGAGTTATGGCCATGCCGCTCCGCCAGTCCGTCCGCGTCGGGACCTACCTCTTCGAACAGAAGCTCCGCAAGCGGGACAAGTTCCCCCTCATCGTCGAGCTGGAGCCGCTGTTCGCCTGCAACCTCAAATGCGAGGGCTGCGGCAAGATCCAGCACCCGGCGGGTGTCCTCAAGCAGCGCATGCCGGTCGCCCAGGCCGTCGGTGCGGTCCTGGAGTCCGGCGCCCCCATGGTCTCCATCGCGGGCGGCGAACCCCTGATGCACCCTCAGATCGACGAGATCGTGCGCCAGTTGGTGGCCCGCAGGAAGTACGTCTTCCTCTGCACCAACGCGATGCTGCTCCGCAAGAAGCTGGAGAAGTTCACCCCCTCGCCGTACTTCGCCTTCGCCGTGCACATCGACGGTCTGCGCGAGCGGCACGACGAGTCCGTCGCCAAGGAAGGCGTGTTCGACGAGGCGGTGGCGGCCATCAAGGAGGCCAAGCGGCGCGGCTTCCGGGTCACCACCAATTCCACCTTCTTCAACACCGACACCCCGCAGACGATCATCGAGGTCCTCAATTACCTCAATGACGACCTCCAGGTCGACGAAATGATGATCTCGCCCGCCTATGCGTACGAGAAGGCACCCGACCAGGAGCACTTCCTCGGCGTCGAGCAGACCAGGGAACTCTTCAGGAAGGCCTTCGCCGGAGGGAACAGGCGCCGCTGGCGGCTCAACCACTCGCCGCTCTTCCTGGACTTCCTCGAAGGAAAAGCGGACTTCCCGTGCACCGCCTGGGCCATTCCCAACTATTCGCTCTTCGGCTGGCAGCGCCCCTGCTACCTCATGAGCGACGGCTACGTCCCCACGTACCGCGAACTCGTCGAGGAGACCGACTGGGACGCCTACGGCCGGGGCAAGGACCCGCGCTGCGCCAACTGCATGGCGCACTGCGGCTACGAGCCCACCGCCGTCCTCGCCACCATGGGCTCCCTCAAGGAATCCCTGCGCGCGGTCCGGGAGACCGTCTCGGGGAACAACGGGTGAGTGCCTCGTGAAAGACGAGTTCGACCTGCGGACCCTGCTCGCCGAGCGCGGCGGCGAGCGCTACGAACTCCACGCCCGCCACCTCAACCACCAGCTGCCGCGCATGCTCCACACCATCGGCTTCGACAAGGTCTACGAACGGGCCGAGGGCGCCCACTTCTGGGACGCCGACGGGGTCGACCACCTCGACATGCTCGCCGGGTTCGGCGTGATGGGCCTGGGACGGCACCACCCCGTCGTCCGCAAGGCCCTCCACGACGTCCTCGACGCCGGACTCGCCGACCTCACCCGCTTCGACTGCCCGCCGCTGCCGGGACTGCTCGCCGAACGGCTCCTCGCCCACAGCCCCCACCTCGACCGGGTCTTCTTCGGCAACAGCGGCACGGAGGCGGTCGAGACCGCCCTCAAATTCGCCCGGTACGCCACCGGGCGCCCCAGGATCGTCTACTGCTCCCACGCCTTCCACGGGCTCACCACCGGCTCGCTCTCCGTCAACGGCGAGCAGGGCTTCCGGGACGGCTTCGCCCCGCTCCTGCCCGACACGGCGATCGGGCTCGGCGACCTCGACGCCCTGGAACGGGAACTGCGCGAGGGCGACGTGGCCGCCTTCGTCGTCGAGCCCATCCAGGGCAAGGGCGTCCACGCCACCCCGCCGGGCTTCCTGCGGGCGGCCCAGGAGCTGCTGCACCGGCACGGCGCCCTGCTCGTCGCCGACGAGGTGCAGACCGGCCTCGGCAGGACCGGCGACTTCTACGCCTATCAGCACGAGGAGGGCGTGGAACCGGATCTGGTCTGTGTCGCCAAGGCGCTCTCCGGCGGCTACGTGCCGATCGGCGCCACCCTCGGCAAGGACTGGATCTTCAAGAAGGTCTACTCCTCGATGGACCGCGTCCTGGTCCACTCCGCGAGCTTCGGATCGAACGCCCAGGCCATGGCCGCCGGGCTCGCCGTCCTCTCGGTCATGGAGAACGAGGGCACGGTCGCCCACGCGCGCCGGATCGGCGGCCTGCTCGCCGGACGGCTCAGGGAGCTGGTGCCCCGCTACGAGCTGCTGCACGAGATCCGCGGGCGCGGTCTGATGATCGGGATCGAGTTCGGGCGGCCGTCCTCGCTGGGACTGCGCGGTCGCTGGACGATGCTCCAGGCGGCCCGCAAGGGCCTCTTCGCCCAGATGGTCGTCGTCCCGCTGCTCCAGCGGCACCACATCCTCACCCAGGTCTCCGGGGACCAGCTCGAAGTGATCAAGCTGATCCCGCCGCTGGTCGTCGACGAGGCGGACGTCGACCGGTTCGTCACCGCCTTCACCGCGGTCATGGACGACGCCCACGGTGGCGGCGGACTGCTGTGGGACTTCGGAAAGACGCTGGTCAAGCAGGCGGTCGCACAGCGCTGAGCGGCCCGAGCCGTGCGTTTTGCCTCTGGGGCAAGAAACTTGCCTCAGAGGCATAATCCTGGCGGAATGGAGGCATGGACCACGTCCACGGGGACCAAGCCCCGGACCCTGCCGTTCCCGACGCCCTGCCGGACGTCGCCCCCCAGCTGCGCGCCCTGCGCCGCCGCCGGGGACTCACCCTGGAGGCCGCAGCCCAACGGGCCGGTCTCTCGCCCGCCCATCTCTCACGCCTGGAGACGGGGAACCGGCAGCCCTCGCTGCCCATGCTGCTCGCCCTCTCCCGTATCTACGGTACGACGGTGTCCGAGCTGCTGGGGGAGGCGCCCCCCGAGCGGGACCCCGTGGTCCGCGCCGGGCGCTCCGAGCCCGTCGAGGCGGACGGCTGGATCTACCGGCAGGCGGGCGGCGCCGGACGCGCCCTCCAGTGCCTGCGGGTGCACGTGCCCTATGCCACCCGCGCCGACATCGTGCGGGTCCACCCCGGCGAGGAATGGATCCATGTCCTGGAAGGACGGGTCCGGCTGGCCCTCGGCGAGACCGTGCACGTCCTCGATCCCGGGGACAGCGCGCACTTCGACTCGCTGACCCCGCACCGCATCGGCGCCGCCACCTCCGGCGGCGCGGAGGTGCTCTTCGTCCACACTCTGATGCAGAGTCCCGTCGCCGAGCTGTGTCTCGGCGACGGAGCCCTGCACCGGCGCTGATCCCGCGTGATCCTTCCCAAGGAAAGGCTCGACATGTCTGAGAAGTCCGCATCGGTCACCGGCGAGGAGCGCGGTGAAGGCAAGTTCCCCAAGGGCCTCGTGCTTCGCCTCTTCGCCTATCTGATCGCAGGCCACGTCTTCGCCGGCTTCCTCTACCTGCTCTTCGAGATGGGCGGACAGAAGTAGGCCCGCTCGGGGCCCGGGCACGGGCCGGAGCGAACCCGCCCGGAGCTGATACGGGGGCAGGGGCGGGCCCGCTCGGGCCTCATACGGGGACAGCGGCGGGCCCGCTCGGGCCTCAGTGGCGGGGCTGGTCCGCTCAGACCTCCGTGAGCAGCTGTTCCCGCAGGCGCTCCCGGGTCTCCGGGGCCAGCTCCAGGCCCTCGGCGAGATAGGACTCCACCGAGCCCCAGGTCTCCTCGATCGTCTCGAAGGCGCCCCTGAGGTACTCCACCCGCGCGTCGAACAGCGGGCTCAGCAGCTCCATCACCTCGGGCGACATCGCGTCGGGGGCGGTGGAGCTGCGGCTCACCTTGTAGCGGCGGTGCGGGGCGTTCGACTTCACGTAGTCGGCCTCGATCGCCTCCCGCTCGACGCCGAGGGCGAGCAGCGTGACGGCTATCGAGAGCCCGGCGCGGTCCTTGCCCGCCGCGCAGTGCATCAGGGCGGGGACGCTGTCCTTCGCGAGCGCGTGCAGGACTCGGCTGTGCTCGGCCGTCCGCTGGACCACCATCGCGCGGTACGAGGACGTCATCCGGGCGGCGCCCTTGCCCTCGCCCAGGATCTCGCGCAACTGGCCGATGTCCCCCTCGCGGACCAGCTTCCAGAACTCCTTGCCGTCGGCCGGGTCGTTGAGCGGTATGTTCACGTTCCGCACGCCCGGCAGCTCGACGTCGGCCCCCTCCAGCTTCAGATCGGCCCGGTTGCGGAAGTCGAAGACCGTGTGCAGCCCCAGCGAGGAGAGGAAGGCGGCGTCCGCCTCGGTCGCGTGGGCGAGATGGCCGCTGCGGAAGAGACGCCCGGCGCGCACCGCGCGTCCGCCCGTCGTCGGCAGACCGCCCACGTCCCGGAAGTTGCGGACCTGGGCCAGCGCGGGCTCGTTCGCTTCGACGGGCGGGACCTGCGGCAGCTGCTGCGTCACGGATGCTCCTGTGGGTCGACGTTCGGGGAATCGGCGCGGGGCCGGTGTAGGAGGCAATCTTCCAGGCGGTGCGCCCGGGGCACAGCCCCTGGAGAGGAATGGGGGATCTGTCCGTATTGCGGCTTTGTTTGTAACGCGCCCTGATTACGGGCGAGATGCTTTTCGGCGCGTGAGCAGCGTCATAGAAGTGACGGATCGTGGCCGGGAGCGCGGCTCGACTTCCGTACGGAAAAAGGAAATCGAAGAAACGTCAGCCACGGAGGGTGACCGGAAATTCGGCATGTACGGACGGGCGGGCGAAGAACTGAAAAGCCATCGGTTTTGCCGGGGCGAATCGCTCGTCTAGCGTCACCGTCAATCCGGTCGGACCGCCGAATCCTGCCACCGTCCGGAATTCCCACTCATCCCATGCGTGGCAGGAGCGGGGGACCCAGGAAGTACGCCGGTCCCGCGATACAGGACGGCTCGGGGTGAAGCCGCGCGCGAGCGCGGCCGGACAGCTCCCGTCCGAACCCGACAGCTCACCTCGCAGGCGCCGGAGAGGAATTCGCCATGCCCGCGAAGGGTAAGCACCGCCGTCCCAGGATCAACCCCCTCACCCGGGGCATCGCCGCCGCCGGCACGGGAGGCGCCGTCGTCGCGCTCCCGCTTCTCGGCGCCACCGGGGCCCACGCCGCCGAGCAGTCCGCCCCGGCCACCGTCCCCGCGCAGGTCGTCACCGTCGCCGCCCAGGCGAAGACCCACGCCACCGCCGGGACCGCGCCGACGACGTACTCCGTCGTCCCGGGCGACTACCTCTCGAAGATCGCCGCCGAGCACCACCTCACCGGTGGCTGGCAGAAGCTCTACGCCGACAACCGCCGGATCGTCGGCGAGAACCCCTCGCTCATCCTGCCCGGTATGAAGCTCACCCTCGGCGCGAAGAGCACGGCCCCCGCCACCCCGAAGAGCGCGACTGCGAAGAGCGGGCACCCGAAGAGCGCCGCGCAGCCGAGCGCGCCTTCGAAGAGCAAGCCCTCGAAGAGCGCCGCCGAGACCACCGCTCCCCAGGGCTCCGGCGACAGCGCCCGCGCCTCCCGGGGCTCCGAGCGCCCCGCGACCACGGTCACCACCCCGGAATCCGGCTCCTCCGTCCAGTCCTCCGGCTCCTCGGCCTCTTCCTCGGCCGGATCTTCCTCGGCCGGTTCCGCGGTCTCCTCCGGCTGGGTCACCCCCGTCAGCGGCGGCGGCTTCTCCACCCCGTACCGCGCCTCCGGCTCCATGTGGTCCTCCGGCTACCACACCGGTGTCGACTTCATCGCCTCCTCCGGCACCACCGTCCGCGCCGTCGGCGCCGGTACGGTCGTCTCGGCGGGCTGGAGCGGCGCCTACGGCAACGAGATCGTCATCCAGCACGCCGACGGCGCCTACTCCCAGTACGCCCACCTCTCCTCGCTGTCCGTCTCCGCAGGGCAGAGCGTCGCGGGCGGCCGGCAGATCGGGCTCTCCGGCTCCACCGGCAATTCCACCGGACCCCACCTGCACTTCGAGATCCGCACCTCGCCGAACTACGGCTCCGACGTCGACCCGCTGGCCTACCTGCGCGGCCACGGCGTCTCCGTCTGACCCGCACCACTCCCCGGAGGCCCGGCACCCTCACGTGCCGGGCCTCCGGCGTATTCCGGCTTGGCAGAGTCTTTATCGGTGGCATATGTCACCCGGCGTCAACCCCTCCTTACGGTCGCGTAGGTCACATCCGAGAGGGAAGGATGTGCTCCCGTGGCAGACGATTCGAGATCAACAGACAACACCGCATTCGGGTCGTACGCGGCGATCGGTGACAGCTTCACCGAGGGCGTCGGCGACCCCGGGCCCGACGGGACCTACGTCGGCTGGGCGGACCGCTTCGCGGTGCTGCTCGCCGACCAGCTGCCGGAGCACGACTCGTTCCGCTACGCCAACCTGGCCGTACGCGGACGGCTCCTCGACCAGATCGTCGCGGAACAGGTCCCCCGGGCGAAGGAACTCGCCCCCGACCTGGTGACCTTCTGCGCGGGCGGCAACGACATCATCCGCCCCGGCACGGACCCCGACGACGTCGCCGAGCGCTTCGAGCGCGCCGTCGCCGACCTGACCTCCGCCGTCGGCACCGTCATGGTGACCACCGGCTTCGACACCCGCGACATGCCCGTGCTCAAGCACCTGCGCGGCAAGATCGCCACGTACACCGCCCATGTCCGGGCCATCGCCGACCGCTACGACTGCCCGGTCCTCGACCTGTGGTCCCTGCGGTCCGTGCAGGACCGGCGCGCCTGGGACGACGACCGGCTGCACCTCTCGCCGGAGGGCCACACCCGGGTCGCGCTGCGCGCCGCCCAGGTCCTCGGGCTGCCGGTCCCCGCCGAACCGGACCAGGCGTGGCCGCCGGTCCCCCCGCGCGGCA
Organism: Streptomyces sp. CBMA291; assembly: GCF_014596525.1. Taxonomy (GTDB): domain Bacteria; phylum Actinomycetota; class Actinomycetes; order Streptomycetales; family Streptomycetaceae; genus Streptomyces. The sequence continues at coordinate 29,422 of NZ_MSJP01000072.1, forward strand.
CGCTCGAAGTGCGCCGCGACGACATCCACTGGGCGAAGGAGTACCTCGTGCCGTGGATCGGGCGGCGGCTGCGGGGCGAAAGCTCCGGCGACCACGTGGAGGCCAAGCGCCCGGACCTCATGCCCCTGTGACGTGCGGCGCGGCGGGTATCCGCTCCAGGACCCCGCCCGCGAACACGTCGTACAGCGGCAACGTCTCCAGATGGACGTAGCCGATGTGGCAGTCGCAGACGGCGAGGGGACAGACGCGGGGGCGCAGGGCGGCGCGGTACGAACCGTCGTACAGGTTCCCCAGCTCCGTCTTGACGAAGTGGCAGCGCCGCACGGTTCCCTCGCCGTCCACCGAGATCACCGACTCGCCGGTCCGGCAGGGCAGCCCGCCCGAGCGGTGCGGATGCCTGCTGTACGGGAAGAGCGGGTCGATCCGAGTCCACTCGGCCGCCTCCGCGTCGGTGTAGACGTGCCCCTCCGCCGCGTTCACCCACAGGTAGACGTGCGGCGGCAGCGCCTCGCGCAGCCGTCGCGCGTGCTCCAGGTGCTCGCCGATCCCGACCACCCCCACACTGAACCGGATGCCCCGCTCCGCCAGCTCACCGCACTTGCCGAGGAACCGTTCGTACGGCGTCTGCCCCGGGTGGTACGTGCACCAGAGCGCCACGCTGTCCCGGTCCGCCTCGGCCAGCCAGTCGGTCCGGCAGCTCAGATTGGTCTGGATCGCGACCCGCTCGACCTGCGGAAGCCGGGACAGATCGACGAGCGCCCGCCGGTACCAGGAGCGGACGAGGCCCTCGCCCCACGGCGTGAACAGCACCCGAAGCCGGTCGTCGGTCCGGTCGGCGACCCAGCCGGTGAACCGTTCGAGCGCGGCGCGGTCGGCGCGCAGCTGTTCCGTGCTGTCCCGGCGCTTGGCGAAGGGGCAGTAGGGGCAGTCGAAGTCGCAGGAGGCGAGCGGCCCCCGGTAGAGCAGCGTCAGATCCACGGCCGCCCCCTACTTCGGCTCGTACGCGGCCATCGCGGCCCGTACGGCGGGGGAGAACAGCTCGGGACCGAGCCCGTCCGAGTGCGCGAGGCCCTCCGGCGACAGCCGCAGCAGCCCCTCCGGCGCCTGCGCGTCCAGCCAGCCGAGTGCCTCGAACCGGGCCAGCTCCCCGGCGAAGTCCGTGAACGGCGAGGACCCGAACCGCTCCTCGTACTCCGCCACCGGCATCCCCGCCGCCTGGAGCAGCGACTGGAGCAGATGGCGGCGGCGGGCCTCCCCGGCGTCCACCCACCGGCCCACCACGGCCCGCGAGAAGTCCGCCGTCTCCGTGTAGGCGTCGATGATCGAGCGTATCTCCCGCATCTCCACCGCGTAGTCGAAGGAGTAGTGCAGCTCCGAGGTGTACGAGCGGGCCCCGCAGCCCAGACCGATCATCCCGTCCGTCTGGCAGGCGTGGTCGTCGGGACCGAGCGGCGGTGCGTCGGCCCGCCGGAACATGCGCATCGACACCTGCTCGTACCCCCGCGCGAGCAGATGGTCCCGGCCGTACCGGTACAGGCGCAGCCGGTGCGCGTCCCACTCCAGGTCGGCGGCCCGCCGCTCGGCCGCCGAGAGCCGGCCGAGACCGGTGAGCGGCCGCACGTACAGCGGATAGAGGTACAGCTCCTCGGGTCGCCAGGACAGGGCCGCGTCCAGCGAGGAGCGCCAGGTCCGCTCCGTCTGGCCGTCGATTCCGTAGATCAGGTCGATGTTGAGGACCGGCACCCCGGTGTCCCGGATGCGGCCGAGCGCCGCCTCGACGTCGGCGCGGTGCTGCGGCCGGACCGCCGCCCGTGCCTCCGCCTCCACGAAGCTCTGCACCCCGATGCTGAGCCGGGTCGCGCCCCGCTCGGCGAGGACCCCGAGCCGGTCGGCGGTCGCCGTCGACGGCGAGGTCTCCACGGAGAGCGGCACCGCCCGCAGGTCCACCCCCGTCCGCTGCTCGGCGATGTCGCAGAGCCGCTCCAGCTCGGCGGCGGTGAGGAAGGTCGGCGTGCCGCCGCCGAAGGCGGCCGTGGCGAACCGCACCGGGTCCCGGTCCCCGAGGGCCTCGCGCACGGCGGCGGCCTGCCGGTCGAGGGCGTCGAGATAGCGGGTGGTCAGCTCGTCCGGGGCGCCGATGCGGGTGAACAGATTGCAGAACCCGCAGCGGACCTCGCAGAACGGTATGTGCGCGTAGAGCGAGAGCGCGTCCTTCGGCTCGTCCGCCCAGAGCGCGGCCAGCGAGGGCGCGGGCTCGGGAAGCGGCCGGTACGCCGTCTTGTGCGGGTACGCGTACACGTAACTCCGGTACGGCCGGAGGGTGCCGTCGCTCATGCCGAGGCCTCCTGACCGGGACCCGCCAGCTCGAACTGCGCGTAGGGGACGGTCCAGACGACCTCGTGCCCCAGCCGGTGACCGGTGTACCCGTCCTCTCCGTACGCCGTGCCGTGGTCGGAGCAGACGATCGCGAAGCACGGACGGCGGCCGCTCATCGCGGCGAAGAGCCGGCCGATGTGCCGGTCGACGTATTCGAGGGCCGCCGCGTGCGTGGCCCGGGAATCGCCTGCCTCGCGGGTCGCGCCCGGCAGATGGAACCAGTTGGGCTGGTGCAGCGCGGACACGTTGACGAAGAGGAAGAGCCGCTGTTCGGGCGGCAGGGCGGCGACGACCTCCTCGGCGCACGCCACCTGGGACTCGAAGGAGGTCGGCGAGGCGACGCCGAAGGACGGCTCCCAGTGGCTCTCCTGGAACAGCCCGGGGAGCACACCGCCGAGCGGCGGCTGCTTGTTGAAGAAACCGACCCCGCCGACGCACACCGTCCGGTAGCCCGCGCCCGCGAGGGCGGAGACGAAGTCGGGGGTGTCGTGCACCCAGGTGCCCCCCGCGGTCGACTCGCTGCCCGCGAACCGCGCCGCGAACAGCCGGGGATGCGGCCCCTGCCCTGTCGGCGTCGGCAGGAAACCGGCGAAGATCGCCTGGTGGGAGGCGTAGGTGAAGCTGCCGGGCGCGTGGCGCCGTTCCCAGGCCCCGCCGGGCAGATGACGCGCCAGGTGCGGGATGCGCCCCTCGGCGGCCAGCTCCGCCGCCACGTCGTACCGGAGCGTGTCGAGGGTGACCAGGAGCAGATCGTGGCTTCCGACGATCGCGTTCATGTCGGGCTGGTTCACGTGGTGCTCGTTCCTGTGGTGCGGGTGCGCGACCCCGTCGCAACGTGCGACGGAAGGCCGGTGGGGGTGCCGGGGTCCGGAGTCTTGTGCGGCGGGTGGTCGGTGGGGGTGCTGCGGTCCGGAGCCTCGTACGGAGGGTGGTCGCTGGGGGCGACGGGTCCCGGAGCCTCGTATGGCTGACGGCCGGTCGGGGTGCTGCGGTCCGGAGCCGCGTGCGGTGGGAGGCCGGTGGGGGCGCTGGGGTGTGGAAGGCCGGTGGGGGCGCCGGGGTCCTGCGTCTCTCGCGGTGGACGGGCGCTGCGGTCGCCGGGTCCCGGAGTCTCGCGCGCCAGGCGGTGGTCCGGGAACTGGGCGGCGATCTGCGCCCCGTACGTGTCGAGGCCCTCGGCGCCGCTGCCGGGCAGCCCCGTGAGATGGGGCAGCAGGTCGCCGAAGGCGTTGACCTCGCCGACGGCGAAGCGGCGCCAGCCCGCGCCCGGCAGCAGGTCCACGCCCACGCACCGGGTGCCGGGGAAGGCGGCGGCGGCCCGCTCGCAGACCCCGAGCGCGTCCTCCCACCGCCCGCCGGCCGCCTCGATCGCGGCGCGCGCCGCCGCCAGATCGCCCCGGGCACCGCCCAAGTGCAGATTGGTCATGGGGGAGCGGCTGGTGCGGACCACGGCGTGGGTGGCCCGCCCGTCGACGACGACCACGCGCAGATCGGCGGCCCGGCCGTCCTGCGCGGCCTTGGGCAGCCAGCGCTCGACATGCAGTCCGTCGGGGGCGAGGGCGTCGACGATCGCGGCGATCTCCTCCTCCCGCGCGTACCGCCGGACCCGCAGCGAGTTGAAGAGCCGCCCGCCGGGCCCGCGCTCCACCGAGGTGGTGGCCTGGAAACGGCCCGCGCCATTCGTCTCCAGGGCGAGCACGCCCGAGGCGGACGAACCGTGCGCGGGCTTCACGAACACCCGGCGCAGACCGGACCGGGCGGTCAGCTCCCTGACGTCCGCCCAGCCGCGCACCGCCGGAGCGCCCGGCCCCGAGGTCGGCGACTCGGGCACCGGCACCCCGGCCGTGTCCAGCAGGCCGTGGCCCAGGCGCTTGTCGAAGAGGACCGCCAGCTCGGCGGGATCGTCCACGAGCGAGGCGCCCGAGGCGGCCACGGTCCGGCCGAGGTCCGCCGCCGCGGCGATGAACCGCTCGTACCACCGTCCGGTGCCCTCGACCCGTGACGGGTCGTCGACCCCGCGCAGCAGCCGGTCGGCCTCCGGGTCCTCGCCGGGCGAGTCCAGACGGACGATCTCGCCCGCCGCGAACCGGGCGGTGCCGCGCAGCACCTCGGGCCAGGACACCGCCCGCGCCTCGGGCAGCCCGGCGGCACGCAGCGCGTCCTGGAAGAACGCGACACGACGGCCCGCCGGATCGCCGACGACCACGAGGCACGGGCGGGCACTCATTCGGCGACCGCGACGTACCGGAAGACCTCGTCGTCGTCTTCCTCGGGCTTCTCCGCGTCGCCCAGTTCGACCGTCACACCGTGCGGTTCGAGGGCGGCGAGCACCCGCAGGCGGACGGCGTCCGAGAGGTAGTGGTGGGACAGGTCGAGATGGGAGAGGTGGGTCAGCGGCTGCCCGTCGAGCAAGGCGGTCGCGCCTTCGTCGGTGAGCACGCCCATGGAGAGGTCGAGCCGGTCGAGCCGGGCCACCACGGGGGCACCCGCCACGGCGGCGGCCACGGCGTCCTGGATCACGCTGTTGCGCAGGGCGAGGCGGCGCAGGGCCGGGAAGGACGAGCCGTCGAGCACCGGAGCCAGGTCCTCGGGCGTGCTGTCGCCGCCGTACTCGTCGGTGCCGAGCCACAGCTCCAGGTCCTGGAGGGCGGGCAGGTCGCTGCCCACGATCCCGCGCACCACCTCGGCGGGCAGCCCGCCCGTCTCCACCGTCAGGGCCTCCAGACCGGTGTGCCGGACCGAGGGGAAGGCCAGATCGGTCCCGCCGCGCACGCCGAGCCTCCGCAGCCTCGGGTAGGCGGCGAGCAGCGGCGTCACGTCGGACTGCACGATCCACGAGATCTCGCAGTCCTCGAAGGTCATGTCGCCGACGAAGACCGCCTCCAGGGCGGAAAGCCGGTTGTTGCCGCCGATCAGGGCCGTCAACACGCCCGCCGACGAGGTCTCGTACGCCTCCTCCCAGCAGCCGACCACCAGTGCCCGCACCCGGCTCGCGTCCACCGTCCGCAGGAAGCGCTCGAAGCGCGGCACCCACTGCTCGTCCCCGGACTCCCCGTAGGTGGGTGCGGAGATCCGCCAGGCGACGGCGTCCGCCGCGGGCAGCTCCACGCGCGCCTTCTCGTCCGGGAAATCGAACACGGGCAGACCGTGGAATTCCTTCAGGTGGTGGCCAATGGTCATGACTGTGCTCCCGGGCGACGGACGACGTGGATCGACTGACTTCCGAGATTTCTACCAAGCGCCACTGACAACGCCCGCCGCCGGGTCGGTCCGCGACCGATTGTCAGTGCCGGGCCCTAGCGTCGTTCCCGTGTTCGGCCGCACGGTGCCGGACGGGGAGGGGAAAGCCATGTACCGGCAGGGAGACGTGCTGATCGCGCCCGTCGACGAGACGGCCGTTCCGGAGCGCGCCAGGAGCGCCCCTGGCGAACCGAGGGACGCCCGGGGCCGGTTGGTCCTCGCGCTCGGCGAGGTCACCGGACATGCCCACGCGATCCCCGGCCCCGGCCGGCTCGTCACGGAGCCGGGGCCCTTCGGCCCGCTCCTGCTCGAACTGCCCGAGGGCGGCCGGATCGTGCACGAGGAGCACGCGCCGATAGCGCTGCCCAAGGGCTGGTACCGGGTGGTGCGCCAGCGGGAGTACGTGCCCGGCGCGTACCGGATCGTCGCGGACTGACCGAACGGAAGGCTGGGGGAGACCGAAATGAACCACATCACCGCACAGGACACATGGCGGGCCGTCGCCGCGGCCACCGGCCCCGCCGACCGCGCCGCCGCAGAGGCGGGCGTCCGGCTCGCCTACCGCTCGGCGGGCCTCGCCGGGCCGGAGCGCTTCCACTGGGTGGACTCGCCGCTCGCGGCCGTCACGCTCGTGCCGACCCTCGGAGACCGGGGCCGTTCCGTACGGGACGAGGTGCGCACCCGGCCCTGGGCCGAGGAGCGGCGCCGTCTCCACGACGCGCTGGGCCCGGCGGGCTGGGCCGCCCACTGGCGCACCACCGGGGCCGTCCTCTGGGACCTCACCCGGATGCTCGCCGACCGGATACGGGCCGGGGTGACGGACGGCCTGGAGCGGGCCGACGGCGCGGGCGATCCCCGGCTGGTGCTGCTCGACGCGGTGCTCGGCCAGCACGACGCCGCCTGGCTCGCCGCCTTCGACGGGCACGGCGACCGGCTCGCGGGCCTCGCCGCCGTCGCCGAGCACGCGGGCTGGTGGTGGCCCTACGAGAACGTCGCCGTGCTCTGCGAGCGCCCCGTCGCCCTGCACCGGGACGAGGCCGGGCGCCTGGACCGGGGCGACGGACCCGCGCTCGCCTTCGCCGACGGCTTCGCCCTGCACGCCTGGCGCGGCATGCCGGTGCCCGCCGGATTCCTCGCCGGACTCGCGGACCTGACCCCCGAGCGGATAAGGGAGGAGGAGAACGCCGAACTGCGGCGCGTGATGCTGGAGTACTTCGGCTACGACCGCTATCTCACCGCCTCCGGCGCCCGGCACGAGCACCGCGACGGGACCGGCGTCCTCTGGCGGATCGAGCTGGCCGACGACGAGGACGTGGTGATGGTCGAGGTCGTCAACTCCACACCGGAACCGGACGGCAGCCACCGCACGTACTGGCTCCGGGTGCCGCCCGCGACCAGGACCGCGCGAGAGGGCGTGGCCTGGACCTTCGGCCTGCACCCCGACGCCTACCGGCCGCTCGTCGAGACCTGAGCATCGGACAGGCATCCGGCTGGTACGCGAAAGAGGTGAAGGGAGCCGCCCTCAGGTGTGGCGTACGGGTGGCGGCGGTGACGGGCTGCTGGGATGTGCCCGCCGGATGCCCCGGCACCCCACCTGCCGAGGCCCCGGCACCCACCTGCCGGAGCCCCGGCAGCCACCCGCCACGGCCCCGGCTCCGCACCCGCCGGGCCCGGCCCGCACCTGCCGGGCCCGGCGCCATCCGCCGGAGCCCGGACCCGTACCCGCCGGAGCCCGGCACCCACCCCTGAAGGGACCGCCCGTGACGATCCGACGGCCCAGCGCCGCCCGCGCCGCCCGACTGTTCGCCGCCACCGCCGTGCTCGGCGGCCTCCTCGTCGGCACCGCCGCACCCGCCCTGGCCGCACCGGAGCGGCCCGCCCCCCTCGCCCAGGACCGGAGGGGTGCACCGGCGACGGTCTCCGTCACCGGCAGCGGGCGGGCCGCCGCCGAGCCCGATCTGGCGGTCCTGTCCGTCGGCGTCGAGGCCACCCGGCCGACCGCGAAAGAGGCGATGGCCGCACAGAACAAGGCCGCGCAGGCCCTGCTCGACGCACTGCGCCGACAGGAGATCGCCGAGCGGGACATCCGTACCGACAGCCTCTCGCTCGCCCCCGTCTACACCCAGACCCCCGAAGGCGAGAGCAAGGTGACCGGCTACCGGGCCGGGCAGTCCTTCTCCGTGAAGGTCCGGGTCATCGACCGGACGGGCCAGGTCATCGAGGCCGTCGGCGACGCCACCGGGGAGGACGGCCGGATCTACGGGGTCACCTTCGACGTGTCCGACCCGGCGCCGCTGCGGGCACGGGCACGCGAGGCCGCCTACAAGGACGCGCACGACAAGGCGGCGCAGCACGCCCGGCTCAGCGGCAGGCGACTGGGCAGGCTGGTCTCGCTCAGCGAGGGCGAGCCGGTGCGCCCGCCCGCCGGTCTCCCCTCACCCGGGGGCGCCCCCGAGGCGCCGAGCGTGCCCCTGGCCCCCGGAGAGGTCGAGGAGCAGGTCACGGTCTCGGCGGTCTACGAACTGCTCTGAACGGACGGCGGGCCCGGGGCGAGCGGCGGGCCCGGGGCGAGCAGGCTCGGGGTGAGCGGCCCGTGCGGGTGCTACGCGGTGGCCTCGACCGGGGGCAGACCGAGTTCCCGGACGAGCGCGGCGTCCGCCCAGCGCAGCATCGTCCTCAGGGAGGGCCCGCCGGGATAGGCCGTCGTCTGCACCGCGAGGCCGTCGAGGAAGGCGGTGAGCCGCCAGGCCGCCGCCGTCGGATCCGCGCAGCGGAACTCCCCGGCGGCGGTGCCCTCGGCGATCACCCCGGCGAGCGCCCGCTTCCACTCCTGGTCGAGGTCGTGCGCGACCTGCCGGAGCGCGGGGTCGCGCAGCGAGGCCGCCCACCCCTCGATCCACAGCCGCCATCCCTTGGCCTGCCCGGTCGGGGCGTACCAGCGCACGGCGGCCCGCAGTCTTCGCACCGCCGTGGACCGGCGCCCGAGGATCCGCCGCAACTGGGCGAGATCGGCCTCCGCCGCATGAGCGAAGGCCGCGGCGACCAGCTGTTCCTTCGACGAGAAGTGGTACAGCACCAGGGCGTTGCTCACCCCGAGCGCGGCGGCCACGTCGGCGATCCGGACCGCCGCGACGCCCCGCACCTCGATCTGCTCGACGGCGGCCCGCAGCAGCTCCTCCCGCCGCTCGGCCACGCTCAACCGCACTCTCGCCACGCGGGCAGCCTACACAGCGCATGACGCGCTCATGATCACCTCGGGCGTTCCCGCCCGCTACCGCCCGCCGCCGGTCGTCGCCCCACGCGTGCCCGTCCCCGCACCCGTATCCCGTACCGGCAACCGGCAACTGTGTCCGTGCCGTGTGCGTACCCCGTACCGACAGCCCGTGCGCGTACCCCGTACCGACAGTCCCTATCCACGCCCCCGGTGCCAGGCTCGGTGCCGCCATAGTGTCCAGCCGTCACCGACGGCATCCGTTCCGCCACCACCGGTTCCACCACCAGCCCGTCCCCCCGGCGGCCCCGCCCGTGCTCGCCCCGGACCTTCGTCGGGTGATCGGCTCATAATGGAACGACCCCAGAGATCAGGAGATCCTGTGACCGGTACCGGCTCCGACCGTTCGCCACGGGCCAGGCTGCGCGCACTGCGCCCCGAGTCCTTCGGCGCGGAACCAGCGGGCGCCCGCCTCGCCCGTATCCGCCGCTCGCCGAACTACGCCGAAGGGATCTTCCAGAATCCCGAACAGGCCCATCGGGGGCCCTCGGGCTCCGCCGTCGAACTCGCCAAGGTCTACTTCGACAAGGAAGGACGCTCGCGCCGCGCCCCCACCGGCACGATCCCCGTCCATCCCACCACCGTCGCCGACCTGGCCCGCCCCCCGGCCACCGGACTGCGGCTGACCTGGATGGGCCACTCCGGCGTCCTCGCCGAGATCGACGGCCACCGGGTCCTCTTCGACCCCGTCTGGGGCGAGCGCTGCTCCCCGTTCCCCTTCGTGGGACCGAAGCGCCTCCACCCGGTGCCCGCGCCGCTCGCCGCGCTGGGCCCGGTCGACGTCGTCGTGATCTCGCACGACCACTACGACCACCTGGATCTGCCGACGATCAAGGAACTCGCCGCCACCGGCACGGTCTTCGCGGTGCCGCTCGGCGTCGGCGCGCACCTGGAACGCTGGGGCGTGCCCGCCTCCCGGCTGCGCGAACTGGACTGGAACGAGTCCACCGAGGTCGGCGGTCTGCTGCTCACCGCCACCCCCGCCCGGCACTTCTGCGGCAGAGGCGTACGCAACCGCCAGCTGACCCTCTGGGCCTCCTGGGTGGTCGCGGGACCGGAACACCGGATCTTCCACAGCGGCGACACCGGCTACTTCCCCGGTTTCAAGGAGATCGGCGCCGCCCACGGGCCCTTCGACGCCACCATGATCCAGATCGGCGCCTATTCGGAGTTCTGGACCGATATCCACATGACACCCGAGGAGGGCACGCAGGCTCATCTGGACCTCCAGGGCGGCGGTCCCGCCGGGGTGCTGCTGCCCATCCACTGGGGCACCTTCAACCTCGCCCCGCACCCATGGGCCGAGCCGGGGGAGTGGACGAGGGACGCGGCCGACGAGGCCGGTCAGGCGGTGGCGTTCCCCAAGCCCGGCGAACCGTTCGAGCCCGGGGGGCCACTGCCCTCCGACTCCTGGTGGCACGGCCTTTCGCGGCCCCTCGCCCACCCGTGGCGCGAGACCCGGCCGGTGGGGGTCCCCACCGAAGCCCTCACGCCCGATCTCGACCTCGCCGACGGACGTCCCACCTGAGGCGGACCGGCGACGGGCCGAGGGGAGTGGGGCAGCCCCGTCCGCTCGGCCGAGGGGAGCGAGCGGAGGGCTGAAGGCGGACCGTGACCTCCGGCCGCCACCTCGACGACGAACAGAACCGGCGGGTCGTTCACCGCCGACGACTGGTTCAAGTCCGGCGACCTGGCCTCCGCCCGGAACGGCATCCGGACCGTGACCGGCCGTGCCGACGCCGTCATCCCGCCGGGCGGGTGCCCGGAGCCACCGGCCGCCCCGGGGAAGCGACTTGCGGCGCGGCGGGCGGGGGCTCCCCTGTAAACCCTGTGCTCTGTAGGGGAATTGGCCGTGTGTCCCCCGGCCTCTCGCCGTCCATCCCGTCTGGCGGCTTCTGGCGTGGTGGCGTGCCACGCACGGAGGCGTCATGGTGCCGCCTTCCAGTCGATCCATGACTAACCACTCAAATGCAAGTGACCAGTTGCAGCAGAGATTTCTAACCTCTAAAGTCACTCGCGTTGGTTAGTTCTCTCGGCGGGTGCGGACTGGGCATGGCAGAACGCGTGCGCGTTCGTTCATACGAGAGGCGAGAGGGCGCCGTCCCCAGCGTGAGGACGGCGCAGACCGGCCGGATCGTCCGTCACTCGACCACCCGAATGCCGCTACTCCGCCACTCCGGCGGCCCTGGCGGCCTCGGTGGTCGATGGTCGGCCGTCGCGCGCGACCGGCGTCTCCCCGAGGGCGCCGTCGAGCTGATGCGCGGCACCGGCTCCTTCCGCATCGGCGTGCGGAAGAAGCGGGGCGGTCCCGAGCCGCTCTCCGCTGAGCGGACCGAGGCCATCGCGGCACTGTCCTACGGCGGTTCGGCGGCCGACTGCGCACAACCCGGACGCGGTGGATGGCGGTTGGTGGGCTGGGGTGTGGCTCCGTCTGTCGGCCGTCTCGCCGGTATCGGGTCGAAGTGACCGGCACGTGACTAGATGAGGACAGTCGAATGGCAGCAACTCCCAGTGATGTAGAGGTCGACGTGGTGCCTGGTGGTGGTGGGCG
>NZ_MSJP01000073.1 GCF_014596525.1 Streptomyces sp. CBMA291
CGCGCCTGGAGTTCGCGTCGCTCGCTGATGTCCGCGATCGAGAGCAGCACGCTGCGGCTCTCGGGCACGGGCGCGACGGTGACCTCGGCCCACAGGGAGCGCCCGTCGGCGTGCTGGAGGCGGCGGGGGGGGGGGGGGCGGGCGCGGGCGCCGGGTCGGGGGCGAGGAGCGCGCCGACGCCCTCGGCCGCCTCGATCTGGGCGGGGGTCGCGTGCACGCCGATGCCGGCGGCGACCGCGCGCAGCCCGCGCGCCAGGTTCTCGGCGCTGGGCCGCCGGTCCGGGTCCTTGCTGAGACAGCGCTCGATGACCGTCCACAGCGGGGCGGGCACGGTGGAGGGGCGGCGCGGCTCCTCGCTGAGGTGCCGGTGCAGGACTTCGAGCGCACTGCCCCCGGCGAACGGCGGACGCCCGGTGACCAGCTCGTACAGCAGGATGCCCGCGCCGTAGACGTCGACGGCGGAGGTCTGCGGGCGGCCCTCGGCGGACTCGGGCGCCACGTACGCGGGCGTGCCGACGAACTCGTGGGTGCGGGTGAGCCCCGGGGAATCGGCGAGGCGCGCGATGCCGAAGTCGGTGAGCATCGGGTGCATCTCGCCGCCCTGCTCGGCGAGGAGCACGTTGGCCGGCTTGAGGTCGCGGTGGACCACGCCGTCGGCGTGGCTCGCGGCGAGCGCGTCGGCGATCTGGGCGGTCATGAGGGAGGCGGCGACCGGGGTGAGCGGGCCGCTCTCGCGCAGGTACCGGTGCAGGTCCGGGCCTTCGACGAGGTCCATGACGAGGGCGAGGACGTCGCCCTCGACGACCAGGTCGCGGGTGCGCACGATGTTCGGGTGGGTGAGCCGGAGCAGCACGGACCGCTCGCGCAGGAAGCGCATCACGATGTCCGCGTCGTTGGCCAGCTCCTCCTTGAGGACCTTGATCGCGACGGTCTCGCCGGGCCGGCCGGACACGGCCGCCTCGGCCCCCGCCGCCTCGCGCTGGCGGGCTCGCCAGACGGTGCCCGTGGCGCCGCGCCCGAGCGGCTCCTCGAGCAGGTACTTGCTGCCGATAGGCCGCACGTCACGCGCTCCCTGCTGATCGTGGTCCCGGGGTCCCGGAGGTGGTCCCGGAGGTCGCTTCCTGGTGGTGACCGGTCCGGATGTCCGACCCACTTTAGTGCCGCCGCACCGGGCGCAGGCCGGTCGTCCACAGGCGGGTTCCGGCCGCCCCTCCGGGGCGACGCTGTCCGGAAGAAGACGCTCTTCGGGACGGAAGGGTTGCCGGGCATGTTCCGGTGGCATGGACGACCAGGCACTTTTCCGCCCATGGGTGACCAATCAAGATCACTTCCGGCCGACCCGGGGGCGGGTTGTCGGTGGCAGGTGCGAGGATGCCTCCAGCACGTCGTGTCCATGGGGTCGGGAGCCCCGCGCCGTGCCGAACCTGTACCGGGCGACGCGCCCGAGCAGGGTGGGGGGAGAGACCGGGCGGTTCCCCTTGCCGGCCTCGCGCGCAGAAGGGACCGCTGACGGCGATGCAGATCCGGCTGACCGTTCTCGCGCCGTACGCCGGCCATGGCGCCGGGCGCACCTGCGACGTACTCGTCACGGCCCCCGCGGGGACGGTGCTCTCCGCCGTGGCCTCCGCTCTGGCCGCCGCCGTCACCGGTCCCGAGACCTCCGGTTCGGGCGCGACCGTGCTCTACGCGGGCCCGGAGCGGCTCGACAACCGGCGCGCCGTCCTCGGCGAGCCCCCGCTCGTCGACGGCGCGGTCCTCTCCCTCCAGGTCCCCGGCCCGGACGAGCGCATCGACGAGACGGCCTGCGCCCGGCTGCGGGTGGTGGCGGGCCCGGACGCGGGCGGGGTGCACCTGCTGCACGGCGGACCGATCAGAATCGGCCGTTCCGTCGACGCCGACGTGCCGCTCGACGACCCGGACGTCTCCCGCGCGCACTGCACGGTCGTCGTCGCCGAGGACGGCCGGGTCAGCGTCGCCGACCTCGGCTCGACCAACGGCACGACCCTCGACGGCGTCCCGGTCGGCGAGCACCCGGTCCACTTCCGCCCCGGCGCCCTGCTCCGCCTCGGCGAGTCGGCCCTCCGCCTGACCGGCCCCGGCGACGACCCGGTCGGCACGCGCGCGCGTGCGACGGCCCCGGACGGCGAGGGCCATCTGCGGATCGTCCGCACGCCGGACGACACCCCGGGCCCCGCCCTGCCCCCGGGACCGGCGGACGGGGCCACGCACGGCGGCGGGTACGCGGACGGCCCGGCGGACAGGGCGTACGGGGCCGGGTACGGGGACGGGAACGGCTCGCCGGACACGCCGTACGGGGCCGGGTACGGGGACGGTCCGGCCGGGCACGCGCGCGGCGGGGCGGAGTCCGGCGGCTTCGGCGACGCGGGCGGGACCGCGACCGGCGAGTCCGGTGGCTACGAGGG
>NZ_MSJP01000074.1 GCF_014596525.1 Streptomyces sp. CBMA291
ATAGTGTTTCGGTGGTCATAGCGTTAGGGAAACGCCCGGTTACATTCCGAACCCGGAAGCTAAGCCTTTCAGCGCCGATGGTACTGCAGGGGGGACCCTGTGGGAGAGTAGGACGCCGCCGAACAATTTTTAGCCTCAACCCCTGGACCTTGTCCGGGGGTTGAGGCATTTTTGCGTTTCCGTGCCGTCGGCGGCCCCTGTGCGCGGGGGTGTCGTGGCTGAAGGTAAGGTCAGGGGGCATCGTCCGTACGTTCCCAGCAGGAGGCCCCCGGGTGGAGGTCCAGGAGACTCGCGTTCAGACCGACCGGGTCCTCACCATCCCCAACATTCTCAGCATGGCGCGCCTTGTCGGAGTGCCGCTGTTTCTGTGGCTGATTCTCCGTCCGGAATTCGGCGGACCCAAGAGCGACGGCTGGGCACTCCTCGTCCTGGCGCTCAGCGGTGTCAGCGACTACCTCGACGGCAAACTGGCCCGGCGCTGGAACCAGATCAGCAGCCTCGGCCGGCTGCTCGACCCGGCCGCCGACCGGCTGTACATCCTCTCCACCCTCGTAGGCCTCACCTGGCGCGAGATCCTTCCGCTGTGGCTGACCGCCGCCCTGCTGGCCCGTGAAGCCATGCTGCTGGTGATGGTGGGAATCCTCCGCCGCCACGGCTACCCGCCACCGCAGGTGAACTTCCTCGGGAAAGCTGCGACTTTCAACTTGATGTACGCCTTCCCGTTGCTGCTCCTCAGTGACGGAACGGGCTGGCTTTCGTCACTCGCTGAAGTTTTCGGGTGGGCCTTCGCCGGATGGGGTACAACTCTCTATTGGTGGGCAGGAATCCTCTACGTGGTCCAGGTCCGTCGACTCGTGAAGGCGGATGCCGAGGCCGATTGAGCCCGTTCCTCCAGTGTCGAGCAGTGTCGCCGGCAACCATGAGGACGTCCGAGGGCTGCTGAGCGGACAGGTGAGGTCGGCCGGGACCGTCGTCTCTTCAAGGAGGACGCTTCCGACATGAAGGCCGTCGTGATGGCCGGTGGCGAAGGAACCCGCCTTCGCCCCATGACTTCGAGCATGCCCAAGCCTCTGCTGCCGGTGGTGAACCGGCCGATCATGGAGCATGTCCTGAGACTGCTCAAGAGGCACGGTCTCAACGAGACCGTCGTCACCGTGCAGTTTCTCGCCTCCCTCGTCAGGAACTACTTCGGCGATGGTGAGGAGCTCGGCATGGAGCTCACGTATGCCAACGAGGAAAAGCCACTCGGTACAGCGGGAAGTGTGAAGAACGCCGAGGAGGCACTGAAGGACGACGCCTTCCTCGTCATCTCGGGGGACGCGCTCACCGATTTCGATCTCACCGATCTGATCGCCTTCCACAAGGAGAAGGGCGCACTCGTCACGGTCTGTCTCACCCGGGTCCCGAATCCGCTGGAATTCGGGATCACGATCGTCGACGAAGAAGGAAAGGTCGAACGGTTCCTTGAGAAGCCGACCTGGGGACAGGTCTTCTCGGACACCGTCAACACGGGCATCTACGTGATGGAGCCCGAGGTTTTCGACTACGTCCAGGCCGATGTCCCCGTCGACTGGTCGGGTGATGTCTTCCCCCAGCTGATGAAGGACGGCAAGCCGGTCTACGGCTATGTGGCCGAGGGCTACTGGGAGGATGTCGGCACCCACGAGAGCTATGTGAAAGCCCAGGCGGACGTCCTGGAGGGCAAGGTCCAGGTCGACATCGACGGCTTCGAGATCTCGCCGGGAGTATGGGTCGCCGAAGGCGCCGAGGTCCACCCCGACGCCGAGCTGCGCGGGCCGCTCTACATCGGTGACTACGCCAAGGTGGAGGCGGACGCCGAGATCCGCGAGCACACCGTCATCGGCTCCAACGTGGTCGTCAAGAGCGGAGCCTTCCTGCACAAGGCCGTCGTCCACGACAACGTCTACATCGGCGAGCAGAGCAATCTGCGCGGCTGCGTGATCGGCAAGAACACCGACGTCATGCGAGCCGCCCGGATCGAGGACGGCGCCGTCATCGGCGACGAGTGCCTGGTCGGCGAGGAATCGATCGTCCAGGGCAATGTGCGCGTCTACCCCTTCAAGACGATCGAGGCGGGCGCCTTCGTCAACACCTCGGTCATCTGGGAGTCCCGCGGACAGGCCCACCTCTTCGGAGCCCGGGGCGTCTCCGGCATCCTCAACGTGGAGATCACCCCGGAACTGGCGGTCCGCCTCGCGGGGGCGTACGCCACGACCCTCAAGAAGGGCGCGACCGTCACCACGGCCAGGGACCACTCCCGGGGCGCCCGAGCGCTGAAACGGGCGGTGATCTCGGCGTTGCAGGCCAGCGCCATCGACGTACGGGACCTGGAGAACGTACCTCTGCCGGTGGCGCGGCAGCAGACCGCGCGGGGCAGTGCCGGCGGCATCATGCTGCGGACCTCGCCCGGGGTGCCCGACTCCGTGGACATCATGTTCTTCGACGAGCGCGGAGCCGACCTCTCCCAGGGCGGGCAGCGCAAACTCGACCGGGTGTTCGCACGCCAGGAGTACCGCAGGGCCTTCCCCGGAGAGATCGGCGATCTGTCCTTCCCGGCCAGCGTCTTCGACTCGTACACCGGCTCGCTGCTGCGGAACGTCGACAACTCGGGGATCGCGGAAGCCGGTCTGAAGGTCGTCGTGGACGCCTCCAACGGCAGTGCGGGCCTCGTCCTGCCCAGCCTCCTCGGGCGGCTCCAGGTCGACTCGCTGACGATCAACCCCGGGCTCGACGAGTCGAGACCCACCGAGACGGCCGAGAGCCGGCGGGCGGGGCTCGTACGCCTCGGGGAGATCGTGGCGTCCGCACGGGCGGCCTTCGGCGTGCGGTTCGACCCCGTGGGGGAGCGGCTCTCGCTCGTGGACGAGCGCGGGCGGATCATCGAGGACGACCGGGCCCTGCTCGTCATGCTGGATCTGGTGGCGGCCGAGCGGCGGTCGGGGCGGGTCGCGCTGCCCGTGACGACCACACGGATCGCAGAGCAGGTGGCCGCGTACCACGGCACCCAGGTGGAGTGGACGACGACCTCGCCGGACGACCTCACCAGGGTCGGGCGCGAGGAGTCGACGATCTTCGGCGGTGACGGGCGGGGCGGATTCATCGTGCCCGAGTTCAGCAGCGTCTTCGACGGCGCCGCCGCCTTCGTCCGGCTGATCGGACTCGTGGCACGCACCCAGCTCACGCTCAGTCAGATCGACGCGCGCATTCCCCGGGCGCACGTCCTCAAGAAGGACATCCCGACACCCTGGGCCGTGAAGGGCCTCGTGATGCGCAGGGTGGTGGAAGCGGCGGGCAGCCGGTCCGTCGACACCACCGACGGCGTACGGGTGGTGGAGGCCGACGGACGGTGGGTGATGGTCCTTCCGGACCCCGCGGAGGCCGTCACCCATCTGTGGGCCGAGGGGCCCGACGACGCCTCCGCGCAGGCCCTGCTCCACGAGTGGGCCGAAGTGGTCGAGAGCGCAGGTCGCTGACCTGAGGAAGCCGCTGTGCGGGGAGGTGCCCGAGGGGCGCCTCCCCGCACGACGGAGGGGCCATTCGGCGGTAGGCCGTGCGACGTGCGACGATGTGCGGCATGTCGCAGCAGCCCCCCGTTCGGAGCACCGGAGCACCACCGCCGCGTCCGGACGCTTCCATGTCGCTGCTGAACAACGTGATCGACCACGCGCTGGACGACGGATACGCCGAGGCGACCGCACGGCGCGCGGCCGAAGGTGGTGGCCTGCCCCGTACGCTGCGGGCCAAACTCGGTGTCGCCGTGGGCCTGGTGCTCGCCGCCGCCGTGGTGACCGTCGGCGCGGCCGAGGCGCGGATCTCCGCGCCGGTCGTCGCCAAGGAGCGGCAGGAACTGATCGACCGGATCGAGAGCGAGACGTCCACGGCCGACCGGCTGGAGGCGGACGTCGAGCGCATCCGGAGCGAGGTCGGAGAGCGGCAGCGGCAGGCACTCCAGGAGCACGGCGGCGACCAGGGGGAACTGGTGGCCCTCCTCTCGGGTGCGACGCCGGTGCGCGGGCCCGGGGTGAAGCTCGTCGTCGACGACGCCAAGGGCGCCGACGGCGGTGGCGGCGGACCGCGCGAGAGCAGCGGTTTCTCCGACACCGGCCGGGTGCGCGACCGGGACATGCAGCGGATCGTCAACGGTCTGTGGGAGTCGGGCGCGGAGGCGGTCTCGATCAACGGGCAGCGGTTGACGTCGCTGTCCGCGATGCGGGCCGCAGGAGACGCCGTACTGGTCGACAACAAGCCACTGGTGCCGCCGTACACCGTCCTCGCGGTCGGGAACGGGCAGAAGCTGAGCAGCACGTTCCAGGACAGCGCCGACGGGCAGTACCTGCACGCGCTGGTGGAGAACTTCGGGATCAGGAGCAGCATCTCGGCCGAGGGCGACCTGAGCCTGCCGGCCGCGCCGAGCCTGACCGTACGTACCGCAGAGCCGAGGGGAGCCGGGGCGGCGACGCCGTCCGGCGAGGCCGCGGCAGACACAGGGAAGGGCACATCGTGATCGCCGTACTGGGCCTGATCGTCGGAGTCGTGGTCGGACTGTTGGTCCGGCCCGAGGTTCCGGCGGTGGTCGAGCCCTATCTTCCGATCGCCGTGGTCGCCGCCCTGGACGCGGTCTTCGGCGGACTGCGGGCCATGCTCGACGGGATCTTCGTCGACAAGGTCTTCGTGGTCTCGTTCCTTTCGAACGTGGTCGTGGCCGCGCTGATCGTGTTCCTCGGCGACAAGCTGGGCGTCGGCGCGCAGCTCTCGACCGGTGTCGTCGTCGTCCTCGGCATCCGGATCTTCTCCAACACGGCGGCCATCCGGCGCCATGTCTTCCGGGCGTGAGGCCGATGAACGACAGTCCCCAGAACCCGCGCGGACCCGAGGGCCCCGGGAAGCCTGACAGCGGAGCGGAAGCGCCCGAGGAGTCCCGGGAGCCCGTCTACGACGGGGGCGCGGATCACGACGTACGGGTCGCCGTGGCACCGGCCGCGGGGCCGAGCGGCCTGCGGAAGCTGGGCTCCGCGCTCTGGCCGCCCCGGGTCACCCGGGCCCAACTCGTCGTCGCGCTGCTGCTCTTCGGCCTCGGCCTCGGGCTCGCCATCCAGGTCTCCTCGACGAGCGAGAACAGCGCGCTGCGCGGGGCACGTCAGGAGGACCTCGTCCGTATCCTCGACGAGCTCGACGACCGCACCCAGCGGCTTGAGGACGAGAAGGCGCGCCTTGAGAAGCAGCGCTCCGAGCTGGAGTCCAGCTCGGACCAGGCGGAGGAGGCCCGCCGCCAGACCCGGGAGAAGGAGCGTCAGCTCGGCATCCTGGCGGGTACGGTGGCGGCCGAGGGCCCCGGCATCACGCTGACGATCGGCGATTCGGGCGGATCCGTGGAGTCGGACATGCTGCTCGACGCGATCCAGGAGCTTCGGGCCGCGGGCGCTGAGGCGGTCCAGGTCGACGGCGTCCGGGTCGTTGCGGACAGTTATTTCACCGGGAGCGGTGATGACATACGGATCGATGGAACGAAGGTGACCGCTCCATACGTCTTCAAGGTCATCGGCAAGCCGGAGGATCTTGAGCCCGCGCTCAACATCCCCGGCGGTGTCGTCCAGACCCTGGAGAAGGAGCAGGCCACGGCCACGGTGGAGCGGTCGACGAAGATCGTCGTCGATGCCTTGCGGCCCGCGAAGCGGCCTGACTACGCTCAGTCGTCCTCGCAGTGAGAGGGGGACAACGGGGGTCCCGCGACAAGCGTGAGCCGTTGCGGGGGGTCGGCGCACCACAACGGTGGTGCGTGGTGGAAACTGTCCGGAGGATACGGACGTTGTGAAGGTGTCCGGGTCGGCAGGTGTGATGGATCTCGGTTCGTCCTGCCCCACGGGCGGGTCTGTTTCGGTCAAGGGGAATCGCCCGTGAAGTTGTTTGCGAAGTTGTTCGGCAAGAGCGCACGCGAGGACGGCGGCAACGCCAGGCACCGCGCGTCGCGCCATGCCCAGAGCGAGGAGCAGGGCGGCGAGCGCCCGCTCTTCCGCGATGAGGTCGACGGTGACATTCCGGGCACTCCGGGCGCGTCTTCTGTTGACCCCGCCGGTGCCGCGCGCATAGGTTTCGGAGAACCGTCAACCTCAGGTACGGGTGGAGGGTTCACCCCCGATCCGTACGCGACCCAGACCTCGGCGGGTCAGCCGCGGCAGGAGGGTGCGTCCATGCCGGTGTGCACGAGGTGCGGTCACCGCAATACGGCCGACAGCCGTTTCTGCTCGCAGTGCGGTACGCCGCTGAGGGGCGGAGTCGCCGAGCGGGCCTCGGAGACGACGTCGACGATCTCGATCTCGGGCCTTGAGGCGTACGAGGCGGAGATCACCGGTCAGACGCAGCTGCCGTCGCTCTCTCCCGAGGCGCTGGCGGCCGTGGAGGCGCTGCCTCTGGGATCGGCGCTCCTCGTGGTGCGCCGGGGTCCCAACTCCGGCAGCCGGTTCCTGCTCGACGGCGAGCTGACCACGGCCGGCCGTCACCCGCAGAGCGACATCTTCCTGGACGACTTCACGGTCTCCCGGCGGCACGTCGAGTTCCGGCGGGGTCGGGACGGCGGCTTCACCGTCGCCGACGTCGGCAGTCTCAACGGCACGTACGTCAACCGTGAGCCGATCGACTCGGTGATCCTGTCCAACGGCGACGAGGTGCAGAT
This sequence comes from Streptomyces sp. CBMA291, assembly GCF_014596525.1. Lineage (GTDB taxonomy): Bacteria > Actinomycetota > Actinomycetes > Streptomycetales > Streptomycetaceae > Streptomyces. Next base: position 6,692 of record NZ_MSJP01000074.1, read on the forward strand.
CGGCAAGTACCGGCTGGTCTTCTATTCGAGCCAGCGGGGCGTGTAGCGCCTCGGAGAAGCCCTTCAGGGAAGGTTCATGCTGCGAACACCGACGGGCGGTGCCGGATCCGGCACCGCCGCCGCGGGCGACCAGCTGGTCAGCATCGGCACGGTGCTGAGCCAGCTGCGTGACGAATTCCCCGAAGTGACCATCTCCAAAATCCGGTTCCTGGAGGCCGAGGGGCTCGTGGAGCCCCGGCGGACGGCCTCCGGGTACCGGAAGTTCAGCCCGCAGGACGTGGAGCGGCTCGCCCAGATCCTGCGGATGCAGCGGGACCACTACCTTCCGTTGAAGGTCATCCGCGAGTACCTCGACGCGCTCGACCGGGGGGAGCAGGTCCAGCTCCCGGCCCCCGGGCGCCGCCGGGACCTCGTCGACGGGGCCTGGGAGCCCGACGCGGAGCCGTCCACGGTCACCCGCCTCGGCAGGGCCGAGCTGCTGGCCGCCGCCGAGGTGACGGAGACGGAACTCGTCGAGTGGGAGTCGTACGGGCTGATCTCCGAGACGGAGGGCGGCGGCTACGACGCCGAGACCGTCACGGTCGCCCGGCTCGTCGCGGATCTCGGCCGTTTCGGACTCGAACCCCGGCATCTGCGGGCCGTGAAGGCGGCAGCCGAACGCGAGGCCGGACTCATCGAACAGGTGGTCGCGCCGCTGCGCCGACACCGGAACCCGCAGACCAGAGCCCATGCGGAGGCCACGGCACGGGACCTCGCCGCGCAGTCCGTGAGGCTCCACGCGGCCCTCGTGCAGAGCGCGCTGGGCATCCGGCTGCCATGAGCCGGGACGGACGGTGGGCGGGCCCGACTATCCAAACCGGCCGGGCACGTCCTAGGGTTGCTGTGTGAACGAGCTCGACGTTGTGGGTGTCCGGGTGGAAATGCCCTCCAACCAGCCGATCGTGCTCCTGCGTGAAGTGGGAGGCGATCGGTACCTCCCCATCTGGATCGGACCGGGGGAGGCGACCGCGATCGCCTTCGCCCAGCAGGGGATGGCGCCACCGCGGCCGCTGACGCACGACCTTTTCAAGGACGTGCTGGAGGCCGTGGGACAGGAACTCACCGAAGTCCGCATCACGGATCTGCGTGACGGGGTCTTCTACGCCGAGCTGGTCTTCGCCAGCGGCGTGGAGGTGAGCGCTCGCCCCTCCGACGCGATAGCCCTGGCCCTGCGTACCGGAACGCCGATCTACGGCAGTGACGGTGTGCTGGACGACGCGGGCATCGCGATTCCGGACGAGCAGGAGGACGAGGTGGAGAAGTTCCGCGAGTTCCTCGACCAGATCTCACCGGAGGATTTCGGGACCAACAGTCAGTGACGCGCGGCCGCGCGGCCGACCTTCCGCAGGGTGCCGTCAGAGCATTCGAGTAGCCTTTCCCCGGAGAGAGACACGGGAAACCACTCTCAGGGTGATTATCACTCGGCGTGCCGAGTGTGGCGATCGTTGACGCACCCCGAGTGACTGCCTACCTTCGTGTGGGCAGGTCAAGGACGGAGGGTCGGCGTGATGAGCAGCGCGGACGGTACGGCAGGGGGCTCGCTCGGACGTGTGTCCGGGGAGAGCGGTCCGTATCCGCTTCACGGCAGTGTGGGCGGCTTCTCCATGGAGACCGGCAGGGGACCGGAGGCCGACGCGGTCGGCTACCGAGGTCCCACGGCCTGTGCCGCCGCCGGGATCACCTATCGGCAGCTGGACTACTGGGCGCGCACCGGGCTCGTGGAGCCGAGCGTGCGGCCCGCTTACGGGGCGGGGGCCCAGCGGCTCTACAGCTTCCGCGACGTCGTCGTACTGAAGATCGTCAAGCGGTTCCTGGACATCGGGGTCGCGCTCCAGAACATCCGAGCCGCCGTGCGGCATCTGGGCGCGCGGGACTTTCGCGACCTGGAGCGGATGACGCTCATGAGCGACGGCGCCACGGTGTACGAGTGCTCCTCGCCGGACGAGGTCGTCTCCCTGCTCCAGGGCGGGCAGGGCGTCTTCGGCATCGCGGTGGGCGTGGTCTGGCGCGATGTCGAGGTGGCCCTGGGGCAGCTGCACGGCGAGCGGGTCGACACGGGGGAGACCCTGGTCGGGCACAACCCCGGGGACGAGCTGGCGCGGCGCCGGAGGGACAAGGCGGTCTGAAGAGGCCGGGGGTCTCCGGGCCCCCGGTGATGTGGCTGGTTCGAACACGTTGGCGGACCGCGTTGTCAGTGGGGTAGGGCAGCATCGGACTGTGAGAACCGTGCCGACCATCCTGCATCTCGACATGGATGCGTTCTTCGCCGCCGCCGAACAGGCGTCGAAGCCGAGCCTGCGCGGGAAACCCGTGATCGTGGGCGGTCTCGGACCCCGGGGCGTGGTCGCCACCGCCTCCTACGAGGCGCGCCGCTTCGGGGTGCACTCCGCGATGCCGATGGGCCAGGCCCGCCGGCTCGCGCCCAACGCCGCCTATCTGGTGCCCCGCTTCACCTTCTACCGGTCCATCAGCGAGCAGGTCATGGAGCTGCTCGGCCGGCTCTCGCCGCTCGTCGAACCGCTCAGCCTCGACGAGGCGTTCGTCGACCTGGAGGCGGGGGAGGTGGCCGACGACAGCGCGAGCGCGCGGGCGGCCGGGGAGCGGCTGCGGATCCAGATCCTGGCGACCACCGGACTGACCGGGTCCGTGGGGCTCGCCGGGTCCAAGATGATCGCGAAGATCGCCTCGGAGGAGGCCAAGCCCGACGGGCTCGTGCTGATCGAGCCCGGCACCGAGCGGGAATTCCTCGGGCCGCGGTCGGTGCGCATCCTGCCCGGAGTCGGCCCGGCGACCGGGGAGCACCTCAGGAGAGCCGGGATGACCACGGTGTCCGACCTCGCGGAAGCGGGCGAGGACGAGCTGGTACGGCTGATCGGGCGGGCCCACGGGGCTTCGCTGTACCGGATGGCCCAGGGGTACGACGACCGGCCCGTGGTGGCCGAGCGGGACGCCAAGTCGGTGTCGGTGGAGGACACCTTCGCCGTCGACCTGCACGACCGGGTCCGCATCAGGGCCGAGGTGGAGCGGCTCGCGGACCGGTGCGTGGGGAGACTGCGGGAGTCGGGGCACTCGGGGCGGACCATCGTCCTCAAGGTGCGGCGGTACGACTTCTCCACCCTGACCCGCTCCGAGACGCTCCGGGGGCCCACCGACGACCCGGGCGTGGTGCGGGAGGCGGCGGGGCGGCTCCTGGAGGCCGTGGACACGACCGGGGGCGTACGGCTCCTCGGGGTCGCGGTCAGCGGGCTCGCGGACTACACGCAGGAGGACCTGTTCGCCCAGGCGGAAGCGCGGGAGGCCGAGGCGGAGGCGGCGGCACGCGCGGAAGCCCTGGCGGAGGCCAGGGGCGCCGGTGCCGGGGCGGAGGACGAGGAGCGGGATGCCAGGGGCGAATCGTCCGGCGCTCCCGGGTCCGGAGCCGTCGGCGGGGATGCCGGTGGGGCCTCTGGCGGGGTCTCCGGCGGGTTCCCCTCCCTCGGCGGAGCCGCCGAGGAGGCTGCCGGGAAGGTGGAGCGGGAGTGGATGCCCGGCCATGACGTACGCCATGCCGAGTACGGGCCCGGGTGGGTGCAGGGGAGCGGGGTCGGCCGGGTCACCGTGCGGTTCGAGGACCCGGGATCGGCTCCCGGGCGCGTCCGGACCTTCGGGGTGGACGACCCGGACCTCATACCGGCGGAGCCGCTGCCTCTGGTGGGGCGGGGGCCGGGGGTGGCGCAGGGGACGGGACAGGGCACGGAGGAGGCGGGGTAGGGCGGCTGGGGCGTTCCGCTCTGGGGTGCTGGGGTGCTGGGGTGCTGGGGTGCTGGGGTGCTGGGGTGCTGGGGTGCCGGGTGCCGGGTGCCGAAGGTGCCGGGGTACGGAGGTACGGGGGTACAGGGTGCGGGGTTACGGCGGAGCCGGGGTGCCGGAAGCGTCTCCCGGGAGCCGGGGAGTGCCCGAGGGCTCTCCCGGGCGCCCAGCGCCCCTGGCCTCTCCCAGGAGCCGGAGGGCGCCTTCCCGGGTATCCGGCAGGGAAGCGCCCGGACGAGTGGCCGGGCGCCGGGCCGATCCGCGTACAGCCTCCTCGGCGGCACCACCGGCCAGGGTCCGGCGCGTACTCCCTGACGTCACTCCGATCAGGGGCGGCGCATCCTCGCCCCCTCCTCCGGGGGGCTCCTCCCCGACGGCCCCCGTGCTGTCGCGGACCGGGCGAGCCCGGGGCACCCGGCCGGGGCCCGGGGCACCTGACCGGGCCCGGCGTGCCAGCCCGGAGCCCGGCGCGCCCGCCCGGCGTCCGG
>NZ_MSJP01000075.1 GCF_014596525.1 Streptomyces sp. CBMA291
CCCCCCCCCCGCCCCCCCCCCCCCCCCCCGCCCCCCCCCCCCCCCCCCCCCCCCCCCCCCCCCCCCCGCCCCCCCCCCCCCCCCCCGGCCCCCCCCCCCCCCCCCCCCCCCCCCCCCCCCCCCCCCCCCCCCAACCCCGCAAGGGCCTCCGCAGGGCCCGCCGCACCAGGGACCCCCGCAGCCTCCCGCGCACCAGGGGCCCCCGCAGCAGCAGTTCCAGCCGCCGCGCGCGCCGCAGGGCTGGACGGCCGTCGTCGCTCCCGACCGCGACTACTTCCTGGCGATGATGCAGCGCAGCGGCCCCGAGGCGACGGGCCTGAACCTGCCCGCGTACTCCCCGGCCAAGCAACTGCCGCTCCAGGGCAGCCAGATCTCGATCGGACGGCGTCGGCACTCCACCGGCGAGGCCCCCGACATCGATCTGTCGGTGCCGCCGGAGGACCCGGGCGTCTCGCACCAGCACGCGGTGCTCGTGCAGCAGCCGGACGGTTCGTGGGCGGTGGTGGACCAGAACTCCACCAACGGCACCACGGTCAACGGCGGCGAGGAGCCGATCCAGCCCTACGTACCGGTGCCGCTCCAGGACGGCGACCGGGTGCACGTCGGCGCCTGGACGACGATCACGATCCGGCTCGGCTGAGCCGGCGCACGCCCGCCCCCGGGGGCCCGGCGGTGCGGTCCTCCGGGACCGCCCGCCGGGCCCCCGCGCCGGTTCCGCCCCCTTCCGCCCCCTTCCGCGCGGTTCCGCCGGTCTCGCCCCGGGGGCCCGCGCTCCCCCGGCCCCGCCCCCGGTCCTCGTTCCCCGGTCCTAGGACGGGTCGTCTGAGACGATGGAACGGTGAACGAGATTCCCGGGGAAACCGTGCAGGAGCAGACCTTCTACGAGCAGGTCGGCGGCGAGGAGACCTTCCGCCGCCTGGTCCGCCGCTTCTACGAGGGCGTCGCGGAGGACCCGCTGCTGCGCCCGATGTACCCGGAGGAGGACCTCGGCCCCGCCGAGGAGCGTTTCGCGCTCTTCCTCATGCAGTACTGGGGCGGCCCCCGCACCTACGGCGAGCTGCGGGGACATCCCCGGCTGCGGATGCGGCACGCCCCGTTCAAGGTGGACCGGGCGGCCCACGATGCCTGGCTGGGTCATATGCGGACCGCCCTCGACGAGGCGGCCCTCGCCCCCGAGCACGAGGCCGAGCTGTGGCGCTATCTGACGTACGCGGCGGCGTCGATGGTGAACTCGGCGGACTGACCCCCGTATCCCCACCGTCTCGTTTCCCACCTCTTCGATCACGGACGAACACATTCCGGAGTCGAAACCCCGAATAACGGTCACGATCCCATCAAGGTCGGTCCGTCAGCTGTTTCCAGTCACCCGTGCACTCTGAAAGCATCCGGAGGAAGTACCGGGAGTGTCCGGCGTGGTTCCGCACCGCGCCCCACGCTCAGGCTGTCCAGGGGGATGGGTGACGGGGTTCGTATTTCTGCGCGTCAGGGCGCACCGGCTGCTGCTCGCCGCGGCGCTCCTCGCCGTGCTCCTGACCACCTCGGTGCTGGCCACCCTCGCCTCCCTCTCCGGGGCGATCGGTGACGCGGCGCTCCAGGCCGGACTGCGGGGGCGCTCCGCGCCCGCCGCCGCCCTCCTCGTCACCGGTCAGATACCGGCCGCCAAACGCGCCTCCGCCGAAGCCGCCGTCCAGGAAGGCACCCGGCGGACCTTCGACGGACTGCCGGTGACCGTACGGCGGCTCGAACGCTCGGGGCCGTACGCGCTGCCCCGGGACCTCCAGTCGCCCGACGCCCGCGCCGGAGACCCCGACCTCACCCACTTCGCCGCGCTCGACCGCTCCCGGCTCGCCCTCGCCAAGGGCGCCTGGCCGTCCGCCGCCAAGACCGGCGGGGTGATCGAGACGGCGGTGCCCGAAGAGGCCGCCCGCAGGCTGCGGATCGGCCCCGGCACCGTGCTCCCCCTCGTCGACCGGCTCGACGGACCGGCGGTGAAGGCCCGGGTCACCGGCGTCTACCGGCCCGTCGACACCCACGACCTGTACTGGCAGCTGGACCCGGCGGGCGGGCGCGGAGTGCGCACGGTCGCCTTCACCACGTACGGGCCGCTGCTCGTCGACCCCGCCGTCCTCGCCTCCGGGGCGGTCAGCTCCGGGGACACCTCCTGGCTCGGCACCGCCGACTACGCCGGATTCACCACCGACCGGGTCGGCGCCCTGCGCGCCTCCTCGACCGAGGGCCCGAAGGCGCTCGCCGAGGACCCCGGCCCGTTCGGGACGACGATCTCGGTCTCCACCAAGCTGCCGACCGTCCTGGAGCAGACCCAGCGGGCCCTGCTCGTCTCCCGCTCGACGCTGCTGATCGTCGCCGTCCAGCTGGTGCTGCTCGCCGCGTACGCGCTGCTGCTCGTCGCCCGGCTGCTCAGCACGGAGCGCTCCGGCGAGACCGCGCTGCTGCGGGCCAGAGGCGGCTCGCGGCGCCGGATCGCCGGGCTCGCCGCCGTCGAGGCGCTGCTGCTCGCGCTGCCCGCCGCCGTCGCCGCCCCGCTGCTCTCCACCCCGCTGACCCGGCTCTTCGCCGAGCGGTCCGACCTCTCCTCGCTCGGCGTCAGCCTGGACACGAGCCCCTCCGCCACGGTGTGGCTGGTCGCCGCCGCCGTCGCCCTGTGCTGCGCGGCGGCCGTCGTCGCCCCCGCGCTCGCCGCCGGGGACGGCTCCGCCGTCTCGCTGCGCAAGGGCCGCTCCGCCTCGCTGCCCGGTCCCGTCCGGGCCGGTGCCGACCTCGGTCTGCTCGCCATCGCCGCCGTCGCCTTCTGGCAGCTCCAGCGGCCCGCCGCCGCCGGTGGCACCCTCGGCGCCGACGGGCCGGACGGCGGCTCCATCGACCCGGTCCTGATCGCCGCCCCCGCCCTCGCCCTGCTCGCCGGAACGGTCCTGACACTGCGTCTGCTGCCGCCCGCCGCCAAGCTGGCCGAGCGGCGCGCGTCGGGCGGGCGGGGGCTCTCCGTCGCCCTCGCTGGCTGGCAGTTCAGCCGCCGCCCGCTGCGCGGCGCGGGCCCCGTCCTGCTTCTCGTCCTCGCCGTGGCGATGGGCATGCTGGCCATCGGACAGAGCAACTCGTGGGAGCGTTCACAGCGCGACCAGGCCGACTTCCGGGCCGGTGCGGCCGTCCGCGTCCTCGGCTCGGGCCCCGGCGAACCCACCCAGACCGAACAGCTGGCCGCCGTGCCGGGCGTCCGTGCGGTCGCCCCCGTGCACCGCGCCACCATGGACGTCTCGGGGAAGAGCGCGACCGTCCTGGCCCTGGACACCCGCAAGGCCGCCGACGGAATGCTGTTCCGCCCCGACCTCGCGGGCACCCCCGTCCGTGACCTGCTCGGCCCGCTCGCGCCGCCGAGGAAGCCGCGCCCCGGGCTCGCCCTGCCCGCCGGGACCCGGACGCTCACCGTCGACCTGCGGCTCGCCGAGCCCGTCGGGCCCGCCCGGGTCACCGCCGTCCTGGAGGACCCGGACGGCGTCCCGTACCGGCAGCTCCTCGGCGAGCTGCCCGCCGACCGGCGCGTCCACCGGCTGAGCCTCGATCTGGCCGCGCTCACCGCCACCCCCGGCGAGCAGGGGAACCAGGGCTCCACCGGCCTGCTCACCCTCACCGGACTCGAATTCGGCGGTGACGTCCAGCCCGGCGAGGAGGCCGCGCAGACCCTGCACGTCGAGCGGTTCGGCGTCGTCCGCGCCGACGGCGGCGAACAGGTCCACGCCCCCGGGGAGACCCTCGCCACCTGGGCGCACTCCTTCGAGCAGACGCGGCTGGGCGACCCCCAGTCGCCCATCCCCACCTCCGGTGTCGCGGGCTCCGCGACCGGCGGCCGGCCCGCGCCCTTCCGGCTCGCCTTCCAGCTCGCAGGGCCGCCCCTCGACTCCAACTACATGGGCGTCGAGTCGTACACCGTCCGGATGAACGCCCCCGGGGCGAAGGCGCCCGGCTACCTCCAGGCGATCGCCACCCGGAGCTTCCTGACGGGCATCGGGGCCAAGCGCGGCGACCTGGTCGAGGTCGCCCTCGGCGGGCGCCGGATCGACGTCGTCGTCCGCCAGGTCGTCGACGAGCTGCCGACCACCGGCACGGGCGCGGCCACCGCCTCCGCCGCCTCGGCCACCGCCGAGGACGGCGGCACGGTCCTCCTCGACCTGGCCGCGGTCAACCAGTACCTGTCCACCGACGAGGCCGTGACCGTCCCGGCGACCGAGTGGTGGCTGACCGTGGAACCCGGCCGCGCCGCCGACGTCGCCGCCGCCCTGCGCGCCCGGCCCAACACCGACCCCGCCCAGGTCCTCGTCCGCGACGAGATGGCGGGCGAACTCCTCGGCGACCCGCTGGGCGCCGGTCCCAACGCCGCCCTGATGGCCGTCGCCGCGGCCGCCGCCGCGCTCGCCGCCGTCGGCTTCGCCGTCGGCTCGGCCGGTGCCATGCGCGAGCGGTCCGCCGAGTTCGGCGTCCTGCGGGCGCTCGGCACCCCGCAGCGGCGCCTCGCCCGGCTGATCGCCGCCGAACAGGGCCTCCTCATCGGCATCGGGCTGCTCATCGGCATCGGACTCGGCACCGTCCTGGCCCGCGCCGTCGTCCCGCTGGTCGTCCTGACCGGCCAGGCGGCCCGCCCGGTGCCCCCGGTCCTCGTCGAACTGCCCCTCGGCCAGGTCGCCCTGCTGCTCGCCGGGGTCGCCGTGCTGCCGCTCGCCGTGGTCGCCGCCATCGCCCTGCGCCGTACGGACCCCGTCGTGACCCTGCGCCACCAGGGGGTGGGCTGATGTCCCCCGTCGAAGAGCCGGACACCGGGGCGGCCCCCGGCACCTCCCCCGTACGCAGGAAGGCCCCCGACATGCCCCGGTCCCGGTCGTCCCGGCCCGACAAGCCCGCCCGCGCCGTGGCGCCCTGGGTGCGGACCCGGCTGCGGACCGCGCCCTGGGCCGCCCTCTCGCTCGCCCTCCTGGTCCTGGTCACCGCCTACCTCGCGGCGGCGCTGCCCCGGGCCATGGACGTGTACGAGACCGAGGGCCTGCGGCACGACATCGGCACCGCCGCGCCCCGCACCAGCGTCCTCGAACTGACCACCGAGGCACCCGGTCTCGAACTGCCGCTCGCCAACCGGGAGGCCGGCGTCGCCCCCGACCTCCTCGACCAGGCGTACCGGGAGGCGAGCGGACTGCTGCCCGCCCCGCTGCGGACCGACCCCCGCCAGTCCGTCCACGGGATCCGCACCGTCAAGCGCGTCGAAGGGCTCGACCCCTGGCTGCCCCGGCCCGACGGCATCCCTCCCGAGCTGGTCCTCGCCTCCCCCTCCGATCTCGCGGGACACAGCACCCTGCGCGCCGGGCGGCTCCCCGAGGGCACCGCCCGCCGCCCCGAGGCAGTGGTGACCGCGAAGACCGCCGAGGCGCTGCACCTCAAGCCCGGCTCCGTCGTCCACGTCCCCAGCCGGGTCGGCGCCGAGCCCCTCGCCTTCACCGTCACCGGCATCGTGGAACCGCGCGGCCCCGAGAGCACCTACTGGGCCGTCGAGCCGCTCCTCGGCACCCCCGCGCTCGCCCCGATCGTCGGCGACGACGTCAAGTACTTCTGGCAGGGGGCCCTGCTCGTCTCCCCCGCCTCGGCGCCCTCGCTGCTCTCCGGCACCGGCGAGCCCGAGCTGTTCTTCCGCTACCGGCCCACCGCCGGGCACCTCACCGGACGGGACGCCGAAGCGCTCTCCGCCGCCCTCGACTCGGTGACCGGCGGCCCCGACCTGGTGCGGCTGCGCCAGGTCGTCGGGCCCACCGGAGCGATGTCCACCGGGCTCGGCGGGATCGTCGACTCCTACCGTTCGATGCGCGGGGCGATCACCCCGGTCGTCGCCGTCGCCGTCTTCGGGATCGGGGCCGTCGCCGCCGTCGTCCTCGCCATGACGGGCGCCCTGTTCACCGCCCGCCGCGACAGCGAGCTGGCCCTGATCCGCTCGCGAGGCGCCTCGCTCACCGGCATCGGCCTCCGGCTGCTCGGCGAGACCTCGGCGGTCGTCCTGCCCGCCGCCGCGCTCGCCCTGGGCCTCGCCGTGCTGACCGTACGGGCGCCGGGCACGGGTCCCGGCAGTGGCACCGAGGCCATCCCGCTGGCACCGTCGGTGCTGGCCGCCGCCGGGGTCGCGCTGATCGCCGCGCTGGTACTGCCCGTGCGGGCGGTCGTCCTGCACCGGCGGCCCCGGCTGCACGGCGGGCGCGACGACCTGCTGACCGCCCGCCCCTCGACCCGCCGCACGGTCCTGGAACTCACCCTGCTCGTCCTCGCCGTCGGCGCCGTCGCCTCGCTGCGGCTGCGCGGCGCCGAGGACGGCGACTACCTGGTCAGCGCCGCGCCCGTGCTGGTCGGTCTGATCGCCGCGATGCTCCTCGTCCGGATCTACCCACTGCCGCTGCGCTGGGCGGGCCGCCCGGCCCGCCGGCTGCGCGGGGTGGTCGGCCCGCTGGCCCTGGCCCGCGCCGGACGCTCCTCCTCCACGGGCACGCTTCCGCTGCTCGCCCTGGTCCTCGCGCTGACCACGGCGGCGTTCGGCGGCTCGGTCCTCTCGGGCGTCTCCACCGCCCGCGACCGGGCCGCGCTCCTGGCGATCGGCGCGGACGCCAGGATCGACGGCTCCGCGCAGTCGACCCCGCTGCCCGGGGGCCTCGTCGAGAGCATCCGGGGCACGGCGGGCGTACGGGACGTGGCACCGCTCCAGATCGAGTACGGCGTGTCGCTGCCGTCCGCCCAGGGGACCGCCGTCCAGGCGATGAGCGGCACCCTGGTGGGAGTCGAGCCCGGCTCGTACACCCGGCTCGCCGACCGCACCGGCTTCGGCGCCTTCCCCGCGGGGCTGCTCGCCTCCACCGGCAAGGGTGGCAAGGAGGTGGCGGCGCAGACCGAGCGGGTGCTGCCCGCGATCGCCTCGCCTTCGGTCGCCGAACGCCTCGGCACCGAGCCGAAGGAGATCGTGACGGCGGCGGGCGTGTTCCGGGTGAAGGTGGTCGCCGTCCGGCCCACCACCCCGGCCCTGCCCGGCACCGACTTCCTCGTCGTCAACGGCGCCGACCTCACCTACCGCACGGACACCGCACTGCTCGTCACCGGCTCCGCCGACGGGACCGCGCTGCGGGCCGCCGTACGCGCGAAGACGACCTCCCTCGAAGTGGCGACGCGCGCCGAGGAACGCACCGGGTACGTCGACTCGCCGCTCCAGTCGGGCGCCGAGCGGATCTACCTCGGCGCGATCGGCGCGGGCGCCGGTTTCGCCGTGGTCGCGGTGCTGCTCTCGCTGCTCCAGAACGCGCCGGAACGCACCATGCTGCTGGCCCGGCTGCGGACGATGGGCCTCACCCGGAAGCAGGGGCGGCGGCTCCTCGGACTCGAAGCGCTGCCGCAGGCGCTGCTCGCGGCGGCCGGCGGAATGCTGGTCGGCTGGGCGACGGTGCCGCTGCTCGCCCCCGGCATCGACCTCTTCCGGCTCGCGCTCGCCACCACCCCGGGCTTCGCGCCGCTGGACTCCGCCCCGCTGCGGGCGGACCCGTGGTCGCTGGTGGTGCCCGCCGTCGCGGTGGTCCTGCTGACGGCCGCCGCCGCGGCCGGGCAGGCCTGGTGGGCGGGGCGCAGGGGCTCGGTCAAGGAACTCAGGGCAGGAGACGCACGATGACGAAGTCCGGTACGCCGAGCGAGGCAGCGCCCGGGGCGGGGGCCGCCTCCGGCACCACCCTGGAGGAGCTGGAGCGGCGGGCGACCGCACGCCGGGACCGTCCCTCGTACGGCCATGACGCGCTCATCGCCTGCGACCGGCTGGTGCGGATCTTCACCACCGACGGGGTGGAGGTGCAGGCGCTCCAGGGACTCGACCTCCTCGTCAAGGAGGGCGAGCTGATGGCCCTGGTCGGCGCGTCCGGCTCGGGCAAGTCGACGCTGATGAACATCCTCGCGGGCCTGGACGTGCCGACGGCGGGCGCGGCGCGGGTCGCGGGGTGCGATCTGCTCGCCATGGACGGCAAGGCCCGGCTGCGCTACCGGCGCGAGGTCGTCGGCTTCGTCTGGCAGCAGACCGCCCGCAACCTCCTCCCCTATCTGACGGCCGCCCAGAACGTGGCGCTGCCCATGCAGTTGCGGGGCCGCGCCAAGCAGAAGGCCGAGCGGGCGGAGGAGCTGCTCTCGATGCTGGGCATCGCGGAGATCCGCGACCGGCGCCCGCACCAGCTCTCCGGCGGACAGCAGCAGCGGGTGGCCATCGCCGTCGCCCTCGCCAACAACCCGGCCGTCCTCCTCGCCGACGAGCCCACCGGCGAGCTGGACTCGGCCACCGGCGAGCAGGTCTTCGCGGCCTTCCGGCGCGCCAACGAGGAACTCGGCACGACGATCGTGATCGTCACCCACGACCAGGCGGTCGCCGGCGAGGTCCGCCGCACGGTCGCCATCCGCGACGGCCGCACCTCCTCCGAGGTGCTGCGCCGCACGGAGGTCGACGAGCAGGGCCAGGAGTCCCTGGTGGCACGGGAGTACGCGATGCTCGACCGCGCGGGCCGCCTCCAGCTCCCGGCGGACTACACCCAGGCCCTGGGCATGGAGCACCGGGTGGCACTGGAACTGGAGCAGGACCACATCGGGGTGTGGCCGGACGACGTGGAGGGGTGAGCCCCCGGCCGCGCCCTGCCGTGCGGGGGCGGTCAGGGGTGGGGGCTGGTGGCGGGCGGGGCGGAAGTGGGCCCGGCTCGGGGGTGGAGCCGGGCCCTGGCGGAGCTCGTACGACGTCGGGGGAAGGGTCTCGGGGGCGTCCGGGTCCGGCGGGGGTCAGGTCCGGGGGGTCGCCGGGGCCACGGACAGGGTCGTCGGGGCGGCGGTGCGCAGGGCGATCGAGCCGTACGGGGTGCGCAGCCGGAGCCACGGGCCGGAGGCGAACAGCGCGACCGGCGCGGAGGCGGCGACCCCTGCGGGCGGCAGGAATCCCAGGGACTGGGCCGCGTGCACGGCCCGCAGCGGCAGCCCGGTGGGGGCCAGGGTGCGGGACCAGATCTCGCGGCCGATGAGGTCGCGCTCGGTCCGGGTGCGCCGCTCCTCGGGCAGTTCCCCGTCCCGGCGGCGGAACTCGGCGACGGCGGCGGCGACCGCGCCGCGCATCTCGGCGGCGGTGGGCAGTCCTTCGACCGGCCGCCAGCCGGAGCGGGGCGGAAGGACTCCGGCCCAGGGCGGGCCTGTGACGGCGCCGGGGACGACCGCCTTGCCCGCCGACTCCTCGATGCCGTCGAGGAGTTCCCCGGCGGAGACGGTGACGTCGAAGTCGGCCGCGTCGACGAGCCGGGCCGTACGGATCGCGAGGACCTCGAACGACGGCGGCCGGCCGAAGACGGCGAGCGCCCCGCCGCCCGCCTGGAGGCGGACGGCGGCGGCCCGGTCGTAGTGGACGAGCCGGGTCAGGAAGGCGGCGAGGGCCGCCGCCTCCCTGGCGTCGTCGAAGTGCAGCGGTGCGAGCACGGTCATGCGGCCGACGTCATCCCGTCGTCGACGTACTCCTCCAGGAAGCCGCGCTCCTCGGGGGTGATCCGCCGGGGACGCTGTGCTTCCAGGTCGAAGGGGACGACGACCGTCGAGGCCCGTACGTAGGTGACGTCCGGGTCCTTGATCTCGTACGCGATCGTCAGCGACGCCGCGCCTATCTTCGTCACCCACGACTCGATGATCACCGGCTCGTGCCGGTGGACCAGCGGGCGCAGGTAGTCGATCTCGTGCCGGGCCACGACGGACCCGCCGGAGAACGAGGGGGAGCCGTCCCCCGGCGCCAGCCGGAACATGAAGTCGATCCGCGCCTCTTCCAGGTACCGCAGGAAGACGACGTTGTTGACGTGCCCGAAGGCGTCCATGTCCGACCAGCGCAGGGGGCAGCTGTAGCGGTGTCTGGCCACTGACCTCAGCCTCGGGTCAGCTTCTTGTACGTGGCGCGGTGCGGGCGGGCCGCGTCCGGGCCGAGGCGCTCGATCTTGTTCTTCTCGTAGGACTCGAAGTTGCCCTCGAACCAGAACCACTTGGAGTCGCCCTCGTAGGCGAGGATGTGGGTGGCCACCCGGTCCAGGAACCAGCGGTCGTGGGAGATGACCACGGCCGCACCGGGGAACTCCAGGAGCGCGTTCTCCAGGGAGGACAGGGTCTCGACGTCGAGGTCGTTGGTCGGCTCGTCGAGGAGCAGCAGGTTGCCGCCCTGCTTGAGGGTGAGCGCCAGGTTGAGGCGGTTGCGCTCACCGCCGGAGAGCACGCCGGCCGGCTTCTGCTGGTCCGGGCCCTTGAAGCCGAACGCGGAGACGTAGGCGCGGGAGGGCATCTCGACCTGGCCGACGTTGATGTAGTCCAGTTCGTCGGAGACGACGGCCCACAGCGTCTTCTTGGGGTCGATGTTGGCGCGGCTCTGGTCGACGTACGAGATCTTGACGGTCTCGCCGACCCTGACGCTGCCGGAGTCCGGGGTCTCCAGACCCTGGAGCATCTTGAAGAGCGTGGTCTTGCCTGCGCCGTTCGGGCCGATGACGCCGACGATGCCGTTGCGCGGCAGGGTGAAGCTCAGGTCGTCGATGAGGACCTTGTCGCCGAAGGCCTTGGAGAGGTTCTCGACCTCGACGACGACCGAGCCCAGACGCGGGCCCGGCGGGATCTGGATCTCCTCGAAGTCCAGCTTCCGCATCTTGTCGGCCTCGGCCGCCATCTCCTCGTAGCGGGCCAGACGCGCCTTGGACTTGGCCTGACGCCCCTTGGCGTTCGACCGCACCCACTCCAGCTCTTCCCGCAGACGCTTCGCGCGCTTGGCGTCCTTCTGGCCCTCGACCTTGAGACGCTCGGACTTCTTCGTCAGGTAGGTCGAGTAGTTGCCCTCGTAGGGGTGGGCGCGACCGCGGTCGAGCTCCAGGATCCACTCGGCGACGTTGTCGAGGAAGTACCGGTCGTGGGTGATGGCCACGACGGTGCCCTTGTACTGCGCGAGGTGCTGCTCCAGCCAGTTCACCGACTCGGCGTCGAGGTGGTTGGTGGGCTCGTCGAGGAGCAGCAGGTCGGGGGCCTCAAGGAGGAGCTTGCAGAGCGCCACGCGGCGCTTCTCGCCACCGGAGAGGTTGTGGACGGGCCAGTCGCCGGGCGGGCAGCCGAGGGCGTCCATGGCCTGCTCCAGCTGGGCGTCGAGGTCCCAGGCGTTGGCGTGGTCCAGGTCCTCCTGGAGCTTGCCCATCTCCTCGAGGAGCGCGTCCGAGTAGTCGGTCGCCATCTCCTCCGCGATCGCGTTGAAGCGGTTGAGCTTGCCCTTGATCTCGGCGACGCCGTCCTCGACGTTCTCCAGGACGGTCTTGGTCTCGTCGAGCACCGGCTCCTGCATGAGGATGCCGACGGAGAACCCGGGCGACAGGAACGCGTCGCCGTTGGACGGCTGCTCAAGGCCGGCCATGATCTTGAGCACGGTGGACTTACCGGCGCCGTTCGGGCCGACCACACCGATCTTCGCGCCCGGCAGGAAGCTCAGCGTCACGTCATCGAGGATGACCTTGTCGCCGTGCGCCTTGCGCGCCTTGCGCATCGTGTAGATGTACTCAGCCAAGAGAAACCGTCCGGCAAAGAGTGAGTGGGCAGATACACCCCATCTTGCCTGACCGCCAGCCCGGGGCGAAAACCGGTGAGGCGGGAGCGCGGCGCCCGGATGGAGGCGCGACGGGGGCGCGACGAGGGCGCACCAGGCGGGTACGGGGGTGGAACGGGGTGTGGACCTCGGCGGGGACCGGGGCGGGAACCCGGGCGGGGACGCGCCACGACCCCGGGCGCTCGCGCGGTCCGGGGTCGGGCGGGGTCACGGAGCGGGCACACTGTGACGCGGATCACTCCATGGGTCGTGGTCCCGGGCCGGGGTCCCGGGCCGGCGCGGGGCCGGCGCCGGGGTCCCGGCTTCGGGATCACGACGTCAGGATCGTGAATTCGGGATCACGACGCCGGGATCCCGGGTTCGGGATCGCGGCTTCGGGATCGCGGCTCACTGGCCGGTGGCCTTCTTCCTGCGGAGGAAGAACACCGCGCCGCCGCCGATCACGACGAGCGCGGCGGCGATGCCCGCGATCATCGGGGTGGCGCTGGAGCTGCCGGTCTCGGCGAGGTCGCCGCCACCGGTGGTGGTGCTGGTGCCGGTGGTTCCGGTGGTGCCGGTGGTCGTGCCGTTGTCACCGCCGGTGGTGTCGCCGGTCGTGCCGCCCTCGGTGTCGCCACCGGTGGTC
The DNA here is from genome assembly GCF_014596525.1 of Streptomyces sp. CBMA291. GTDB lineage: Bacteria > Actinomycetota > Actinomycetes > Streptomycetales > Streptomycetaceae > Streptomyces. The sequence goes on from NZ_MSJP01000075.1 coordinate 12,276, forward strand.
TCGCCGCCCGTGGTGCCGCCGGTCGTGGCGTCCGGGGTCGACGGGGACGGCGCCGGGGTCGAGGGCTCCGTGCCGGGGGTCTCGGACGGCTGCGGACCGGGCGGGGCGGTCTCGCAGTCCAGGACGCCCTCGAAGGTCTCCGCGAAGCCGTTCGGACCGGTGATGGTGAACTTGTACGCCTCGTCCTCGGCGAGCGGGACCGCGATGGTCTTGGTCTCACCGGCGGCGACGGTGTACGAGGTGCCCTTCAGGTCGAAGGTCCAGTCCTCGTCGCCCTTGTTGGAGGCGACGACCTCCAGGCCGCCCTTGGCGCAGTCCTTGGCGACCGTGACGGCCGGGACGGCGCCCTTCTTCGCCCAGGTGGCGGAGGCCTTGGCGGTGACGGTGGAGTCGCTGGAACCGGCCAGGATCAGGGTCTGCGAGGGGCCGTCGATGGAGACGAAGGCGCGGCCCAGGGAGACCTTGGTGGTGGCGGAGGCGGTCAGCTCGGCGGTGCCGTCGGGGGTGCCGGCGGGAACGTCGAAGTAGACCTCGGCGCCGTTCTTGGCCTCGGTGATCGCCTTGCCGTCCTTGTCGACGACCTTGACGCCGCTCGGGGCGCCGGGGGCCGTCGCGACCTTGGCGATCTCGGCGTTGGTGGAGACCGTGACCGGACCGATCCGGTCACCGGCCTTGCCCGCCACGGAGGACGGGGAGAGCGAGAGGGACGCCTTCGGCTCTTCGAGCTTGACCGCCTCCTTGAGGAGGTAGTCGGTCAGCTTCCGGGCGTCCTTGCTCTTGGGGGTGGCCTTCACGTCGTCCGAGAAGGTCCAGATCGCGGCCTGGGTGCCCGCAGCGGCCTCGTTCTTCGAAAGGTCGACCCCGAGCTTCTTGCCGAGCGCCTCGGCGGAGAACTTCGGATACGCGTTCTCCAGGACCCAGAGGATCTTTCCGGCGTTCTCGTTGTTGTGCAGGGAGGACTCGCCCCAGCCGACTTCCTTGTAGTCGAAGTCGTGCTTGGCCTCCGTGCGGAGGTCGATGCAGTAGGTCTGGAGGGTACCCCCACCCTCGACCTGCATCTTGAACAGACCGCCGGTGACCGTCCTGGGCCACTTCTTGCCGTTCTTCTCGACGATCTCGACGTCACCGCGGTCGGACATGCCGCCGAGCTTGGCCGTCACACCGCCGGTGCCTGCGGCACCGTCGGCGGCGAGCGCCGGACCGGCGGTCGCTATGGCACCGGTCACGACGAGGCTGGAGACCAGCGTCGCGGCGGCGAGGCGGGCGGCGCCGCGCCCACGAACTGAAAACATTGCATTCCCCTCCGGGCGCGTCGCTCCGCGACCATGGTCGATTCGCGTGGGGGGAGCGCACGCCAGCAGATTCACAGACCCGATGGGCTCACATGCCTCATGAGTACCCGGGAATCCTAGGGACGCGGAACCCCTTCGTGACCGCCTATTCGGCGAGATAACCATTCCGACTCGGAATCGTTATCGCGTCGGCGATTTCGTCGACAAATCCCCACCACAGAAGGTCAGGGCGCCGTCACCAAGCGGATTTCACCCCTTTTACCGACCCCCGTCCGGGCCACCGCCGGGGGCTCTTGGTCGATGCCAGCCGCGACTCCGGCGAACTCCTCCGCCGAGACCCCGAGCCCCTCCGCCCGGGGCCCGGCGAGCCCTTGCACCGAGACCTCCGCCGCCGCGTCCGCCGCCGTCGCCCAGGGGTCCCGTCCGGGCGCCGGGGCCGGCTCCGGGGGCAGCTCGGGCGGCTCCTTCCGCTCGGTGCGCGGCGCCCGGCGGAAGGCGGCGGTGCCCCTGCTCAGGTCGTGCCCGACGGCCAGCGCGGCCACGTCCACGAAGGTCTTCCGCTGCCCTTCCCGCTCTTCCTCCCGCACCCGCAACCTGCCGTGCACCACCAGGGGTTCGCCGACCGCGACCGAGGCCGCGAGGTTGGCCCCGAGCGAGCGCCAGGCGGACACCGTGTAGAAGCTGGTGGGCCCGTCGGCCCAGAGCCCGCGCTCCCGGTCCCAGCGCCGTGAGGTCACCGCGAAGCGGAACCTGGCGACCCCGCCCGACACCGTGTCCCGGTACTCCACGGCGGTCGCCACATTCCCGACGAGCGTCACGGTCGTGTCGTTCATGGTCCGTCCCCATCCCTTGCCTTCGGCCTGCCGGACACCTCTCCGGTCGCCACCATCGTGAAGGGAAACGGGAAAAACGGCTGAAGCCTGTGGACAGTCGGGCGACTGTGGATAACTCCACCACCCGAAAGGGTGAAATAGAGCGAGAAAGGGATGGAAAGGGATGTACGGGAAATTCGAATAAGGGAGACGGTCGGGGAGGCGGAGGGGATAAGCCGACGAGCCCGGCAGACCTGTTAGGGAATACGCGGTTTACAGCCGTTTTGTACGTGCTTGAGTGCGAGTGATTGGTAGGGAATATGGACGATTTGGACCTGGTGGGGCGTGTGGGCCTGCTCAGTCGTGCGGGCCCGGGGACACCCATCGGATTCGCAGGTGCGCCTACCGCCTTCGCGTGCCCGCCCTGGTCGCCCCGAGTCTGGCCGGGGCGGAGCGGAGGGTGCCCGCGATGCGGCCCGTCGGCCGGGTGCCCATCACGGTCGCGTACTGTTCGCGGACCTCCCGGTAGCGCACGAGTTCCGCCGCCACCGGGTCGAGCACCAGGGCCCGCCCACAGGCCGCCGCCGCCTCCCGCAGACGTCGCTCGGCCTCCTGTCCGTACCGCCGGGCCGGTCCCTTCACGGCCGCCTCGCAGGCCCATTCGACGAGCGGTCCGCCGATGATGCCGCCCAGCATCACGAGGACCGGTGGGAGCAGCCCCGGCTCGATCACGCCGAGGATCTGTCCGACCAGCCAGAGCGCGCCGAAGATCTGAAGGAGCGTCATCGCCGCCTGGGTGAGGACGGCGGCGGGCCACCAGGCGGGGCGGGGCGGCCGGGCGACCGGGTCGCCGAGGGTGACCGTCAGTTCGTCGAGGGCCTCGGGCAGTCCTTTCGCCCCACGTTCCGCCGCCTCGCGGACGGCCTGCGCCCAGGGGGTGGGGAGGCCGCGCGAGGCCTCGTCGGCGACGGTCCGCACCGCCTGTTCGACGCGCTGGCGTGCGGTCAGTTCGTCCTCGACGGGAGAGGTGAGACGGGTGTCGGTGGAGCCGTGCGCGCGGGTCCGCTCGTACCAGCGGTAGAGGCGCAGCCAGGGAGTTCCGCAGGCGCGGATGGCGCCCCGGCGCCAGACTCGCTCGGCGGCCTCGCCCGCGGCCTGGGCGCCCACGGCGATGGCGAGGCGGCCGGTGAAGGCGTCGCGGGTGCGTTCGTCGAGTCCGGTGCGCCCGTCGGCGAGGTAGGCGGGGCGCAGCCGGGCGGCGGCGGCGTCGATGTCGGCGGCGAGGCGGCGTTCGGGGGCGGTGCGTTCCTGGACGAAGTGGGCGACGAGTTCGCGGAGTTCGGGGATGCCTTCGCCGGTGAGGGCGGAGACGCCGAGGACGGTGGCGCCGGGTTCGCCGTGTTCGCCGAGGGCGACGCCGTCCTCGTCGAGGAGGCGGCGCAGGTCGTCGAGGACGAGGTCGGCGGCCTCGGTGCCGAGGCGGTCGATCTGGTTGAGGACGACGAAGGTGACCTCGGCGTGCCCGGCGAGTGGTCTGAGGTAGCGCTCGTGGAGGGCTGCGTCCGCGTATTTCTCGGGGTCGACCACCCAGATGACGGCGTCGACGAGGCCGAGGACCCGGTCGACCTGGTCGCGGTGGGCGGTGGCGGCCGAGTCGTGGTCGGGCAGGTCGATGAGGACGAGCCCTTGGAGTTCGGTGTCGGCGGCGCCGCCCGCGAGGGGGAGGCGGCGGAGTCTGCTGGGGATGGCGAGCCGGTCGAGGAGCCCGGCGGCGCCTTCGGACCAGCTGAGGGCGATGGGGGCGGAGGTGGTGGGGCGGCGCAGTCCGGTCTCGGAGACGGAGACTCCGGCGAAGGTGTTGAAGAGAGTGGACTTGCCGCTTCCGGTGGCGCCCGCGATCGCGATGACGGTGTGCCGGGAGGAGAGCCGCTGGCGTGCGGCGGCTTCGTCGAGGACCCGCCCGGCTTCGGCGAGGGCTTCGCTGTCGACCCGGGTACGGGAGAGGCCGACGAGTTCGTGGAGGGCGTCGAGGCGCTTGCGGAGGAGGCCGCCGTAACTTCCGCCGAGGGGCGGCAGGGTGTCCGGCTCCGCCGGGTCCTCGGCACCGGAGGTCGCAGGGGCGGCGGGAGAGGGAACGGGGGTGGGGGTGGGGGCGGGGGTGCGGTCGGTGGCGCGGCGGGCGATGAGCCCGTCGTCCCAGCGGTCGCCGCCGGGGGTGCCGCCGGGTGCGCCGGTTTTTTGGGGGTCGGGACCTGTGGAGCCGCGCGCCCGCAGGCCCTTCCGCCCTCTCCGGTCCTGGCGCTGGTCGCGATCCTGGCGCTGGCGGCCCTCCTCCTCGCTCTCCGTACCGTCCAGGCTGTCTCGGCTGTCCCCGCCACCCGAGCCATCCGAGCCATCCGCACCGCCCAGGCTCTCCTGGCCGTGCCGGCTTTCCTGACACTCCTTGCTGCGCTGGCCATGCTGGCTCTCCCGGCTGCCCGGATCGCCGGATCCGTTCGTATCGCTCATGTCCACCACGTCACTTCTCCTCACTTCTCCTTCTGGAGTACGGAGAGCGCGGCGATCAGTTCCGCCTGCGGCTCGGGGGTCACGTCGAGCGCTTCGAGGGGGGCGAGACGCCGGTCGCGTTCGGTGTGCAGGACGCGGTCGACGTATGTGAGGACGAGGGCGCCGCCCGTGTCACGCAGCCGCAGCGCGACACGGGCGCCGAGGAGTTCGGCGAGGCGTTCGCCCGCGGGTCGGGCGCGTCGGCCGCCGAGGAGTGAGGCGGCGAGGAGCGCGGCGGCGGTGTCGGCGTCGGGGACGGCGACACGGGAGGAGGCGGGCCGCTCCACGTCCCGTACCTCCTCCTCGGCGACTTCTTCGAGGACGCGGCGCCAGCGGCGTACCTCCACGCCGATCCGCTCCGCCGTGTCGCGGTCGCAGCCGGGGCGCACGGGGCCGAGGGCGGTGGCGGCGGGTTCGCGGCGCCAGGCGTCGCGGACGCGTTCCTCGGCGGCGGAGACCGCGCAGTGGAGGAGGGCGGCGAGGGATTCGGTGAGGGCGTCGAGGAGTTCGTCGGCGGTGCTGTCGCGGGGGTAGGCGCGCCAGCGGGTGCGGGCGTCACCGGCGAGGACGGTGCCTCGGGCGAGTTGTTCGCGCACCCGTTTGCCCTGGGTGCGGTAGGCGGCTTCGACGGCGCGGCCGAGGCGTCCGGCGGCGGCGTACTGGGCGGCGACGGCGCCGGCCAGTTCGGGGAGCCGGGCGTCGAGGGAGTCGATGATGCCGGAGGCGGTGCGGTCGGCGGCCTGCTGGCGGGCGGCCGGGTCCTCGGCGCGGTGGGCGAGCCAGCCGCGGAGGGCGGCGACGGCGCTGTCGGGCAGCAGACCGGTGCCGCCGGCGGTGGACTCGGGGAGTTCGGGGATGGTGAAGCGGGGCACGCCACCGAGTCCGGCCTTGTCGAGCAGGGCTTCGTACTGGCGGGAGACCTCGCCGATGACCTGGTGCGGGACACGGTCGAGGACGGTGACGAGGGTGGCGTCGTACTCCTTGGCGGTCCGGAGCATGTGCCAGGGGACGGCGTCGGCGTATCGCGATCCGGTGGTGACCATCACCCAGATGTCGGCGGCGCAGATCAACTCGGCGGCGAGGAGCCGGTTCTCCACGACGAGGGAGTCGATGTCGGGGGCGTCGAGGAGGGCGAGGCCGCGGGGGACGGAGGCGGCCGTCTCGACGCGCAGGGCGTTCTCCTGGGGAGGGGTCTCGTCGGCGGGGTGGTCCCATTCGGCTTGCGGCAGCCAGACGCGGGTGAGCTGCGGGAGGACGCGCAGTCCGGCGAACCAGTGGTGGTCCTCGGGGTGACAGACGAGGACGGGGGTACGGGTGGTGGGCCGGATCACACCCGACTCGCTGACGCGACGCCCGACGAGGGAGTTGACGAGGGTGGACTTCCCGGCGCCGGTGGAGCCCCCGACGACGGCGAGGAGGGGGGCTTCGGGATCCTTGAGCCGGGGCACGAGGTAGTCGTCGAGCTGGGCGAGCAACTCGGCACGGGTCTGCCGGGCGCGGGGCGTGCCGGGGAGGGGGAGGGGGAGACGCACGGCGGCGACACGGTCGCGCAGGGCGGAGAGTGCGTCGAGCAGCTGGGGCCGTTCGTCCAAGGTCACCACATGCGAAGAATGCCCAATTTATGCGTGTTTTTGAAGCCTATTGGGGCCCTGCGCGCCGTAGAGAAGGGCGGTGGCCGGAAGCTCAGGCATAACGACTACACAACACCCGCCCCGAGCGTTGCGAAAAGCGCTGCGCAAATCGCGCCTGCCTGCGATTATCGTTCCGCTTCACCGAACCTCCACATCGTGCCACGCAGGTGAAGCAACCGGGCCAAGGCGATCGGAGCCCTATCCTTGTCCCGACAGGCCACACCCCACCCACAAGGGGCTCCTGGCCACACGGCCACCACCCGGCCCCCGTAGCTCAGTGGATAGAGCAGGTGCCTTCTAAGCACTTGGCCGCAGGTTCGAGTCCTGCCGGGGGCGCACAGCGAGAGACCCTCCTTCGGGAGGGTCTTTTTGCTGGTCAGAGGAGGTTCTCGGGGAGCGGTGCCGGGCCGGGCGTGCTCCCCGGCAGATGGGAGGTGTGTCCGGCCCGTCCTGGCCGAAACCGGGGTTTCCGCGAGTGGCTGCGGTGAATACGCGGGAGAAATTCCCAGCCGGTCACCGTCGCCGGGTCCGGCGGCTCCCCGCCCGCTCGGCGTGGTGCTTGAGGTCGTCGAGCTGCCCCTCACGCCCAGGGGCGCGCTCGAACGCGTCCCCTGGGCGTGGGGGCCGGTATCAGGCCGGCACCCTCGGGTGGCGTGGGCAGGCGGTGCCGCGAGGCAGTGGGATGGTGGCCGGTTGGCCGGCCGTGGGGGCATCCGGGAGCCGCCACGCGGTGCGGATCGATCCGATCAGGTGCCGTGCGCTGTAGGGCGACACCTCCAGTTCCTGACGTGCGCGGCCGAGCAGTTCCAGGGCTCCGGCGGGGCCGCGAGCCGCTGCCGCGTCGCGGCGGCGGGCGAAGTCGCCCCTGCCGAAGATGTCGAGCAGGGTCAGGGAGAACAGGGCGTAGGCCGACGCCTCGTCGAGAAGTTCCCGGGCCTCGTCCGAGACCTCTGCGACCGCCTCCTCGCTCAGGTGCCCGCGCAGGTCGTGGAAGGCCACGTGTTCGAGGGCCCACCGGAGTTCGGCCGAGTCGCAGGAGCAGGCCGGACGCAAGTGGTCCATCGCGTTCCGGAAGGCGACGAGGGTCGTGCCGGTCCGTGCCGTCCACCGCTGCTTGCCCAGGAGCGTGCGGAATCCGGCGAGTGTGTCGCCGAGTTCCTCGAGGATCAGTTGCCCCGCGATGTCGGTGAGTTCGACGAACTGCGTCTTGGTCTCGATCTCGTGCAGGCGCAGGCCGTAGCGGATGAGGTCCCTGGGCACACCGCCCGAGAGGGCGTGCGTCAGTTCCTTGTAGGGCTCGGAGAGTCCTGAAGCCCGACGCTCCAGGATCTTCTTGGACTCCTCCAGCGTGCAGGGCGGAACGTGCACGATGTCGTCCAGCGAGCTGTCGGTGATCCCCCGGTGGGGTAGTCCACGGCGCACGAAGGAGGCGCCGACGTCCTCGGCGACCGAGATCAGGTAGTGCACATGAGGCACGCCGAGGATGGCCTTGATCTCGCCGAGGAACGCGAGCGCAGCGGTATCGGAGCCCAGCCGGTCCACCTCGTCGATCGCGATGACGACCCGCTGCTCTTGCCGGTGTTGCTCGGCGGCGATCTGCGTCAGCAGCGTACGGAAGTCGGAGACCAGCTCCGGGAAGTTCGGCGGCACGGTCGACAGTGAGGTGGTCTGGGCGGCGAGCAGTTGCGGCGGCCCGGCCGTCACGGCGGAGGAAGCCGTCTGCACGGTCTGCAACCGGTACAGCTCGTCGCGGCAGGCGGTGACGAGGGGCGGGACCGGGCTCGCCGGGCTCCACGTGACCATTTTGACGAGCACCAGACCGGCGAGAGCGGCGGTGAGGCGCAGCGGATTGTCAGGGTCGGCCGCCAGCGCCTGCGTCAGCGGCACGGTGAAGAGCAGCCCGAGCCCGGCAAGGAAGAGGACCCATCCGGTCCGACGCCGCCATGGCTGTTCGTGGAAGAGGTTGAAGAAGCCGACGACCAAGACGATCAGCAGGAGGAGAAAAGCCTTTCCGTTGGTCTTCTCGGTGGCCTCCTCCACCAGGGTGCGCAGGTCTTCGTCCTTGAACAACGAGAAGAAGGCGGCGAGGACCAACCCCAGGCCCGTGATGATGAGAGCGGCCCTGGCACCTCTGCGAAAGGCACGCCATCGTTCCCACCGCCGCAGACTCCACAACAGGACGCCCGTGACCACGACGAGGACCGCCGCGCCGATCCGCTCGCCCTTCCAGATGTCGAACGCCACGTCCACTGCCTCATGCCAGAGGTCCAGCGCCCAGGCGCGCACGGCCGGCCACTGCCGGGCCGTGAGGGAACGCACTGTCGCGGCCAGCCCGAGGACGACGAGCGAGCCCGCCACCAGCCCGAAGGCCAGTACCGTGAGCCCCTTCCGCAAGGCCGGGAACAGTCGACGGGCCGCCCTGCGGACAGGTGAGATCCGAAGGAACGCGGGAGGCACGTGCCCCCTGTGCACGAGATAGCTCTCGCAGGTGCGGACGTAGAGGGACAAGAGGAAGTCGTACGGCGAGTAGGTGGCCGGCGCCTGCACGACGACCGCGAACCCGGCCTCGCCCGCGCAGGTCTCCAGGAGGGTCGACTTGCCCGCGCCCCGGGAGCCACTGACCGCGATCGTCCCGCCGCTCTCCAGCTGGGCGATCTTGCGGGTCAGGCTCCGGGCGGCGAGGCTCTCGACCACGTACTGCGGATTGCGCGGAGAGCGCAGGCCATGGAAGTCGTCCGCGAGGAGCAGCGAGTCGTGGTCCGCGCCGAGCAGGGCCTCGACCACCCGGTCGGTCAGCGGGCGGACGCCGTTCTCCTGGAGGTCCCGGCGCCAGGCGGTTGCCGCCCACTCGGTCCTTCTGTCCAGGAGGGCGACGCGCGGACGCAGGGCCAACTCCCGCAGGTTGAGCAGGACATGCATGCGCCACACCTGGTGCCGCCAGATCACCACCGCGGTCAGCGGCGGAGCCGACGCCGCGGCGAGGACCGTCGGCCAGGAGAAGAAGACCGCCACCAGCAAGGCGAGCACGGTCGTTCCGCAGAGGGTCACCGTCAGCGGATGCGTGCGGTCGCCGAGGTAGTCGAGCCGACGGCGCTGCCGCTCGCTTCGCTCCAGCAGCGCACGGAAGCGCTCCTGGGTGGCCCGGCAGGGCTCGACAGCCCGTTCGACGTTGGCCTCGGTGAGCAGGGCCGTACGGGCGTTCTCGGCCGTGGCCTGGGGTCTCACACCGAGGCGCCGTGCGACGGCGGGCACGGCCAGGCAGGCGTCGACCGCCGCGAGGTACACCGCCGCCTCCCGCTCCAGGGCGAAGAAGTCGGCGACCTGCCAAGCGGGGCGCGGGCGGCGTCGGGGCATGGGCGGAGGGCCTTTCGGAAGGGGCGGGCCGCGGAGGCCGGGACGCGATCACGGGTCGTGGGGCGGGGAAGCGGTGCGGCGCGGGGGCACCCGCCCCTGCGAGGTCGGGAAGCGGTGCGGTGCGGGGCCCTCGGGAAGGGGTGCGGCACGGGGTCACCCGCCGCCGCGGGGTCGGGAAGGGGTGCGGCGCGAGGTCCTCGGGAAGCGGCGCGGGGTCCTCCGGAAGGGGAACGGCCCGGGGTCACCCGCCCCCGCGGGCCCGGACGAGGTCGCTCCGTGTCAGACGCGTCCCGCGCTTGTGCTTGATCCGGAAGTACTCCACGAGCCCTGGCTCGTCCTTCTCGTCGTCGCCGTAGGTGACCGCGTGGGCGCCTCCGTCGTCGAGCAGCCGCCCTACGCACTGGGCGAGCGTGCTGGGTCCCGAACCGCCGTACCCCCAGGACAGCCCCGGGGCATCCATGACGGGAGCCGGGTAGAGCACTCCGTCGCCGGTGCGTACCCAGATCGGCTCGTCGAGGATGATCTCCTTGAGGACCGCGCCCTCGGGCAGGCGTCTGGGCGCCCGGCCCATGTAGGTGATCTCGCTGGCACGGCGGGAGAGGAACTTTCCCTTCACCGCGACCACCGGGCTGCCGGTCGCCGGATCGACGAAGGTGCCCACGGTCTCGTAGCTGTCGTCCCACACCCGGTGCAGGGCCGTCGGCGGGACGTCACGCAGCCGGTTGATCCACTCGGCTGCCACCCGGGTGACGTCCGTTCTGATCACCTGGAACGTGCCGCCGTAAGGGAAGTACTCGCTGCTCCAGGCGCTGACATGCTCCAGGCACTCCACGGCCAGGTCGTCCGTTCGCCCGCAGAGTTCGGCGAGTCCGGCGCCGACGGCGTCATCCGTCGCGAACTCTCCGGGGGCGAGATCGGACGGCTGCGGAACGGCCGGGTGCACCATCGAGTCGCCCGGCCCCGCCGACCAGGACCGGAGGTTCTCCATCTCCCGCGACGCGTTCTCCGCCGCATCGGTCCGGATGCGGTGGCCGATCGTGAAGCAGGCGCGTCGCACCAGGGAACCCTCGGGTTCCTGTCGCGCCAGCTCGTAGAGCGGCTCCCAGGAGGGATAGGTGGCCACGTCGACCGGGGCGGGGGCGTCTCCGGGGGTCCATGCGGTGAGGTGGGCACGGCGACGCAGCGCAATGGGCCACCAGGGAACGGGCCCGCCCACGTGCGCCGCCAGGTCGCTCCACCGCGGGTGGTAGACGAGTTCGGGCCGCTCTCGGTCCACCGCTTGCAGCTGAGGCCCGTCATAGGCGTAGAAGTGCTCGACGACGACGAGGCCGGCGGTGTCCGTCAGCACATCGAGAAGGCGCCTCGCGTCGGGCATGCCGTCACACGGGAAGACGATGGCGATGACGCCCTCCCGGGTGTCCCATCGCCCGGCGAAGTACTCGGCACGGACATCCGTACCGTCGTCCGCCTCTCGGTACTCGCCTCCCAGATATCGGGACTCGGCCACGGGCGCGGGGCGCAGCAGACGGGGCCCCGCGCCTGCCAGTCCGGGATGGGCGGATGCGAGCCATCGCGCGAACGCGTATCCGGACCATCTCTTCGGGCCGTCGGCGAAAGCCTCGTCGTCGAGAGGCTCGATGACCTCGTCCGCCAGACCCGACCACGCCTCCTCCGACAGCCCGAACACTTCCTTGAGCTGCGCGGCGGTCAGCTTCTCCAACTCGCCCTCCTCTCGATGCCACTTGCGTCGACCATCATGGTGGGCGGGTCCGACAGAGCACACCCGATTCGGCGAAGACGAGGAACTCGGCTCCGGATCACGACGTGGTCCTGCCCTTCTCCTCGTACGCCACGTCCGGCACACCCGCCCCCCGGCTCGCTCGTCTCACCCCCTGCGGCCGGGCGCCGACGCCCGTGCGGCGGTGTCGCCCCGGGCGATGGCCTCGGACACCTCCTCGATCGCCGTGCGGATCATCGCCCCGTACGCGTCCCCCGGCAGGTTCGGGGCGTGTGTGCGGGCCGCCTCGATGTGTTCTGCGGCGGCCGTGAAGGAGCCGAGTCGGCGGTGGTCGTCGGCGAGGTTGAGGTGCAGGGACGGGCGGAAGCCCGCCACCCGGAGGCCCGCGTGATGCCGGTCGACGCGCTGGTCGGTCAGGGCGTCGACGGCTTCCAGGGCCCGGAGGTTCCAGGTCAGCGCCTCGGCGGGGTCCTCGTACAGGTCCGCCAGGTAGTGCGCGAGGGAGCAGCGGTGCAGCGGGTCCCCGTTCGCGCCGATCACGGTCCAGAGGTCCTGGAGCTTCCGGCGGGCGGTGGCCGCGTCCCCGGTGCGTCCCTCGACGACCGCCCGGCCGATGGCCTCCATGATCGGGTCGGGTGCCGGGGTCGCGTGGGGGCGGGTGGTCGCGTCCGAGTCGGCGGATTCGGTGTTCATCTCGGTGTTTCCTCGTCGTCTCTCTTCAGGCCACGCGGTCGTGGGCGACCGGCATGACCACGGTGGTGAGGTCGCCCCGGTCGGCGGAGCGGACCGTGACCGGCTGGTCGGGGCCCCGTAGGTCGAGCATCAGGTCGGGGCCGATGGCGGTGCTGACCGCCGGATGGAGTGTCGGCAGTTCGAAAGAGATCCGCAGGGCTTCGCCGCTCACCGCGGCCGGGAGCGGGAAGCCGGGGTGCTGGGCTTCGCGCGCCGCCGTCGGAGACCGCAGGCCCTCGGGGGTGACGTGGAGCGCGATCCGTTCGGCCGGGTGTTCCTCCAGGGCCGCCAGGAGGCGCCGCTTCGAGACCGTCACCCGGGTCCTGGCCTCGGGCAGGGACGCGAGCATCAGCCGGTGGTCCGGGAACTCCTCCGGCAGGAGACGGCAGTGCCGGGCCTCTCCGTTCGCCGTGCGGAACCGGATGCCGTCCGGCGTGGCCTCGCAGCGCACCAGCATGCTCCGGCGTACCTCGCCGACGGCGGTCCGCAGCTCGTCGCCGCCGACCGTGGCCGCCCACGTCGTGTCCGTCGGCTCGGCGGGGACCAGGGTCCGGGTCGCGAGCCGGTAGCGGTCGGTCGCCGTCAGCGTGACCGCTTCCGGGGTCGCCTCGACCCGTACGCCCCCGAGCACCGGCAGCCCCGGATCGCGGGCGGTCGCGGTCAGGACCTGCTCGATCGCGTCGGCCAGTACCGGCCCCTTCAGCGTGGCGACCGGCACGCTCGGCACGTCGGCGAGCGAGGACTTGATCAGCGCCGCCTTCCGCCGTACCGCCTCCGCTTCCCTCACGACCTTCGCCACGTGCTCGTCGATCAGCCGGGAGGCCTCCCCCGGCCCGGCGTCGAGCACCGTCTCCACCGTGCTCAGGGGCATGGCGATCCGACGGAGCCGACGCAGCTCGACGGCCCGCGCGACCTGGTCGGCGCTGTAGTAGCGGTAGCCCGAGACCGGGTCGGTCTCGGCGGGGGACAGCAGCCCGGAGTCGGCGTAGAACCGCAGCGCGCTGGACGTCAGCCCCGTGCGCCGGGCGAAGGACCCGATCGGCATCAGTTCGGAATTCGGCACCCCGTCATCGTGGGGCTTCAACCAGCTCGAAGGTCAAGCGCGCCCCGTGAACGGCCCCCGCCGCGACCACGCCCGACCGGCGCACGGGCGGCGACAGGATCCCGGAGTAGGGTGTGCGCGCGACGACACGACGCCCGTCCAGGAGGTCAGGAGGTCACGAGTGGGTCCGGAACCCCCGGCGATTCGCGTACCGGTCGGGGAAGGGTCCGATCAGTGGACGAGCCGGACCACCCGGCGGCGGGTCCTGCTCGTCGTCCACAACGTCACCTCGGCCGGGCGTCTCGGCGATCTGCTGCCGCTGTTCGACGACGACTTCCGCGTCCAGGTTCTCGTCACCTCCACCGGCTCCTCCGCCTTCCAGGACGGCATCCGCGAGCTGCTCCGCACCTGGCAACTGCCCGAACTGCCCTGGGAACAGGCGCTCTCCACCCCGGTGGACCTGGCGGTCTCGGCGAGCTTCGGCGGCGAACTCCACCGCATCCAGGGCAAGTTGACCGTCGTCTCACATGGGGTTGGATACACTAAAAGGCTGGACACGCCGGGAGCCGGGAGCCGGGAGCCGGGAGCCGGGAGCCGGGAGCCGGGAGCCGGGAGCCGGGAGCCGGAAGCCGGAAGCCGGAAGCCGGAAGCCGGAAGCCGGAAGCCGACGTTCGGGCTCTCGCCCGAGTGGCTGCTCTCCGGCGAGCGGCCCTTCGCCGAAGGGCTCGTCCTCTCCCACCCCGAGCAGCTGGCGCGCCTCTCCCGCGTCTGCGCCGAAGCGCTGCCCTCCGCCGTGCTCGCCGGGGACCCGTGCTTCGACCGCATGCTCGCGGCGCGCCCGTACCGGGACAGGTTCCGGCGGGCGCTGGGGGTGCGCCGGGGGCAGCGGCTCGTCGTCCTGAACTCGACGTGGAACCCCGAGGGGTTCTTCGGCAGCGGCGGGCAGGACGTCCTGCCCGGCCTTCTCCCCCGGCTCGCCGCCGAGCTGCCCGCCGACGACTACCGTCTGGCCGCAGTCCTGCATCCGAACATCTGGTACGGGCACGGCCCCGGCCAGATCAGGGCCTGGCTCGACCGCGCCCGGCGCGCCGGGCTGCTCCTCGTCGACCCCGTCCGCGCGTGGCGGCAGGCCCTCCTCGCGGCCGACCTCGTCCTCGGGGACTTCGGCGCGGTGTCGTACTACGCCGCCGCCCTGGGCACCCCCGTCCTGCTGGCCGCCGACGGCGAGGACGTACTCGACGAAGAGGCGCCCCTCGCCGCGTTCGTCCGGCGGGCACCCCGGCTCGATCCGCACGCGCCGCTGCTCCCCCAGGTGCGGCGGGGGATCGAGGGACACCGGCCGGACCCGGCTCCGGCCGGGTTCGTCACCTCGGATCCCGGGCGGTCGGCCGAGCTGCTGCGGCGGCACTTCTACGCCCTGATGGACCTGCCCGAGCCGCCGGGCCCCGCGTCCCTGGAGCCGCTGCCGCTCCCTCCGTACGGTCCGGCGAAGGTGACGGCTCCGCTGCACGTACGGACGCGTGCGGAAGGGGCGGACATCGTGGTCGAGCGGTCCGCCGGGCATCCGGCGGGGGCCGCGGGCGACGCCCATCTCGCCGTGCACGAGGAGACCCGGCACCCCGGCGACCTCGATCTGGCGGATGTGATCACCCGGGACGGGCAGCCGGACGATCCACGTCTCGGCGGCCCCGAGGCGTGGACGGCCGAGGTACTCGGTCTGTACCCGCACTGCTCGACGGCGGTGTACGTGACGGGCCCGCACACCTGTGTCGTACGGTGCCGGGGGCGGCGGGGCACCTTCCGGCTCGCCGGGGAGACCGGTGCCGACGCGGATCCTGCCGCGTACGCCTCGGCCCTGCACGCCTGGCTGGCGTACGGCGGGACGGTCCCCGCACGGGGGACCACGCTGCGGCTGCACACCGCCGGAGGGGCACATCCGTTCCGCGTGGAGACGACCGACCGAACCGGCGCCCGGCCGGAGTAGGCCGGGTCTTTGGGATCAGGCCGGGTTCGCGGCGTGTTCCGGAAGGCGCCCCGGCCTAGGCCGTCCCTTCCCCGCACCGTCGTCGCAGACCCGCGAGATACGCGAGGTGCGGCCTGGCGGAGGCGGGCAGCAGGGGCTCGGCCTCGGCGATTCTGGCCAGCGCGGCCGGGTCGTCGTCGCTCTCGTGCAGGGTCTCCGCCAGGTCCGTGAGGGCACGGGCCTGGTTGTACGCCTCCGGGGGCGCACCGGTGCGGCCCGCGAAGAAGTCCACGGCGCGCTCCAGTCGGCGGCGCGACTCCTCCAGTCGGCCCAGACCGCGCAGGGCCCTCCCCTGGTGCCGTTCGACGAGGGCGAGAGCGCGGGGAAGGTCGGCCGCGCCTTCCTCGCCGGGGCCGATCCTCCGGTAGACGGACTCCGCTTCGGCGAAGTTCGCGTACGCGGCCTCGTACGACCAGCGGTTCAGCTCCAGCAGGCCGAGCAGTTCCACGGCCGAGGCCTCGCCCCGGCGGTGTCCTGCGGCCCGCTCGTAGGTGACGGCCGCCCGCGCCGCCCGCGCGGCCTGCTCCCCTCGGCCCGTCTCGCCCAGACAGTGGGCCAGCTGGAAGTGGAGCGCCGCCGCCATCCGTTCGTCCGCGCGGCTCTCCTCGGCGCACCGGGCCGCGTCCCGGAGCGCCGGAAGGACCTCGTCCCAGTGCCCCGCCTTCAGCTGGAGCGGCCAGAGCGCGCGGGCCAGCCACAGGGCGGTGTCCGTGCGCCCCTGTTCCTCGGCGACGACGACCGCCCGTGCCACGTTGGCCACTTCGGCGGCCAGGACGGCGAGGGGGTCGGGCATCGAAGCGGGCCCCGTCCCGTACCGGGCCGGGACTTCGGTCCGCCAACTCTGCGGCAGGGCCGCGCGGGAGGCCGGAAGCACCAGCGCGAGGAGCGCTTCGAGCACCCGGTTCACCGCGTCCGCGCAGGCTTCGAGGCCGTGTTCGGCGGTGGCCGTCTCGGCCAACTGGCGTCTGATCTCGGGCCGGAAGCGATACCGCAGGTCGGGCAGCGCGTCCAGAAGTCCGACGTCGACGGCTTCGCCGAGGAGCGGGGCCGCCGCGGTCTCGTCGATGCCGGCGGCGGCCGCCGCGAGCGCGGGGCTGACGGACGGCCAGCCGCCGAGCGCGGTGAGCAGGCAGAGGCGCCGTGCCTCCGGGCCGAGCCGGAGGGCGGCGAGGTGCGCGGCGGCACGGACCGGCTGGTCCGGCGACCCGGACGGGGATGCGGTGCCGGGCGGGGAGACGGTGCCGGATGGGGACGCGGTTCCGGAAGGGGACACGGTTCCGGAAGGGGACGCGATGCCGGGCGCGGGCGCGATGCCGGGCGCGGGTGCGGTCCCGGGTGGGGACGGTGGCGGCGTGGCCCCGGCCCGCGGCATGGCGGTCCCTGCCTGTGGCATGGTCCCGGGCGCGGGTTCGGCCCTGGTCAGGAGCCGGGCCTCGGCGTGGAGGGCGAACGGGTTGCCCTGGCAGCGGTCGAGTACGCCGGGCAGTCGCGCCTTGACGCGTGCGGCGTGCTCCGGCCCGGCGACCTTCCGTACGAGCCGTTTCGCGTGCCGGTCGGTCAGCGGCGGTACGGTGACGCGCTCGGCGTCGAGGAGCAGGGGCGGCCCGGAGACGACCACCAGCAGGAGGACGTCGGGGGTGGCCGGGACGAGGCCCCTGACCTGGGCGAGGGCGGTCGTGTGGTCGATCACCACGAGCGCCTTGCGACCGGCGGTGAGCCTGCGGTAGAGCCGTTCACGGCCCGCCTCGGTGGCCGGCATCCGGTCGGGGGCGACGTCCATCTCGCGGAGCAGTCGCAGCAGGACCCCGGCGGGTCCCGGTCCGGCCTCCCCTGCGGCGGCGCGCAGATCGACGTAGAACCGGCCGTCGGGGAACCGGTCGCGTGCCTCGGCGCCGAGCCGGAGGGCGACCGAGGTGGAGCCGCTGCCCGGGGGGCCGGAGAGCAGGACGACCCGGGGCCGCCCGTCCCAGGGCCGGTCGGCCTCCCGCAGCAGGCGCTTGAGCGTCTTGTCCTGGTTGGTGAACGCCCACGGCGCCGGAGGCATCGCCCCCTCGGAGGGCCGGCCGGCCTCGTCCGGGGCGCCCGCCATCATCAGCGCCCATTCACCGGCCCGGCGCGGGTCGCCCTCCAGCAGTTCGTGGACGCGGCCCGCCAGGGCCCGGCGTTCCTCCGCGCCGGCCGGCAGCGGGGTCTCCCTCCCGAGGGTCCGTCTCACCAGGGCCCCGGCCGACAGGGAGAGGTTCTTGCCGATCTCCCCGGCGGCCCCGTTCCCCACCCCCAGCAGGAACGTGGTCAGCGCACTGAGCGCCACGACCTCCAGCACCTCGGCCCCTCCCCCTGGTCGCAAGCCTCGCGTCCGTCGGACTGTATCGCCTCCCCCGGGGCCCGACACCGTGAAACCGGCCGGTGCGCGAGAGCGGGACCCCGCCGGGCGGGCACGGCGTGCTTCCCGCCGGAACCGGTGGTGTCAGCGGCCGACGGAAGGCTTCGGCCACGCGGTTCCCTCCGCCGCCGCGTCCAGGAGGTCGCCCAGGCGGAGCCAGGCGGTCGGTCCGGAGTGGGTCGCCGGGCAGTCCGCGAACCGTTCCCACGCGGCCGGGTCGGCTCCGAGTGCTTCGCGTACGACGGAGACGACCATCGGGTGCGCGGTTCCGTATCCGCCGCCCCGGGCGCGGAGCGCCGACCAGGCGGGCAGGGCGCGGACGAGTTCCGTGCCGGTCTCCGGTCTGGCCAGGACCAGTCGGGTCCACGTCTCGCGCCAGGACGGACCCCCGCCCAGGTGCCGGCGCAGGTCGGTGGTGAGGCGCAGGAGTGCCTCGCAGGGGGTGCGGTGGCGGCGGAGGACGTCCTCGAAGTCCCTGTCGGATCGGGGGGAACTCGCGGCGGAGGAGAGCAGGGCCTTTTCCACCAGGGAGTCGTCGCCCGCGTGCCGGTCCAGGTACTCCCCCAGGTGCCGTGCGGAGACGGCCGACAGGGTGCGTACGGTCAGTTCCCCGGGTGCGCCCAGCGCGGCGCGGCGGCGGTCCGCTCCGGTGGCCGGTGGCGGGTCGGCGAGGACGCGTTGAACGGTGGCGAGGATCTCCTCCGTCTGGCGTCGCTTCTCCCAGCCCGAAGAGAAGTCATGGCGGGAACCGGCCAGTTCGAGTCGGGCCTGCTTGACGATGGGACGGACCGCGGCCTTGATGTCCTCGGTGACCGTCGGAAGGTGGAGGAGCATGTCCCGCACCCAGGCCACTTCGTCCGGGCCGGTCGTCGCGTACCTGCCGGCGGGCTCCCAGTAGGGCAGGGCCCTGACGGCGGTCTCCGCGAAGCGGGTGGCCAGACCGGCGAGGGTCTCGGCCGGGGCCTTCCAGTGGACCTGCCGGTTGCCGTCCACGGCCTGGTCCGGGTTGAGGAGGTGACGCCATGTCGTGGACGCGGAATGCCGGATCCAGTCGACGGGAGCCCGGCACCCGAAGGCGAGGGCGGTCCCGCTCCTCGCGTCCATGTCGCTCTCGAACCACCCGCGGTCCTCTGCCGTCAGCGAGGACAGCTCGGCGGCGAGGTGCTCGTATATCCGCTCCTTCTCCGCTCCGTCCCGGCGCATCCGTGCGCCCTTGGCCAGCAGGATCCTGAAGTCGAAGCGGCCCAGGTCGGCCAGGGCCAGCTCCGTGAGGAGTCCGGTGTCGACGGCCCAGGGCAGCTCACCGAGCAACTGGTCCCGGACCACCCGCTCGGCCTCGGTGCCCTCGGCCCATTCCACGACGCTCCGGTGCCGATCCGTGTGCCGCCCGAGCACCTGGCCCCACAGGGTCTGCCACGCCTTGTGCGCCTGCCGGTAGTTCTTCCAGCTCTCCTCCCTGCCCCCGTCTTCCGGCTCGGGGAAGGTGGGAAGGGTGTCCCGAGCGGCCTCGAAGACGAGATCGTGCAAGGGCCACTGCCCGAGCACCACTTGCGCCGGGGTCGGCTCCTCCAGGAGCCGGGGGACCATGGGCGTACTGCCGAAGGCACGTACGGCGTCGGCGACCGCAGCGGCCAGTCGCTCGTCCGCGCGGGGGCCTGCGAGCCGGGCCAACTGCCCTGGTGTGCACTGTCCGACGACCCGTTCCCGCAGTTCCGCCGTGCACGAGGGATGCCCCAGGGCGAGCGCGGCCAGTCTCAAGTCCCGGCCGTGCAGGTGCTCCTCGCCCTCGGCTGCGAGGTCGGCCGCCACCGCCGCCTCCAGCAGCCAGTCCGGCGCCTCCTCGGCGAGTGGGCCCGACAGCAGGCCCTCGCCGAGCGCGGAGCGGTCCGACCAGTCCGCGCGGTCGGAGCGGTCGGGCCCGGAAGCCGTCGACCGCAGCCGCTGGACGGCGAGTCGGACGACGGGATCGTCCGAGTCGCGCCCGGACATCGCCGTGAGGAGAAAGCCGGGCGGGAGCACGGCGTCGGAGTGGGAGCCGGTCACGGGAGGTCCTCCGTCGGGCTTGCTGGCGTGCGAGTCCACACCATGCTCGCGCACGGCACTGACATCGGGCCGGGCGGCTCGTCCTCGCGCGCGCTGCCGGACAAGTCGCGGCCGGACCGGCCGCTGCCGGACAAGTCGCATCCCGCCGCCTCGCCCTGGCCCCGGGGCTCGTCCCGTCCCGTCGGCCTACCCCCCGGAGGGGCTCATCCCGTCGCCGAGCCCGGGTGGCCGAAGAGGTCCGCCGTGCCCGTGAGGGTGAGGAGGTGGGTGACGCGGGGGCTCGCCTTCGGGATCGTGAGGGGCGTCCGGTGGCTCAGGGCGAGGAGGCGGAGGCGGAGGAGGGTGTTGAGGCCGCTGGAGTCGCAGAAGGAGACGCCGGAGAGGTCCAGGGCCAGGGAGGCGCCGGGGGGTCCCTCGGTCAGGGTGCGGGTGAGGGCCGCTTCCAGCTCCCCGGCGGTGTCCATGTCGATCTCTCCGTCGACCCGGGCGAGGGTGCCCGCGCCGAACCGTTCCGTCCTGAGCCGCATCCGGGCGCTTCCGGAGGAACGACGAGGTGCGGGGGATGGCGTCATGTCCTCCTCCTGGGGCGCGGATCCTTCACATCGAGTGTCCACTTTCCTCGGATATGCGGCAATATTTACGTGAAAGCTATTTCGGGTAGTCGGGTAGCCCGGTAGTCGGGTAGTCGGAAAGCCAGGCGGTCGGGCCGTCGGGGTGGTCGCCGGAGAGGAGGGCGGCAGTGCGCGGGAAAGACACGGGGCACTCGGGGTGGACCTTTCTCACGAGCCACGCGCGCGTGCTGCTGGCGCTCGCCCGCGACCCCGGGGTGCGGCTGCGGGACGTGGCGGAGAGCTGCGGCATCACCGAGCGCACGGTGCAGACCATCGTCGCCGACCTGGAGGAGGGCGGGTACCTCACCCGTACGCGGGCAGCCGACGGGCGCCGTAACCAGTACCTCATCGACACCGCCTCCCCCTTCCGGCACCCCGCCGAAGCCGGACACGAGATCGCCGGACTCCTCGAACTCCTCGCCTCCCGCGACGAGAAGCCGTCGCCGGACGAGCAGCCGTCCCCGAACGAGAAGCCGTCCCTGGGCGAATAGCCGTCCCGGGAGGCCGAGTCGTCCCCATAGACCGAGTCGCCCCCGGAGAGCGAGTCGCCCCCGGAAGCGGACCCGTCCCCTTGAGCGAGGCAACCCCGGACCGGGCCCGTCCTCCCGGCGTTCGGCCCCGTCCTCCCGGCGTCAGACCGTACGCCGGTTGCCGTCCGCGTCGCAGGGGAGGTCCGCGTTCGGATGGTTCGCCGTGAAGTCGCGGTAGGCCTGGCCTTCGACCTCGGCCATCGACGTCGGCTCCACGTCGACGATGCCGCCGAACGGGCGGTCGACGTCCCGGATGATGCAGAGCGTCGTGGTCAGCAGCGCGGTGATCACGACGAGCGTGGTGATCTGCCCCCGGTTGTTCCTGCGCGGCAGACAGATCCCGAGCGCCGTCACCGTGACGACCAGGGTGGCGAGCAGGAACCAGAAAATGGCGCTGGGAATGCTGGCGGTCGCCTGGGTGAGGCGTTCGTCGCGTTCGTCGGAGCGCTTGTTGTCGGCGGCGACCAGCATCCCGAAGACCGGCTTCCCCTCCAGGGACTTGAACACCTCCCGGAAGTCCGTCGACCACACGCTGGGGGCCTCGGAGCCGTTGCCGTCGGACATCGCGGGCCACTCCTGGGTCCGTACGGCTCGGGCGTAGCAGACCGCGCCCGCCTGGATCCGGGCCCGCTGGGCGGCGGGCGCGTACTCGGCCGTCTCCACGAGCTGGTCGAGGGCGCGGGCCTCGCCGTGCGAGGCGACCTCCGCCTTCCCGTACGAGCCGTTGGCGGTGACCAGGACGAAGGAGAGGAGCAGCACCGTCATCGTCAGCAGGGGGCCGACCAGGTCCTTGACCGCCATGCCCGTGCCGTCGTCCTCGGTGAGCAGCAGCGGCCGCAGCCAGCGGTTCGCGGCGAGCCCCGCGAGCAGGGCCAGGGCGGCGACGACGATGACGAGGAGCACGGGCGGTCACCTCCGGGGACGGGAGAGGGGTCCCGGAGCGGGCCGGGGTACCGCGATCATGCGCCTGCCCGGGGTGCCCGCCCCTGCCGGGGAAAGGACGGGTCCCCCTTTCGAGGGACCCGTTTTCCGCCAGAGGGGTGTGTGCCGCCACTCTTCCGGGCCGGAGCTTCCGCCGGAGGGGGCGCGCCGCCTCGGCCGTACGGCCCCGGGTCCCCGTACCGGCCCGGAGCCTGTACTCCCCCGGCCCCCGGCCCCGTCGCCGCCCGCTTCGGTGCCGCCCCGCCCCCTCCGTACCGTCTACCGCCCCGCCCCCGCCTCGATCGGGCGGATACGCAGGAGGGAGCGGGTCGGAAGGCCCGTGGCGGTGAGGGTGAGCAGGAGGGTGGCCGCGACCAGGGCGAGCGCCGTGCCCGGGGGGATGTGCGGGGCGGCTCCCGTGAGGCCCCGGGCGAGGGGGACGAGGGCCGCCCAGGCGATGGCCGCGCCGACGGCGAGGCCCGAGACGGCGACCAGGAGCGCTTCCCAGCCCATCATGCTCCGCACCTGGCGCCGGGTGGTGCCGGAGAGCCGGAGGAGGCCGATCTCGCGGCGCCGGTCGAGGACCGTCATCGCCAGGGTGTTGGCGGCGGCGACGGCGGCGAACCCGCCGAGCACGGCAGCCATGACCGTGTTGGCCCAGGCGTTGAGTTCCTGTGCGCGGTCGGCCTCGGCCGCGTATCCGGCCGCGTCGGTGACGATCGTGCCCGGGACCAGCGCGGTCAGCGCGCGGTCCGTCGCCGCCGGGTCGGCGCCGGGGGCGGTCGCGACGAGCACCTCGCTGTCGAGGTCGGCCGTCACATGTGCGGCGAGCGCGGCCCGGTCCATCACCATCTGCCCCACTCCCAGGCCCCGCGCGTAGGTGGCGACCACGGTGGGCCGGACCCGGGTGCCGTCGCCCAGCCACAGGGCGACCCGGTCCCCCGTCCGTACGCCCATCGCCCGTGCGGTCGCGGTGTCGACGGCGACGGTGTCCGCCCGTCCGAGGTCCCGCAGCGCGCCGTCGCGCACATCGAGGTCGAGCACCCGGGCCAGGCCCTCGGGGGCGCCGGAGACGCCCAGGACCGACACCGTGGACAGCTGGTCGTCCGAGCGGTGGACCGCCCCGGTGCGCAGCACCCCGGCCGCGTACTCGACCCCGGGTGTCCGGGCCGCCCGCCCTGCGGTGTCGGCGGGGAGGCCGATGCCGGTGGAGCCGATCACCCGGTCGGCGACGACGGCCTTCCCGACGTTCTCGCCGGAGGCGTGGCGGAGGGTGCTCTGGAGGAAGAGCAGGGTTCCGCAGAAGGCCGTGACCATGATGATCGGGGTGATGGCCGAGGCCAGCCTGCGGGCCTGGGCGCGGGTGTTGTCGGCGGCGAGGGAACCGGCCGCCCCGGCGGCGCCCGCCCTCAGCGGCAGTCCGAGGACGCTCGCGCAGAGCCGGGCGGGCAGCGGGCCGAGCAGCGCCACGCCGAGCAGGAAGCACATGATCACACCGAGGGCGGTGTTCGCCGCGTCCTCGCCGCCGAGCCGGCCCGCGAGCACCGCGAGGAAGCCGCCGCCCGCGAGGGCGGTGAGCCCCAGGACGATCCGGACCACCCCTGGCCTGGCCCGTTCCACCGCCGCTGCCCCGAGTGCCTGGCCGGGGCGGAGCCGTGCGGGCCGCCGGGCGGCGACCCATCCGGCCGTCAGCGCGGTCAGCGTGCAGGCCGCCACGGCGGCGGCCATCGGCAGGGCGCCGATGTCCAGGGAGACCTGGGCGGGTACGGCGCCCCGGTCGACGAGTTCGCCGAACCACCAGCGGGCGAGCGCCAGGCCCGGCGGGATGCCCGCCGCCGCCGCGAGGGGGGCGAGGATCGCCGCCTCGGTGGCGATGGTGCGGCGGATCTGGCGGGGTGTCGCGCCGATCGCCCGCAGCAGGGCGAACTCGCGGGCGCGCTGCCCGGTGGCCAGGGTGATCGTGCCCGCGACGACGAAGACGGCGGTGAGGGCCGCGATGCCGCCGAAGGAGCCGCCGATGCCGGAGAGGACCGTCTGGCCCTCGGCGAGCGCCGGTACCTCCACGGCGCCGCGCGCGTCCCCGGTGACGACCTTGGCCCGGCCCCGTACGGCCTGCTCCACCTGCCCGGCGAGGGCGGTGGCGGAGATGCCCGTGCGGGGGGTCACGGCGATGGCGTCGACGGTCGCGGGGTGCCCGGACAGCGTCCCCGCCACCTCGTCCGCGAACCAGGCGCCGGGGCCGTCGGGCGTGGCCGGGAGCAGTCCGGACACCACGTAACTCCCGCTGCCGCCGGGGGCGGTCAGGGAGACGCGGTCGCCCGGCGCGAGGCCCGCCGCACGGGCGGCGCCCTCGTCGAGGACGACCTCCCCTGCCCTGGGCGCGGACACCTTCGCGGTGGCGGTGGCACCCGTGCCCGTGGAGTCCGTGGCGCCGGTGACCGCGCCCCCGGCCGCCCCGGCGGGGAGCGCGGTGGACGCGAAGTTCCGGCCCGTGAGGGCGAGCGGCGGACCCGCGCCCTTCACCGCCCGCGCGGGATGCGCCGCTTGTGCGGGAGTCGCCGCCTGTACCGGATGCGCCGCCCGTGCGGGATGCGCCGCCCGTGCAGGATTCGCTTCCCGTACGGGATGCGCCGCCTGTACGGGATTCGCTGCCTGTACGGGAAAGGCCAGGTCCGGGATGGCGGCGGCGACGCCGGGGCGGGCCGCGATCTCGGCCGCCAGGCCGGTGGCCACGCGGGCGCGCTCCGGCAGCGCGGTCTGGAACGACTGCCGCTGCCCCTCCTCCAGGAACTCGATCCGCACATAGGGGTCGGCGGCGACGACCACGGGGGTGTCCGCGTACCGCACCGGCCGGACGTGGGCCGTGACGCCGGTCTGGAGCAGGGTGCCGCAGGCGGTGACGATCGCCGCCGCGAAGAGCAGCGCGACGAAGCTGCCGACGAAGGACGCCGGCCGGAAGCGGACGGAGGCCCGCGCGAGCCCGTTCGTCATGCCACCGCTCCGGCGAAACCGCCCGCCGCACCGGGAGCACCGGCCCCACTGGGCCTGCCAGAGCCGCTGGGCCCACTGGGCCCACCAGGCCCATCAGACCCACCGAACCTACTGGGCCCACCAGAGCTGTCAGGCCCACCGGACCCACTAGGCCCACCTGAGCCGTCAGGCCCACCAGCCCCATCGGCCCTACCAACCCCACCAGCCCCACCGGCCCCGCCGAACCCCCCGCTCTCCGCCGTCAGCGTCACCATCCGGTCCGAGACCGTCTGCGGGTCCGGGTTCCACAGGCTGCCCGCCCAGGAGCCGTCGGCGAGGAAGAGCACGCGGTCGGCGTGGGAGGCGGCCACCGGGTCGTGGGTGACCATGACGACCGTGGCGCCCAGGGTGTCGACCGCGCGCCGCAGCAGGCCCAGGACCTCCCGGGCGGTCCGGGTGTCCAGAGCGCCGGTCGGCTCGTCGGCGAACACCACCTCGGGCTCCGTGATCAGCGCGCGGGCGATCGCCACCCGCTGCTGCTGACCGCCCGACAGCTGCGCCGGGCGTCTGCCGCCGTGGTCCGGAAGCCCCACATCGGCGAGGAGTTGCTGCGCCCGCCGCCTGTCCTGCCGTACGCCCGCGAGCCGTTGGGGCAGCAGCACGTTCTGGAGGACGGTCAGGGAGGGCAGGAGGTTGAAGGACTGGAAGACGAAGCCGACGCGGGTGCGCCGCAGTCGCGTCAGCCGGTCCTCGTCGAGGCGGGTGATGTCCGCGCCGCCGAGGAGCACCTGCCCCGAGGTGGGCCGGTCGAGACCGGCGGCGCACTGGAGGAACGTGCTCTTGCCGGAGCCCGAGGGGCCCATCACCGCCGTGAAGCTGCCCCGTTCAAGGGTCAGGTCGACGCCCCGGAGTGCCTGGACGGCCCCGGTTCCCCGTCCGTGGGCGCGGGTGAGGGAGCGCACCTCGATCGCGGGCGTCCCACCCCCGGTCCGCTCGATGTCCACACGGTCCCCGCGCCGGCGCATGACGTTCCTTTCCTTGCTGGTCAGCGACGGTTTCGACGGTAACCAGGGCGCGGCGCGGGGGTAATGGAGTCAGCCGGGCTCCCGCGGGTGGGGAAAACCCCCGGCGCCGCCGGGGGCAGGCTCCGGCGTTCAGTCCGGGATCGGCGCCACCACGTGCGAGGTGACGGAGCAGACCCAGGCCGCTCCCCCGGGGGTGCGCGTGGCGTGCGGGACGACACGGTGGTCGGGGCAGAGCGGCCAGAGGAAGCGGTCCCGGTCGGCGAGCAGGCACTGCACGCCCTCGGCCGCGCAGACGGCGATGTCGACGGGGTCGAGCCCCCAGACGGCTTCGTGGCCCGCCGAGAGCCGGCCGAGGGGCTCGTGCTCGTCCGGGGGTTCGTACGAGACCGGTACGGCGAAGGTGCGGCCGGTCTCGGCGCGGATCCGGGCGAGGAGCGCGGCGACGGTCCGTTCGGCGCTCTCCTCGCGGAAGCGGACGAGCAGCGGGAGGAAGTACGCGGTGGGCAGATCGCCGTTGCGGAGGAACGTGGTCCACAGGAAGGCGAGGACCCTCGGGGCGCCGAGTTCCTCCGTCAGGTCGGTGGCGAGTTCCTCGGAGACGCTCCGGAGCCGGCCGAGGAACGCGGGGTCGTCGGCCGTCGGTGCGGGCGCGTCGGACATGTCACTCCGGGGAGGCCCGCCCCGGCCGACGGCCTCCGGGTCGGGAGCCCGGGGAAGGGGCTCGGCAGCCCGAAAGGGGCCCCGGGTCCCCGAAGCGGGCCCCGGGTCTCCGAAGCGGGTCTCCAGGGCGGCGCGACCGGCGCCGCCCCCCTCATCGTCGCGTACCCCCTGATCGTCGCGTGCACCGGTCATCGTCGCGCACACCGGCCGCGTGCCCCGAGGGAATTCGGGTCCTCAGCCCTCCGGGTAGCTGCGCGCGGTGAGGCGGCGGGCGGCGCGGGGGGCGATGACGAGGGCGAAGCCGTGGTTCGCGGCGACGGCCCGGGTGTAGTCGGCGGAGAGGGAGCCGTGCCGTTCGAGGGTGAGGGCGGGCAGACCCGAGCGGCCGTAGCCGGTGGTGTGGTGGAAGGAGAGGACGGTGACGGGGGTCGTCGCGTGGTACGGGTGTCTGCGGCGGGCGGCGGCCTCGTCGGCGTGGGCGAGGATGCGGACGCCCGGGTCGTGGCCGAAGTCGGCGGCGACCCCGTCGGCGCGCCAGTGCGCCGGGGCGCGGTCCGTCCCGGCGGCCTGGCGGGCGGTGTCCACCGAGGCGACGGAGAGGAAGCCGCCGCCGGTGTCTTCGAGGGCCTCGGCCAGGAAGGCGTTGGAGGGGCAGCGGTAGCCGGGGCCGATCAGCCGGACCGTGGGGACGCCGTCGAGGACGGTGGTCAGATGGGGCGGTACGTGCGCGGCGGCGGGGCCCCGGAAGCCGAAGGGGCCGATGCCGAAGAGTTCCTCGACGAGGTCCTGGACCTGTTGGCGGGGGAGGGCGGGGGGCAGCCGGGGCCAGTCGAAGACGGAGCGGACCCGGGCGCGGACGGTGGTGACGCTGCCGGGGCGGGTCGCCGGGCGGCCCTTCATCAGGTTGACCCGTTCGACGGTCTCCCGGTCGGCCCTCGCGGTGAGGGCGTAGGAGTTGCCGAAGCCGTGGGCGACGGCGCACCCCCGGCCCAGGGCCTCGGCCGCCCCGCGTACGTCCTCGGCCTCGCCCATGACCAGCTTCCGCGCCGTGCCCCTCCGTCGTCCGCTCACTGCACACCTCCACGTGATCGATATTGACCGGGCAACGAGCCGGGCCCGCAAGGGTCACCTGGACCGGAGCGGGCGGAGGGGGACGGCGGTGCCCGGGGCCGTCCGGGCGGAAGCGGAAGAAGGAACGATCCTCCGCAGGGCCGGGACGGCACCCGCCCGGGGCTTCCCCCGTGGTCCGGCCGCCGTCCCGGACATCACCCGCCCGGCCCCCTGGGAGGTCAGCGGACGGGACGCCCCAGACGGACCTTGACAAGGGTCGTCTCGATGCCGCTGTCGACGAGCCGGCCGTTCGCGTCGAAGGCCTCGGGGCCGTCCGTCATGCCGAAGTCGTTGTCGTTGATGAGGACGAGGGTCGAGGAGCCCTCGACGGCGATGCCCTCGATCTTGCCGGGGACGCCGGGGACCGTGTTCAGGTCGACGACCAGGCGCTTGGGGAGGAACGGGCCCTTGTCGGCCGCCTTGCCGTCGAGCTGTTCGAGGGCCGGGGCGGCGGTGGTGTCCCAGGGGGTGCCGAGGATGTCGGAGGAGGGGCGCAGGCGCACCTCGTGGACGCGGGCGGACTTGTCGGTGCGCTCCTGGACGAGGAGGCGGTCGCCGCCGAGCGCGACGACGGAGGAGATCTTCAGCTCGGAGGTCTTCGTCTGGCCGGGCTCGACGGTGCCGACCGGGTCGAAGCGGTAGGCGTACTCGGCGGTGACCCGGTTCTTGCGGGGCGAGAAGCGGACCAGGCGCGTGTTGCGGGACTCCTCGCCGGTGGCCTTGTCCGGGTTGAGCAGCGGGCTCTGGAGCGCCATGACGAGGTCGCCGTCCGGGAGGAGCGCCAGCCCCTCGAAGCCCCGGTTGATCTTGCGCTTGAGGAAGACCGAGGGGAAGGACTCGATCACCGGGTAGTCGGTGCCGGTCAGACCGAGGCCCTTGGGGACGTGCCGGGCGAGGACCCGGCCCTTGGCGGAGACGTGCACGAGCGAGGGCCCGTACTCGTCGACAAGCCAGAAGCTGCCGTCCCGGTCCCGGACGACGCCCTCGGTGTCGAGGCCGTTGGGGTTGTACGGGAGCGGGGTCGAGGCGTCGTAGGTGTACGGGGCCTCGTCGCGGCCCGGCTGGTTGGGCAGACCGGTGACGGGGGCGCCGGAGCGGGTGGTGAGCGGGATGGACTGGAGGACGCGCAGCCGCCCGCCCTCGGCCCTGACCTTGACGATCGCCGGGTCGAAGCCGGGGACGGGGAAGGTGCGCCGCTTGTCCTTGCCGATCGCTATCTGGCCGTTGGGGCCCCGGTCGGTGACGGTCCAGTACTCGCCGTGCCGCTCGGCCGGGTAGAGGTCGCTGCCGATGCCGCCGAGGTCGACGTTCCGGTCGTCGTCGACGCTGCCGGGGATCAGGCCGTTGCTGAAGCGGGCCAGCGGGATGTCGGGAAGGGTCGCGGTGGAGACGACCCGGGCGGCGGAGCCGTGCCGCGAGGGCTCCGCCTCCGCCGTCCCCACGACCACCGTGAGCGCGAGCGCGGCGGACAGCGGCAGGGCCACCAGGGCGGGCCGGCGCAGGAGGCGCGGATTCATCTGAACTCCCTTGAAAACATGGAATGTCACCCGTGAGGGCGGCCCCATGGTCCAATTCCGGCCACAACGGCGGGTGGCGCCGGTGCGAAGGGAGGGAGAGTCCTGGGTGAACGCCCGGCTGCGCGGGCCTGGCAGGATCCGGAAGAGGGGGTCTAGGTCGTCTCTTCCGGATCCTGCCGGTCAGGCCCGCGTCGTCCGGTGCCGTGCATCGCAAGGCGGAGAGGCTGCCGCGTACTGGGCGTACCCGGGTGCCTCGACAACGCGGCGAGGTGCGGTGCCGGGCGGCGCGGGCCAGGCAAGATCCGAAAGGGACGGCCTAGGCGCTGTTTCTTGGATCATGTTCGGAGCCAGATGGTGAGGGCTGCGAGGGTGACGGTGCCGAGGTAGACATAGGCGCGTTTGTCGTAGCGGGTGGCGACGGCGCGGAAGCCCTTCAGGCGGTTGATGGCA
>NZ_MSJP01000076.1 GCF_014596525.1 Streptomyces sp. CBMA291
AGCGTCCCGCCCCCGGGGCGCGGCGCCTGGGCCGTGGGCCGCGAGCGGCTGCGGGTCGCCGCCACGACCGAGCCCGGACGGCTCCGGATCCTCGGCGCCGTCCTCGCCCTGCTCGTCGTCGCGTTCGGGGCCGTCACCGCCCTCCAGGTCGACGACCGGGCCGGCGCCGCCGACGACGTCGTCCACCGCAGCCAGCCGCTCTCCGGCAAGGCCGCCTCCCTCTACCGGTACCTCGCCGACGCGGACACCACCGCCGCCAGCGGCTTCCTCGCGGGCACCCTCGAACCGAAGAAGTCCCGCGAGCGGTACGACCGGGACATCGCCGGGGCCGCCCGGCTCCTCGTCGAGGCCGCCGCGGACACCGAGGGATCGGGCGCCTCGGCCGCCGAGCTGGCCGTCCTCAACGAACAGCTCCCCCGCTACACGGGCCTGATCGAGCGCGCCAGAGCCGCCAACCGGCAGGGACTGCCGCTGGGCGGCGCCTATCTGCGGTACGCCAACCAGCAGATGACCACCACCCTGCTCCCCGCCGCCGAGCGGCTCTACGAGGCCGAGACCCGGCGGCTCCACGAGGACGACTCGGCGGCCCGTGCCTGGCCCCGGGTGTCGATCGCCCTCGGGCTCCTCGCCCTCGCCGCCCTCGGCTGGGCCCAGCGCCGAACCTATCTGCGCACCCACCGGGTGTTCAACCAGGGGCTGCTCGCCGCCACCGCCGCCACCGCCGTCGCCCTGCTCTGGGTGGTCTCCGCGCACGCCGTCGCCCGCTCCGGCCTGAACGACGCGCAGGTCCACGGGCAGGACTCCCTCCAGGTGCTCAACACCGCCCGGATCGGCTCCCTCACGGCCCGCGCCAACGAGAACCTGACCCTGGTGGCCCGGGGCGCGGTCCTCACCGAGGACGCCGACCCGCGCAACCGCAAGGACAAGTACGACACGGACTACGCGGCGAGCATGGACACCCTGACCAGGTCCCTCGCCGCCGCCCGCGACCGGGCCGACGACACCGCGGGACGCGTCCCCGTCGACGAGGCCATCGCCCGCACCGGGGAGTGGCAGCGGCGCCACAAGGCGGCCCGCGCGCAGGACGAGGCCGGTGACTACGAGGGCGCCCTCGGCCGGATCCTCGGCCCGAAGGACTCCACGGACCAGGCCTTCGACCAGGTCGACACGGCCCTGGAGCGAGCCCTCGCGCACGAGGAGGTCGAGTTCACCCGTGCCGCCTCGGCTGCGGGGGACGCGCTGCGGGGGCTGCCGCTGGGCGCGGCGGTCCTCGGCGTTCTCGGCGCGGCGGGCGCCGTGCTCGGCGTCAACCGCAGACTGTCGGAGTACCGGTGAGAGGGGGCGGGGTGCCGAACGGCTCTTTCCCGCTGGCGCGGCGGACGGCACGTCGGTTCCGGGGCTGGGGCGGGGTGGCCGCGATGGCCGTGGCGTGCGGGCTCACCGGCTCGCTCACCCTGCTGCCGCTGGCCCACGGCACGCCCGGCGCGGACGCTCCCGGGACGCGCGGTCCGGGCGCCGGCATCGGCACCGGCATCCAGATCAAGGCGGAGACCTGCGCGCACCCGGAGGCCTCGCTGACCCCGTCGTCGGCGGACGGACCCTCGGTCGAGGCGATCAAGCGGCGCGGGAAGCTGATCGTCGGCGTCGACCAGTCCAGCTACCGCTGGGGCTACCGGAATCCGGCGAAGGGCGTCCTGGAGGGCTTCGACATCGATCTGGCCCGTGCCATCGCCCAGGACCTGCTCGGCGACCGGAACGCGGTCATCCTCCGCGCGATCCCCACCAACCAGCGGACCGCACTGCTGAACAGCGGGAAGATCGACCTGGTGGTGCGCACCATGACGATCAACTGCAAGCGGATCGGGGAAGTGGCCTTCTCCACCGCCTACTTCCAGGCCGGCCAGCAGGTCCTGGCACCCAAGGCGGCCCGGGACATCACGGGGTACGACTCCTCGCTGCACGGCAAGCGGGTCTGCACCGCCGAGGGTTCCACCGCCTACGACGCCCTGGCGGAGAAGTCCTTCGGCGCGGTCTTCAAGGACGAGGGCGACGGCACCAAGGACGACAAGGACCTGCTGACCGTCCCCAACCAGCTGGACTGTCTGGCCAGGCTCCAGCTCGGCGAGGTCGACGCGATCGTCACCGACAACGCCCTGGCGGCGGGCCAGGCGGCGCAGGACCCGGCGGTGGAGCTGAAGGGCAGGCCGTTCACCGAGGAGTACTACGGGGTGGCGGCCAAGCTGGGCAACGACGACCTGGTCCGCCGGGTCAACCAGGTCCTGGTGCGCTACCGGCAGGGGCCCTGGCAGCAGGCGTACAAGACCTGGCTGGAGAAGGACCTGCCCGGGATACCGGGGCCGCCCGCTCCCCTGTACAAGTGACGCGGTCCCGGGCAGCGGCGCCGTACCGGCGCCCGTACACGGAGAGGAAGAGGTGACCGATGGGCGTCCCGGGATCCCCTGGGCCGGTGATGGACCGGGACGAGGTGGACCGCGCGCTGGCGCGGCACGGAGCCGAGCACAAGGCCGTCGAGGACTCCCTCCTCGCACTCCAGGACCACGCGGGCCGCAGACTGCTCGAAGGGGCGACGCTGACCGGCACGACCCTGGACCGGTGGGCGGCGGCCGAGCGGACCATCACGCTGCTCTGGAGCTGCTTCGAGGTGTACACCGAGGCGCTGCGGAAGGCCCGTGAGGTGCGGGCCGGACACCGCTGGCCCGGCCGGGAGGAGCTGGCCGGGCTGACCGAGCGGCTGCGCGGGGAGAGCGTGGTCGTCGCGGGCGGGGCGGGCGAGCGGGGGCTGCTGTCGGAGCGGTTCACCCTGGAGGGCCTGGTCCGGCGGATGAACGAGCTGTACGCCTCCTCCCTCGACGTGGTGGTCACCGCCGACGCCGTCTGGTCGGCGCTGCCCGCCCGGATCGACCTGCTCGCCGCAGAGCTGGGCCGGACCCGTTCGCTCGCCCACTCCGTCGGCGTACGCCCCGGGGAGCATCCGGCGGGCGACGAACTGGAGGCGATCACCGCCGAGCTGACCGCGCTGCGGTCCCAGGTGGTGACGGACCCGCTGGCGTTCTGGCATCCGGCGGCGGGGAGTTCGGCGCCCGGCGGCGGGCGGCCCGACACCCTGCGGTACGACCGGGCGGCGCTCGCCCTGGAGGACGTCCGCCGCGAGATAGAGGCGGTGCTCGCGGTCCGGCAGGACTCCGAGGAGCGGCTGATGCGGCTGCGGGACGTGCTCTCCCGGGCGGAACGGACGCTCGCGGAGGCGCGGTCCGCGCGCGGGGAGGTCCTCGCGAAGATCGCCGCCTCGGAGGTGCCGGCCGTCAGCGGGCCGTCGACCGTGCTCCACGAGCGCCTCGCCGCCGCCGCCGATCACCGCAGACACGCCCGCTGGCACCGTCTCTCTCCACTCCTCGACTCCCTCGAACGGGAGGCGGAGGACGAGCTTTTGCGGGCCCGCGAGTCGCTGACGGCGGTCACCGCGCCCCTCGCCGTACGGGCGGAGCTGCGGGGCCGCCTGGACGCCTACCGGGCGAAGGTGGCGCGTCTGGGCGGCGCCGAGGACCCGATCCTGACGGAGCGGTACGACACGGCCCGCCGGATGCTGTGGTCCGCGCCCTGCGACCTGCGGGTCGCGGAGCAGGCGGTGCTGCGCTACCAGCGGACGGTGGCGGAGGTACTGTCCGGCCCGAGAGACACGGGAGGACGCGAGTGGTGAGCGGGGAGACGGGCGTGGGGAGCTGTCAACGTCCCTCGTGCGAGGGCTCGTACGAGGACATGGGAGGCGGCGAGCTGTACTGCGGCGCCTGCGGCCTGGCCCCGGTGGTCGCCCCCGGCGGCGACATCGGCCCGACACCGACGGGGGTGACGGTCGCACGCGGAGGCTCATCGCGGGGTCCCCTGCGGGGGTCGGGACGCGCTTCGGCTTCGGCTTCGGGCCAGGTTCCGGGTGCCGGTGCGGGGTCCTCGGGCTGGTTCCCGGGGGCCGGTACGGGCGTCTCGGGCCAGGTTCCGGGCGCGGGGTCCGGCTCGCTGCCGGACACAGGACGGGGCGCTGGACAGGGCTCCGGCTCGCACGCGGGGTCCGGCTCGCTGCCGGGCTCAGGTCCGGGACCGGGCTCCGGGCCAGGCGTCGGCTCGGGCCCGATCGTCGGCCCCGGCTCGATCGCGGGTGCGGGTGCGGGTGCGGGTGCGAGTGCGGGTGCGGGTGCGGGCCGAGGTTCCGGCTCGATTCCCGGTTCCCGCCCGAGCGGCGGCTCCGGCTCGGCCCCGGGCACGGTCCCTGGTGCGGCCCAAGGTTCCGGTCCCGTCCCGGGGTCCGGTTCGGGCCCCGGCTCCGGTCCGGCCTCCGGCACCGGCTCGCCCCCGGGCACAGGTCCGGGCACAGCCCAAGGTTCCGGTCCCGTCCCCGGCTCCCGTCCGGCCTCCGGCACCGGCTCCGCCCCGGGCGCGGCCCCGGTCCCGGGCCCCGGCCAGGCCCCCAACACGGGCGCGGGCACCGGCCCGTTCCCCGGCACGGGCGCAGGCCCGACCCCCGGCACCGGCACCGGCACCGGCACCGGCACCGACGGTCCCTCCTCCGCCTCCAACTCCAACTCCTCCGCCTCCTCCTCCCGAAGCGCCAGTGCCTCCTCCCGGCGGTCCGTGTCCGGGCGGCTTTCGCCGGGGCTCTCCGGGGGGGCCACCGCGCCTTCCGTCTCGGTGCGCAGTACCGGGTCCTCCAGCGGGCAGTCCGCCCGCAACCGGCTGGGGGCGGGGCTCGTGGCGATTCCCGAGGTGCCTCGGCCCGATCCTCGGGGCGCGGTCATGGCGAATCCCGAGGTCCCGGAGCGGAAGCGATTCTGCTCGCGTTCGGACTGCGGGGCGCCGGTGGGGCGTTCGCGGGGCGAGCGGCAGGGGCGTACCGAAGGTTTCTGCACCGCGTGCGGGCACCCGTACTCCTTCGTGCCGAAGTTGCGCGGCGGGGACATCGTGCACGGCCAGTACGAGGTGGCGGGGTGTCTCGCGCACGGCGGGCTCGGCTGGATCTACCTCGCCGTGGACCGGGCCGTCTCCGACCGGTGGGTGGTGCTCAAGGGCCTGCTCGACACGGGTGACCAGGACGCCATGGCGGCGGCGATCTCGGAGCGCCGCTTCCTCGCCGAGATCGAGCACGCGAACATCGTCCGCATCTACAACTTCGTCGAGCACCTCGACCAGCGGACCGGCTCCCTCGACGGCTACATCGTCATGGAGTACGTCGGCGGCAAGTCGCTCAAGGAGATCGCCAACGACCGGCGGGCGCCCGACGGGCGGCGCGACCCGCTGCCGGTCGAGCAGGCCTGCGCGTACGGGATCGAGGCCCTGGAGGCGCTCGGGCATCTGCACAGCAGGAACCTGCTGTACTGCGACTTCAAGGTGGACAACGCGATCCAGTCCGAGGACCAGCTGAAGCTCATCGACATGGGCGCGGTCCGGCGGATGGACGACGAGGAGTCCGCGATCTACGGGACGGTCGGCTACCAGGCGCCGGAGGTGGCCGAGGTCGGCCCGTCGGTCGCCAGCGACCTGTACACGGTGGCGCGCACGCTCGCGGTGATGACCTTCGACTTCCAGGGCTACACCAACGTCTTCGTGGACTCGCTGCCCGATCCGGAGCACATCGAGGTCTTCCGGGCGTACGAGTCGTACTACCGGTTCCTGGTCCGGGCGACCGACCCGGACCCGGCCCGCCGGTTCGCCTCCGCGCAGGAGATGGCCGAGCAGTTGACGGGGGTGCTGCGCGAGGTCGT
Source organism: Streptomyces sp. CBMA291 (assembly GCF_014596525.1). Classification (GTDB taxonomy): domain Bacteria; phylum Actinomycetota; class Actinomycetes; order Streptomycetales; family Streptomycetaceae; genus Streptomyces. Next base: position 5,772 of record NZ_MSJP01000076.1, read on the forward strand.
GGCGCTCCAGTCGGGGCGGCCGCGTCCGGCGCTCTCGACGCTCTTCGGGACCGAGGTGCGGGTCACCGACACGGCGCTGTTCGCCGAGCCGGCACAGGACGTGTCGCTCCTCGGCGCGCGCCGGAGCCGGTTCCGGCGCCGTGGGCGGGCCGGGGCCACCGCGAGCCCGGCGGTCGGGCCGCCCTCGGGG
>NZ_MSJP01000077.1 GCF_014596525.1 Streptomyces sp. CBMA291
CGAGGGTGCCCGCGTGGCCGACGCGGCGGGTCTTGGCGATCCCCCGCATCTTGGCCACGACGTCGTGCGAGGTGAAGCCCGACGGCTTGTCGACGATGACCAGGCCGTCCTGAGGACCCCGCCCGGCGGGGGGGGGGGGGGGGGGGGGGGGGGGGGGGGGGGGGGGGGGGGGGGGGGGGGCGGCGGGGGGGGGGGGGGGGGGGGGGGGGGGGGGGGGGGGGCGCCGCGGGCTGCGACCGCTCGGCGACAGGGGCCGTGACCGGGGCCGTGACCGGGGCCGGAGCCTGGGCCGGGACCGGCTCCGGGAAGGCGGGGTCGGGGTCGAGGGCATGGCCCTGCACGGGTACACGGGCGTACGGCGGCACTCGGAAGTCACGCAATGTCGCCGTGCGCGCCACGGGCTCCTGCCCGGCCCCCTGAGTCATGGACCCCTCCACCACCGTCGCGATGCCCTGCACATCACGGACCGGCCTGGTGGGGGTGGTCCGCGATGTCGTGCGCCCATCATAGGAATGAGGGTCCTCCTGTGTGACGCACCAGGGGTGGTGAATCCGGGTCCACTCCGGGTTCACCAGTCGTTTCGCCCGAATTGAGAAGGTCCGGTTCCGGGTCGGTACCGGTGCGTCGCCCGGTTTCGCCGCCCCGGCCCACGGGCAGGGGCGGGGCGGCGAAGAGGCGCGTCCCCGTCGGAGTGTCCCGGTTCGGCGGGGCCTCCCGGCCGAAGCGGCCTGGTTCGGAACCTTCGGCCGGGGGTGGCTCAGTCCTTCGCGGGCGAGCGCGGCGGGCTGACCGTCGTGCGGGGCGGGCGGCGCTGCGAGGAGGTGCGGACGATGAGTTCGGTCGGTATGACCTGCTCGACCGGTCCGTCGACGCCGGTTCCCTCGATGGCGTCGATGAGGAGCTGGACGACGGCGGTGCCGATCCGGCGCGGCTTGAGGGAGAGCGTCGTGATGGGCGGTTCGGTGGTGGCGTAGACGGTCGACTCGCTACAGCAGACCAGCAGCAGGTCGTCCGGGACGCGCAGGCCGTAGCGGCGCGCGGCCGCGAGGAGGTCGGTGCCGTTGGGGTCGAAGAGGCCGTAGACGGCGTCGGGCCGGTCCGGTCGGGCGAGCAGCCGGTCGGCCGCGACGGCGCCCGCGCACGGGTCGTGCGCCGGGTAGGCCTCGTAGACGGGGTCCTGGCCGACCCGCGCGCACCAGTTGAGGTACGCGGTGGTGGAGAGCCGGGTGTACGTGTCGGTGGTGTTGCCGGTGAGGAGGCCGATCCGGCGGGCTCCGGCGGCGGCGAGGTGGTCGAGCAGGTCGAGGACGGCGGCTTCGTGGTCGTTGTCGACCCAGGCGGTGACCGGGAGGGTGCCGGCGGGGCGTCCGTCGGAGACGACGGGCAGTCCCTGGCGGACCAGTTCGGTGACGACCGGGTCGTGGTCGGAGGGGTCGATGACGACGGTGCCGTCGAGGGCGACGTTCGACCAGACGTCATGGCGGGAGGTGGCGGGGAGGATGACCAGGGCGTATCCCCGGGCGAGCGCGGCCGAGGTGGCGGCTCTGGCCATCTCCGCGAAGTACGCGAATTCGGTGAAGGTGAAAGGTTCGTCCCCGTACGTGGTCACGGTCAGGCCGATGAGTCCCGACTTGCCGGTACGGAGCGTGCGGGCCGCGGCGGAGGGGCGGTACCCCAGCCGGTCGGCGACCTCGCGGACGTGACGCCGTGTGGCGTCGGGGAGTCGGCCCTTGCCGTTGAGCGCGTCGGAGACAGTCGTGATGGAGACCCCGGCGGCGGCGGCCACGTCCCGGATGCCTGCCCGGCCCTGCCGGCTTCCCCGGGTCTGTGCCCGGCTCACCTGGTGCTTCCCTGCTGCTGTCATGGCGAGCCGATAGTAGGGCGACCGGGGAGGGTAGGGCCGGTCGCATATGCGGGCGTTGACAGGCACGTTTCTGCAAGATCAAGAAGAGGTAAGTGCCAAGGAATCCAAGGTCGTTACGCTCAATGCTGTGGGTTCCGTGGTTGTTGAACGGTGTATGCCTGCCGAGAGTGCGAGGTCTCGAAGAGGTCTCAACTCACCTCTACGGGGGATGCGCGCCACGGAGCCCGCCACCGGCGCGCGCCATCGAGCCGCGCGCCCCCTCTCCTTCGGGCGGGCGTCGGGCGTGCTGCGGAGGCGCGGCGTGCGCGTGGCGGTCCGGTGTCGTGGGCGTGGCGGTCCGGTGCCGTGCGGGCGGGTGGTCCGATGCCATGCGGGCGGCGGGCCCGGGGAGGTGTGCGGCGGGTCTGGGGACGTACGTGGCGGGCCCGGGGAGGTGCGAGGGGTGGTCGCGAGGTGTGTCGTGTCCCTCCTGTTGTCCACAGCCCATTCGCAGCGGGCCCGAATCCTCTTAAGGTGAGCAGCATTGGTGGTACGTACGGTCGAGGAGGCCACACTGTGAGCGAGACCAGCGGGACGAGCACGGGCAGCCCGAAGCTGCGCGCCGAGCTGGACGGCGTCCCCACCTACAAGCCGGGTCGGCCGGCGGCGGCGGGCGGCCCCGCGGCCTACAAGCTGTCCTCCAACGAGAACCCGTATCCGCCGCTGCCGGGTGTCATGGAGAGCACGGTGGCCGCCGCCGCGAGCTTCAACCGGTACCCGGACATGGCCTGCACGGGCCTCACCGAGGAGCTGGCCGCCCGCTTCGGCGTGCCCGTCTCCCACGTGGCCACCGGCACCGGTTCGGTCGGCGTCGCCCAGTCGCTGCTCCAGTCGACCTCGGGCCCCGGCGACGAGGTCGTCTACGCCTGGCGCTCCTTCGAGGCGTACCCGATCATCACGCAGATCAGCGGTGCGACCTCGGTGCAGGTGCCGCTGACCGACGGCGAGGTGCACGACCTCGACGCGATGGCCGACGCGATCACCGACAAGACCCGGCTGATCTTCGTCTGCAACCCCAACAACCCCACCGGCACCGCCGTGCGCAAGGCAGAGCTGGAGCGCTTCCTCGATCGGGTGCCTTCCGACATCCTGGTCGTGATCGACGAGGCCTACCGGGAGTTCGTCCGCGACACCGAGATCCCGGACGGCATCGAGCTGTACCGCGACCGGCCGAACGTGGCCGTGCTGCGCACCTTCTCCAAGGCGTACGGCCTGGCGGGGCTGCGGGTCGGCTTCGCGATCGCCCACGAGCCGGTCGCCGACGCGCTGCGCAAGACGGCGGTGCCGTTCGGCGTGAGCCAGCTGGCGCAGGACGCGGCGGTCGCCTCGCTGCGCGCCGAGGACGAACTGCTCGGGCGGGTCGGCTCGCTGGTGGTGGAGCGCGAGCGGGTGCACGCCGAGCTGGTGGCCCAGGGCTGGACGGTGCCGGAGGCGCAAGCCAACTTCGTCTGGCTGCGGCTCGGTGAGCGGACCTCGGACTTCGCGGCGGAGTGCGAGCGGCACGGTGTGGTCGTGCGCCCGTTCGCGGGCGAGGGCGTGCGCGTCACGATCGGCGAGACCGAGGCGAACGACCTGTTCCTGAAGGCGGCGGAGGGCTTCCGCCGGGAGGGCTGACCCCCCGTCGACGCCGAGCCCTTCGGGACGCGAGGCCCCCACGAGCACGCCGCTCGTGGGGGCCTCGCGCGTGTTGGCCTGTTCCGGTCTTGTGGGCGGCCGGTCGGCTGGGTGGGTGCCCTTCGGTAGCAGGCCCCCCGGTAGCAGGTAAGGAAAACGTATGAGCCATAATGCTTGTGAATGTGAACGCGTTCACAAGCGTGTCCTGGTTCCTCCCGCAATGAGCGGGATGAGCGGGGCAGACTGCCGATGTGACCACGGCGATGTAAGGAGAAAACGACGTGGACCTTGCTCTTGCGCCAGAGACCCTGGCGCGCTGGCAGTTCGGCATTACGACCGTCTACCACTTCCTCTTCGTTCCGCTGACGATCTCCCTCGCCGCGCTCACCGCCGGACTCCAGACAGCCTGGGTGCGGACGGAGAAGGAGAAGTACCTCCGGGCGACGAAGTTCTGGGGCAAGCTCTTCCTGATCAACATCGCCATGGGTGTCGTCACCGGCATCGTCCAGGAGTTCCAGTTCGGCATGAACTGGTCCGACTACTCCCGGTTCGTCGGCGATATCTTCGGTGCCCCGCTCGCCTTCGAAGCCCTCATCGCGTTCTTCTTCGAGTCGACCTTCATCGGTCTGTGGATCTTCGGCTGGGACAAGCTCCCCAAGCGCATCCACCTCGCCTGCATGTGGATGGTGTCGATCGGCACCGTCCTCTCCGCGTACTTCATCCTCGCGGCCAACTCCTGGATGCAGCACCCGGTCGGCTACCGGATCAACGAAGAGCGTGGACGGGCCGAACTCACCGACTTCTGGCACGTGCTCACCCAGAACACGGCGCTCACCCAGTTCTTCCACACCATGACGGCGGCCTTCCTGGTCGGCGGCGCGTTCATGGTCGGCATCTCGGCCTTCCACCTGGCCCGCAAGAAGCACGTCCCGGTGATGCGGACCTCGCTCCGCGTCGGTCTGGTCACCCTGATCATCGCCGGTCTCGGCACCGCCATCAGCGGTGACCTGCTCGGCAAGGTCATGTTCGAGCAGCAGCCGATGAAGATGGCCGCCGCCGAAGCCCTCTGGGACGGCGAAGCACCGGCACCCTTCTCCGTCTTCGCCTACGGCGATGTCGACAAGGGCCACAACAACGTCGCCATCGAGATCCCCGGTCTGCTCTCCTTCCTCGCCCACTCCGACTTCAGCTCCTTCGTCCCCGGCATCAACGACGTCAACGCGGCGGAGCAGGCGAAGTTCGGCCCCGGCGACTACCGCCCGAACATCCCCGTCGCCTACTGGGGCTTCCGCTGGATGATCGGCTTCGGCATGGCCTCGCTGGCCGTCGGTGTGCTCGGTCTCTGGCTGACCCGCAAGAAGTTCATGCTGGCTCCCGGCCTGAGGACCGGTGAGGACGAAGTGCCGAACCTGGTCCTGTTCCGGCGGACGGCGCTCAGCCCCCGCCTGGGCAAGTGGTACTGGATCGTCGCCCTCTGGACGATGCTCTTCCCGCTCATCGCCAACTCCTGGGGCTGGATCTTCACCGAGATGGGCCGTCAGCCCTGGGTGGTCTACGGCGTGCTGCGCACCCGGGACGCGGTCTCCCCCGGCGTCTCCCAGGGCGAGGTGCTCACCTCGATGCTCGTCTTCACGGCCCTCTACGCGATCCTCGCCGTGATCGAGGTCAAGCTCCTCGTGAAGTACGTCAAGGCGGGCCCGCCCGAACTCACCGAGGACGACCTCAACCCGCCCACCAAGATCGGCGGGGACCCCGACCCCGACCGCCCGATGGCCTTCTCGTACTGAGGCTCAGGAGATCGAGGCATGGAACTCCACGACGTCTGGTTCGTACTCATCGCCGTCCTCTGGACCGGCTACTTCTTCCTCGAAGGCTTCGACTTCGGGATCGGCATCCTGACCAAGCTGCTCGCCCGCGACCGGGCCGAGAAGCGGGTCCTGATCAACACCATCGGGCCCGTCTGGGACGGCAACGAGGTGTGGCTGCTCACCGCCGGTGGCGCTACCTTCGCCGCCTTCCCCGAGTGGTACGCGACGCTGTTCTCCGGCTTCTACCTGCCGCTGCTCATCATCCTGGTCTGCCTGATCATCCGGGGTGTCGCCTTCGAGTACCGGGTGAAGCGGCCCGGGGAGAACTGGCAGCGCAACTGGGAGCAGGCCATCTTCTGGACCTCCCTGATCCCCGCGCTCCTGTGGGGCGTGGCCTTCGGCAACATCGTCCGGGGCGTGAAGATCGACGCGCACAAGGAGTACGTCGGCAACTTCTTCGACCTGCTCAACCCCTACGCGATCCTGGGCGGTCTGGTCACGCTCACCCTCTTCACCTTCCACGGCACGGTCTTCGCCTCGCTCAAGACGGTCGGCGACATCCGGACCCGGGCCCGTGCGCTCGCGCTCAAGCTCGGTCTGGTCACGGCGGTGCTCGCGCTCGGCTTCCTGATCTGGACCCAGATCGACACGGGCGACGGTTGGAGCCTCGCGGCGATGCTGGTCGCCGTGGTGGCCCTGGTCGGGGCGATCATCGCGATCAAGGCGGGACGCGAGGGCTGGTCGTTCGCGCTCTCGGGCCTCACCATCGCCGCCGCCGTGGCGATGCTCTTCCTGGCGCTGTTCCCGAACGTCATGCCGTCTTCGCTCAACCCCGAGTGGAGTCTCACCGTGACGAACGCGTCGTCGAGCCCGTACACGCTCAAGATCATGACCTGGTGCGCGGCGCTCGCGACTCCGCTGGTGCTGCTCTACCAGAGCTGGACCTACTGGGTGTTCCGCAAGCGCATCGGTACGCAGCACATCGCCGACGCCCACTAAGTCGGCCCCTCCGGGCGTCGGTTTCACGTGAAACCCGCTGTTTCACGTGAAACCGACGCCCCTGGCCAGCCCTCCAGGGAGCCTGTTTCACGTGAAACCGATCGATCCGCGCCTGCTTCGGTACGCCAAGGCCACCCGTGTCTTTCTGATCGGGGTGGTCGCACTCGGTCTCGTCGGAGCGGGACTGGTCATCGCTCAGGCGATGCTCATCGCCGAGATCGTGGTCGGTTCCTTCGAGGAGAGCCGGTCGGTCTCCGCCCTGACCACGCCCCTGCTGCTGCTCGCCGGAGTGGCGGTGGCGCGGGGGCTGGTCTCCTGGCTGACCGAACTCGCCGCCCATCGGGCGAGAGCGGCGGTCAAGTCCGAACTGCGCGGGCGGCTGCTGGTGCGGGCCGCCACGCTGGGCCCGGGGTGGCTCGGCGGACAGAAGGCCGGCTCGCTGATCGCCCTCGCGACCCGGGGCGTGGACGCCCTGGACGACTACTTCGCCCGCTACCTTCCCCAACTGGGGCTCGCGGTGGTCGTGCCGGTGGCCGTCCTCGCCCGGATCGTCACCGAGGACTGGGTCTCGGCGGCGATCATCGTCGTCACCCTGCCGCTCATCCCGGTCTTCATGATCCTCATCGGCTGGTACACCCAGGCCCGGATGGACCGTCAGTGGAAGCTGCTCTCCCGGCTCTCCGGCCACTTCCTGGACGTCGTCGCCGGACTCCCCACCCTCAAGATCTTCGGCCGGGCGAAGGCCCAGGCCGAGTCGATCCGGAAGATCACCTCTGAGTACCGCCAGGCGACGATGCGGACCCTGCGGATCGCCTTCCTCTCCTCCTTCGCCCTGGAACTCCTCGCGACCCTGTCGGTCGCGCTCGTCGCCGTGACCATCGGCATGCGGCTCGTCCACGGCAACCTCGATCTGTACACCGGGCTCGTCATCCTCGTCCTCGCCCCGGAGGCCTATCTCCCGCTGCGCCAGGTCGGCGCCCAGTTCCACTCGGCGGCGGAGGGACTCGCGGCGGCGGAGGAGATCTTCGACGTCCTGGAGCAGCCGGTACGGGAAGGCGGCTCGGGCGCGGTCCCGGACTCCATCCGTCTGGAGCTCGACGGCGTGACGGTGCGGCATGCCGGGCGCGCCGAACCCTCGCTCGACACGACGAGCCTGACCGTCGAGCCCGGTGAGACGGTGGCCCTGGTGGGGCCGAGCGGGGCCGGGAAGTCGACGCTGCTCGATGTCGTCCTCGGGTTCGCCGTGCCGGAGGAGGGCGGCTCCGTCCGGGTCGGCGGCATGGACCTGGCCACGCTCGACCTGGAGGCCTGGCGGTCGCGGATCGCCTGGGTGCCGCAGCGCCCGTACCTCTTCGCGGGGACGATCGCCGAGAACGTCCGCCTGGCCCGTCCGGACGCCTCCGACGAGGCCGTGCGCGAGGCGCTGCGGGACGCGGGGGCGGACGACTTCGTCGCCGGGCTTCCGCAGGGGCTCGACACCCCGCTCGGCGAGGACGGCGCCGGACTCTCGGCGGGGCAGCGGCAGCGGCTCGCGCTCGCCCGCGCCTTCCTGGCGGACCGGCCCCTGCTGCTGCTCGACGAGCCGACGGCCGCCCTGGACGGGGCGACCGAGGCGGGCGTGGTCGACGCGGTCCGCCGCCTCGCCGCAGGCCGGACCGTGCTCCTCGTCGTCCACCGCCCGGCTCTGCTCGCGGTCGCGGACCGGATCGTGCGGGTGGCCCCGGCGGGGGAGGCCACCGGAACGGCTCCCGGCGGGACGGCCGCTTCGGATGGCGGGGCTCTGCCCGGCGACGGGAGTCCGTCGAGTGCCGGGCTCCCGTCGGCCGTCGGAGCCTCTTCGGGCATGGCGGTCGGTGCGGCCGTGGCCCTCGATTCCGCGATCTCCGGCCCTGCGGCGCCGGAGGGCCTCGCGGGCTTCGATGGTCTGGCCGACCATGAGGGGATGGCGTCCCCGGACGGTCCGGCCGGCCGGGACGGGACCGCTTCGCCGGACGCTTTCATCGCCCGCGACGGGCTCGCGGTCTCGGACGGTCTTGCCGCTCGCGAGGACGGGTTCGCGGTGCTCGGAGGCTCCGAGGCGGGCGACGGTTTCGAGGCGGGCGAAGGCTCCGAGGCGGGCGCGGGGCGTGACGTCCCTGGGGGCCCCGCAGCCCCCGTAGACGCCGATGCGGGCGCGTTGACCGGTGCCGGGTCCGATGCGGCGACCCGAGCCGGGGCCGGTGTGGCGACCGACGAGTCCGGTGCCGTGGTCGACGAGTCCGGTGCCGTGGCCCGAGCCGGGGCCGGGCGCGGTCGGACCTCCGGCCCTGGTGGCGCAGCCCCCGGCAACGCCGTCCCGCGGCTCCCCGCCGGGTCCGTGCTCGGCCGCGTCCGGGACATGGCCGGGGCGCTCAGGGGACGGATGGTGCTCGCCCTGCTGCTCGGCAGCCTCGCCCTCGGCTCCGCCGTCGGGCTCATGGCGGTCTCCGGCTGGCTCATCTCCCGGGCATCGGAGCAGCCGCCCGTGCTCTATCTGATGATGGCCGTCACCGCGACGCGCGCCTTCGGCATCGGACGGGCCGTCTTCCGGTACGCCGAGCGGCTCGTCTCGCACGACGCCGTCCTGCGGATGCTCGCCGAACTGCGCGTCTCCGTCTACCGGCGCCTGGAGCGCATCGCCCCGGCCGGACTGCGCCGCGCCCGCCGCGGCGATCTGCTCGCCCGGCTCGTCCACGACGTCGACGCGCTCCAGGACTACTGGCTGCGCTGGCTGCTCCCGGCGGGCGCCGCACTCGTCGTGGGCGTCGCCACCGTCGGCTTCACCACCTGGCTGCTGCCCGAGGCAGGTGCGGTCCTCGCCGTGGGCCTGCTGGTCGCGGGCATCCTCGTCCCCCTGGCCGGCGGCGCCCTCGCCCGCCGCGCCGAACGACGGGTCGCCCCCGCGCGGGGCGCCCTCGCGACCGCCGTGGCCGATCTGCTCAGGGGCTGCGCCGAGCTGACCGTGTCCGGCGCCCTGCGCGGCCGGATCGCACGGGCCGAGGCCGCCGACCGCCATCTCACCGGCATCGCCTCCCGGCAGGCGGCCGCCACCGCCCTGGGCGCCGGTCTCTCCGCCCTGGTCGGCGGCCTGACCGTGGTGGCCGCCGCGCTCGTCGGCGTCCAGGCGGTGACGGACGGCCGGCTCGGCGGGGTCTCCCTCGCGGTGGTCGTCCTGACGCCGCTCGCCGCCTTCGAGGCGGTCACCGGGCTTCCGCTGGCCGTCCAGTACCGGCAGCGCGTCAAGCACAGCGCCGAGCGGGTCTTCGAGGTCCTCGACGCCCCCGAGCCCGTACGGGAGCCGGAGCGGCCCGGGACTCCTCCGGCGAGCCCCTTCCCGCTGGAGGTCGACGGGCTCTCCGCCCGGTACGCCGGGCAGGAGCGGCCCGCGCTCGCCGACTTCCGGCTCACCCTGGAGGCAGGACGCCGGGTCGCCGTCGTCGGCGCGTCCGGCTCCGGCAAGACCACCCTCGCCCAGGTGCTGCTGCGCTTCCTGGACGCGGAGCGGGGCACGTACCGGATCGGTGGGGTGCCCGCGCGGGACCTCGACGGCGACGACGTACGACGGCTCGTCGGGCTCTGCGCCCAGGACGCGCACCTCTTCGACAGCTCCGTACGCGAGAACCTGCGGCTCGCCCGTACCGGAGCCGAGGACGCGGACCTCCGCGAGGCCCTGCGCCGGGCCCGGTTGCTCGACTGGGTGGACGGTCTTCCGGACGGGCTCGACACCCTCGTGGGTGAACACGGCTCCCGGCTCTCCGGCGGTCAGCGGCAGCGGCTCGCACTGGCCCGCGCGCTCCTCGCCGACTTCCCCGTCCTCGTCCTCGACGAACCGGCCGAGCATCTGGACCTGGCCACCGCCGACGCCCTCACCGACGATCTGCTCCGTGCCACCGAGGGCCGTACGACCGTCCTCATCACCCATCGGCTGCACGGACTCGACGCGGTCGACGAGGTCGTCGTCCTGGACGGCGGCCGGACCGTGCAGCGCGGCCCGTACGCGGAACTCGCGGCGGCGGACGGTCCGCTGCGCCGGATGCTGGAGCGGGAGCGGGCGACCGATCTGCTCGTCGTCGGTGCGACGGCGGCGGAGCCCGGACCCGGCGGAGCCCGCTCCGGAGCGCCCGTCTCCGGTGGCTGAGAGTGGGCGGGCGATGATCGGCCGACTTTTCTTGCCAAATGGGACTTACTACTCTCAACTCCATGACCGCCGCAGCGTCCGACGTCCCGGACCCCAAGGAAGACGCCCCGGACCCGGAGGGAACCCGCCCGGCTCCGGACGGAGGACCCCCGGCCCCGGAGAGAGGGGCCCCGGGGGCAGGGGAGGGCGGCCCGGGGTCTCCGCAGGACGGCCCCGATCTGCTGGAGGCCGCCACCCAGGCCACCCGTAGCCTCCAGGGGCTGTCCATGGAGCTGACCGCCCGCGTGCCACAGCTCCTGGAGGCCATGCGTTCGGTCGGTGCCGGTCTCGAACTCCACTCGACCCTCGACCGGATCTGCGAGACGGCGGCGGAACTCGCCGACGCCCGGTACGCCGCCATCGGCGTCGTCGACGAGGAGGGCGAAGGCCTGTCCGACTTCGTCACCTTCGGCGTCGACGAGGAGACGGCCCGACGCATCGGGCGCCGCCCCGACGGCCACGCGGGGCTGCTCGGCGCGCTGATCCGCGACCCCCGGACGATCCGGCTCGCCGACCTCTCCACCGACCCGCGCGCGGCCGGCTTCCCGCCGGGGCACCCCCCGATGCGGACCTTCCTCGGCGTCCCGATCCGGGTCCAGGGCGAGATCTTCGGCAATCTGTACCTGGCCGAGAAGCGCGGCGGCGAGTTCAACGACTACGACGTGCACATGGTCCGGGTGCTCGCCACCGAGGCGGGCATCGCCATCGGCAACGCCCGGCTGTACGAGGCCGCTCGGCAGCGTGAGCGGTGGATCGACGGCTCGGTCGCCGTCACCACCGCGCTGCTCTCCGGCGGTGACGCGGACGACGCCCTCTCCGTCGTCGCCGAACAGGCTCGGCGCCTCGCGGAGGCGGACGCGGGCATCGTGCTGCTGCCCGCCGAGGACGGCGGTCTTGAGATCGTCGCCGTCTCCTCGCCCCGGCCCACCAAGTCGCTGGGCGTGGTGATCCCGCCCGAGAGCGCCGTGGTGCGGCAGCTCCTCGAAGGCGAGGCGGTCTTCGTCGAGGACTCGTCGACGGACCCCCGGATGACCACCCGGCTGAGTTCCTCGTACGGTCCGAGCATGATGCTGCCGTTGCAGAGCGGCGGGCGGGTGCTCGGCGCGCTCGCCACCCCCCGGGCCCGGGGCGCGCGCCCGTACACGGAGGCGGAGAAGACGCTCGCGACCCAGTTCGCCTCCCAGGCGGCGCTCGCCCTGATGATGGCCGACGCCCAGCGGGACCGGGAGCGCCTCGCCGTCTACGAGGACCGCGACCGGATCGCCCGTGACCTGCACGACCTCGTCATCCAACGGCTCTTCGCGACCGGCATGATGCTGGAGGGCGCGCAGCGCAGGTCGGTCGTTCCGGCCGTGCGGGAGGGCGTCGGCAAGGCCGTGGACGAGCTGGACGTGACCATCCAGGAGATCCGTACGGCGATCTTCGCGCTTCAGCAGGGGCCCGCAGAGGCCCCGTCGGGGCTGCGCACGCGGGTGCTGCGGGAGATCAACATGGCGGCGGTGCCGCTCGGCTTCAAGCCCGCCCACCGCTTCCTCGGCGCGATCGACTCGACGGTCGGCGAACTCACCGGCAAGAACCTCATCGCGGCCCTGCGCGAGGCGCTCTCCAACGCTTTCCGGCATGCGGAGGCGAGCCGGATCGAGGTGGTCGTCGACGCCGGTGCAACCCTCCCGGACGGGTCCGCCGGGGTGCGGCTCTCGGTCGCGGACGACGGCGTCGGCATCCCGGAGGGCGGCCGCCGCAGCGGGCTGCGCAACCTGGCCCGGCGGGCCGAGTCGCTGGGCGGCGCGAGCTGGTGCGGCCCGGGACTCGGGGAGGACGGCGGTGGTACGACGGTGGTGTGGGAGGCCCCGCTGTAGGGGGATCCCCGGGCCGCGGGCCGTTCTCAGGGCGGGTTTCGAACCGGGTTCCGGACCGGGTCTCGGACCAGGTTCCGGAGCGGGTTTCAGACCGGGTTGGCGACCCCGGCCACCAGCTGTTCGATGACGACGGCCACGCCGTCCTCGTTGTTGTCGACGGTGCGGCCGGTGGCGGCGGCCAGCACATCGGGGTGGGCGTTGCCCATCGCGTACGAGCGGCCCGCCCAGCTCAGCATCTCGATGTCGTTGGGCATGTCGCCGAACGCGACGACCTCCTCGGCCGAGATGCCCCGCTGGGCGCAGCAGAGGGCCAGGGTGGAGGCCTTGGAGACGCCGAGACCGCTGATCTCCAGGAGGGCGGTGGGGCTCGACCGGGTGAACGCGGCCAGGCTTCCGGCGGTCTCCCTGGCCACCGAGAGAAACAGGTCGGGGTCAAGGTCGGGGTGCTGGGCGAGCAGCTTGAGCACGGGGGCGGCCGTGCCCGGCGCCTCCTCGAAGAGGAGCTTCTCGGCGGCGGCGATGGTGGCTCCGGGGTCGAGGAAGAACGGCGGGTACTGCGGCTCGTAGTGGATGCCGGTGGTCTGCTCGACCGCGAAGGAGGTGCCGGGCGCGGCGGCCCGCAGGGCCCGTACGACGTCGAGGGCGGCCGGTCGCCCGAGGGGGCGCACCTCCTGGAAGGTGCCTCCCGCGTGGAGGTCGACGACGGCGGCGCCGTTGGCGCAGATCGCCAGCCCGTGTCCGTGCACATGGGCGCTGACCACGTCCATCCAGCGGGCCGGGCGGCCGGTGACGAAGAAGACCTCGATGCCGGCCCGCTCGGCGGCGGCGAGCGCGGCGACCGTGCGCGCGGAGACGGTCTTGTCGTCGCGCAGCAGGGTGCCGTCGAGGTCGGTGGCGATCAGCCGGGGCGCCGGGGCGGACGGGAGCGGGATGCGGGGAGAGGTCACCGGCCCATTGTTCCGCACCCGGACGCACGGGCGTGCGGGGAGCCGCACAGATGAGTGGTTCTGGTCGTCGTACGGCTCCGGGGGAAGGGTTTCGCGGCCCTGACGGCTCAGTACGCGACCTCCAGGACGGCCCGGTGGGTGCGGGTGTCGTCGATGTGGTGCAGGAGGCAGTGGGCGAGGTCGGCTCGGGAGAGGGACTTCGGCCGTCGCAGGTGCCCGTTCCCGACGGTCCGGTAGCGGCCGGTCAGCGGGCCGTCGGTGAGCATCGGGGGCCGTACCACCGTCCAGAGCGTCTCTCCCGGCGCCGTCGAGGCCAGGAATCCCTCCATCCGGGCCATGTCGGCGTATCCGTGCCGGTAGAGGCGCTGGATCACCTGGCGGGTGACCAGCCGCTGCGGCAGCGGGAGGTCGGGGGCGACCTCCAGACCGGCGGAGGAGAGACAGAGCAGCCGCCGCACCCCGGACGCGCGCATGGCCTCGACGATGTGCCGGGTGCCCTCCGAGTAGACGGTCGTGGGGCGTTTGCGGTCGGTGCTGCCGAGGCAGGAGAGGACGGCGTCCTGCCCGGCGACGGCTTCCCTCCAGGATTCGGGGGCGAGTACGTCGCCACGCAGGAGCGTCGGCCGGGCCCCGGGGTCGCCGCCCCGCAGCCGGGCGGGGTCGCGGGCGACGGCGGTGACCTGGTGCCCGGCGGCGAGCGACTGGGAGAGCAGCCGCGCACCGGTCCCGCCGGTGACGCCGAAGAGCAGCAGCTTCATGACGTCACCGTCCTGGGGAGGCTTGGGCCGCCGCGGTCGCCGCGGTCGCCGCGGTCGCCGCGGTCGGCTCGTTCGGCTTGCTCGGCTTGCTCGGCTTGCTCGGCTCGATCGGTCGGCTCGGTTGGCTTGGCTCGTTCGGCGGGGGTGGTGTCCGGGGCGTCGGCGAGAAGGTCGACCAGGGCGACGGCGATGGCCTGTTGGCCCTCCGGCGTGAGGTGGATCCCGTCGTCGAGGTGCAGACCGGCCGTCGCACGGCGGGTGTCGACCGTCGGTTCGGGACGGTCGAGGAGAAAGGCGGCGAGGGCGTCGATGTCCTCGGCGCTCCACCCGATTCCGGCGCGCCGGAAGTGCGGATAGGCGTCGGCCCGGTCCTGGTCGACGCCGCTCGGGGTGAGCCAGATCCAGCGGCCGGCGGTCTCCGGTGCGGCGAGCGCGTGCAGGGCGCGCAGGTTGCGCTCGGTCTCCGCCGCGCTGACCAGCCGGATGCCCGGGGTGCCGGGGGTACGGCCGGTTCGCCGGGCGTCGTTCGCGCCGAGCATGCACAGGACCCAGTCGGGCCGCGGGAGTGTGGGAGGGGGCAGCTGGGCGAGGGCCTGGGAGGTGGTGAGTCCGGAGACCGCGAGGTTGACGAGCCGGACGCTCTCGGGGAGGAGGTGGCGCAGGACCGCGAACCAGGAGAGCCGGTCGGCGGTGGTGCTCTCGCCGATGGCCACGACCCGCTGGCCGGGACGGAAGGGCAGCCGGGCGACCCGGTCGGCGAAACCGGGGTCCTTGAGGAGCCCGGCAGCCGTTTCCCGGGCCTGCTCGTCGAAGGCCCGCAGGTGGGCGCGGTAGGCGTCGGTGTCCAGACCTAAGAGGGCGGCGATCCGGGCATCGGGGAGTTCGCCCAGATAGCCCTGGGCCTTCTCGGGCTGCTGGAAACGGAGGAGCTTCGCGGTCAGGACGGGATCGTTCTCGGCCATGGGATCAGGCCTCCTCGGGAGCACGACCGCGGGCGCGGGCGGTGGTGGGGGCGGTGGCGGTGGTGCGGTTGGCGGTGAGGTTGGTGGTGCGGTCGGTACGGGTGGTGCGTATGGCGGACCGGTGGCGGGGCAGCAGGAATCCGGCGGCGATCAGCCAGCCGAGGCAGGTGAAGCGGGCCAGCGGCAGGAGCAGGGCGGCGCCGTCGAGGAACAGGGTGAGGGCGGACAGTTCGGCGAGCGTCGCCAGGACCAGACCGGTCACCGCCAGGTTGCGCGGCAGCAGTCCCGCGAGAAGGCCGGGCACGGCGATTCCGGCCACGAGCAGGCCGAGCGCCACCACGTGCCCGGGGCCTCCGGTGCCGAAGGCCAGGTACTGAAGAGCCCTGACCAGCGGCGGAAGTTCGAGGACCGGTGTACGGGAGAGGGTCCAGCCCACCAGTCCGCAGCAGGCCAGGAATCCGGAGGCGAGCAGTCCGCCGGCCAGGACGATGGTCGCGCCGGGGGCGCGGACGCCGAGCCGGTGCAGCCGGGCAGAGACGGTGGCGGCGTAGACGGCGAGCGGGACGGAGGCGGCGAACTGGAGCGCTCCGGAGACCTGGACGGCGCCGGGATGGGCGCGGAACCAGGCCACGATCTCGTCGGTGTCGCCGAAGGGGGAGGGGAACGGTTCGCCGTCGGCGAGCACGGTGCCGAGGACGAGCCCGGCGAGGAAGAGCGCGGTGAACACCACGGCGAGCACCCCCGGAGGCGGCCCCCCTTGGGCTTCCTTGCGCTCTCGGGGGGCTTCGGTCGGGCCGGGGCCCGTGCCGGTCCAGCTCTCTGTGGACACGAGAAGATCCGTTCTCTGAGAAAATAGTTCACAGTGGAGAATCATTCTTTTCGCGTACCATAACTCCCGTGAGCAGCGACCGGCAACCAGTGGAAGATCCCGGAGCGGCGGGGCCCCCGCCCCCGCGCGGAGGGGCGTTCCTGCTGGCCCAGCTCGGAGCGCACGCGGCCGGGCGGTTCGGCGAGCGCGTCGGCGAACTCGGGCTCGCACCGCCGGACGTGGGACTGCTGCGGATGATCGCCACGCAGCCGGGCCGGAGCCAGCGCTCCCTCGCGGCGGACCTCGGCGTCGTGCCGAGCCGGGTCGTCGCCCTCATCGACAACCTGGAGCGGAAGGGTTTCGTGGAGCGGCGACGCAGCGTCGAGGACCGGCGTCACCACGAGCTGTACGTGTCCGAGGGCGGCCGACGGGCCCTTGAGGGCGTACGGGAAGTGGCCACCGCGCACGAGAACGATCTCTTCGCGTCGCTGGACGAGGAGGACCGGGCGCGGCTGACGGCCCTTCTTGGCCGAATCGCCGAGCAGCAGGGACTCACCCCGGGGGTCCACCCCGGCTTCCGGACGCTGCCGAAACGGCCGACACAGGGCTGATCAGGACCTGGGCCGTACCGATGTGGCTGTAAACACCCGTTCGTTTTCGCCACGGCGGGGAAGACCTCTGAGAGCTGAAGACGTCTCAGGGGTGGGCAGAGGCATGGGTTCAGGCCGGCGGGGCGACGACGGGTGCGACTCCTGCGGGGCGCCGTACGGGCTGTGGGTCGCGAGCCTCGGCATGGTGCTCTGCCCCGAGTGCGAGGGGGCGGACGCGGACCATCCGGCCCGGGAGCCCGTGCTGGTCGGCGATGTCCTGGCGGGCCTGGTCGCCGCCGTGGGGCACGGCCGGCCGCCGCCTCCGTTCCCCCTGCCTCGCGGAGAGCCCGCCCCCGCCGGATCGTCGGATCCGACGGGCGCGGGCTGAGTACCAGCAGGCGGGGTCCCTGCCTGCCCGGGGGCCGGGCTGGGCCTGGAGGCCGGGCTGGGCCTGGGGGCGGGTCCGGTGCTTGTACGGGGGGCTTGTACGGGGGCTGGGGCCGGGCCGGGGAACAGCGCAGCCGACGCCCGTGCGCCGGGGATCAGCCCAGCTGGGGCAGGGCCTCGGTGGCGATCCGTTCGAAGACGGCTTGGTCGGTGGCGAAGTCGGAGTCCGGGATCGGCCAGTGGATGACGAGTTCGGTGAAGCCGATCTCACGGTGGCGCCCGGCGAAGTCGACGAACGCGTCCACGGACTCCAGGGGGCTGTTGCGGTCCGGGGTGAACCCGGTCAGCAGCACCTTGTCGAGTGCGGTCACGTCCCGGCCATGCTCGGCGCACGCCTTGCCGAGCTTCTCGACCTGACCGCGCAGGGCCGCTTCCGACTCCTCGGGGGTGCCCGTCTCGAAGATCTTCGGGTCGCCGGTGGTCACCCACGCCTGCCCGTACCGGGCGGCCAGCTTCAGTCCGCGCGGTCCCGTCGCCGCCACCGCGAACGGCAGCCGCGGACGCTGGACGCAGCCGGGGATGTTCCTGGCCTCTTCGGCCGAGTAGTACGTGCCGCGCGCGGTGACCGCTTCCTCGGTGAGCAGTCGGTCGAGGAGAGCCACGAACTCGCCGAAGCGGTCGGCCCGTTCCTTCGGCGTCCACGGCTCCTGTCCGAGCGCGGTCGCGTCGAAGCCGTTGCCGCCCGCCCCGATGCCGAGGGTGACCCGCCCGTCGGAGATGTCGTCGAGCGACATCAGCTCCTTCGCCAGGGTCACCGGGTGCCGGAAGTTCGGCGAGGTCACGAGCGTGCCGAGGCGGATCCGCTCGGTGGCCGTCGCCGCGGCGGTGAGCGTGGGCAGGGCGCCGAACCACGGGCCGTCGCGGAAGGTCCGCCAGGAGAGGTGGTCGTAGGTGTACGCGGCGTGGAACCCGAGTTCCTCGGCTCGCCGCCAGGTCTTCTGTCCCTCGCTCCACCGGTGGATGGGGAGGATCACCGTACTCAAGCGCATGCCGTCACCCTACGCGCGCGCCTCGGCCACGGCACCGTCCGAAACCGGCCGCTGGTCCCGGCGCGCGACGCCGTCCGCCGGGACCAGCGGGCCTCTCGACCGGGCTCCGTCTCCGACCGGGCGTCTGTCTCCGACCGGCGCGTCAGTCTCCGACGGGGTGCCTGACCCTGACGGAGGGCGCCCGTCCTGGTCCGGGTCAGCGTGTCTGGCGGCTCATCCAGGGGGTGAGCGCGACGCCGGGGACGAGTTCCTTGTACGTCTCGTCGCCGGGCAGCGGGACGATCAGCCACCAGCCGGGCGGGAAGAAACGGCCTTTCACATGGGCGAGTCCTCTGTGGACGGAGCGGACGAAGGCGGGCACCGCGTCGCGGGGCACATCGGCGAACTCGATGCCGTCCACGGTGATCCTGGCATCGTCCTCGGGGTAGATCTGCACGGTCACCGAGGGGGAGCCGCCCAGCTCGACGAAGGCTTCGTGCGGCAGCGAACCGTCGGTGTCCACGACGGCGAACGCGCCCGACGAGGTGCGCCGGGAGGTCTGGTCCGCGCCGATGTCATCGGTCACGATCATCTCCAGACCGAACTCCTCGGCGACCGCGCGGATCGCGACCACGGCCACTTCGGTGCTGGGCAAGTGAGGGTGTGCCATGGAAACGATCATGCCTCAGCCGGGAAGGCGCAGGAATTCCGGCGGGACGGCGTCGGCCAGCCAGACCCCGTTGGCGCTGACGCGGAAGACGTGCCCGGCCCGGTGCATGGTGCCCGTGTCGACGCTGAGCACCACCGGCCGACCGCGCCGGGCGCCGACCCGGGTGGCGGTCTCCCGGTCGGGGGAGAGGTGCACATGGTGGCGGGCCATGGGCCGCAGTCCCTCCCTCCGGATCGCGGGGAGCCGGTTCGCGACGGTGCCGTGGTAGAGGTACGCGGGTGGTTCCGCAGCCGGTAGGTCCAGGTCCACGGCGATGGTGTGGCCCTGGCTTGCCCGGATGCGGGTGCCCTCGACCGCGAACCGCTTCTTGTCGTTGGTCGCGACGACATGGTCGAGTTCTTCATGGCTGATCGGGAAGCCGTTGCGTGCGGTGGCCCGGAGCAGGGCGTCGATTTCGGTCCAGCCCTGGGCGTCAAGGTCGAGGCCGATGCGTTCCGGCTGATGGCGCAGGTGCCGGGACAGGTACTTCGAGACCTTCACCGTGCGACGTTCGTCCCTCTGCTGGACAGGGCCTCTCCCGTTCCGCTCTCCCTCGTTTCGATCCCTCTCGTCTCGGTTCATTTCCCCAGGATGGCGGAGATCACATCATCGGCGCATGTGAATTTGGCCCAACAGGTTTGGTCCACAACCAACCCGAGTTATCCACAGGTAAGTTGGCGATTCTGTGGACAACGAACCTTTCTTTATGAGGCTATTGGGTAACTTCACTCCGATTTAGCCGGGTTGAGGTGAGTGCATCCAATGTTCTTTTCTGTACTTCCCGTTCGGCTGCCGCCGCGACGAATGCGGCGACCCCTTCGGGTCCGGTCAGCTGCTGAACCGCCCTGACGGTGCTCACCGGAAGAGAAACCGGTCGCGCCTCGTCGTCCGTCGCGGAGGGCGCCTGCGGCGAGAGATGCAGTTGAAGATGACGGGTCGCCAAAAGGCGCATGGCTCGCGCCAGTTCGGCGTCCACCGTCTGCTGGGCCAGCGGCCGAAGGCGCCGGACCATCGTCGCCGCCTCGGTCGCATCCGCGTCCGAGGGAGGCCGGTGCTCCAGATAGCGCGCGAACACGTACTCCGTCGTGAACTCCAGGAAACGGGAGGCTATGTGCTCCACCTGATCCCGAAGTTCCCTCAGATGCCCGGTGATCGCGGGCAGCGGCACCCCGGCCGCGTACAACTCCACCGCCACCGAAAGCTCCTGGGGGCTCGGCACCAGGTACTCCTCGTTCTCCCCGCCTGGAACGCGCTCCAGTACGCCAAGCTCGACGGCCTCCAGAATCGCCGTCTCGTCCGGTGCGCCGCCGAAGCGGGCGTCCAGATCCGCGCGGGAGATCCGGGAGGCCTCCTCGTCCGTCCACGGACCGTGGACCTCGGCGACGAGCCCGAGCACCCCGCCCAGGCTCCGGCCGGTGTCCCAGGCCTCCAGCAGCTCCTTGATCGAGGCCAGGGTGTAGCCCCGGTCGAGGAGATCGGCGATCTGCCGGAGCCGTGCGAGGTGCGCGTCCCCGTACACGTTCGACCTGCCCCGCCGCTCCGGACGGGGCAGCAGACCGCGGTCCTGGTAGGCGCGGATGGTCCGGACCGTGGCCCCGCTGCGATGGGCGAGATCCTCGATCCGGTACTCCGGCCGTGCTGACTGCTCGGACAAAACCGCTCCCACCGAACGCTCGCTCCACCCCGCCACCGCGAGGCCCCTCCTACAAGGGATCGTACGACCGCCCCACCCCACCCCACCCGACCCCGCCCCGTGGACTGGCCCGAGCCCCGGCTCCGCACCGGAGCCTCCTGCCTGGCCCGGCTCCACACCGGGGCCTCCTGCCTGGCCCGGCTCCGGGCCGGGGCCTCCTTGGCTTCGCCCCGCTTGGCCCGACCCCGACCCCGACCCCGACCCCGACCCCGACCCCGACCCCGACCCGGACCCGGACCCCGACCGGCTCGGCTCGGCCCCGCCCCGGACCTCCCTGACTTCACCCTGCCCCGCCCTGCCCCGCCCTGCCCTGGCCCCGCCCGGCCCGGTACTTTCCCGCCCGGCCCGGCTCCGCCCCGGGACCTCCCGGGTTCCGTCCCGCCTGGCCAGGACCCAAGCCCCGGGGCGCCTCCCCCGGCCCCAGCCTCGGGGCCTCCCCAAGCTCCGCCCTGGGCGCCCTCCCCCGTCCCTACGCCGGCGGCTGCCATCGGGCGAAGGCCCGCAGTATTCCCGGGCTCAGCCGGGACAGGGCGTGCGCGCCCCGGGCCTCGGGGGTCACCGGGACCACCGCCCGATCGTGCAGAACCGCCCCGAGGACCGCGTCCGCGACCTTCTCCGGCGGGTAGTTCCGCAGGCCGTACATTCGGGACGCCTTCTTCTGTCGTCGCTTCTCCTCCGCCTCGTCCGTGACCCCCGCGAACCGGGTGGTCGCCGTGATGTTGGTGTTGACGACCCCGGGGCATATCGCGGACACCCCGATGCCCTGATCGGCCAGTTCGGCGCGCAGGCACTCGCTGAGCATCAGCACCGCCGCCTTCGAGGTGCCGTAAGCGGGCAGTGCCCGGGAGGGCTGGAACGCGGCGGCGGAAGCGGTGTTCACGATGTGCCCGCCCTGACCGCGTGCCGTCATCTGGGCGCCGAAGACCCGGCAGCCGTGGATCACGCCCCACAGATTGACGTCCAGGACCCGCTTCCACTCCTCGGTCGTCGTCTCGAAGAAGGAGCCGGTGAGCCCGATCCCGGCGTTGTTGACGAGGATGTCGACCACCCCGTATTCGCCGGCCACCTTGGCGGCCAGCTTCTCCATCGCCTGCTCGTCGGAGACGTCGACGGTCTCGCCCCAGGCCTCGGGAGCGCCGATCAGCCGGGCCATCTCGGCCGTGCGGACCGCGCCCTCGGTGTCCCGGTCGACCGCGACGACCCGGGCGCCGGCCTCCGCGAAGGCGAAGGCGGTGGCCCGGCCGATGCCACTGGCCGCCCCGGTGACCAGGACCAGTTGGCCGCCGAACCGCTCGGCGTACTCCGGCCGCACCCCGCTCCTCGCCGCCGTCCCCGCGCCCGCCGCGGGCACCCGGCCCGCCGGTCCTTCGTGGGTCCGGACGAAGTCGCCGATCCAGGCGGCGAGCCGGTCCGGCCGGGTGCGCGGCACCCAGTGCTTCCCGGGCAGCGTGCGCCGGGTCAGGTCAGGCACCCAGCTCTCCAGGTCGTCGTAGAGCCGCTCGGAGAGGAAGGAGTCCCCGGTCGGCGTGATCAGCTGCACGGGCGCGTGCGCGTACGCGTCGGGACGGGGCCTGCCGAGGCGGACCCGGACGTTGTCCCGGTAGAGCCAGGCGCCGTGTGCCGCGTCGGTGGTCAGCGACGGTGTCGGGTAGTCCCCGGCGGGGACCTTCTCGACGCGCTCCAGGATCCTCGGCCAGCGCTTGCCGAGCGGGCCGCGCCAGGCCAGCTCCGGCAGGACGGGCGTGTGCAGCAGGTACACGTACCAGGACTTGGCCCCCTGGCCGAGGAGCTGACCGACCCGGCGCGGGGTGGGCCGGGCCATCCGCTGCTTGATCCAGTGCCCGAAGTGGTCGAGGGAGGGCCCGGACATCGAGGTGAAGGAGGCGATTCGGCCCTCGGTGCGCGCGACGGTGACGAACTCCCAGGACTGCACCGACCCCCAGTCGTGGCCGACGAGGTGCACCGGCCGGTCCGGGCTCACCGCGTCGGCGACCGCCAGGAAGTCGTCCGTCAGCTTCTCCAGGGTGAAGCCGCCGCGCAGCGGGACCGGTGCCGTGGACCTGCCGTGGCCCCGGACGTCGTAGAGCACCACGTGGAACTCCTCGGCGAGCCGGACGGCGACCTCCGACCACACCTCCTTGGAGTCCGGATAACCGTGGACCAGGAGGACGGTGGGCCGGTCCGGATCGCCGAGTTCGGCGACGCACAGCTCGATCCCGCCCGTCCGCACCCAGCGCTCACGGGCCCCCCGCGGCCCACCGGCCACCGCCTCCGGCCGTCCGGGTCCCGCCGTCGTCTTCTCGCGCCCCGCCATCAGACCGCCCCCTCGTTCCAGCGCCGCACGTGCGGCAGATCGTCGTCCAGCCAGAAAGCGCTCTGCTCGGGATCCCGGGAGTCCGTGACCACCAGGATCTCCTCGAACTTCGCGCCCACACCCCGGAATCCGAGGTGTGGTTCGACCGCCCACAGACCGGGCCGCGGCGGGTGGTCGGAGAACTTGTACGGCGACCAGAGCGGTGACCAGCCGTCCCGGTGCCCGTGCAGGGCGTCGCTTGCGAGACCCTTGAGCGCCTGGGCGCCGAAGCCGAAGAGCGTCGGTGTCCAGCGGCGCTCCCGCACCCGGTCGATCTTGTGGGCGATGACGCCGAAGGGATAGGCCCGATGCCGGTTGGCGTACCCCTGACGGGCCATCAATCGATCGACGTCCTCGTATATCTCGCGCAGCGTCCGGCGCTCGCGGACCTCGCGCAGGATCAGCTCGCGGTGCTCCCTGAGGTCGGCCGACAGCTTCTCGTGCAGGGGGTCGAGGCCCAGGCAGCCGCTGTAGCCGATGTCGGCCGTGTACCCCCGGTAGACCGGCGCCATGTCGAGGATGAACGGCATCCCGGCTTCGAGACGCCGGTTCGTGGGAAAGAACTGGAGCGGCACCTTGAAGTCGACGAAGGCGGTGCGGTCCCCGAACCAGGCGAAGGGCCGGTGGAACCAGTCCCGCACCCCTCTGTCGTACAGCCATTCGCGCTGCATCCGGGCGGCCTCGCGCTCGGTCACTCCCGGCTTGAGCTGCGCCGCGACGGCCTCCGCGCACTCGTAGGAGAGCCGCTGCACTTCCCTGAACCCCCGCAGCTCCGCCGCGAGTTCCCCTGTCACCGCTGAGGCCATGCCATCCGCCGTCCCGTGTGAGCGCTCGATCGCACTACGCGTCCGTAACTTGACACTGATGAATGTGACAATGCGCGGCGGCTGCGTCAAGAGGTCGGACGGCGGCCTGTGGAAAACCAGGGAAAGCGGCAGGGGAACGACAGGGAAGAGCCGGGGATGCCCCGGACGAGGACTCGGGGAAGACCCTGGGGAGACCCGGAGAATCCCCGCACTCGTCGGCTTGTCGCACCGGGAAAACGACTTTCGTCGCGACCTCCCCTCCCGTCTTGTACTCCTCTGGTCGGACAAGGATCGAGCCGTTGGGCTGACGACCTCTGTGGCGCACACCACTACCTTCGAGGGGTGACTGTGATCGCGACCGAAAGCCTCAGCAAGCGGTTCCCCCGGGTGACCGCACTCGACCGGCTCTCCCTGGACATCGGGCCCGGTGTGACCGGACTCGTGGGTGCCAACGGAGCCGGCAAGTCCACCATGATCAAGATCCTGCTCGGGCTCTCCCCGGCCACCGAGGGCCGCGCCGAGGTGCTCGGCCTCGACGTCCGGACCTCCGGGGCCGAGATCCGCGAGCGCGTGGGATACATGCCCGAGCACGACTGCCTCCCGCCGGACGTCTCGGCCACCGAGTTCGTCGTCCACATGGCGCGGATGTCCGGGCTGCCCCCGACCGCCGCCCGCGAGCGGACCGCCGACACCCTGCGCCACGTCGGCCTGTACGAGGAGCGCTACCGCCCCATGGGCGGCTACTCGACGGGCATGAAGCAGCGCGTGAAGCTCGCCCAGGCCCTGGTCCACGACCCGAAGCTGGTCCTGCTCGACGAACCGACGAACGGCCTCGACCCGGTCGGCCGGGACGAGATGCTGGGCCTGATCCGCCGCGTCTGGACGGACTTCGGCATCTCCGTCCTCGTCACCTCCCACCTCCTCGGCGAGCTGGAGCGCACCTGTGACCACGTCGTCGTCATCGACGGCGGCACGCTCCTGCGCTCCAGCTCCACCAGCGACTTCACCCGCAGGACCACGACGCTCGCGGTCGAGGTCACCGACTCCGACACGCACCCGGACGGCACGGCGGCGCTCCGCGCGGCGCTCGCCGCCGCCGGAGTCACCCTCCACGCGGGCGTGGAGGAGGGCCTGCCCGGCGCGGGCCACATCCTGCTCCTGGAAGCACCGGGCGAGGAGACCTACGACCTGGTCCGGGACACCGTCGCCGGGCTCGGACTCGGTCTCGTCCGCATGGAGCAGCGCCGCCACCACATCGCCGAGGTCTTCCGGCCCGAGGCTTCCCCGCAGCACGAGGAGGTGCCGGCCCCATGAGCACCCGGATCCCCCAGACCGCCCAGGACACCCCCGACACGACCCGGATCCACAACATCGGATACCGGTCCTACGACGGCCCGCGCCTGGGCCGGGCGTACGCCCGCAGGTCGCTGTTCTCGCAGTCGCTGCGCGGCGCCTACGGCCTGGGCCGCAGCGCCAAGTCCAAGGTCCTGCCGATGCTGCTCTTCGGCGTGATGTGCGTCCCTGCGCTCATCATCGTCGCCGTCGCGGTCGTCACCAAGCAGTCGAAGCTGTCGATCGAGTACACGCAGTACGCGGTCTTCCTCCAGGTCGTCATCGGCATCTACCTGGCCTCGCAGGCACCGCAGTCGGTCTCCCGCGACCTGCGGTTCAAGACGGTCCCGCTGTACTTCTGCCGGCCGATCGAGCGCGCGGACTACGTGCTCGCGAAGTTCGGCGCGATGGCCTCGGCGCTCTTCCTGCTGACCGCCGTCCCGCTGCTGATCCTCTGGATCGGCTCGCTGCTGGCCAAGATGGACTTCGGCACCCAGACACGACTGTTCGGCCAAGGGCTGCTGTCCGTGGCCCTGCTCTCGCTGCTCTTCGGCGGCATAGGCCTGGTCATGGCGGCCCTGACCCCGCGCCGGGGCTTCGGCGTCGCCGCCGTGATCGCCGCGCTGACGATCTCCTACGGGGCGGTCTCGACCCTCCAGGGCATCGCTCTCGGCACGGACAACCTGGGCGCCATCACCTGGATCGGGCTGTTCTCGCCGATCACCCTCATCGACGGTGTGCAGACCGCCTTCCTCGGCGCGCCCTCCTCCTTCCCTGGCGGCGTGGGACCGGGCGCGGGCGCCGGTGTGGTCTATCTGCTGGTCGTCCTCGCGCTCATCGCCGGCACGTACGGCGTCCTGATGCGCCGCTACCGAAAGGTCGGCCTGTGACCGCCCTCCCGGCGGCCGGGCCGCGCCCCGCCGCCCTCCCGTCGCCCGCCACCACCCCTCCCAGGATCGGGACGCGCCCATGAGCATCCTCACCATCGACCACGTCTCCCGCTGGTTTGGCAACGTCGTGGCCGTGAACGACGTCACGATGACGGTGGGTCCGGGCGTGACCGGGCTCCTCGGGCCCAACGGCGCCGGGAAGTCCACCCTGATCAACATGATGGGAGGCTTCCTCGACCCCTCCACCGGAGCCGTCACCCTCGACGACCGGAAGATCTGGGGGAACGAGTCGGTCTACCGCGAGATAGGCGTGGTGCCCGAGCGGGAGGCGATGTACGACTTCCTGACCGGCCGCGAGTTCGTCCTGGCCAACGCGGAGCTTCAAGGGCTCGGCGCCAAGGAGGCCCAGCGGGCGCTGGCCACCGTCGAGATGGAGTACGCGCAGGACCGCAAGGTCTCCACGTACAGCAAGGGCATGCGGCAGCGCGTGAAGATGGCCTCGGCCCTCGTCCACGAGCCGTCGGTGCTGCTGCTCGACGAGCCGTTCAACGGCATGGACCCCCGCCAGCGCATGCAACTGATGGAGCTGCTGCGGCGGATGGGGGCGGACGGGCGCACGGTCCTGTTCTCCTCGCACATCCTGGAGGAGGTCGAGCAGCTGGCCTCCCACATCGAGGTGATCGTGGCCGGTCGGCACGCCGCATCCGGCGACTTCCGCAAGATCCGCCGACTGATGACGGACCGGCCGCACCGCTATCTGGTGCGCTCCAGCGACGACCGGGCGCTCGCCGCCGCGCTGATCGCCGACCCGTCCACGGCGGGGATCGAGATGGACCGGACGGAGGGCGGTCTGCGGGTGCAGGCGGTGGACTTCGGGCGGTTCACGGAGCTGCTGCCGAAGGTCGCGCGCGAGCGGGGCATCCGCCTCCTGACGGTCTCGCCCTCGGACGAGTCCCTCGAATCGGTCTTCTCGTACCTCGTCGCGGCCTGAAAGGAGCCTGACCGATGTACAACCCCACAGTCGCCCGGCTCACCTACCGGGCCCTCCTCGGCCGCCGCCGGGCCCTGATCCTCTTCCTGCTGCCCGGCATGCTGCTGCTCATCGCGGCGGCGGTCCGCGCCTTCAACGGGGCGGACGACCAAGTCGCGGCCGACGTCCTCGGCGGGTTCGCGCTGGCCACGATGGTGCCGCTGATCGGCGTCATCGCGGGCACGGGCGCGATCGGGCCCGAGATCGACGACGGATCGATCGTCTATCTGCTGGCGAAGCCGGTGAAGCGGTCCTCGATCATCTTCACCAAGCTGATCGTGGCGGTCGCGGTGACGATGGTCTTCTCGGCGGTGCCGACCTTCGTCGCCGGATTCATCCTCAACGGCAACGGCCAACAGGTCGCCGTGGCCTACACGGTGGCGGCGCTGGTGGCCTCCATCGCGTACAGCGCGCTGTTCCTGCTCCTCGGCACGGTCAGCCGGCACGCGGTGGTCATCGGCCTGGTCTACGCCCTGGTGTGGGAGGCCCTGTTCGGCTCCCTGATAGCGGGCGCGCGGACCCTCAGCGTGCAGCAGTGGGCACTCGCCCTGGCGCAGAAGGTCACCGGAGACGGCCTGGTCACCTCCGAGGTCGGCCTTCCGACGGCGATCGTGCTCCTCGCCGGGGTCACGGTGGCGGCGACCTGGTTCGCCGGCCACAAGCTCGGCAGACTGACCCTCGCGGGCGAGGAGTAGAGGAGCGGACCCCGAAGGAAAGACGGATGCGGTACGGCTCCGCGGGCCCGGGGCACCACCCCGGGAGCCCCGGCCAGGAGCCGCCCCGCCCCGCCCTCCCTCACACCGCCCGGTCCCGGGCGGCCAGCAGTCCGACGCCGAGGGCGGCCGCGCAGACGGCGAGGACCGCGCAGATCGGCAGGGTCCAGGTGCCGGTGGCCTGGTAGAGGGCGCCGGCCGCGAGCGGACCGACGGCGGCGAGCAGATAGCCGACGGTCTGCGCCATCCCGGAGAGTTTCATGGCGGTGACCGCGTCCCCGGCGCGCAGCACGATCAGGGTCAGGGCCATTCCGACCGCGCCGCCCTGGCCGATGCCGAGGACCGCCGACCAGAACCAGGCACCCTCCACCGGGGCCACGAGGAGACCGGCGTAACCGGCGGCGACGAGACTGGTGACGAGGACGATCAGCGGGCGCTGGCTCTTCATCCGCCCGGCGATCAGCGGCACGGCGAAGGCGCCGATGACCTGGATCAGATTGTTGAAGGCGAAGATGACTCCGGCGGTGGACCGGTCCATCCCGTGGTCGCTGAAGATCGTCGGCATCCAGGCGATCAGGACGTACGACCAGAGCGACTGAAGCCCCATGAACAGCGTGACCTGCCAGGCGAGCGCCGAACGCCAGACGTTCACCGGACGGGCGGCCCCGGCCGATGGGACGGCTCGCGCCTCGTGGCCGGTCCGGCCCCGGGCGATCAGGACCTGGGGCAGCCAGGCGACCGCGGCGACCGCGGCGAGCAGCGACCAGAAGCCGAGTGAGGCCTGCCAGCCGCCACCGAGGGCCTTCTCCAAGGGCACGGCGGAGGCCGCCGCCACCGTCGCCCCGGCGATCATCGCGCTGGTGTAGACGGAGGTCATCGCCGCCGCCCGGTCGGGGAAGTCGCGCTTGATCAGACCGGGCATCAGCACATTGAGGAGGGCGATGGCGGTACCGACGAGGACACCGCCGCCGTACAGCGCGGAGGCGGAGGGCAACAGGCGCACGAGGATGCCGACGGCGAGCAGCAGCAGCGCCGCGAAGAGGACGCGCTCGGCGCCGAAACGGCGGCCCAGCCACGGCGCCACCAGGGCCCCGACGCCGAGGAAGAGCACGGGCACCGAGGTGACGAGGGAGCTGGCGGTCGAGGAGAGCCCGAAGGCGGCGGATATCTCGTCGACCAGGGGCGCCACGCTCGCGAGCGCGACCCGCATGTTCAGCGAGGCCAGCACGATGCCGACGAGCAGCAGCGCCGGGTGGGCGAGCAGGGCCCGCCGGGCGGCCGTACCCGCCGCCGTCTGCCGTACACCGGCCTCGGCGTCGACGAGCAGAGGCATACCGCTCCCGGCCGCCACACCGCCCCCAGCCGTCCCGCCGGGCCCGGAAGCC
Source organism: Streptomyces sp. CBMA291 (assembly GCF_014596525.1). Classification (GTDB taxonomy): domain Bacteria; phylum Actinomycetota; class Actinomycetes; order Streptomycetales; family Streptomycetaceae; genus Streptomyces. The sequence goes on from NZ_MSJP01000077.1 coordinate 28,770, forward strand.
GCACCGCCCGCACTCGATCCCGTACCCGAACGCGTAGCCGACCCCGACCCCGACCCCGATCCCGATCCCGATCCCGACCCCGACCCCGATCCCGTACCCGGCACTCGGGTCTCCGCGCTCATCGGGAGTGCTCCATCAGCGCCGTGACGGTTTCCAGGGCGACTCGGAGCAGTTCGCGGGCCTGGTGCTGGGCCTCGTCCGGGTCGCCCGCCTCGATCGCGGCGACCAGCGCCTCGTGGGCGTCTATGTCGACCGGCGGCATCTCGTGGTCGACGAGCGCCTCGGCCAGCACCTCGTGGACCTGGGCGGAGAAGAAGCGGTACACCTCGACGAAGGCGGCGTTGTGGGTGGCGCCGACCACCGCGAGGTGGAAGGCGAGGTCCGCGTCCGCGTGCCGGTCGCCCTCCTCGCGCAGGGTGGTCAGGGCCGCCCGAAGCCGCAGCAGGTCGTGGGTGTCCCGCCGGGTCGCGGCGAGCCGGGCCGCCTCGGTCTCCAGGGCGATCCGCAGTTCGATGACGTCGGGCGCGCCCGCGTGCCGGACCCCGCGCAGGACGGCGGTCGGATCGGCGGTCGACCGGACGAAGGTGCCGTTGCCCTGACGGGACTCCAGGAGACCCGAGTGGACCAGCACCCGGACCGCCTCGCGGACGGTGTTGCGGCCCACGTCGAGCTGTTGCGCCAGCTCGTGCTCGGTCGGGATGCGGTCGCCGACCGCCCACTTCCCCTCGGCGAGCTGTGCGCGCAGCTGCTCCACCGCCGAGTCCACCAGCGAGGTCCGCCCCGCCGCCCTCAATGTCATCTCGTTCCGGCCTTCCCATCGATACTTGCCCGGTCATCCTACAACTGCATAGGCCCGGTCATCCCACAACTGACCCGGCCGGAGGACTCCGGACTACTGTGGGGCCCGTACGCGGATCGAACACCCTCATCACCCTCGGGAGTCAGTCATGTCAGACCGCTTCGACGTCGTCGTACTCGGAGCTGGCCCCGGCGGCTACGTCGCCGCCATCCGCGCCGCCCAACTGGGCAAGCGGGTCGCGGTCGTCGAGGAGAAGTACTGGGGCGGTGTCTGCCTGAACGTCGGCTGCATCCCCACCAAGGCGCTGCTGCGCAACGCCGAACTCGCCCACATCTTCAACCACGAGGCGAAGACCTTCGGCATCAAGGTCGACGGCACGGTCTCCTTCGACTACGGCGAGGCGTTCCGCCGCAGCCGCTCGGTCGCGGACGGCCGCGTCAAGGGCGTCCACTTCCTGATGAAGAAGAACGGCATCACCGAGTTCAACGGCCGGGGTACCTTCCTCGACCCGCACACCCTCCAGGTGGCCAAGTCCGACGGCACCTCGGAGACGATCTCCTTCGACCACTGCATCATCGCGACCGGCGCCACCCCCCGGCTGCTCCCCGGCACCGCCCGCAGCGAGCGCGTCGTCTCCTACGAGGAGCAGATCCTCGCCGAGGACGCCCCGAAGTCGATCGTCATCGCCGGCGCGGGTGCGATCGGCATCGAGTTCGCGTACGTCCTCAACAACTACGGCACCAAGGTCACGATCGTCGAGTTCCTCGACCGGATCGCGCCGCTGGAGGACGAAGAGGTCTCCAAGGAGCTGGCGAAGCAGTACCGCAAGCTCGGCATCGACGTCCTGACCTCGACCCGCGTCGAGACCATCGACGAGTCGGGCCCGCAGGTCCGCGTCACCGTCACCGGCAAGGACGGCGCGAGCAAGGTCCTGGAGGCCGACAAGGTCCTCCAGGCCATCGGCTTCGCGCCGAACGTCACCGGCTACGGTCTGGAGGCCACCGGCGTCGCCCTCACCGAGCGCGGCGCGATCGACGTCGACGGACGCTGCCGCACCTCCGTGCCGCACATCTACGCCATCGGCGACGTCACCGCGAAGCTGATGCTCGCGCACACCGCCGAGGCCATGGGCGTCATCGCCGCCGAGACCATCGGGGACGCCGAGACGATGGAACTCGACTACCCGATGATCCCGCGCGCGACCTACTGCCAGCCGCAGATCGCCAGCTTCGGCTGGACCGAGGCGCAGGCCCGCGAGAAGGGCTTCGACGTCAAGGTCGCCAAGTTCCCGTTCGTGGCGAACGGCAAGGCGCACGGTCTCGGCGACGCGACCGGCTTCGTCAAGATCATCGCCGATGGCACCCACGGCGAGATCATCGGCGCCCACCTGATCGGCCCCGACGTCACCGAGCTGCTGCCCGAGCTGACCCTGGCCCAGCAGTGGGACCTCACCGTCCACGAGGTCGCGCGGAACGTGCACGCACACCCGACGCTGGGCGAGGCAGTGAAGGAAGCGATCCACGGCATCGCCGGACACATGATCAATTTCTGAGTTTCCGCGGGCTCCGGGTGATAGGCACTGAAGGGTGCCGACCGAAGCCAGTGGAACCAGCGGAACGGGCGGAGCCGTCGGAAGCGGCGGCTCCCCACCGGGTGGCGGCCCCGGCGGCTCCCCCTCGGGTGGCGGCCCCGGCGGCTTCCCGCGGGGTGGCGAACCGTCCCGGCCGATCAGGTCGTGGGTGCGTTCGTCACCCGGTACGCATGTCTGGCTGCTGGTCATCACGACCACCAGCCTCGTCATCCTGCTCGCCCCGCGGGGCCTGGAGACGCACCTCCTCCACCGCAACAGCAGCAATCTGCACCAGCTGTCCCACCACCCGATCCGTGCCCTGCTCGGCAGTGCCTTCTGGATCGAGGACCCTGCCGCCCTCCCGCTCTACGTGGTGCTCTTCGAGCTGCTGCACGCCCCGGTGGAGCGCTGGCTCGGCACCGTGCGCTGGCTCTGCGTCGTCACCACGGCCCACGTCGCCGCGACCCTGATCAGCCAGCAGGTCGTCCTGGTCGCCATCCGGCACCACGACGTCCCGCGCAGCATGGCGCATGTCGTCGACATCGGGGTGAGTTACGGGCTGGCCGCCACGGCGGGCATCCTCGCCTACCGGCTGGCCGGGCCCTGGCGGTGGCTCTATCTGGCGGGAGTGGTGGCCTTCTTCGTCGTGCCGTTCGTCGCCGACCGCACGTACACCGATCTCGGGCATCTGATCGCGCTCGCGATCGGTCTGGCCTGCTATCCGCTCACCCGGGGAAAACCGGTCGCTCCCGAACGGCGGCCCGGCGCACACTAGTCGTGCGGGAGGAACGGGGGATCTCCCGGGGGGAGGGGCGTCCGCTTCGAGCGCGCGGACCCGGTCGTCCGCTTCGAGCGGGAAACCGGGCCGCGCGAGGGCGCCCCTCCCTCTTCCACAGGGCTCGTGCCGGTCCCTCAGGACGTCAGCAGGCGCTCCAGGACGACGGCGATGCCGTCCTCCTCGTTCGACAGGGTCACCTCGTCGGCCACCGCGCGCAGTTCCTCGTGCGCGTTGCCCATGGCGACGCCGTGGGCCGACCATCCGAACATCGGTATGTCGTTCGGCATGTCGCCGAAGGCGATCGTCTCCGCCGCCTTCACTCCGAGCCGACGCGCGGCGAGCGAGAGACCGGTCGCCTTGCTCAGGCCGAGCGGCAGGATCTCCACGATCCCGGGACCGGCCATGACGACGTCGACGAGACCGCCGACCGACTCCCGGGCGGCCCGGGTCAGCTCGTCGTCCGTCAGCGTCGGGTGCTGGATGTAGAGCTTGGTCAGCGGCGCCGCCCACAGCTCCGACGGGTCCTCGTAGGGGATGTACGGCAGCGGGCCTTCCTGCACCTGGTAGCCGGGGCCCATCAGGACCTCGCCCTCCAGACCGTCCCGGCTGGCGGCCAGCGCCACCGGGCCGACCTCCGCCTCGATCTTGGAGAGCGCGAGCCCGGCGAGCTGCCGGTCCAGGGTCAGCGAGGTGAGCAGCCGGTGCTCCCCCGCGTGGTAGACCTGCGCGCCCTGGCCGCACACCGCGATCCCCTCGTAGCCGAGGTCGTCGAGGATGTGCCGGGTCCAGGGCACCGCCCGGCCGGTGACGACGATGTGCGCGGCGCCCGCCGCCGTCACGGCGGCGAGGGCTTCCCGCGTACGGTCCGAGACGGACTCGTCGGCGCGCAGCAGGGTGCCGTCGAGGTCCGTCGCGACCAGGCGGTAGGGGAAGGAACTCACTTGGCGATCGGCTCCAGGACCTCACGGCCGCCGAGGTACGGCCTGAGCACCTCGGGCACCCGCACGGAACCGTCGGCCAGCTGGTGGTTCTCCAGGATGGCGACGATCGTGCGCGGGACGGCGCACAGCGTGCCGTTCAGGGTGGCCAGCGGCTGGACGGTCTTCTTGCCGCCCTGCTCGTCCCGCATGCGGACGGAGAGCCGACGGGCCTGGAAGCTGTCGCAGTTGGAGGCCGAGGTCAGCTCGCGGTACTTGCCCTGGGTGGGGATCCACGCCTCGCAGTCGTACTTACGGGAGGCGGAGGCGCCGAGGTCGCCGGTGGCGACGTCGATGACCTGGAAGGGCAGTTCGAGACCGGTCAGCCACTGCTTCTCCCACTCCAGGAGACGCTGGTGCTCGGCCTCGGCGTCCTCCGGAGCGACGTACGAGAACATCTCGACCTTGTCGAACTGGTGGACGCGGAAGATGCCCCGGGTGTCCTTGCCGTACGTGCCGGCCTCGCGGCGGAAGCAGGGCGAGAAGCCCGCGTACCGCAGCGGCAGCTTGTCGGCCTCGATGATCTCGTCCATGTGGTACGCGGCGAGGGGGACCTCGGAGGTGCCGACGAGGTAGTAGTCGTCCTTCTCCAGGTGGTACACGTTCTCCGCGGCCTGGCCGAGGAAGCCGGTGCCCTCCATGGCGCGCGGACGGACCAGCGCGGGGGTCAGCATGGGGATGAAGCCGGCCTCGGTGGCCTGCGCGATGGCCGCGTTGACCAGGGCGAGCTCCAGGAGGGCGCCCACGCCGGTCAGATAGTAGAAGCGCGAGCCGGAGACCTTGGCGCCCCGCTCCACGTCGATGGCGCCGAGCGCCTCGCCCAGCTCCAGGTGGTCCTTGGGCTCGAAGCCCTCGGCCGCGAAGTCGCGGATGGTGCCGTGCGTCTCCAGGACGACGAAGTCCTCCTCGCCGCCGACCGGGACGTCCGTGTGGACGATGTTCCCGAGCCGGAGGAGCAGGGACTTGGCCGTCTCGTCGGCCTCGTTCTGCTCGGCCTCGGCGGCCTTGACGTCGGCCTTGAGCTGCTCGGCCTTCTGGAGAAGCTCGGCGCGCTCCTCGGGGGTGGCCTTGGGGATCAGCTTGCCGAGCGACTTCTGCTCGGAGCGGAGTTCGTCGAAGCGGACGCCGGACGACCTGCGCCGCTCATCGGCGGAGAGCAGGGCGTCGACGAGGCCGACGTCCTCTCCACGGGCGCGCTGGGAGGCGCGAACACGGTCGGGGTCCTCACGGAGCAGGCGAAGGTCAATCACCCCACCAGGCTACCGTCGCGCGTTCGTCCGCCCTTACCGGATAACGGCACGCGTGTTGCCACCCGAGAGGTGATTTGTTGCACTTCGCCCCTTTTAATCCCTACAAGGGTGGTCGGGAGTGGCCGACAGGGGGTGAGCGCGGGCTCTTCGCGAATAGTTATCCACAGGCTGTGTGGAAGATCTGTGGACTAGGGAGAGTGTCAGAAGGATTCCCGTCCAAGGGCCCTGGAATTACATGACTAAACCCCGGCAAGGTGCTCATTCGGGTGAGAAATGCCCGCCCGGATAGGCGGTCCGGGTGAAGAGTGCTGACGTAGCCCTCGGTGGGGCGTTGTGGATGGAGGGCGCTACGGGGCCCCCGGCAGGGTGATTTGTCGACCTTGTCGATGCGAGCTGTCGACTTGTCCCCAGGCTGAACGGGATGCCTGTGGATAACCGCTGTGGGTAACTGAAAAATATGCAGGTAGGACTAGTAGGACTATCGATCCGTGCCTGTGGACGAACGCTCCCATCGTCGGGAGCTTTCGGTCACCATCGGATCAAGCCCGACCGTCCTGGGCCCTCGCCAACCAGTCGGAGGCCGTCGTGAACTCCCCGTCCGAAGTTCCGTGCCGCAGCGGCGGTACATCCTCGGCCGAGACGCCCGCCCTCGGATACGAGCCGAGGAAGCGCACCTGGGGGCAGATCCGCTTGAGCCCCATCAGCGCCTCGCCCACCCGCCGGTCCGAGATATGGCCCTCGGCGTCCACGGCGAAGCAGTAGTTCCCGATCCCCGCTCCCGTGGGCCGGGACTGGATCAGCATCAGGTTCACCCCGCGCACCGCGAACTCCTGGAGCAGTCCGAGGAGGGCACCCGGATGATCGTCACCCAGCCACAGCACCACCGAGGTCTTGTCCGCGCCGGTCGGAGCGGCCGGTCGGGCGGGCCGACCCACCAGCACGAAACGCGTCTCGGCGTTCTCCGCGTCGTGGATCTCCTTCACCAGCGCTTCGAGACCGTACGTCGTCGCCGCGAACTCGCCCGCGAAGGCGGCGTCGAAACGGCCCTCCTGTACGAGCCGGGCCCCGTCCGCGTTGGAGGCGGCCGACTCCCACACGGCGTCGGGCAGGTTCTTCCGCAGCCAGTTCCGCACCTGCGGCTGCGCCACCGGGTGACCGGTGACCGTCTTGATCTCCGAGAGCTTGGTCCCGGGCCGGACGAGCAGCGCGAAGGCGATCGGCAGCAGCACCTCGCGGTAGATCATCAGGGGTCCGCCGGAGGCCAGCTCGTCGAGAGTGGCCGTCACCCCGCCCTCGACCGAGTTCTCGATCGGCACGAGGGCGGCGGCCGCCTCCCCGTTCCGTACGGCGTCGAGCGCGGCCGGGACGGAGACCATGGGGACGAGTTCCCTCGTCGCGGCCTCGGGCAGCGTACGCAGCGCGGCCTCGGTGAAGGTGCCCTCGGGGCCGAGATACGTGAACCGGTTGGCGGACATACGGTCACCCTAATGGCCCGGACGCGTAAGGGAATCCAGCCGACGGCCCGTGGGCGCTCAGGATTCCAGAAGGCGCTGGCCCACGTACTCGCCCTGGGCCGGGCCGCCCGGAACCGCGAAGAGTCCACTGGCCTCATGGCGGATGAACGCCGACAGGGCGTCGCCCCGGTCGAGCTTGCGCTGCACCGGCACGAAGCCCCTGAGCGGGTCCGCCTGCCAGCAGATGAAGAGGAGCCCGGCGTCCGGCGTCCCGTCCGCGCCGATGCCGTCGTGGAAGGAGAACGGCCTGCGCAGCATCGCCGCCCCGCCATTCTGTTCGGGGGCGGAGATCCGGGCGTGGGCGTTGTCGGGGACGGCCAGCTGTCCGTCCGGGCCCCGCTTGTTCAGGTCCAAAGCGGTGGTCTCGGAGCCGCCGCTGAGCGGGGCTCCGTCGGACTTCCGGCGCCCGATCACCTTCTCCTGCCCGTCGAGCGGCAGCTTCTCCCAGTCGTCGAGAAGCATCCGGATCCGGCGGACCACCGCGTAGGAGCCGCCGGCCATCCACGCCTCGGCGTCGGTGCCCCCGGCGGGGACGAAGAGGCGCCGGTCGAAGTCGGGGTCGGCGGGCTTCGGGTTGTTGGTGCCGTCGACCTGCCCCATCAGGTTCCGGGCGGTCATCGGCTTCGCGGTGGCACCGGCCGAGCGGTTGAAGCCGTTCATCTGCCAACGGACCCTGGCCGTGTCGCCCGCGTCCTTCTGGAGGGCCCGCAGGGCGTGGAACGCGACCAGGGCGTCATCGGCCCCGATCTGTACCCACAGATCGCCCTCCGAGCGACGCGGGTCCAGTGCGTCGGAGGAGAAGGCGGGCAGCGGATCGAGGGCGCCGGGCCGCCGCGAGACCAGCCCGGTGCGGTCGAAGAACGTACGGCCGAAGCCGAAGGTGACCGTGAGGGAGGACGGACCCGCGTCCAGCGCGATCCCGGTGTCCCCGGTCGCCGCCTTCCCCGCCATCAACGCCTTCGCCGTCGCCGACCAGCGGCGCAGCAGGGCGGTGGCCTCCTTGCGCCCGGCGCCTGGTGCCAGGTCGAAGGCGACCAGATGGCCTCGGGACTGGAGCGGGGTGGTGATGCCTGCCTGATGTTTCCCGTGAAACATCACCTCCGTCGCTCCGACGGCGGTCAGCCTCGGGGAGCCGCCGGAGCCGGGGGCGCCCGGCTCGTCGCCGGAGACGGCCGCGGAGATTCCGGCGCCCCCGGCCGCGCCGAGGACGAGGCCGGTAGCGCCCGCCGCGCCGACGGTGCCCAGCAGGCGCCGCCGGGAGATCTCAAGGTTGTCGTTCTCGGTCACGGGTCAGCCGATCTTCACGTTCTTCTCGACGGTGGTCTGGTCGATATCGGAGGTACGGACGGTCACCTGGATCCGCCAGTCGCCGGAGAGCGGGATCTGTACGCCGCTCGCGCTCCAGTGTCCGGTCTGGATGCGGTCGGGGGCGACGGGCAGCGGGCCGATGTCCTTCGCCTCCAGGGTCAGGGCGACCTTGATCTCGGGCACGTCGAGCGGCTTGCCATTGGGGCGCTCGACGAAGAGGTGCAGCCCGTTGGCGCCGGTACGGCCCGGGTCGAGGCTGAGCCGGACGACGCCCTTGCCGTCGACGCCGCCGGTGTCGAAGGGCAGCCGGATGTCGACGGGCCGGTCGGGCACGGCGGCGGGGCCGGAGGCCGGGTTCGCCCGTGCGGCCTCTTCCTCGGTGCGGCCGGGCTCGGTGGAGGTGAGGACGGTGGTCACGGCGAGGAGGACGACGGCGACGGCCGCCTCGGTCAGCACCGAGCGGCGCAGTCCGGCCCGCTCGGGGTCGGCGTCCCGCTCGCGCTTGCGCCGGGCGGTCGCTACGGCGGCCCGCTGCCGGGCGAGCTGCGCGGCCCGCTCGGGGTCGGGGACGGCTTCGTCGACGGCCGGAGTCACCGTTCCGGCCGCTTCCTCCTCGGACGCGGCTGCGGCCGTGGCGGGGGCAGGAGCAGAGGCTGTGGCTTGGCCCTCGGTGGCTGTCTCGGTGTCTGCCTCGTCCGCGCCCTGAGCGGTTGCCGCCGGGTCTTGGCCGGGCTCCGAAGCGGTCTCGGGCTCGGAAGCGGCCTCGGCTGCGGTGTCCGTCCCCTGGTCGGAGCCGGTCGTCTTCGAGTCGGCCAGGCGGCGGATCCAGCGACGGGAGATCCAGGCGATGCCGAGGAGGACGCACAGCAGGCCGATCTTGACGAGCAGCAGCTGCCCGTAGCGGGTCCCGGTGAGCGCGGACCAGGAGCCGACCTGGCGCCAGGACTGGTAGAGCCCGGTGGCCGCGAGGACGACCACGGAGCCGAAGGCCACCGTGGAGAAGCGCTCGACCGCCGAGCGCTCGACGTGCGGCGCGCGGTAGAGGGAGACGAGCAGCGTGGTCAGACCGCCGAACCAGGCGGCGACGGCCAGCAGGTGCAGGATGTCGACCGGCATGGCGATGCCCGGCTGGAGACCGGTCGAGGCGTGCTCGGCCAGGGCCCAGGTTCCGGCGATGCCCGCGGCGACGACGGTGCCGCCGATGGCGAGCCCGAAGGAGAGGTCCTTCTTCTCCTTCGGGTCGGTGCGCCGGGCGTAGGAGCCGAAGAGGACGGCCACGAAGAGCGCCGCGGCGCCGAGCAGCAGCAGCCGGGAGGTGAGCGCGGCGCCGGTCTTGGTCTCCAGGACGGCCTTGAGACCGGCCAGGTCGAAGACGTCGGAGAGTTCGCCGGAGCCGGTGTACGGGTTGCGCAGGAGCAGCATGGCGAGGGTGGCACCGGTGAGGACCAGCCAGCCGCGGACCACGGTCTGCTGGACGGGCCGGACGCTCGCCCCGCGCGGCCAGCAGGCCAGGACGAAGGCCCCGCCGCCGACGAGGACGGCGAAACCGGCGTACGCGAGATAGCGCGCGATGCCGTAGAGGGTGCCGACGATTCCGCCGCCGACGGGCCGGTCGGGCAGGGCGACCGAGGTGGCGGAGGGGGCGCCGATGGAGAAGGTGAAGGCCCCGGAGATGGGGTGACTGTCGGCGGAGACGGTCTGCCAGGCCACTGTGTAGGTGCCGTCGGGCAGGCCGGCGCGGAGCGCCACCCCGTAGCGGACCAGGGAGTCGCTGCACAGGTCGCGTATCTCGCCGGTGTCGGCCCGTCGGCCCGCCGGGTCGAGGACCCGGATCGAGTCGGGGCTCATGGCGACCTGCTCGGAGAAGGTGAGGTTGACCTCCGTGGGAGCGGTGGCGACCACCGCCCCGTCCTTCGGGTCGCTTCCGGTCAGCGCCGCGTGCGCGGACGCGGGGGCGGCACCGGCGAGCAGCGTGCCCAGAAGCGCGGCTGCCAGGATCAGCAGCCGGGCCAGGGCGGTGCCGAGGCGCGGGGCGGTGGTTGTCATCTCTGGGTTACTCCGTCAGTTCCGTCCGAGCTGCGTCAACAGGCTCAGTGCTGCTGCGGGTTGTGGTTGGGCGCTTCGACCGGAAGGTCCACCTTGATGGTGGCCGACTTCTCGAAGTGGAGCTCGATACCGACCTTCTCACCTTGCTTGGGCTTCGTCTTCAGGCCCATGAACATGATGTGGTTGCCGCCGCGGGAGAGCTTCAGCTCGCCGTTCGCGGGGATGTCGAAAGACTTCACCTCCAGCATCTTCTGGTTCTTCGTCTCGTGGATCGTGACGTCGTCCGAGAGGGAGCTGGTGACCGACGTCAGCTTGTCGGCCGTGGAGCCGTCGTTCTTGATGGTGAGGAAGCCACCGGCCATGTCCATCACGGGCTGGGGCATGAACGCGCCGCTGACCTCAAGCTTCGGCTTGCCGTCGTCGGAGGTGACGGAACTGCCCGAGCTTTCCGAGCTGTCGGTGGAGAAGGAACACCCGGCCAGCGCGAACGAGGCGGCGAGCGCCACGGTGGCGGACAGGATGGTGGTGCGGCGGATCACGGGTTCTCCCCCTTGATGAGCTTCGGCAGGTCCTTGGCGTAGTCGTCGACGCCGGCGTCTTCGCCGTACAGGACGTAGCCCTGGTCGGTGGTGGGCGAGAAGGCGACGACCTGGGCTCCGTGCATGGAGATGACCTGGTCGCCCTCCTTCTTCGGCGGGTCGATGCCGATGCCGATCTGGCGGGCACCCGCCTGGATGGTGGCGAACTCGCCGGTGAGACCGGTGAAGGACGGGTCTCCCGCGGCCGGCAGCCACTTGGCGAGTTCGGCCGGGGTGTCCCGCTCGGGGTCGGTCGTGACGAAGACGACTTCGAGCTTGTCCTGATCGGCCTTGGGCAGCTGCTTCTTGGCGATGGCGATGTTGCTCATCGTCATGGGGCAGACGTCGGGGCAGTGCGTGTAGCCGAAGTAGAGGAGGGTGGGCTTGCCCTTGGTCCGTTCCCGCAGGTCGAACTTCTGGCCCTGGGCGTCGGTGAGGACGAGGTTCGGCTTGGCGTACGGGCGGTCCAGGACGGTGGCGACCTTGGTGGGGTCGTCACCGCCGGAGACCACGGCGACCGCGCCGTTGGCGGGGGCCTTGTCGCTGTCGCCGTCGCCGAGGCCGACGGCCGCGGTGACGCCGATCGCCGCCACGATCGCGACCGTGGCGATGATCAACGGGGTGCGCCGGCCGGGCCGGGACCCCGTGGTGTCCCCGAAGTCCGGGGTGGGTGTCTTCTCTGCGGACATGTCGCTTCTTTCCGCTTCTGTCGGAGGGTGGGGATGCGGAGGAGGTTGAGGGAGGAGGGGTGGGGCTGGGTGGGGCGGGGTGGGGAGGGGGGGAGGGGGGAGCCCCCCGGACACGGAGGCTCCGGATTCGGGATAACCGGCTCCAGAGCCCCCGCGTCAGCTGGCCGTCAGACCTTCAGACCCGCCGGGCCCGTTAGGCCCGTTAGGCCCGTTAGACCCGTCAGACCCGTCAGACCCGTCAGACCCGCCAGGCCTTCAGGCCCATCAGACCCGCCAGGCCTTCAGGCCCGTCAGGCCCGCCGAACCCGCCAGCCCCGTAAGTCCTCAGGTCCTCGGGCCCGAGTCCTCAAGGGCCTCTGGGCCCTTGGGCCCGCGCTCCGTCAGGCCGAGCGGCGGCGGCCCGCGAGGACGCCGAAGGCGACACCGGCGATGCCGACGAGGATGCCGATGACGCCGAGGACCCGGGCCGTGGTGTCGGAGGAGTCGGCGGCGGCCGTCTCCTTCGCGCCCGTCTCCTTGTGCCCGGCCTTCTCATCGCCGGAGGCAGAGGCGGACGGGGCGGCCGACGCGGCGGCGCCGCCGTGGTGGTCGTCGGAGGCGGCGGAGAGCTTCAGGACGGGGGCGGGGCTCTGCGGCTCCTCCGCGCCGTCCTTCTGCTCCTCGATCCAGCGCACGACCTCCTTGTTGTCGTACGTCTGGATCGCCTTGAGGACGAGCTGGTCGACGTCCTCGGGCAGCTGGCCGAGGGAGAGCGGGAACTGCTGGAACTGGCCGGGGCCGATCTTCGAACCGTCGGCGGTCCAGGTCACCTTGGAGACGGCCTCGTTGATCGTCTTGCCGTGCAGCTGGAGCGGCTTGTCGAGCTTGCTCTTGGTCACCTCGGCCTTCCAGCCGGGGATGGGCTGCGGCATGACGGAGGCGAGGGGGTGGTCGAGCGGGAAGTTGACCTCCAGCTTCACGGTGGAGGCGTTGTCCCGCTCGTTGGGGACCTTGATGTTGACGGTGGCGTAGCCGCCCTTGGCTGCCTGGCCCTCCGGCTGCACGCTGACGTGCGCGAACGCCGGGCCGGACAGCAGCACCACGGAGGAGAGCGCGATACCGCCGGCGAGGGCGACACGCGAGGCGGAGACGCGGGAGGCGGAACGGGAAGACGCGCGGGAGGCGGAACGGGAGGAGACGCGGAAAGCGGTCATGGCAGAAACACTCCAGCGAGGAGAGAGACGGTGGAGTCCGGCGCGCCGAGGGGAGGGCAAGCCTCCACAGGCGTACGGACGGGCGCGGGCCCGCTCCCGTCGAGCGGTCCGGCGGTGGTGCGTCAGGCTGCGAGGACGCAGTCCGCGGCCGGGGGGCCGCGCCTGATCACCGTGTGCTGGAGGGCCTCGGCCACCGGCGGCGGCGAGGAGGCGAAGGCGGTGCGGACCGCCCGTGCCGGGCCGGTGCCCGGGGTGGCCGCGAGACCGGCGAGCAGCGCCCGTACGAGTCGGAGGGCGGCCCGCAGCGAGCGGATCACGGCGTGCTCGGCGAGTTCGGTCGCGCCCTGCTCGGAGAGTTCGACGAGTCGGACGAGGGCGCGGTCGCCGCGCCGCAGCAGCCAGCCCGTGGCGAGGGCGGCGAGCAGGTGCCCGAGGAGCATGGGCAGACCGGGCAGCAGCTCACCGGCGGGGGAGCCCGCAGCGGCCAGATGGCCGGGGTGGGCTCCGGCGCCCGTGACCGCGCCCGTCGGGTCGAGCCCGGCGTCGCGGACGATCCGGGTGGCGTCGACCGGGGTGAGGGAGGCGCCGCCGGCCCCGCAGACCAGCCGGGCGGCCATCCGGACGAGGACGTCGTCCGCTTCGGGGCCCAGCGTGAGCCGGCGCTGTCCGAGGCCGAAGAGTACGTGCAGGGTGAGCTGCCCGCCGGTCAGGGTGGCGACGACGAAGCCGAGCGAGCGTTCGCGCCCCGCGAGGAGGACGGTGATGCCGAAGATTCCGAGGAACCCGGCGACCAGGGCCCAGGGGGCGATTCCCGCGCAGGCGGCCAGGGCGTGCCCGAGCGCGGACAGCACGACGCAGACCGCGGTGAACACCGCGGCCCTCAGCAGCCGTGGAGCGAGCGCGGGGGCATTCATGGCGGGCCCATCATCGCACCAAGGCCCCTGTCCGCAGGAGGCAGGTCCGTAAGGTCGCCCTTGCGGCGCTTGGGCGTCTTCGATGGGCCATACACCGGGTTCCCGGCGGCGTGCATCCGCCGAACGAGGTCTCTTGGCGACTTCTCGTGCTTACGAAGGGTTCCGCCAGGCAATAGGTATCGGTATGTCGAGCCGCTGCCGGGAGGCGGGAGCATGAGCATCTGGTGGTCACTCCATCTGCGGCGGGAGGCCGCCAGTGTGCCGCTGGCCAGGCGGCTGCTGCTGGGCACGATGGAGACGGCGGGGGTCGATCCCGAGGTGTCGTACGAGCTGTCGGTCGCGCTGACCGAGGCCTGTGCGAACGCGGTGGAGCACGGCGGGGGCGGTGCGGACGGAACGGGCACCGGGACCAGGGCCTATCGGGTGACGGCGTATCTGGACGGCGAGACCTGCCGTATCGAGGTGGCCGACTCGGGCCCGGGTTTCCCGGGGGCGGCCGGGCCGTCGGGGACGCCGGGCGCGGGGATCGCGGCCACCGGGGTGCCGGAGGCTCCGGCGGACGCCGAGCACGGCCGGGGGCTGCGGCTCATCGAGGAGCTGGCGGACCATGTGCACTTCGGCAACCGGACGGGCCGGGGCGGCGCGGTGGTCAGCTTCGACAAGATCCTGAAGTGGAAGGACAGCCCGTCGCTGCTGCTCGCGTGACGCACCCGCCCCGGGAAGCGAACGAGGACGCGTACGCGGACGCGAACGGGAAAGCGAACGGGGTGGGAAGCAGATCAGCGAACGGGAACGGGGAAGGGCCCCGCCGGTCGGTCGACGGGGCCCTTCGGTTCCAACGTAAGCGGAGATCAGCCCTTCAGCGCGGCCATCCACGCCTCGACCTCGTCGGAGCGGCGCGGCAGCCCGTCCGAGAGGTTCCGGTTGCCGTCCTCGGTGACGAGGATGTCGTCCTCGATCCGGACGCCGATGCCCCGGTACTCCTCCGGCACCGTCAGGTCGTCGGCCTGGAAGTACAGACCCGGCTCGACGGTCAGGCACATGCCCGGCTCAAGGGTGGTGTCGACATAGGCCTCGGTGCGCGCGGCGGCGCAGTCGTGGACGTCCATGCCGAGCATGTGGCCGGTGCCGTGCAGGGTCCAGCGGCGCTGGAGGCCCAGCTCCAGGACGCGCTCGACCGGGCCCTCGACGAGGCCCCACTCGACGAGCTTCTCGGTGAGGACGCGCTGGGCGGCGTCGTGGAAGTCGCGGTAGGCGGCGCCGGGCTTCACCGCGGCGATGCCCGCCTCCTGCGCCTCGTACACGGCGTCGTAGATCTTGCGCTGAAGCTCGGTGTACCGGCCGTTGATCGGCAGGGTGCGGGTGATGTCGGCGGTGTACAGCTCGTTGGTCTCGACGCCGGCGTCGAGCAGCAGCAGGTCGCCGGAGCGCACGTCGCCGTCGTTGCGGACCCAGTGCAGGGTGGTGGCGTGCGGGCCCGCGGCGCAGATGGAGCCGTAGCCGATGTCGTTGCCCTCGACGCGGGCGCGCAGGAAGAACGTTCCCTCGATGTAGCGCTCGCTGGTGGCCTCGGCCTTGTCGAGGACCTTGACGACGTCCTCGAAGCCGCGGGCGGTGGAGGCGCAGGCCTTCTCCAGCTCGGCGATCTCGAAGGCGTCCTTGACGAGGCGGGCCTCGGAGAGGAAGACGCGGAGTTCCTCGTCGCGCTCGGCGGTGACCTTGTCGGTCAGGGCCGCCTCGATGCCGGCGTCGTGGCCGCGCACGGCGCGGACCGGGCCGGTGGCCTCGCGCAGGGCGTCGGCGAGCTCGCGGACGTCCTTGGCGGGGACGCCGAGGAGCTGCTCGGCCTCGGTGAGGGAGTGGCGGCGGCCGACCCACAGCTCGCCCTGGCCGTCGAGCCAGAACTCGCCGTTCTCGCGGTCGGAGCGCGGCAGCAGGTAGAGGGTGGCCTCGTGGCCTTCCCCGGTCGGCTCCAGGACGAGGACGCCGTCCTGGGTCTGGTCGCCGGTGAGGTACGCGTACTCGGTGGAGGCGCGGAAGCTGTACTCGGTGTCGTTCGACCGGGTCTTCAGGTTTCCGGCGGGGATCACCAGGCGCTCGCCGGGGAAGCGGGCGGAGAGCGCGGCACGGCGCGCGGCCGTCCGGTCGGCCTGGGCGATGGGCGCCAGGTCGTGCAGCTCGGTGTCGGCCCAACCGGACTTCATGTTCTCGGCCAGCTCGTCGGAGACGCCCGGGTACAGGCCGTTCTTCCGCTGCTTGATCGCCTGCTGCTCGGTCTCTTCCGGGGTCTCCGGCGTGAGCTCCTCGGCCACGGGTCTGCCTCCTCTGGTACGACACTGAACCACCCCCATCGTACGGTCGTACGGAAGGGGGCCCAGGGTCGGAGGACCCATTACTGGAATGTCACATTCCGCTCATGGGTCCTCACCGGTGCACACGGGCGACGCGCTCACTCGAAACGGGTGCCGGGCTCAGGCGAAGCGGCCGCCCGTTTCACGTGAAACGGGCGGCGACCGTCTCTCGGAAGCGACCGGCCCCGTCTCACTCGAAACGACCGGTGCCCGTCCCATTCGAAGCGGGCGGCACCCGGCTCACTCGAAGCGGGCGGCGAGCAGTACCACGTCCTCGCCGTCGACCTCGGTGTCGAGTCCCTCCGGGAGGAGGGTCCGCAGGACGTGGTCGGCGATCGCGCCCGGGTCCTCGCGGTCCGCCCTGGGCACGCTCGCGGCGGCCGCGTGGAGCCGGGCGAAGGCCCGGTCCATGGCCTCACCGGTACGGCGCAGCAGCCCGTCGGTGTAGAGCAGCACCGTTTCTCCAGGCTCGGGGGACAGCTCCACGCTGGGCGCCTCCCAGCAGGAGAGCATCCCGAGCGGGGCCGAGAGCGAGGTCTCGACGAACTCGGTGCGCCGCTCGCCGACGATCAGCGGCGGGGCGTGCCCGGCTCCGGCGAGGACGATCCGGCGCTGGTCCGGTTCGGCGTAGGCGAAGAGGGCGGTCGCGGAGCGGGCAGGTTCGGTGAGCCGGAGCAGGAGTTCCAGGTCGGAGAGGACGGCGACCGGGTCCTCGCCCTCCATCACGGCGTACGCGCGCAGGGAGGCGCGCAGTCGGCCCATGGCGGCGAGGGCGGTGGGCCCGGAGCCGGAGACGGAGCCGACGGACAGTCCAAGGGCGCCTTCGGGCAGCGGCAGTGCGTCGTACCAGTCGCCGCCGCCCCGGGGGCCGGTGCGGTGGCGGGCGGCGAGCCGGACGCCGGGGACGAGGGGGAGGCAGCTGGGCAGCAACTCCTCGGCGACGGTGCTGACCTGGGCGCGGGCGCGTTCGATCTGGAGGAGCCTGGCCAGGTGTTCGGTGGCGAAGCGGCTGTAGTGCCCGACGAGATGGCGTCGGCGGGAGTCGGGCTCGGCGGGCTCGTCGTAGAGCCAGACGGCCGCGCCGATCCGGCCCGCGTCCTTGGTGGCGAGGGGCAGGGCGTAGCTGGCGGCGTAGCCGAGGCGGGCGGCGACCTCGCGGTGGCGAGGGTGGAGCCCTTCCTCGACGCGGACGTCGCGGATGGTGATCGGATCGGGGATCCGGCCGGGGTGGGCCGGGTCGGGCCGGGTGTCGAGGAGGCGCCCGTAGCTGCTGGTGCCGCGCGGGATGGTCTCGATGATGCCGAGGTCGGAGTGGGCGAGCCCGAGGCCGACGGTGGTGGCGGGGCCGAGACCGTCGGCGGGTTCGAGGACGCCCATGCCGCGGCGGGCTCCGACGAGCGCGGCGCCCGCGTCGAGCACCTCGTGCAGGGCCTCGTCGAGGGTGTCGGTCCTGACCAGGCGCTCGGTCAGCTCGTGGAGGGTGGTGAGGTCGGAGACCCAGGCGGCGAGGCGGTCCTGGATCAGCGCACCGGGAGGGGTGAGCGGTTCCGAGGGCTTCGCGGCGGCGGGCACCCCGGGAAGGGGCGACGTAGTCTGCTGGGGAGCAGGGACGGCGGAATCGATTCCGGCCACTTTCGGCAGGTGCGGGGCACTCATGTCAGTCGGCTTTCCGACCGGTGCGTTTGACGCCAGAGCATCGAAAACCCCCATGCCATCCTGAGCCGCTCGGTGCATCCACATGTACACGTACAAGAGGAACGATGTCCAGCATTGTCCTCGCGGGACTTGTGGTGTCCGAGAGGTTGCGCGAGAGGGTTGAAGTCGGCGCGAAGTTGGCTGAAAATTACCCCCAGTGTGCACCTTTTGCGGTCGACTGGCGTCGTTTGAAAGCGCGTCATTCCGAGCGTGCTGGGTACGTAATCGGTGACAGGCAAGGGCAGTTGGAACTGTCCCGGAACGCTCCGCGGAACCCCGGCGTCTTCAGAGCCGCAGGCCGCAAGCCCGTCACCGAGTGGCGGGGAACGTGTTCCGACCCGCCCCTGGTGCTGACCCGGCTCCACCTCGTTCTGACCTGGCTCCACCTGGCTCCGACCCGCTCCACCGGTTCCACGTGGTCCACCTGGACACGGCCCGGACGGCCCCGCTCCGACGGGGGCCGCCACCCCGTCGACCCCGGTACGCGCTGATACGCACAGTGAAAAGTCCTGCACATGGTGTGATGTGGATTCGGCGTTCAACGGAAAGGAACGAGCGCTCATGCGCGAGATCCTCGGAATGCGACGCAGGCTCCGGTTCCGGCGCAAGGCGAGGACCGCCCGGCTCGAAGCGGCGGTCTCCTTCGCCGTCGCCTGGGGCTGGCCCGTCCTGCCGGGAGCGAGCCCGCGAGTGCCGCGTGGTGCGGTGCCCGTGCCGTCGGGGGCGGCCTGCTCCTGCCCAGACCCCGATTGCGTGGTGCCCGGAGCCCACCCGTACGACCCCGAACTCCTCGCCGCCACCACGGACGAGCGCATGATCCGCTGGTGGTGGACCAGGCGTCCGGACGCCCCGGTGCTCCTCGCCACGGGGGGCGGCGCGCCCTGCGCGGTGAGCCTGCCCGCGGTGGCCGGAGCGCGGGCGCTCGTCGCGCTCGACGCGATGGGCATACGGCTCGGCCCGGTCGTGGCGACCTCGACCCGCTGGTCGATCCTCGTCGCCCCGTACGACCTCGAACGGCTCGGCGAGCTGCTGTACGCGAAGGACAGCGTGCCCAGTTCGCTGCGGTTCCATGGAGAGGGCGGCTATCTGGTCCTGCCGCCCTCGGTCACGGGGACCGGACAGGTCCGCTGGGAACGGGCCCCGCTCGCGGGCTCGGCCCGACCGTGGCTGCCGGACGTCGAGGCGGTGGTCGACGCACTGGTGGAGGCCGGCACCAGTGCTCCGGGCGGTGGGAGCCGACTCGCGTACTGAGGGAGGTCCGGACCGTTCGCGGGGAAGGGTCCGGGCCGTGGGCTGAGGGGGGTCTGGGCGGGCGTGGGAGAGGGGTCCGGGCCGTCGGTTCCCTGTCGGCTCGGGTGCTCACCCGAACGGGTGTGTACGGGGGCGACTTACGGGGAAACGGGCGGATGTCCGGCGGGAGGGCCGCCGGGCGTCGCTAGGGTCGCCCCCATCTCCGCTCATGCCGTCCGCCGGGACGGCTCCGGCCCAGGCGGGCACGGGCGGGGCGGCTCCGGCCCAGACACGGCACCGGTCCAGGCGGGAACAGGTGGGGCGTATGAGTGCGGTGGATCTCCGGGTGGCCGGAGCGGTCGCCGCCGTCACGGTCGCCGTCCTGCTGCCACTCCTGGTGACGGCGGGTTGGACGACTGGACCCACCGGGGTTCCGGCGGCGGAGTCCGGCCCGGTCCCGCGTACCCCTGGATTCGCCGTCGATTCCGTCGGCTCCGCCGAATCGGTCGGTTCCGTCGGTTCCGTCGGTTACGGCGGTTACGGGGGGTCTGGCGGGTCCGTGGATTTCGTGGTTTCCGCCGGGGAGCGGGTCGCGCGCTGTGGACCGGAGCTGGTTTCCCCCGACGGGGTCGAGGCGCAGACCTGCGTCCTCGCCGAGGGCTCCGAAGCCTGGGCGCGTACGTACTACCGCAACGCCTCCGGGCAGGATCTCGACGCGTTCCTGACCCTCATGACCCCTGGTGGAAGGACCGTGCAAGTCCACTGCGCCGTCACGGCGCAGGACGAGCCGGGGAGCTGTGAAACGCCTCGGGAGCGGGATCGCGGAGGGGCGGCGGCCTCTACGGCGGTCGCGGAATTCGCGGGTGCGGGCGAGGGCGGCAGCACTCCGCTGCTGCTGCGGGCCGAGAGCAACAGGCCGTTCGCGGAAGGGAGTTGAACGTCGACGCTCCGGTATGACCGGCAGCGGACATGGAAAGGCCCGATCGCTGGCGACGGGGGATGCACCAGCGACCGGGCTTCCAGAACCGTAACAAGAGATCTGCTGTTCGCAAATTCGATCTCAGTTATTCGGACAGGGATTTACCCGTGCGACGGCTCTGTTGTGGCGGAAGTCACCGACTGACCGGTCTGTCAGTCACCGATACCACCTGGGGTATCAGCTGAGAGTGACCTGGCGGTTGGTGAGGCCGCCGCGGGCACGCCGTTCCTCCGCGGTCAGCGGGGCGTCCGAGGCGAGCGCCCCGGCGAGCCGCTCGGCGAACTCGGCGGCGGGCTTCTCGCACTCCTCCGCCGTCATCGAGGTCGGCAGGTCCCAGACCGGCACCATCAGACCGTGGGCGCGGAACGAACCGACGAGCCGGGTGTCCTCGCCGATCGAGGTCCCATCGGCGGCCTGGAGCCGGGCCAGCGCGTCGAGCAGCCGCTCCTCCGGGTACGGCATGACCCAGCGCAGGTGGTTCTTGTCCGGGGTCTCGCACCAGTACGCCGAGTCGACACCGGTCAGCTTGACGGTGGGGATCGCGGCGGCGTTGGCGCGCTCAAGGGAGGCGGAGACCTCGGGGTCGGCGCCGTCGGCGGTCTGGGGGATCCAGAACTCGAAGCCGGAGTGGACCTCGGGGGCGAACGGGGCGTCCGCGTCCAGCAGGTCCTGGAGGCGCGGGCCCTCGGCGGGCACCCTGCGCCCGGCGACCGGGGTGCCCGGCTCGGTCTCCAGGGCGCGCAGCAGGGTGTCGGCGAGGTCGCGCGCGAGGTCGCCGGAGGTGGAGTCGTTCTGAAGGGCGAGCAGCACGGAGCCGTCGTCGCGGCGGAGCGCCGGCCAGGCCATCGGCAGCACGGTCGCGAGCGTCACGGAGGGGACGCCCTCCGGCAGGCCGTCCTTCAGGGTGAGCGGCACGGTCGCGGCGGGCACCAGCTCGCGCAGCGCGACCCAGTCGCACTCGCCGGGCAGGCCCTCGAAGGGGCGGTGGACGAGTTCGGTCACGGCGTGCGAGGCGGCCCGGCCGTGGCACGCCTTGTAGCGGCGGCCCGAACCGCACGGGCACGGCTCGCGCGCGCCGACGACCGGGATCTCCCCGTTCGTGACCTGTGCCTGACCGGTCGTGCCGGTCTTCGTCTGGGGGCGCTTCTTGGCCATGGTGTGGCTTTCTCCCGATCGCGGCGGTGCGGTGTCTGTTTCGGCCGCGAGCCTAGCCGCACGGGCCGTCCGGCCCTTTCAGGCGGGGCGCGGCCCTCCGGGACGAGGGGTCGGCCGTCCGGGACGAGGGGGTACCGGCCGGGTCGCCGAATGCCGAATGCCGAATGCCGTACGGCCTCGGTCCCGGCCCAGCCCTCGCCTCCGCCTCCGGCCCGGTCCTCGGTCGGGACGCCCCAGCCCACGCCTCCGGCCCGGTCCCTCGGTCGAGGCGCCTCAGCCCCGGCCGCCCGTCCTGCCACCCAGCTCCGGCTACCGGTCTCGGGCTCCCGGTTCCGGCCGCCCTCCCCGGCTCCCGGCCTCGGGCTCCCGGTTCCGGCCGCCCTCCCCGGCTCCCGGCCCCGGCCGCCGGTCTCGGGCTCCCGGCCCCGGTCACCGTTCCTGACCGCCGACCGCCGACCCGGCCTTCAGCCCCCGGTCCTCAGCCCCTGGCCTTCAACCCCCGGTCCCCGGTCCTCAGCCCCTGGCCTTCAGTCCCCGGGCCCCCGGGTCCCCGGTCCTCAGTCCAGATCGTCGTACGCGTCCAGGATGTCGAAGCCCGAGCCGCCGCCCACGCGGGTCGCGAAGTCCTCGCGGCGGTGTCCTTCGGTGACCACCACCCAGACCGTGACCTCGCCGGTCGCGCTGTCCCGTACCCCCCAGTCCTGGGCCAGCGCGCTGATGATGTTCAGCCCGCGTCCGCCCCGGGCGGTCACCGAGGGCGTCGACGGGACGGGTCTCGTCGGACCGCCTCCGTCGGTGACCTCGACTCTGAGCCCGCCCGCCGGGTCCACCCGCCAGGCGGCCCGTACGTCCCCGTCGCCCCGCTCCGTCCGCCCCAGCGGCCTGCCGTACCGGCAGGCGTTGCTGAGCAGCTCGGAAAGGATCAGAACCGCGTCGTCCACGACCGCGTCGGACACCCCGCTGCGGTACAGCTCGTCCCGCATCCGGTGCCGCGCCTTACCCACGCCCGCAGGGCCATGGGGTACGGCCATGCACGACGACGTGGGCACCTCTTGTGTCACCACCAACGCCACCCCCGAGACCTCCTTTGCCCCACGCCACGGTGTGGATGCCCCAATGGACTGGACCGGAAACCGGCCAATCCGCGTTCGATGAGGCACTCGTGACGATCGCGTACACACGGAACGCGCCGGTGTGCGCCCCGCCGTCTCCGTAATCCCTTGGGGCGTATGGGAAAGGAGGGGTTGACGAGGGGATATCAGGGGGCGCACGGGGGGTGCGGAAGAAGGGGCGGGAGTCAGCCGCGGCCGAGCTGTGCGAGGACCTGCTTGGGGCGGTTGGTGATGATCGCGTCCACTCCGAGGCGCTCGCACAGCTCGACGTCCTCCGGCTCGTCCACCGTCCACACATGCACCTGGTGCCCGGCTTTCCGGAGTCGCAGGATCACGGCGGGGTGGTGCCGCACGATCCGGATCGAGGGCCCCGCGATGCGCGCGCCCGCGGGGAGCCGTCCGTCGCGCAGGCGAGGCGAGACGAACTGGGAGAGGGAGACGGTGGGCAGGGTGGGCGCGGCGACGGCGATCCGGTGCAGGGAACGGGCGGAGAAACTCATGATCCGTACCGGCGATTCGGCGGGTGCTGGGGGCGCGTCGAGACCGAACCGGTTGAGGAGCTGGAGCAGCTTCTCCTCGACCTGTCCCGCCCAGCGGGTGGGGTGCTTGGTCTCGATGGCCAGCTCGATGGGGCGCCCGGCGTCGGAGACCAGCTCCAGGAGGCGTTCCAGGGTGAGTACGGAGGCGGATCCCGGGGCGCGCCGGTCGGGGCTCTCGCCGGAGTCCTCGCGCCCCTTCCAGGTGCCGAAGTCGAGCGCGGCGAGATCGGCGAGTTCGAGGGCGGAGACGGCGCCGCGGCCGTTCGAGGTGCGGTTGACGCGCCGGTCGTGGACACAGACGAGATGCCCGTCGGCGGTGAGACGGACGTCGCACTCCAGGGCGTCGGCGCCGTCCTCGATGGCCTTCACATAGGCGGCCAGGGTGTGTTCCGGCGCGTCCTCGGAAGCGCCGCGGTGGGCGACGACCTGGAGGGGTGCGCGGTCGGGGTGCTGCCGTGCGTGAGTCACGGCGTCATGGTGCCATTGGCGGGGCGGGACGGACACAGGGGAAGCTGTCCGTTCTGTCCCTATATAAATGAAGGGGTGCGTATGCACAGCTCCGGCTTACGGTGGCCTGACGTCCCGTGGGAAAAGCTGGTGCAGCACCCTGGAACCAGCAGGTGGCCACCGAGGACACCACCCCGCGCAGTCAACGAGGAGAGCGAGCTGTGAGCACCGAGAACGAGGGCACGGCGGTTCCGGCGGACCAGGCTGCCCCGTCCGCCCAGTCCGCCCCCTCCGCCCCGTCCGTCCCTCCCGCGCCTCCGGCGCCTTCCACGGCGCCTCCGCAGGAGCCGAAGCAGGAGTCGGCGGCGGCGTCGGATCCGGCGCTCTCGTCACCTGCGTCGGATCCGGCGTTCTCGTCGGCCCCTTCCGTTCCGGAGCCCACCCAGCCCCTGCCGACGGCCTCGGCGCAGGGGCAGGAGCCGCCGCAGGCCCCGCCGACGACCCAGGCCCCCTCCCCGGCCCCGGTCCCCCCGGCCCCTGCCACCGCTCCCGCCCCGGCGCCCGCTTCCGCCGCCGCGCAGGGCCCCGCCCC
>NZ_MSJP01000078.1 GCF_014596525.1 Streptomyces sp. CBMA291
TGTTCGTTACTTCAGAACTAACACAGTGGACGCGAGCAACTGAGGACAAGCCCTCGGCCTATTAGTACCGGTCAGCTCCACCCATTACTGGGCTTCCACATCCGGCCTATCAACCCAGTCGTCTACTGGGAGCCTTACCCTCTCAAGGAGGTGGGAATACTCATCTCGAAGCAGGCTTCCCGCTTAGATGCTTTCAGCGGTTATCCCTCCCGAACGTAGCCAACCAGCCATGCCCTTGGCAGGACAACTGGCACACCAGAGGTTCGTCCGTCCCGGTCCTCTCGTACTAGGGACAGCCCTTCTCAATATTCCTACGCGCACAGCGGATAGGGACCGAACTGTCTCACGACGTTCTAAACCCAGCTCGCGTACCGCTTTAATGGGCGAACAGCCCAACCCTTGGGACCGACTCCAGCCCCAGGATGCGACGAGCCGACATCGAGGTGCCAAACCATCCCGTCGATATGGACTCTTGGGGAAGATCAGCCTGTTATCCCCGGGGTACCTTTTATCCGTTGAGCGACGGCGCTTCCACAAGCCACCGCCGGATCACTAGTCCCGACTTTCGTCCCTGCTCGACCCGTCGGTCTCACAGTCAAGCTCCCTTGTGCACTTACACTCAACACCTGATTGCCAACCAGGCTGAGGGAACCTTTGGGCGCCTCCGTTACCCTTTGGGAGGCAACCGCCCCAGTTAAACTACCCATCAGACACTGTCCCTGATCCGGATCACGGACCGAGGTTAGACATCCAGCACGACCAGAGTGGTATTTCAACGGCGACTCCACCATGACTGGCGTCACAGCTTCAAAGTCTCCCACCTATCCTACACAAGCCGAACCGAACACCAATATCAAACTGTAGTAAAGGTCCCGGGGTCTTTCCGTCCTGCTGCGCGAAACGAGCATCTTTACTCGTAGTGCAATTTCACCGGGCCTATGGTTGAGACAGTCGAGAAGTCGTTACGCCATTCGTGCAGGTCGGAACTTACCCGACAAGGAATTTCGCTACCTTAGGATGGTTATAGTTACCACCGCCGTTTACTGGCGCTTAAGTTCTCAGCTTCGCCCCACCGAAATGGAGCTAACCGGTCCCCTTAACGTTCCAGCACCGGGCAGGCGTCAGTCCGTATACATCGCCTTACGGCTTCGCACGGACCTGTGTTTTTAGTAAACAGTCGCTTCTCGCTGGTCTCTGCGGCCACCCCCAGCTCAGAGTGCAAGACTCATCACCAGACGTGGCCCCCCTTCTCCCGAAGTTACGGGGGCATTTTGCCGAGTTCCTTAACCATAGTTCACCCGAACGCCTCGGTATTCTCTACCTGACCACCTGAGTCGGTTTAGGGTACGGGCCGCCATGAAACTCGCTAGAGGCTTTTCTCGACAGCATAGGATCATCCACTTCACCACAATCGGCTCGGCATCAGGTCTCAGCCTTAATGTGTGACGGATTTGCCTACCACACGGCCTACACCCTTACCCCGGGACAACCACCGCCCGGGCTGGACTACCTTCCTGCGTCACCCCATCGCTTACCTACTACCACCTTGGATCGACGGCTCCACCACTTTCCATTCCCCGAAGGGTCCGGAACGGCTTCACGGCCTTAGCATTAATGGGCTCGATACTGGGCGTTTCAAAGCGGGTACCGGAATATCAACCGGTTGTCCATCGACTACGCCTGTCGGCCTCGCCTTAGGTCCCGACTTACCCTGGGCAGATCAGCTTGACCCAGGAACCCTTAGTCAATCGGCGCACACGTTTCTCACGTGTGTATCGCTACTCATGCCTGCATTCTCACTCGTGAACCGTCCACAACTCGCTTCCGCGGCTGCTTCACCCGGCACACGACGCTCCCCTACCCATCACAGTCCCCGTTGGGGGTATGTACTGCAATGACACGACTTCGGCGGTACGCTTGAGCCCCGCTACATTGTCGGCGCGGAATCACTTGACCAGTGAGCTATTACGCACTCTTTCAAGGGTGGCTGCTTCTAAGCCAACCTCCTGGTTGTCTCTGCGACTCCACATCCTTTCCCACTTAGCGTACGCTTAGGGGCCTTAGTCGATGCTCTGGGCTGTTTCCCTCTCGACCATGGAGCTTATCCCCCACAGTCTCACTGCCGTGCTCTCACTTACCGGCATTCGGAGTTTGGCTAAGGTCAGTAACCCGGTAGGGCCCATCGCCTATCCAGTGCTCTACCTCCGGCAAGAAACACACGACGCTGCACCTAAATGCATTTCGGGGAGAACCAGCTATCACGGAGTTTGATTGGCCTTTCACCCCTAACCACAGGTCATCCCCCAGGTTTTCAACCCTGGTGGGTTCGGTCCTCCACGAAGTCTTACCTCCGCTTCAACCTGCCCATGGCTAGATCACTCCGCTTCGGGTCTTGAGCGTGCTACTAAAACGCCCTATTCGGACTCGCTTTCGCTACGGCTTCCCCACACGGGTTAACCTCGCAACACACCGCAAACTCGCAGGCTCATTCTTCAAAAGGCACGCAGTCACGAGATGCAAGTAAACTCGCATCCGACGCTCCCACGGCTTGTAGGCACACGGTTTCAGGTACTATTTCACTCCGCTCCCGCGGTACTTTTCACCATTCCCTCACGGTACTATCCGCTATCGGTCACCAGGGAATATTTAGGCTTAACGGGTGGTCCCGCCAGATTCACACGGGATTTCTCGGGCCCCGTGCTACTTGGGTGTCTCTCAAACGAGCCGTCAATGTTTCAGCTACGGGGGTCTTACCCTCTACGCCGGACCTTTCGCATGTCCTTCGCCTACATCAACGGTTTCTGACTCGTCTCACAGCCGGCAGACTGTGAAAGAGAGATCCCACAACCCCGTATACGCAACCCCTGCCGGGTATCACACGCATACGGTTTGGCCTCATCCGGTTTCGCTCGCCACTACTCCCGGAATCACGGTTGTTTTCTCTTCCTGAGGGTACTGAGATGTTTCACTTCCCCTCGTTCCCTCCACATGCCCTATGTGTTCAGGCATGGGTGACAGCCCATGACGACTGCCGGGTTTCCCCATTCGGAAACCCCCGGATCAAAGCCTGGTTGACGGCTCCCCGGGGACTATCGTGGCCTCCCACGTCCTTCATCGGTTCCTGGTGCCAAGGCATCCACCGTGCGCCCTTAAAAACTTGGCCACAGATGCTCGCGTCCACTGTGTAGTTCTCAAACAACGACCAGCCACCCACCACCTCACTCGACAAGCAAGCAAGTTCACTGGGGCCGGCATCCTCGAAGGCAGACCTTCCGGCCGTACCCTCAGACACCCAACAACGTGCCAAGCACGATCCCTCGGATCTTCACCACGTTCCACGCCGAAGCAGTACTAGCAGAGAGACCCTCGTGACCGTGCCAACTAATCAACGTTCCACCCATGAGCTGACCGTGCGAGACATTTGCTCGCAATCGGTACTGTGCTCCTTAGAAAGGAGGTGATCCAGCCGCACCTTCCGGTACGGCTACCTTGTTACGACTTCGTCCCAATCGCCAGTCCCACCTTCGACAGCTCCCTCCCACAAGGGGTTGGGCCACCGGCTTCGGGTGTTACCGACTTTCGTGACGTGACGGGCGGTGTGTACAAGGCCCGGGAACGTATTCACCGCAGCAATGCTGATCTGCGATTACTAGCAACTCCGACTTCATGGGGTCGAGTTGCAGACCCCAATCCGAACTGAGACCGGCTTTTTGAGATTCGCTCCGCCTCACGGCATCGCAGCTCTTTGTACCGGCCATTGTAGCACGTGTGCAGCCCAAGACATAAGGGGCATGATGACTTGACGTCGTCCCCACCTTCCTCCGAGTTGACCCCGGCGGTCTCCTGTGAGTCCCCATCACCCCGAAGGGCATGCTGGCAACACAGGACAAGGGTTGCGCTCGTTGCGGGACTTAACCCAACATCTCACGACACGAGCTGACGACAGCCATGCACCACCTGTATACCGACCACAAGGGGGGCACTATCTCTAATGCTTTCCGGTATATGTCAAGCCTTGGTAAGGTTCTTCGCGTTGCGTCGAATTAAGCCACATGCTCCGCTGCTTGTGCGGGCCCCCGTCAATTCCTTTGAGTTTTAGCCTTGCGGCCGTACTCCCCAGGCGGGGAACTTAATGCGTTAGCTGCGGCACCGACGACGTGGAATGTCGCCAACACCTAGTTCCCAACGTTTACGGCGTGGACTACCAGGGTATCTAATCCTGTTCGCTCCCCACGCTTTCGCTCCTCAGCGTCAGTAATGGCCCAGAGATCCGCCTTCGCCACCGGTGTTCCTCCTGATATCTGCGCATTTCACCGCTACACCAGGAATTCCGATCTCCCCTACCACACTCTAGCCTGCCCGTATCGGATGCAGACCCGGGGTTAAGCCCCGGGCTTTCACACCCGACGTGACAAGCCGCCTACGAGCTCTTTACGCCCAATAATTCCGGACAACGCTTGCGCCCTACGTATTACCGCGGCTGCTGGCACGTAGTTAGCCGGCGCTTCTTCTGCAGGTACCGTCACTTTCGCTTCTTCCCTGCTGAAAGAGGTTTACAACCCGAAGGCCGTCATCCCTCACGCGGCGTCGCTGCATCAGGCTTTCGCCCATTGTGCAATATTCCCCACTGCTGCCTCCCGTAGGAGTCTGGGCCGTGTCTCAGTCCCAGTGTGGCCGGTCGCCCTCTCAGGCCGGCTACCCGTCGTCGCCTTGGTAGGCCATTACCCCACCAACAAGCTGATAGGCCGCGGGCTCATCCTTCACCGCCGGAGCTTTCCACCCACCGAGATGCCTCGGCAGGTCGTATCCGGTATTAGACCCCGTTTCCAGGGCTTGTCCCAGAGTGAAGGGCAGATTGCCCACGTGTTACTCACCCGTTCGCCACTAATCCACCCCGAAGGGCTTCATCGTTCGACTTGCATGTGTTAAGCACGCCGCCAGCGTTCGTCCTGAGCCAGGATCAAACTCTCCGTGAATGTTTACCCGTAATCGGGTACCACTCGCGTTGAGCGGGACAGTCATGCCGGAATATGGCCGACCGTCCACAGCGTCCTCGCTGTAGTGTCGCCACCCCCTGCACGCAGGAAGTGGACTTTTTCAAAGGAACCTCGACCATCCGAAGATGGACGGGGTATCAACTAATCTGGCGTTGATTTTTGGCACGCTGTTGAGTTCTCAAGGTGCGGACGCTTCCTTCGTTCCTGTTTCCAGGCCCTCCGGGCGCTTCCTTCG
>NZ_MSJP01000079.1 GCF_014596525.1 Streptomyces sp. CBMA291
GGTGGCGGCCCCGCCGCTGATCGCCGCCCTCGGCCCGCACCGGGGCGTCCCCACGGTCCTGCTCCTCGCGGTCCTGGCCTCGCTGCTGCCGCTCTCCCGGGGCTGGCGGCACACCCGCGCCCGGGACCCGGGCCGCGGGGGACGGACCGCGTGCCGAGGCCCAGTGGCGCAGGGGCCGTCGGCTCGCCGTCGAGGGCGGTGCCCGGCTGCTCGTGGACCTGGCCGACCGGACCCGCCCCGACGCGCCGGACCCGGCCACCGGTGGCCGCCTCGCCGGGCTCACCCCGCGCGAACGGGAGATCTCCGTCCTGGTGGCCGAGGGCCTGACCAACCAGGCCGTGGCCGAGCGGCTCTGTCTGAGCCCCCGTACGGTCGAGAGCCATGTCGCCCGGGTCTACCGGAAGACGGGCGTGGAGACCCGGGCGGCCCTCGCGTCGCTCGTCGCGCGGGACGGCGCCGCCGAAGGAGGTCAGTCCTTGCGGGGGTAGCTGGCGGTCACCCGGCCCCTGGCGTCGGCGTGCAGGGAGGCGGAGCCGTACGAGTCGGACAGGTACACGATGATGCCGAGGCCGTTTCCGGCGATTGTCGAGGCGGGGACGAGGACGACGTAACGGCTCGTCGGCTCGGCCACGCCCAGTTCCCGCTCGGCGCGCTTCAGGAGCGCGGGCAGGACGTCCCAGTCGACGGAGGAGAGGTCGGCGGGGACCGAGCCGGGGAAGGCGGTGCCCGAGCCCTGGCGGACGACCGCTTCCCCGCCCCGGTAGAGGTACCGGTCGAACCGCTTGGTGCTGCCCTTGACCAGCGCCTCGGCGACGGCGTACTCCGGGTACACGACGAAGCCGGTGACCTTGGTCCCGCCCGAGGCCTCCTTCACGGCGGCGATGGCGGTGCGGACCCCGGCGGGCGTCAGCAGATCGAGCCGCTTCGCTTCGGGCGCCGTCGTCTGCTCCGCGGGAGCCTTCGCCGGGGGTGTCGTCGCCGCGGGGGTCCGCAGCTCCGTCCTGTCCTGCCCGGAGGGCGCGGCGCCGCCGGGCCCGTCGCCGGAGTCGGCCGGCCGCCAATCCCAGGCCACCGCTCCCACGGGGATGCCGACGGCGAGCACCACGACGGCGACGGAGCCGAGGAACCGCCCGGTCCGCCCACGCCCCCGCCGCGCGCCCGCCCGCGCCGGGGCGAGGCCCGCCGGGGCGGTCGTCGCGGGGGAGGCCCCCGGCGCCGGAGCCCGGACAGACGGGGAGGAAGACCCCGGAGCCGGAGCCGGACCCGAGGGCGGTGCGAGGCGGAAGGAGGTCGTGTCGGCGGGGACGGACGGGGACACGGCCGCCCGCGAGGACGGGGCCCCGGCGGGAGCGGAGGGGGATCCGGACACCCGGGAGTCCGGGGCCTCGCCAGAAGCGGGCGAGGGCACGGCCGCTCGGGAGCCCGGGGCCTCGCCGGGAGCGGAGGGAGGCCCGGCCGCCCGGCCGCCCGGGGTCCCGGCGGGGGCCTGCGAGGGCGTGGGCGTCCCGGCCTCCGGGGCCTCGGTCCCTTCGCCGACGGCTCCGTCCGCCGACGCCGCCGCAGCGAGCACACGGTCGAGTTCCCCGGCGTCCGGGCGGGCGGCCGGGTCCCGTACCAGGAGGCGGACGAGCACCTCGGTCAGCGCACCGGCCCCGCGCGGCGGCGGCACGTCGTCGGAGAGGACGGCCGCGAGCGTCGCCAGGGTGTTCTCCCGGCGCAGCGGGTGGACGCCCTCGACCGCCACGTAGAGGAGCATGCCCAGCGACCACAGGTCGGCGGCCGGACCGCTGGTGCCGTTGCCCCGGATGCGCTCGGGGGCCATGTAGTCGGGGGAGCCGATGATGGAGCCGGAGGCGGTCAGGACGGTGGACTCGCGGATCGCCGCGATGCCGAAGTCGGTGAGGACGGGCCGCCCGTCGGGCCGCAGCAGGACGTTCGCGGGCTTCACGTCGCGGTGCTCGATGTCCCGTTCATGGGCCGCCCGCAGGGCCGCGAGCAGCCCACGGCCCAGGACGGCGGCCTCGGCGACCGACAGGGTGCCCCGGTCGAGCCGGTCCTGAAGGGAACCGCCGGTGACCAGCTCCATCACGAGCCAGGGGTACGTTCCCTCACCGGCGTCCACGATGTGGTGGATCGTCACCACATTGGGGTGGTCGATCCTGGCCAGCGCGCGGGCCTCGCGCAGGACCCGGGCGCGCAGGGTCCGGGCGCCCTCCACGTCGTGCTCGGCCATCGCGGGGTCCGGCGGGCGTACCTCCTTGAGCGCCACCTCACGGTGAAGGGCCAGGTCGCGGGCGCGCCAGACCGTGCCCATACCGCCCCCGCCCAGCCGTTCCACCAGCTCGAACCGGCCGTCGATCACTCTGCTCACACGCATCCCCGCACTCGGGTCCCCGGGACGGTCGCGGACCTCGGCCCGACTCCGCCCACCTCGCCGTACACGTTCATCTGATACCGCCCCACGGGCACCCCGGCCTCGGGAAGATCACGCAGCCCCGCCCAGGACCCGTCCCCGCCGCCGTCCCCGCCACCCGGGCCCGTACCGGCGTCGCCCCCGACCGTACCGCCGACACGACCGGAGCCGCCGAGCCCCCTGGACTCGCCCTCGGCGGCCGGGCCCCCGCCCGGCCGCCGTATCCCCGCCGCCCGCTCGTACGCGCGAGCCGCCTCCCCCGGTGCGCCCGCCGTCTCGAAGGCGTACCCGGCCCGGTGGTGCAGGGCGGCGGCGTGTCGGCGGTCGTCCCAGGACTCGGCCGCTTCGGCGGCCCGTGTGTACTCCCGTGCCGCCCGGCCCGGTTCGCCGAGCAGCAGGACGCAGTACGCGAGCCAGGCCCCGGCCCGTACCCGCTCCGCCGTCTCGTCGTCCCCGGCGAACCCGGTCAACGCCCGTTCCAGCAGCGGGGCCGCCTCACGGACGCGCCCCCGCTGCGCGTACACGACCCCGAGACCGAGCCGGGCGAAGAGGTCCACGAGGAGGTCCGGGCCCGGCCCCTCGGAGTGCCGGACGGCCTCCGCGAGCAGCGAGACCTCCTCGCCCCCGGCGTCCGTCGCCCCCGTCGGCGCGAGCGCCCGCACGAGGGCGAGCAGCAGCCGGGTCCGGTCGCCGGGCCGCAGCGGCGCCGCCGGCTCCTCGGCGGCGAGCGCCGCCCGCAGCAGCGCCACCGCCTCCGCACGGGCGCCGGTGGCCCGCAGGACGGCGGCGAGAAGCAGTTCGTGCTCGACCGCGCACCAGGAGCGGCCCCCGAAACGGTGACCCGCCACCGCCGTCCTCAGCAGGACGAGCGCGGCGGCCGGATCGTCCGGGGCGGTGACCCGGCCGAGCAGCGCCCGCGTGTCGGCGAGGACCCGGGAGACGGCCGGATCCTGCGCGTGCGGTACGGCGAAGGCGACGAGCCCGGTCAGTTCCGCGCGGAGGGCCGCCGCCTCGGCGGTGGGATCGGGCGCGGTGTCGAGCAGGTCGGCGGCGGCCCGGTCGCGCAGCAGCCGTACCGTCGCGGTCTCGGCGACCGAGGCCCTGCCGCTGACGTACAGGGCCTCGGCCCGCTCGTGGAGTTCGTCGAGCGCGGCCCGTGCCGTCGCGCCAGGACCGGCCCCGGAGAGCAGCGCCCGAGCCCGGGAGACCAGCGCCTTGCCCCGCTGACCGGCCTGTTCGTGCAGGTCGGCGGCCCGGGTGAAGAGCGGGCCCACGTCCGCCCTCGGAGTCTCCCGGCAGCCGAGCGCGGCGGCGTCCAAGGCGTCGGCGTGGTCGCCGGGGGCGAGGTTCCCGCCCGCGTGGCGCAGGGCCGTCGCGGCCCGCTCCCAGGAGGCCGAGGCCTCCGGGTGGCCCTCGGCGGTCAGCCGCCGGGCCCGGTACAGCAGCTCGTGCGGGTCCTCCGGCTCTTCGGCGGCGCCACGCCCCGAGTCGTACGGGCGCTGGGCGCAGGGGAACGCGTCGGACGAGCGGCTGCTCATGGAAGGTGCTCCGGCAGGTGGTGGGGGTGGGGGGAGACAAAGAGAGACGAAAGGAGGGAAGGGGAGGGGAAAAGAAGGGGAAACGGGGTGGAGGGCTGGGAACGTACAGGCCGGACCGACTTTCGCAGGCCGAAGCCGCCCGCACATCCGTAGAAATACGGAACCCTTGCTCCGGTCCCGAGGCTCCGGCCCCCACCCCGCCCACCCCGCTCGCCCGACCTCGCGGCTCCGATCGGCCGTGCTGCGCAGCGCCCGGGGGCGGGTCCTCGGCTACGGTGATGCGGTAGGCGCCCTCCGGGGCCGGGCCGATGTGTAGGTCGATGCGTGGAGACTCACCAGTCGTCGAGCGGGGTCCCGCAGCCGCCCCGGGCGGCCGTCGGGGACGCCGGTGTGCTCCGTGAACTGCTGCCGATCGCGCTCTGGCGGGAGGACTCCGGCGGCCGTGTCGTCGAGTGGTCGCTGGCCGCGCAGGACCTTCTGGGCCACCGGCCCGAGGAGGTCCTCGGGCGGCTCGCCGCCCCGCTGCTCGTCCCCGACGCCAACCGTGAACTGGCCGACCGGCTCACCGAACGCGTCCAGGCAGGCGAGACGATCGTCGGCACCCTGCCCGTCCGGCACCGGGACGGGCACCTGGTCGCCATGGAGATGTGGATCGTCCCGGCCACCGACCCGGAAGGGCGGCCGGGCGCGCTGCTCATCGCGGTGGAGACCTCCGAGGTCCTGCGGATGCGGGAGAACCTGGCGGCGATGGAGAGCCTGTTCACCCAGTCGCCCATCGGCATCGCCCTGCTCGACCCCGACCTGCGGTATCTGCGCGTCAACGACACCCTGGCCAGGATGAACGGCGTGTCGGCCGCCCGGCATGTGGGCCGCCGCCTGAGCGAGGTCGCGCCCGGCGTCAACACCGACGCGCTCGAAGCCCTGATGCGGCAGGTCCTCGACAGCGGGAAGGCGGTCGTCGACGCGCGCCGGGTCGGCCGTACCCCCGCCGACCCCGGTCGCGACCACGTCTGGTCCTGCTCGTACGCCCCGCTCGTCGACCGCGCCGAACGGCGCCCGCTCGGCATCATCGCCTCCCTCGTCGACATCACCGAGAGCCAGGAGGCGCACGGCGAGGTCGAGCGGGCCCGGCACCGGTTCGGGCTGCTCGCCGAGGCAGGGGCCAGGATCGGCACGACCCTGGACCTCGCGCAGACGGCCGAGGAGGTCGTCACCTTCCTCGTACCGCAGCTCGCCGACTCCGCCGACGTGCAGATGCTGGAGTCCTTCCTCGCCCCGGACGACTCCGCCGCCGCCACGCGCGGACTGCTGCGGCGGCTCGCGGTCCGCTTCCCCGACCCGACCGCCCCCACCACGGTGCTCGTCCCCGGAGGGACCTACCAGATCCCGCTGGACTCGGTGTACGAGCAGGTCGTCACCCGGGGGCTGCCCACGAACCTCTACCCGACCGACCTCCCCGCCCTCTTCACCGAGCCCGGCAGCGAGCCGCTCCGCGCCTACTTCGACGAGCACATCGGCTCGGCGCGGCTCGTGCCCCTGGTGGCGCGGGGCAAGGTGCTCGGGGCGGTCACCGTGACCCGGATGCGGGACCGGGAGCCGTTCGACGCGGAGGACCGCGTCCTCATCGACGAGGTCGTCGCCCGCGCGGCCCTCAACATCGACAACGCCCGGCTCTACACCACCCAGCGCGAGGCCGCCCTCACCCTTCAGCGCAGCCTCACCAACAGCGCGCTGCCCGCCGTCACCGGGCTCGAACTCACCGGCCGCTACCTCCCGGCGAGCGTCCACGACGTCGGCGGCGACTGGTTCGACGTCATCCCCCTGCCCGCCGGCAGGACCGGTCTGGTCATCGGGGACGTCATGGGGCACGGCATCCACGCGGCGGCGGTCATGGGCCAGCTCCGCACCGCCGTACGGACCCTGGCCCGGTTCGACATCGCGCCCGCCCGGCTGCTCAGCTCGCTCGACGCCGTCGTCGCCGACCTCGGCGAGGACACGATGGCCACCTGTGTCTACGCGGTCCACGACCCGGCGGACGGCGGCTGGGTCATCGCCCGCGCCGGGCATCCGCCACCCGCCGTGGTCACCCCGGACGGCACGGTCTCCTTCCTCGACGGGCCGCCCGGCACCCCGCTGGGTACCGGCGCGCTCGACTTCGGCACCGAGACGGTGGACCTCCCGGCCGGGGGGCTTCTCGTGCTCTACACGGACGGACTGATCGAGGCCAGGGACCGTGACCTCGACGAGGGGATGCGCCAGCTCGGCCGGGCGCTGCGGCACCCGGAGCGCCCCCTGGACGTGCTGTGCGACGGCATCCTCGCCCGGCTGCTCGCGGCCCCGGCCCAGGACGACGTGGCGATGCTGCTCGCCCGTACGGCCCGGTGAATCCCGCAGGGGACCCGGACTCGTCTCCGTACGGGCCGGGGGCGTCCCCTACGGGCCCGGGGTTCGTCCCGTACGGGCCCGGAGTCCGTCCCCTACGGGCTCTGTCCCGCCCCGTACGTGTCAGGGGACGGGGACAGGGCCCCTGGCGGGGGGTCACCCCGAGGCTCCTCGCAGCCGGTACAGGTCGCGTAGCAGGGCGATCTCGGCCCCGTGGTGCAGGAGTTCCTGGTTCACCCACCAGACGGTTTCGAGGAAAGGGTCCTCGGGGTCGCTCCCGTACGGGTAGGCGCTGAACCCGACGGTGTCCAGTGCCGTGTCGTCGACGGACAGCAGCGTCGCCCGCCAGGCGTCCGCCGCCGTGCCGAAGGCGGCCACGGCGGCGGTGGCGTCCCCGCTGCTCTCGTAGTCGTCGCGGGTCAGGGAGCGGCTGCCGCAGGTGTGGTCGGCGCGCAGCGCGAGCATCTCGCCGAGGTGGCTCAGCCGCCAGGCGATCGTGGTGAACGGCGGGGGCGTGGGGTGCGGTGGGGGAGTGGCGTCCCTGCCCCACCCTCCGGCGCCGGTGAGGAGGGCGGCGCCCGGCCCGGGACCGTCGGCGTGGCGCCGCACGGACCAGCAGCCGGGGCCCGGCTCCCACAGGTGCTCCGCGTCGCCCATCGGGCCCACGGCGACCTCCGTGCCGTTGCCGCTGTCCACCGCCGGGCCCGCCATCCGGTCGACGAGGCGCTTCCGGGCGAAGTCGAATTGCCGGAGCAGGGGATCGAGTCGGGCGGGCACGGCCATCGGACGCTCCGGATCGCTCGGGGACGGAACGCACGTACTGTGCCACGGGCCCGCCCCGGAAGCTCCCGCATTTTTCCTGCCTGCCGGCCCCCGGGGTGGCGGAGGCGGGGGATCAGACCCGGTCGATGTGCACGTTGGTCGACTTCACCCGGGCCGTGGCCTGCATGCCGACCGAGAGGCCCAGCTCCTCGACCGCCTCGCGGGTGAGCAGCGACACCAGCCGGTGCGGCCCCGCCTGGATCTCGACCTGCGCGGCGACGTCGCCCAGCTTCACGGCGGTCACGATTCCGGGGAACGCGTTCCGCGCCGAGGTGTACGGCACGTCCTCGTCGCCCTGCCCGCTGCCGGTCGCCGCCTGGCCCACCTCCACCGCGAAGGCGGCCAGGTCCCGCCCCTCGATGAGCCGCCGCCCGTTGTCGTCGCGACGGGTCGGGACCCGCCCGGCGTCGGCCCAGCGGCGTACGGTGTCGGGGCTCACGCCCAGCAGACGCGACGCCTGCCCGATGGTGTAGGACTGCATGGCCGCCAGCCTAGGCCGTACCTCGCGGTCCGCGCCGGGCCCACCCCTCCGCCGACCCAGGCCGTACCTCGCGGTCCGCGCCGGGCCCACCCCTCCGCCGACCTGGGCCGTACCGCTCGGACCGCGCCGGGCTCACCCCTCGTCGGACCGGCGGCCCACCGACTCCACCAGCGGCAGCAGCCGATGCGCCACCCGCTCGCGCAGCGCGATCTCGGTACGGGTGCGCACCACGCCCGGCAGCTGGATGAGCCGCTGGATCACATCCTCCAGATGCCCCGCGTCCCGGGCCACCACCCGGGTCAGCAGGTCGCCCCCGCCGGTGATGGAGAAGGCCTCGACGATCTCCGGCACGCCCGCGAGCGCGTCGCCGACCTCGTCCAGGTGTCCCTGGGTCACCTCGACGTGCACGAAGGCGAGGACCGGGTGGCCCAGGGCGGCGGGGGAGAGCGCCGGGCCGGTCGAGGTGATCACCCCGTCCCGCTCCAGCCGGTCGATCCTGGCCTGCACGGTGCCCCGGGCCACGCCCAGGATCCGCGCGTACTCGCGCACGCTGGTCCTCGGCTGCTCGATCAGCAACCGCAGGATGCGGGTGTCGAGTGCGTCCACCGCCATGTTCCGTCGCCCTCCCTGTGCTCCGGACGGCACCATCCGGACGGCTCCATTCTGGTACGCGGCCGGTGGGAAAGTTTCCTCCCGGGGATGTCGAGAACCCGTGTCCCGCTCCGTCCCAGGAGTGAACGCGGCCACCATGGCCGTACGACACGGAGGAGCGACACCATGGCCAAGTACCTGCTGCTGAAGCACTACCGGGGCGCCCCTGCCTCGCTCAACGACGTCCCCATGGACCAGTGGACGCCGGAGGAGATCTCGGCGCACATCGGGTACATGCGGGACTTCGCGGACCGGCTGGAGAAGTCGGGCGAGTTCGTCGACGGGCAGGCGCTCGCCCCCGAGGGCACCTTCGTACGCTACGACGGCGAGGGCCGGCCGCCGGTCACCGACGGCCCCTTCGCCGAGACGAAGGACCTGATCGCCGGCTGGATGGTGATCGACGTCGACAGCTACGAGCGCGCGCTCGAACTGGCCGGGGAACTGTCGGCGGCCCCCGGAGCGGGCGGCGAGCCGATCCACGAGTGGCTGGAACTCCGCCCGTTCCTCACCGAACCGCCGACCGTCACGGAGTGACCGCCGGGGCCCGCCCGCCACGCAGCGACCACCGGAGCCCGCCTGCCACGCAGCGACCAGGAACGGAGTACCCCCCATGGCCCCGCCCGAAGGCCCGGTCCTGCCTGACGGCCTGTCCTCGTCCGACGGCCCGCCCTCGCCCGAAGGCCCGGTCCCGCCTGACAGCCCGGCCCCGCCCGGCAGGGGCCCCACCCCGATGCCGCCCGGCAGGGCCTCCGTCCCCGCCCCGCCCGTCCCCGCCCCGCCCGTCCCGCCCGGCGACGGCCCGCCCCTGGACCAAGCCAGGCTCCGGGGGCTCATCCCCGAGGTGATCGCCTTGCTCGTCCGGCGCGGCGTGGACTTCGCGGCGGCCGAGGACGCCGTCCAGGACGCCCTGGTCGAGGCCGTCCGGGTCTGGCCGGGCGGCCCGCCGCGCGATCCGAAGGGCTGGCTGGTGACGGTGGCCTGGCGTCGCTTCCTCGACGCGGCGCGGGCCGACACCGCGCGCCGCCGCCGGGAGGAGCGCGTGGAGGAGGAGCCCGCGCCCGGCCCCGTACCGGACTCCGACGACACGCTCCGGCTCTACTTCCTCTGCGCGCACCCCTCCCTCACGCCGTCGGCGGCGGTCGCGCTCACCCTGCGGGCCGTCGGCGGGCTCACCACCCGGCAGATCGCACAGGCCTGTCTCGTCCCCGAGGCGACCATGGCGCAGCGCATCAGCCGGGCCAAGCGGACCGTCTCCGGGGTGCGTCTCGACCGGCCGGGGGACGTCTCCACCGTGCTGCGCGTCCTCTACCTGGTGTTCAACGAGGGCTACTCAGGGGAGATCGACCTCGCCGCCGAGGCCATCCGGCTCACCCGGCGGCTCGCCGCCTCCGTCGACCACCCGGAGGCGGCGGGACTGCTCGCCCTGATGCTGCTGCACCACGCCCGGCGCGCCGGCCGCACCGCGCCCGACGGCAGTCTCGTCCCCCTCGCCGAGCAGGACCGCGCCCGCTGGGACCGGGCGGCGATCGCCGAGGGCGTGGACCTCCTGCGGGCGGCCCTCGCCCGCGACCGGCTGGGCGAGTACCAGGCCCAGGCGGCCATCGCGGCCCTGCACGCCGACGCGCCCACCGCGAAGGAGACCGACTGGCAGCAGATCGTCGAGTGGTACGACGAACTGGTGCGGCTGACCGGCAGCCCGGTCGTCCGGCTCAACCGGGCCGTGGCCGTCGGAGAGGCCGAGGGGCCGCGCGCCGGACTCGCCGCGCTCGCCGAGCTGGACGGGACCCTGCCCCGGTACGGTGCGGCGGCCGCGTACCTCCACGAGCGCGCGGGCGATCTGGCGACCGCCGCCCTGCTCTACGCCGAGGCCGCCCACCGGGCCCCCAACCTCGCCGAACGCGACCATCTGACCCGGCAGGCCGCCCGTCTCAACGCCCTCAGGCCCCGCTGAGACCGAGCTGAGACCGAAGACCCGGCCGAAGATCCGGCCGATGGCAGGCGTGGTGGTCCGTTGGCTCCCCGATGGACCCGTGTAACACCCAGGTGCTAGGCCAATGGTCCAGTGGAACGGTGTTGAGTTGAGCCACGGGCCGTCAGGATGTTTTCCTTGGGGCATCCAGGTATTTTCGGCGCCGCGCAGCGCCGGACAGGCGACGAGGCCGGTCCGGACCGCGGCGCCTTCGTCGTGTCCGCGCACCCACCACCCCGGGTCGCCCGCGCCATGGCGGAGAGCAAGACAAGGGGGCGGCGAAGAGCCGTGAAGAAGATGTTCGTGGCGCCCGATCCCGGGCTCGTCAGACTCAGGAACTCCCTGCGGGCCGTCGTGGGGATCGCCCTCGCGGTCGCCCTCGCGGAACTCGCCGGGCTCTCGCTCACCGCCTCCATCACCGGCGGTCTGGCCGCGCTGCTCGCGCTCTTCACCGTCCTGGACGCCACCGTCCCCGCCCAGCGCCTCACCACCCTGCTCCTCCCGGTCGCGGGCTTCCCCGTCCTCGCCCTCGCCACCCTGCTGCACGACCTCACGGTGCTGCGGGACATCGCCTTCCTCGCGGTCGTCTTCTGCGGGGTCTACGCCCGGCGCTGGGGCCCGCGCGGACACGCCCTCGGCGTCTTCGCCTTCATGAACTTCTTCTCCACCCAGTTCCTGCACGCCGTCCCCGGGCAGCTCCCCGAGCTGTACGCGGCCGTGGGCATCGCCCTCGCCGCCGCCGGAGCGGTCCGCTTCGTCCTCTGGCCGCTGGAGCGCCGGGTCCCGCCGCCCGCCGCCCCCGCCCCGCTGCCCGGCACCGGGCTCGCCCGGGTGACCACCCGGCAGGCCGTGCAGGCGGCGGCCGCGTGCGCCGTGGCGCTCGGCATCGGCCAGGTGCTGTCCGAGGACCGCTGGTACTGGGCCGTCGGCACCACCTGGTGGATCTTCGTGAACACGGTGTCGCGGGGGGACACCCTGGTACGCGGCTTCCGCCGGGTCCTCGGCACGGTCATCGGCGTCGCCGTGGGCCTGGTCGTCGCCATCCCGCTGCACGGGGCCCCCGCCCCCACGGCCGCCCTGGTCGCCGTCTGCGTCTTCGGGATCTTCTACACGGCCCCCCTCTCGTACAGCTGGATGATGCTCGCCGTGACCGTGATGGCGGGCCTGCTCTACGGACTGCTCGGCGTCCTCGACCCGGAGCTGCTGCTCCTGCGCGTCGAGGAGACCGCCGTCGGTGCGGTGTGCGCCGCGCTCGCCGTCGTCGTCATCCTCCCCGTCACCACCCACGCCATCAACGACGTGTGGATCCAGCGGGCCCTCAACGGCGTCCGGGCCGCCACCTCCGCCTCCCTGCGGCGCCTCTCCGGCGAACCGGACGCCGACCCGGCCCCGCACGCCGCCGAACTGGAACTGCTCCTCGGTCGTGTCCGCCTGTCCCTGGCGCCGCTGGTCCATCCGCTGAGCCCGTTCCGGGCCCGCAAGGCCCGCGCCCGGCGGGTGCTCGCCCTCCTCGACGAGTGCGCGGCCGAGGTGCGGGGCCTCACCGTGGTCGCGGCCGACCCCGCCGCGAGCCACGACGCGAGGCTCGCGGCCGCCTGCTGGCGCGTCGAGGCCGCCGTCGAACGGCTCACCACCCCCGGCGACGGCCCCCGCACCGCACAGACCGCCCACGGCGCCTCGGCCGCCGGGGGACACGGCGCGCTCGGCCACGTCAGCGGCCTGGAGAAACTCCTCGCCGCCCTCGACGAACCCCTGCGCACCCCGCCGGGCTCCCTGCTGGTCCGCTCCTGACCCGCCAGGCTCCTGCCGGTCGGCTCCCCTGACCTGCCAGGTTCCTGGCGGTCGGCTCCCCTGACCTGCCAGGTTCCTGCCGGTCGGCTCCCCTGACCTGCCAGGTTCCTGCCGGTCGGCTCCCCTGACCCACCAGGCTCCCGCTGGTCGGTGTTCCTGCCCACGAGGCTCCCGCTTGTCCGCTCCCGACCCGCCTTGACCCACCCTGGCCTGCTGCCTCGCCCTCGGTCCCCGCCCCGGCCTCCTCGCCCTCGCCGTGTCCCCGCCCCGCCCCGTAGCGAAGGCCCCTGTGCCCCCGCCCGCCCTCGTACCCCCTCTGGTCTAGACCGCCTGCTACCGTCGGCCGCACGAAGGCCCTCGCGGCCCGGTCGTGGCACGGCCCCAGGGGCGGACGGCGGCCGGGGCGGGCGGCCGTGGCAGGCCGGGCGTACAGGACCGGCCCCGGGGACAGGGGTAACTCATGAGCGACACAGGGACGGTCCGGCCCGCCGCGCGGGCGTACATCGGCTCCTTCACCTCGGCGGGCGGTCTCGGCGTCCTCGCCGCCGATGTCGATCCCGGGACGGGCGCCCTCACCGTCACCGGCGGCAGCGCCGCCCTCGCGGACCCCTCCTTCCTCGCCCTCGCGGGCCCCGTGCTGCACGCCGTGTCCGAGACCGAGCCGGGCGCCGTGGCCGCCTTCGACGTCACCGGGCCCGCGCCCCGCCCGCTCGGCGGCCCCGTCCCCGTGGACGGCGCGGCCCCCACGCACCTCGCCGTCGCCGACGGACATCTCGTCACCGCCAACTACGCCTCCGGCAGCGTCACCGTCCTGCCCCTCGCCGAGGACGGCACCGCCCGGCCCGCCAGCGCGGTCCTGCCCCACGAGGGCAGCGGTCCCGTCGCCGACCGCCAGGCCGCCCCGCACGCCCACCAGGTCCTCCCCGACCCCACCGGCCGCTGGGTCCTCAGCGTGGACCTGGGCACCGACTCCGTACGGATCTGCGCCCTCGATCCCGCGAAGGGGACGCTCACCCTCCACGGCGAGACCGCCCTGCGCCCCGGCACCGGCCCGCGTCACCTGGCCTTCCACCCGGACGGCAGGCACGCCTACGTCCTGAACGAGCTGGCGCCCACCCTCACCGTCTGCCGGTGGGACGCTGCCACGGGCCTCCTCGAACCGCTCGCCGAGACCCCCGTCGTCCCCGAGGGCACCACGGGTCCCAGCTATCCCTCCGAGGTCGTCGTGGCCCCCGACGGACGTTTCCTCTGGGCTGCCGTGCGCGGCGACGACACCCTCGCCGTGCTCACGCTCGACCCGGAAGGCGCCGAGGCCTCCCTCGTCGCCACCGTGCCCTGCGGCGGCAACTGGCCCCGGGACCTGACACTCGACCCCACCGGACGGCACCTGTACGCGGCGAACGAGCGCTCCGGCGACGTCACCTGGTTCACCGTCGACCCCGAGACCGGCGTCCCCGCCCGCGCCGGCTCGGTCGAGGCCCCGGCGGCCTCCTGCGTCGTCCTCGGCTGAACCCCGCCCCGCCCCTACGCCGAAGGGCCCGCACCGGACATCCGGCGCGGGCCCTTCGGCGTAGGGGCGGACCGCCTGCCTCAGTGGGCGGCGGCACCCTGCGGCTGCTGCGGCGGGATGCCCAGCGCCGTCGTGTACTGCGAGAGCACCAGCTTGCCGATCGCCGGGTAGGCGCCGAGCGCCTCGGCGGACGCGCAGTCGGCCTCCTTCGAGGCCTCGTCGAGCAGACCGTCGGCCAGCTCGGGACCGATGAGATACGGGGCGAGCGCCAGCTGCTCCGAACCGGAGGCCCGCAGCTGGTCGGCGACGGCCGCGATCGA
Organism: Streptomyces sp. CBMA291; assembly: GCF_014596525.1. GTDB lineage: Bacteria > Actinomycetota > Actinomycetes > Streptomycetales > Streptomycetaceae > Streptomyces. Next base: position 13,878 of record NZ_MSJP01000079.1, read on the forward strand.
ACCCTCCTGGTCGAGCGCGGCGGCCATCACCGGCACCGCGAGGCGCGCGGCGAGCAGCATGCCGGTGATCCCGGCGGCCTGCACGGCCTCCTCGCCGCCCACGGTGGCCAGGATGATGCCGTCGGCGGCCGTGGCCACCGTGAAGAGCCTGGCCCGGTCGGCGCGGGCGAGACCCGCCTCGGAGAGCCGCACGTGCAGTGCCTCGGCGAGCAGCGGGTGCGGGCCGAGGACATCGGTCAGCTCGGCGGTGTTGCCCGAGTCCATGACCGCCTGGCGCACCAGCCGCGTCTGCGCGCTGTCGGGACCCGCGAGCAGCGGCACGACCACCGCGGCGGGACCCGAGGGGGCGGCCACCTCACGGCCCGCGGCCACGGCCACGTCGTACCGCTGGACGCGCAGCGCGTCGATGGCCGTGAGCACGCCCGCGAGCGAGGCGTACTCGATGTCGTCGCCCTCCAGGAAACCGATCGCGGCCTCCAGACCGGGAAGTTCGGAGCGGGCGATGCTCACGACCTCTTCGGCCAGCGAACGTATGGCGGCGGACGGAGCACCGGGTACGGCGAGAACCAGCGCGGGAGCGCCCTCGGGCGCCGCCGCTGGTTCGGGGCGACGGTGCCGCCCGGACTGGCGGGGTCGAGGCATTCGTACAGGCAGGCCGGAAGCAGGCCCATTGGGGGAGCTCATGGCGCCGCATGCTACTGGTTTCGCCCCGTGCGCCGTCGGTTGAGGTAGGGGTCCGCGCCTTCTGCCCCTCTATGTCCGTACCTGTCCTTGACATGGCTCCGCTACACCGCCTCCGACCTGGGAGAACGCCCTTCGCGCGACGGTCCGACCGAGGTTGCGGGGCCCTCCGCCGGGGCCGCCGCCCGGCCCGCTCAGGCGCCGTGCAGGTGCAGCAGCGCGGCGTCCCCCGGCAGCCTCAGCGTGCCCGTGGCGAGCGCCGACGCGAGCGTCACCGCCCCGGCCAGCGGATCACCCGCCGGTTCCGTGACCCCGGCGTGCGGCAGCCGCTCCCGCAGAGCCGTTCGCAGGGGTACGAGCAGGGGGTCGCCCATCTTGAACACCCCACCGGTCAGGGCCACGAGCGCCCCCGGCCCGGCCGGACAGACCGCCTCGGCCGCCTCGGCGACATGCCCGGCCGCCCGCACGAGGATGTCCGCCGCCACCGGGTCCCGCTCCGCGCACCGGCCCACCTCGGGCGCGAAGGAGGCGAGCACCGCCGGCCGGTCCGGCCGCGGATAGAGCGCCCCCGGCAGACCCGCGACCGGACCGAACATCTTTTCGGCGCGGGCGAGGAGCGCCGCCGAACCGCCCCGCCGTCCGTCGTACGCGCGCATCGCCGCCTCCAGACCCGCCCGGCCGATCCACGCGCCGCTGCCGCAGTCGCCGAGGAGATGACCCCAGCCGTCCGCGCGCCGCCAGGAGGCCAGGTCCGTGCCGAGGGCGACCATGCCGGTGCCGCCCGCCACGACGGCCCCCGGCCGCTGGCCGAGCGCTCCGGCGTACGCGGTGACCGCGTCGGCCGCGAGCGCGAGCCGCCGCACCCCCCACGCCCCGGCCAGCGCCCCGGGCAGTTCGGCCCGCAACTCGTCGCCGAGGGTGGCCATCCCGGCGGCGCCCACGGCCACCGCGAGCAGCGGGCGCGCCCCGTGCGGTTCCACGAGGGCGGCGACGGCGGGCAGGACCTGACCGAGGAAGTGCCGGGCGGAGATCCCGCCGGGGCCCGTGGGCACCGGCTCCCGGGAGGCGCGGACACCGAGGACGGTGCCGTCGGCGGCCCCGGCGAGGGCCACCCGGAGCCCGGAGCCGCCGGAGTCGATTCCCACCACGAGACCCTCGGAGAGCCCGCCGGAGGGAAGCGCGGAGGGCGCGGTGACCGAGGAGGATTCGACGGCTTCGGCGTGCTCGGGGGGCACGGTGGGCTCGTTCACGGTGTCACTGTAGGCCGGTAGAGTGGCCGACCGTGGCAGCGCGACCCTTGAACGAACTGGTGGAGCCCGGCTGGGCGGAGGCCTTGAGCCCCGTCGGTGGCCGTGTGGCGGAGATGGGCGACTTCCTCCGGGGGGAGATCGCGGCGGGCCGGACGTATCTGCCGTCAGGGCAGAACGTCCTGCGGGCCTTCCAGCAGCCCTTCGACGAGGTGAGAGTCCTGATCGTGGGTCAGGACCCCTATCCCACCCCGGGCATGGCCATCGGTCTGAGCTTCGCCGTCGCGCCCGAGGTCCGCTCGCTGCCGGGCAGCCTGGAGAACATCTTCCGGGAGCTGCACACCGACCTCGGACTGCCCCGGCCGTCCAACGGCGACCTGACCCCGTGGACCCGCCAGGGAGTCCTGCTGCTCAACAGGGCGCTCACCACCGCCCCCAGGAAGCCCGCCGCCCACCGGGGCAAGGGCTGGGAAGAGGTGACCGAGCAGGCGATCCGCGCGCTCGCCGCCCGGGGCAAGCCGCTGGTGTCGATCCTGTGGGGCAGGGACGCGCGCAACGCGCGCCCGCTCCTCGGCGACCTGCCCGCGATCGAGTCCGCGCACCCCTCGCCGATGTCGGCGGACCGGGGCTTCTTCGGCTCCCGGCCGTTCAGCCGCGCCAACGAACTGCTGCTCGGACAGGGCGCGCAGCCGGTGGACTGGCGCCTGCCCTGAAGCCGGGGCAGGCCCGCCTGCCCGTTCCCACGGCCTCCTGCCCGCGCCTACGTGCCTTCCGCGTCCGCGCGGTACGGCCCCTGTCCGTGCCCGCGGCCCCGGTTCCGTGTGAACCGGCCCTGCTTCACGCGGACGCTCAGACGACCGCCGCCCGGACGCAGAGGACGTCCGGCAGGTGTTCGGCGAGCAGGCTCCAGCTGTCGCCGTCGTCGGCGCTCGCGTACAGCTCGCCGTTGCGGTTGCCGAAGTAGACGCCCGCCGGGTCGGCGTCGTCCGTGCACAGCGCGTCCCGCAGCACCGTGCCGTAGTGGTCGCCCCGGGGCAGCCCCTCGGCGAGCGGTTCCCAGGTCTCCCCGGCGTCGGTCGTCCGGTAGACCCGGCACCGGCGCCCGGCCGGGACCCGGTCGGAGTCCGCCGTGATCGGGAAGACGTACGCGGTGTCCGGGCGGTGCGGGTGGGCGGCGACCGCGAAGCCGAAATCGGAGGGCAGCCCCGCGCCGATGTCGGTCCAGTGGACCCCGGCGTCGTCGCTGCGGTAGACGCCCCAGTGGTTCTGGAGGTAGAGCCGGTCGGGATCGCCCGAGTCCTGGGCGATCTTGTGGACGCACTGGCCGAACTCGGGGTGCGGGTCCGGCAGGAACACGGCCGACACCCCGTCGTTCGACGGGTCCCAGTCCGCCCCGCCGTCCCGTGACCGGAACACCCCGGCGGTCGACACCGCGACCGTCAGCGCGTCCGGGTCCCGCCGGTCGGTGACCACGGTGTGCACCGCCTCGCCGCCCCCGCCGGGCACCCAGTGGCGCCGGGTGGGGTGCTCCCACAGCGGGCGGACGAGTTCGAAGGACTCGCCGCCGTCCGCCGACCGGAAGAGCGCGGCCGGTTCCGTCCCGGCGTACACCACCCGGGGCGAGTGGGCGGGCGCGGGGTGAAGCTGCCAGACGCGCTCCAGGGAGGCTCCGGTGTCCTCGGGGAACTTCACCGCCGGCCGGGCCGGTTCGGTCCACGACCGGCCGAGGTCGTCGGAGTGGAAGACGGACGGGCCCCAGTGGGCGCTGTCGCCGCCGACCAGGACGCGCGGGGAGGGACCGCGGGTGTCGACGGCGACCGAGTAGACCGCCTGAGAAGGGAAGGCGGGATCGTCGAACTCCCAGCGTCCTGCCTGCCTGCGACCGATGAAGAGCCCCTTGCGGGTGCCCACGGTGAGAAGTACGTCGGGCATGGCTGCCACCTTCAGGACGCCGTTGTCTCGGATACGGGCCAGTCTGCACCCGTGTGCCGACGACGACCTTCCGGAACACCCCGTGCCACCGGAACCGAGCCGAGGGTGACCGCCATGGAGTACGCGCGTACGCCCGGCACCCGGACGGGCTCAGATCACCAGCGGCGCCTCCGACCAGCGGCGGACCCGGTACGGGGCCCACCAGAGCCGGTCGCCGAAGCGGAAGGCGAGGCTCTCGGAGAGGAGGTCGTCCAGGACGGGCCGGGGCACCGCGTCGACGGACGCGCCGTCGGCGAGGCTCTCGATGGCCTCGTGGTACTCCGGCTCGTCGATGGTGAACCGGCGCAGCTCCCCGTAGCGCCGGTCGCGGACCTGGACGAAGCCGGGGCCGTACCGGTAGACGCACTTGCAGATGTAGTACGTGGCGCGCCAGGCGAGCGCCGTCGCGGCGGGGGCGTCGGTGCCGAGGACGGCGGTCGGCGGGTGGAGGTGGCCGTAGTGGCGCCAGGCGTCGGGGTCCGGACCGGTGTGGAGCTGCCAGTCGACCGAGACGGCCAGGCTGGACAGGTCGCCCACGAAGGCGAGCGCCCGGACCGTCCAGTCGGCGTCGGCGGGGTCGGTCACGTCGACCGGGCGGGGGAGCGTGACATGCCGGGCTCCGGCGGCGAACAGGCGCCGGGCGGCCTCGGCGCCGGACATGTCGATCTCGTAGCGGCCCAGGGCCATCGAGGGCAGCGTGCCCACCTCGGGGTCGTAGTCGCGTGAGGCGGTCACGGTGAAGGGCGCGGGGCCGGTGAGTGCAGGAGTCATCGTCGTCTCTCCGTCGGGCGGTCGTCAGGCGGTCGGCACGGCGAGCGCGGCCTCGCGGGCGGCGGTGTGCCGCATGAAGTCGATCCGCAGGAACTCCTCGTTGCGCGCCGGGGGCGCGATCTGCACGAACTGTCCGCCGTCCTCGAAGACCACCCCGAGCGCCCGCCACCGCGCGAGCAGCCCGCGCAGTCCGTCCTCGTCGAGGGTGTGGTCCTTGCCCAGCTTGCGGACGGCCGCCTTCACCGTGTGCGGCTGGTCGAGCAGCCGGAACAAGGCGAGTTCGAGCGGGTCGGTCAGTTCCAGGTGCGTCCAGTCGAAGGCCCGGCGCCTGCTGACGAGGACGATCCGGTCCTCCAGGTCGCAGTGGGTGAGACGGCTGCCGGCGTAGTTCCGCCGCCAGTGCCCGATGGCCTCGTCGAGGCGGGCGACGACGTCCTCGCCGATGCCGCGCGGCGGCACGTCGAAGACGTACGCCAGGTCCAGCATCTCGTCCTCGGGGAGGTCGTAGGTGAGCCGGTACGGTTCGGCCGGGCGCAGTTCGGAGAAGCCGAGTTCCGGCTTGTTGAAGTAGGGGCTGAACCGTTCGATGGCGATCCGGGAGGACGGGCCCACCGGCGGGTTGAGGTGTTCGAGCGCGGCCAGTTGGTCCACCACGTCGTCGTAGTCCTCGCGGTCCTCGCCGGGGAAGCCGTGCAGATAGTTCCAGGCCACCGAGAGGCCGACGGTGGCGGCGTCCCGGAGCATCCGGACGTTCTGGCCGCCGGTCACGCCCTTGTCCATCAGGGTCAGGACCCGGCTGTTGAGGCTCTCGATGCCCGGCTGGACGAAGATCAGTCCCGCGTCGGCGAGGGTCTGGAGCTGCCCCTGCCGCATGTTCGACTTGATCTCGATGTGCATGCGCAGGTCGTAGCCGCTGTCGATGATGCGCGGCAGCACCGTGTTGACGTACCCCATGTCCAGGATGTTGTCGACGACGTACATGTCCAGGATCCGGTGCTCGCGGGCCAGTTCCATGATCTCGTCGTAGAAGACGTCCGGGCTCTTGCTGCGGAACTCCATGAACGAGCCGTTCAGTCCGCAGAAGGTGCAGTGGTGCTTCTCGCCCCACCAGCAGCCCCGGGCGCCCTCGACGACCAGCTTGGGCTCGACCCAGTGCCGGGCGTGGGAGGCGGCGAGCCGCTCGAAGTAGCCGGAGTAGTCCGGCGGCAGGATCGCGGCGGGCGGCAGCGGGCGGGTGTTCATGGAGTTGACCACGGAGGCGCCGTCCGCGTCGCGCCAGCAGAGCCCGGGGACCTGCGACAGCGGCTCTCCGGCGTCCAGCGCGTTGAGCAGGGCGGGGAACGACACCTCGCCCTCGCCGCGCAGGACGTAGTCGACGAAGGGGAAGTTGCGGTGCACCGCCTCGCCCTGCTTGCCGTCGCAGTTGGCGCCGCCCATGGCCGTCGCGATGTGCGGGGCGAGACGCTTCACGTACTTCGCCGCCGCGAGGGCGGCGGTGTTCTGCTGGAACGTCGAGGTGAAACCGACCACGTCCGGGGCGATTTCCACGATGCGCTCGGCGATGTGACGGACGAAATCGGGCGCGGTCGTGTGGAGTGCCTTCGTCATCTCCATACGGGGCCCGCGCACCCGGGTGCGCATCGCGTCGGTGAATTCCTGGACCCGCCATCCGGGGTCGTCGTAAAGGGCGGACGAGAACACCCAGTCGCCACAGCCGAGGAAATAGGAGCCAAGGGAGTAGTAGGAGTAGTCCTCAAGGGTGAATTCCGTGTTGCTGGTGATCCAGTCCACGTATTCGATATTCGCGTGGAGAACGTCCGCCGTGCCGTTCGGGACGCGCTCGTCGACACTGCGCTTGAGAATTCCGAGAGCCAGCGACGGGAGGTCGATCGGGGCCCAGGGCATGTTCACCAGGAGTACGCGCATGGCTCGCCTCTTCTCGTGTGACCGGTCGGGTCGGGTGGGTGGGGAGCCGGTCCCGCACGGGTGCGGGACCGGTCCCTCGGTGCTACTTGCCCTCGTCCTCCATCTCCTCCGCGGAGCGGAGGTAGACGACGACGCCGACGCCCGGCTTGCGGCTCTCCTCGTCGCCCTCGAGCGGGTCGCCGTGGATGATGTCCTTCTGCATGATGTTCACCCCCTCTCCCGGTGCGAGGACGGCTCGGCCGGTGCGGGTGCCGGAGGCAGCCCGCGGCCGAGAAATCTGAGGGACCGTGTGATCACGGCCAGGTGGTCGGCCCCGTCGTAGCCGTCGTGGCCCGAGTCCAGCCACATCAGCTCGTGGGCCACGCCGCCCGCGCGCAGCACGTCCAGATACGCCTCGATCTGCTCCGGCGGGCACTTGGCGTCCCGGCGCGCGGCGACCACCAGGAGCGGTGCGCGGATGGCGGAGGCGTACGTGGAAGGGGAGGCGTGGGCGTAGGCCTCGGGGACCTCGTCCGGGGTGCCGCCGAACAGCGCGGTGTCCAGCGCCTGGAGGGCGGGCGTGGAGTGCCGGAAGGCCGTGACGCAGTCGGCGAGCGGCTTGACCGCCACCCCTGCGTCCCACAGCTCCGGCCGGGTCCCCAGGGCGAGCAGGGTCAGATAGCCGCCCCACGAGGTGCCGCACAGTCCCACGGCGCCCTCCCGGCCGATGCCCCGCTCGATCAGCTCGGCCCTGGCCCGCACCAGGTCGGCGACCTGGGTGTGCCCGACGCCCTCGGAGTAGGCGGAGCGCCAGCGGGGTCCGTAGCCGGTCGAGCCCCGGTAGTTGACCCGGGCCACGGCGTATCCCGAGCCGACGAGGGTCTGGACCATGGGGTCGTAGGCGTCGCGGTCGTGGTCGGCCGGTCCGCCGTGGACGAGGAAGACCAGCGGATACGGGGCGGGCCGGTCGGCGGGGGTGGTGACGAAGGTGTGCACCGGTCCGTCGGGGCCGGGTGTCCACAGGTCCTGGCGCTGCCCGAAGCGGGGCAGGCGCCACTGGCTCTGCCCGGGGAGCGAGGCACCCGAGAGGGACAGCGCGCGCGGTACGTTCACGGCGTCGGTCCAGAGGAAGTGGACGTCGCCGTCGGCGGCGGGTACGGCGTCCAGGACGCTGCCCTCGGGGGTGGGTACCGGGGTCAGTTCGCGGCGGTCCAGGTCGGCGGTGAAGAGCCGGCTGCGGCCGTGCCGGTCCTGCCGGAGCAGGACCCGGGGGCGGCCCGTTCCGGGGTACCAGCGGGCGGTCGTCTCGGTGTCGAAGGCGCACCAGGGGAGCAGGTCGAGGCCGCGCCCGGGGGCCCAGGTGCCCAGGTGGTAGCGGCCGTCCCGCTCGCGCATCACGAGGAGGAGGGGGCGGCCGGGGGAGGAGCCCGGGGCGGGTGGGGACGGGGGTGCGGTCGCCGAGGGGCCGGGCGCGGGCCCGGTCGCGGAGCTTGACGCGGGCGCGGTCCCGGCTTCGGCTTCGGGCAGGCTCGCGGCGGCGGGGGCGAAGCCGAGGGCCCAGGTGCGTTCGCGGGTCCCGGAGAGCACGTCGACGATGGTTCCGTCCGGGGCCAGCAGGGTCACGGCCCGCGCGGAGTGGGCGGGTCCCGAGACCGCGAGGAGCCCGCCGTCCGGGGACAGGTCGCAGAGGGTGCCGGACTCCTTCGTACGCAGGACGGGGACGCCGGTGCCGCCGCGCCGCCCCAGGTGCACGCTGAACCCCTCGGGGTCCCGGATGCCGACGGCGACCGTGCCCGCCTCGGTCAGGGCGAGACCGGCGGGCCGCCCGTACGGCACTCCGGCCAGGGCCGGGCGGTCGGGTCCGCCGTCGAAGTCCTGGGTGCGCCAGGCGCCGCTGCCGCCCGGGTCCTCGTCGAACCACCACACGGCGTCCTCGGCGTCGAGGGCGCAGAGCAGGGTGCCGTGCGGTCGGTCGGTCAGCTGTCGTCCGGTGCCGGTGGAGCGGTCCCAGGTGAAGATCTCGCAGCGGCCGTCGGCGTCGCCGGTGTAGACCATCCGGTCCGGGTCGCGGGGGCTGGTCACGGGCAGGACCGGCCGGTAGACGCCGTAGGTGCGGGCGGCCGTCTTCGGGGGCGGGGGCGGGGTCACGGCGCCTCCTTGACGACGAGTCCGGCGCGGACGGTCGCGTACAGCGCGAGTGCGGCGAACGCGCCCGCGCAGCCCCAGGCCACCGGGCGGCCGCCGTACGAGGCCACCAGGACCCCCGCCGCCACGGGCGCGAGGACCGCGACGGCCTGCCCTGCGGTGCCGAGGACCGTGCCCATCCGGGCCAGCAGCCGGTCGGGGGTGACCAGGATCGCCCGGGTCTGGAGGACGACCACGACGGACGGCACGATCAGCGACACCCCGCTCAGGAGCAGCCCGTAGGTCCAGGTCCGGGAGGCGAAGGCGAGTCCGGCGGCGGTCGGGACCATGGCCCAGGAGGCGCCGGTCACGATCCGGGCGGCCGGGATCCGCCGGACCAGCCAGGGTGCGGCGAGCGCGCCGAGGAGTCCGCCGACGCCGGCCAGGGTGAGGATGAGCCCGATCGAGGAGGGGCTCGCGCCCTGGTCGTGGGAGGTGAAGACGGCGTGGAAGTAGAGGGTGCCGAGCAGGGCGTTGATCCCCGCGGTCCACACGACCACGAAGCGCAGGAAGGGTTCGGCCCACACGAAGCGCAGCCCCTCGGAGAGGTCGCGGGTGAAGGAGCCTGCCGGGCCTTCCCGTTCGGGTGTCAGGTCTGTGCGGATGGCCTTGGTCGCGGCGGCGACCAGCAGGAACGACACCGCGTCGGCGAGCAGCGGCACCCAGCGGGCCAGTTGGTAGAGGACGCCGCCCAGGGACGGTCCGACGATCTGCACGGCCTGGTCGCGTGCCTGGAGGAGGCCGATCGCCCGGGGGTACTCGCCGGGCGGTACGAGGCGCCTGATCGTTCCGGAGGCGGCCGCCCCGTAGGTGGCGCTGGCCGCCTGCTCGACCACGGCGGCGAGGAGTACGTGGACGAGGACGACCCGGCCGAGGGCCACGGCGACGAAGACCGATCCCATGGCGGCGGCCGCGGTCAGGGCCGCCGCGTACATCATCGGCTTGCGGGGCCGGCGGTCGGCGAACACGCCCGCGACCGGGGAGACCACGAGTCCGCTGATCAGGGCGGTCGAGCCGACGAGTCCGGCGAGCCCGGCGGAGTATCCGGCGCCCAGCAGGATCAGCGGAAGGAAAAGCGAGGAAGCGCAGGTGCCGAGACCGTCGACGGCCCCGGCGAGCCAGAAGAGCGAGAAGTCCCGTCTTCGGAACGGAGAGCGGGGGGATTCTTTCGATAATTCGGGGCCGGAGGGTCTTAACGCCTCTTCGGCCTCGCCCATCAGGATTCCCGCTCGGGGGATATTGCTGACGCTGACGCACCCACAATGCCCCCTGTGAAAAGCGGACTTCCGGCCGTTGAGGGTTGTGATCGTAGCGAACGGATAGACCGCTCACAATACCTGAGTTCGAATACGGTTCTTGATCAAGGCAGGGGGATTCCGGGGTTCCGCGCGACCGGCCCGCGCGCGGCCCCGGGGGCGGCGGGGTGGGGCGCACGGGCACGGTGGGGATGGTGGGGCGTGGCGCGTGGGGCCGGAGGGGGCCGTGTGAGGGGCGCGCGGGGGACCGGTGGGGTCAGATCGCCCAGGCGTACGCGGGCGGTGCCTCGTGGGTCCGGGCGCCGAGTTCACGGGCGGCGCGGCGGGCCCAGGAGGCGTCGCGGAGCAGTTCCCGGCCGAGGAAGACGGCGTCGGCGGCGCCTTCGGCGAGGATCGTCTCGGCCTGCGCGCTCTCGGTGATCAGCCCGACGGCGGCCACCGGCAGCCCGGTCTCCTCCTTGACCCGGGTCGCGAAGGGCACTTGGTAGCCCGGGGCGGTCGGGATGCGGGCGGGGCCGCCGTTGCCGCCGCTGGAGACGTCGAGGAGGTCGACGCCGTGGTCGCGGAGGAGCGCGGCGAAGCGCACGGTGTCGTCGACGGTCCAGCCGTGCTCGGCGAGCCAGTCGGTGGCCGAGATGCGGAAGAACAGGGGGAGTTCCTCGGGCCAGACGGCCCGGACGGCGTCGACGACCTCCAGGGCGAAACGGGTCCGGTTCTCGAAGGAGCCGCCGTACTCGTCGGTGCGGTGGTTGCTGTGCGGGGAGAGGAACTCGCCGATGAGATAGCCGTGCGCGCCGTGCACCTCGACGACCTCGAACCCCGCGTCGAGGGCGCGGCGGGCGGCGTCCGCGAACTGGCCGGTGACCTCCCGGATCCGCTCCGGGGTCAGCTCGGCCGGAACGGGGCGGTCCTCGGCGAAGGGAAGGGGGCTGGGGGCGACGGTCTGCCAGCCGGTGCCGTCCTGGGGGAGGGCGCCGCGACCCTCCCAGGGGCGCTGGGACGAGGCCTTGCGTCCGGCGTGTCCGATCTGGATCCCGGCGGTGGTGCCTTGCTCCTTGAGGAAGGAGGCGATCCGGCGCAGCCCCTCGGTCTGGGCGTCGTTCCAGAGGCCGAGGTCCGCCGGGCTGATCCGGCCCTCGGGGGAGACGGCGGTCGCCTCGATCAGGATGAGTCCGGTGCCGCCGGTGGCGCGGGCGGCGTAGTGGGCGAAGTGCCAGTCCGTGGCGACGCCCGTGAGCGGGCCCGTCGTCGCCGCGGAGTACTGGCACATGGGCGCCATCCAGACCCGGTTGGGCACGGTGAGGGAACGCAGGGTGTACGGCTCGAACAGGGCGGCGCTCATGACGGACTCCGTTTCGGATGCCTCGAAGGACGCTAGTACGGTACTCATCGTAGTACGGCACCTGTCAAACTACGAGAGTCCTCGTACAATGGGAGGCGTCCCGGAAGAAGTGGAGCCGCCGCCATGACGACCGCCACCAGTGCCCGCGCCCTCGACCACCCCGAGCGCGAGGAGATCCGCCTGGAAGCCGTGCTGCACGCCCTCGCGGATCCGGTGCGCCTGCTGATCGTGCGGGAGATGGCACGCGAGGACACCGAACTCAGCTGCTCGTGCTTCGACCTGCCGGTCACCAAGTCCACCTCGACCCATCACTTCCGGGTCCTGCGCGAGGGCGGCGTCATCCGGCAGACCTACCGGGGCACGGCCAAGCTCAACTCCCTGCGCCGCGCGGACCTGGACGCGCTCTTCCCCGGACTCCTCGCCGCCGTCCTGGCCGCCGCCGACTCCCGGGCGGCCGGGGAGGAAGCCGCGCGCTGACGACCTCCCGGCGGACGGGCCCTTCCCCGGGGAAGGGCCCGCCACGGCGACCTCCTCGGAGGAGAGGGGCTCAGCCGGCCGGAGGTACGGGGCCCGGCCGGCCCGCTACAGCGACCGCATCCGCTGGATCTCCGCGGTCTGCTGGGCGATCACGTCGTTCGCCATCTCCTCCACCAGGACGTTGTTGCCCTGGCTCAGGACCTCGGTCGCCATCGTCACCGCCCCCTCGTGGTGAGTGATCATCAGCTTCAGGAACAAGGCGTCGAAGGTCTTGCCCCGGGCGTCCCTCAGCCGCCCCAGCTGCTCCTCGGTCGCCATGCCCGGCATCGCGCCGTGGTCGTGGCCCGACAGGGCGCGCGGACCGCCGTTGTTTTTCAGCCAACCTTCCATCGCGCCGATCTCCGGCCCCTGCGCCGCCGCGATCCGCTCGGCCACCTTCTTCACCCGGGGGGAGTCCGCCCGCTCGGGGACCAGCGCCGTCATGGTCAGGGCCTGTCGGTGGTGGGCGATCATCATCTGCGCGTACCGGAAGTCCGCGCCGTTCGGGCTCTCGTCCGGGAGCAGCCGCGCCGCCTCCTCCGGCGACACCCGCCGGGCCGGTCCGCCGGGCTTCCCCGGCACCACCACCGTGTTCCCGCTCGGCGCCGACCGAGGCGCGTCCCCGCCGGGTGTCGACTCGCAGGCGGTCAGGGCGAGTACGGCGACGGCGGACAGGGCGGCGACGGCGACGACCGGACGCTGACGGCGGATCAACAACACGACCTCCAGGTGGACTTGCGGCGGAATGGGGCCGATCCTGGCACTTTTCTCGCGGGGGCGATCGAAAACCTTCATGACGTCTGTGTTGCCATCTGTTGAGATGTACACGGCGAAGAACATACTGCCGGGGTCCCACACCGTTCGACACCGAACGGTCACCAGGGAGGACGGAGTGACTTCATTGCGTACCCCGCGCACACCATCCACCACACGCGACCCGCGTGCACGGACGAGACGGCTGGCCGTGGCATCCGCCGCCGCCGGACTCCTCGCCACCCTGTTCACGACCGGGCCCGCCTCGGCCACCCCCGGCCCCGGGGACACCCCCGTCGAGACCCCGGTCTCCTCGCGGCAGGTCGCCGACACGCGCTCCGCCATCCGGAGCGGCGAGATACCCGGCGTGGACGAGATCGTCCACAGCGCCAACATCCAGCACCTCGCGAACGTCCCCAAGGACGCGCTGCCGAGCCTCAACACGGATCTCGCGTTCCAGGGCAGGTACGCCTTCGCGGGCAACTACGACGGCTTCCGCATCTTCGACATCGCCGACCCGAAGGCGCCGAAGACCGTCGCCCAGGTCCTGTGCCCCGGCTCCCAGAACGACATCTCCGTCTCGGGGAACCTGCTGTTCCTCTCGACGGACTCCTCCCGCAGCGACGACTCCTGCGCCAGCACCACGCAGCCCGCGTCGGTGAAGGAGTCCTGGGAGGGCATGAAGATCTTCGACATCAGCGACATCACCGACCCCAAGTACGTCGCCTCCGTCGAGACCGACTGCGGCTCCCACACCCACACCCTGGTGCCGAGGAAGAAGGACGTCTACGTCTACGTCTCCTCGTACGGTCCCGCCGCCGCGTTCCCCGACTGCCAGCCGCCGCACGACGGCATCTCCGTCATCAAGGTGCCCCGCGACGCCCCCGAGCGGGCGGCGGTCGTCGGCTTCCCCGTCCTCTTCCCGGGCGAGGGACCGGACGGCGGCGGCAACCCCGGCGCCCCGACCAACCCGGGCGTCTCCAAGACCTCCGGCTGCCACGACATCACCGTGCTGCCCGACAAGGACCTCGCCGCGGGCGCCTGCATGGGCGACGGCATCCTCTTCGACATCTCCGACCCCGTGCGCCCGCAGGTCCTCGACCGCGTCCAGGACAACGTCAACTTCGCCTTCTGGCACTCCGCGACCTTCAACCAGAAGGCGGACAAGGTCGTCTTCACCGACGAGCTGGGCGGCGGCGGCGCGGCCACCTGCAACGCGGCCGTCGGCCCGAACCGGGGCGCGGACGGCATCTACGACATCGTCGGCAAGGGCCGCAAGAGCAAGCTCGTCTTCCGCGGCTACTACAAGATCCCGCGCCACCAGGCGGACACCGAGAACTGCGTCGCCCACAACGCCTCGCTGATCCCGGTCAAGGGCAGGGACCTCATGGTCCAGGCCTGGTACCAGGGCGGCGTCTCCGTCTGGGACTTCACCGACTCCGCCAGGCCGAAGGAGATCGCCTACTTCGAGCGAGGCCCGCTCTCCGCCACCGAGATGGCGACGGGCGGCTCCTGGTCCGCGTACTACTACAACGGCCACATCTACTCGAACGACATCGCCAAGGGACTCGACGTCCTGAAGCTCTCCGACCCCCGCACCGACCCCGCCGCCCGTCTCCGGATGGACGAGCTGAACGTCCAGACCCAGCCCGACTACTCGGACTTCGACGACTGAGACGACGGCCTGAAAGGAGGTGTGCCGTCGGGCGGACCCCCGTCCGGCGGCACGCCCGCCTCCCAGTCCAGTCCGTACCGGTGGAACAGCTCCGCCCGCAGCCGCGCCAAGGGCAGGGGCGCGCCCGGCAGCAGCACCGCCACCACCGCACCCATCAACTGGGCGCGCAGCAGCGGATAGTCCGTTTCCACGTCGTCGGAGCCGTACCGCGTGACGGTGTCCCGCAGCAGGAAGGCCAGCCGCTGCTGCTCCTCGCACCGCACGAACCCCTCGGCCTGGAGGATGCCCGCCATGTGGGTCCGCATCAGCGTCGGGCGCTCCGCCGCGAGTCCCAGGATCGCGTCGATCGCGCGGGCCATCCGCTCCCGGCCGTCCTCCGTGCGCGGCGCGCGGTCGAGCCCCGCCTCCAGGGTGAGGTGCATCAGCCGGTGCACGGCCGCCTGGAGCAACTGCCGCTTGCCCGGGAAGTAGTACGAGACGAGTCCCCGCGCGGTACCGGCCCGCTCCGCTATGTCACCGAGCGTCGTCGCCTCGTAACCCCGGGTGTCGACGAGGTCCACTGTGGCGCGCAGAATGCGCTCCCGCGACCTGCGTCGCAGTTCTTCATTGACCGATGGGCTACGCGGGGACATGCTGGACTCCTGCGTTGACTGGCTGCGGGCCAATATACTCGGCGCATTCCGTCGGCATGCCTCTGCGGCATACCCGCGGAACAGCCGTCTGTTCTGGGCGACACGGGGGATCGTCCAGAACAGACGGCGTCATACCGCACCTCCGCTCCGGCTCCCCGTGCCGCCGTGTCCCTTCCGCGTACGGCGCCGCTCGCTCCGGCGGTACGCCAAGACCGTCACGGCCACCAGGCACCAGCCGAACAGCCAGCCGCCCAGGACGTCCGAGGGCCAGTGCACGCCCAGATAGACCCGCGTCCAGCCGACCCCGAGCACCGAGAACACGGCGACGCCCGTCAGGGTGCCCCAGCCGCGCCACTCGTCCCGCCAGTGCGACGCGAGCACCCAGAGCAGCAGTCCACAGGTCACCGTCGCCGTCAGGACGTGCCCGGACGGGAAGGCGGCGTACCGCGCCGAGTCCACCGGGTCCACCCAGTGCGGTCGCTCCCGCCCCACCAGCGCCTTCAGCCCCTGCTGAAGCCCCACGGTCAGCAGGCTCACGCCCGCCACCCACAGGGCGGTGCGCCACTCCCGCCGCCACCACAGCAGCAGCGCCGTCGCGGCGGCCAGGGCGCGCATGGTCCACGGGTCCCACACCCAGTCGCTGAGCACCCGGTTGAGATGGGTGAACCCAGGGTGGGCGACGGCGTGCCGGTGGAGGGCGACGGAGACCGAGCGGTCGAAGGAGAGCAGCGGCGCCCAGCCCACGGCGACGAGCACGAGCAGCAGAACGGCCAGGACCCCGGTGACCACGGCGGAGGTACGCATCCCCCGATCCTGCCGGACCCCCGGCTCCGGGCGTACCCCGACACCGGGCACGCCCTCCCCGGCCGTCATCCCAGTGCGCGGAGCGCCGGTACGAAAGCCACGAGCACCGGGACCACCGGCACCAGGGCGGCGGCGGCCGTCAGGCGCAGGCGGTGGCTCGCGGGGAGCCGGGGCGTGGCCGAGAGCAGTCGGTTCACCCGCTGCGGAAGGTCCGCGTCGGGGGCGGAGCCGGGTCCGAACACGCCCCGGTCCTCGTTCAGTTCGACGAGGGCGAGGGCGATCGTCAGGCGTCCGAAGCGGCGCGAGGCCACATCGTCGGCGGCCAGCTCCACCAGACGGTGCATCTCCTCGCGGAAGGCCGCGAAGACCGGGACGCCGGGGAATCCCGAGGCCAGCGCCGCCGAGCAGTGCAGGAGCCAGTCGTGCCGGGCGCGCGCGTGCCCCTGCTCATGGGCGAGGAGGGCGTCGAGCTGGCGTCCCTTCAGCCGCCGCAGCGCCGCCGTGGTGACGACCAGTCGGGGTGCCGCCCCGGCCAGCCACCAGGCGCCCGCCCGCTCGCCCTCCAGGACGACGAGCCGCTCGTCGCCCGGCTGTTCGCCCGGCAGCAGGGGCGCGCGCACGAGCAGCTCGCCGCGCCGCCGGCGGCGCCCGGCGCGGGCCAGGCCGATCTCCCGGCCGAGCATCGCCCCGGACCACAGCCCACCGGCCGCCAGGGCCACCGCGAGCACGGCGGACCAGGGGCCGCTCGTGCCGAGTTCGTAGGCCTCGACCACCGCGCGCGGTGCGGGCGCGAAGAGCTGCCCCCGGACGGCCTGCCAGGCGGCGGAGGCGCTGAACGTCATGGAGAGCGCGAAGCTCAGCAGCACGGCGGCGACCACGCACTGCCAGGCCCAGAGGGCCACCACGGGTTCTCGCTCCGCCCAGTGCGCTCGCGCGAGGAGCCGGGGAGCCGTGAGGGCGGTCAGAAGGCCGAACAGGAACAGCGCGAGGGAGACCCACATGGGCGTCACCCTATGAGCGGGATACGGGCCCGGGGTACGGCCTCGCACGCCAAGTGACGCACACCACGGTTTCGTTGCCGCCCGGGGAAGGCCCCGGCACCGGGAGGGCGGCCCGGCGCGGGGAGGGCGGCCCGGCGCGGGGAGGGCGGCCCGGCGTGGGGAGGGCGGCGTCGCACGCGGGCCCCTCCCGCCGGGCCGCAGACTCAGAAGCAGGCCCAGCCCCAGCCCCGGGCTTCCAGTCCCAGCCTCAGCCTCAGCCTCGGGCTCCCAGTCCCAGCCCCAGCCCCGGGCTCCCAGCCCCAGCCCCGGGCTCCCCGCGGTGAAGGCGGGTCAGAGCGTCACCAGCATCGCGACCATCGCGAGCGCCATCGAGAGGCGGCAGACCCGTGCCAGTTCCGGCCGGGCGCTCCCGGCGGGCCCTCCTCCGCCGGTGCCCGCAGGGACCGCTCCCGGGACCGGCCCCGGCGCGGGTCCCGGCGCCGGGACGAGCCGCGCGCCCGTGTGGAGCACGTACACCCCGTAATAGAGGAGGAGGCTGCCGGTGAGTACGGGGACGCCCGCCGTCGTGCCCCCGTGGTGCGCCGTGTGTGCTCCGGGGCCGGCCGCCGCCATCGCCACCGCCATGTAGACCATGGCGAGCGAGCCCACCAGGTGGTGCAGATGGTGGCCGCCGCGGCGGATCGCGAAGAGGCCGTGCAGGGCGGCCGTGCCGAACACCGCCGCGTACACCGTCCAGCTCCACTCGGGCGGGGTGAGCGCGGCGGCGGGCAGCGCCATGGCGGCCATGCCGAAGCCCATCACCGCCTCGCCGCCCGCCGCCCGGCGCTCGATCCCGGTGCCCTCGCGCATGCGGAGCAGGCAGTACGCCCCCGTGGCCGCGCACAGCGCGACCATCAGCCATCCGGACAGGGCCGCTCCGTGCACGGCACACCTCCCCCTCGACGCGGTCCGCTCCCCGGAGGCATGCCCGCCGCCCGCCCGGCACACGCGGGCGCACGGTCGCGCACGGGCGTACGGCAGGGGCGGTGAGGGGGGCGCGTTAGGCTCGGGCCGGGTCGCGCACCGCGATCGTCAGCGCCCGAGGGGAGCCCTGCTCGCATGGAAACCGCCACGCCTCACGAGACCGGCCGGATCACCTACCGGGAGGCGGTCCTCGACGACGTCCCGGCACTCGTCCCGCTCGTCGAGTCGGCCTACCGGGGCGACGACAGCCGGGGCGGCTGGACCACGGAGGCGGACCTCCTCCAGGGGCAGCGCACCGACGCCGAGGGGGTGGCGGCGGTGATCACCACGCCCGGCAGCTGTCTTCTGGTGGTGGAGCGCGATGGCGTCCTGGTGGCCTGCTGCCAGCTGGAGGACCGGGGCGAGGCGGCCTACTTCGGCATGTTCGCCGTCCGTCCCGAGCTCCAGGGCGCGGGACTGGGCAAGCTGATCATCGCGGAGGCCGAGCGCCGGGTCCGCGAGCTGTGGGGCGCGCGGGAGATGCACATGACGGTGATCTCCGTACGCGAGGAGCTGGTGGCCTGGTACGAGCGGCGCGGCTACCGGCGCACCGGGCGGATGTCGCCGTTCCCTTACGGGGACGAGCGCTTCGGGGTGCCTCAGCGTGACGACCTGGAGTTCGAGCTCCTGGTGAAGCCGCTGGCGTGAGCCCTCCGGCGGAAGAAGGGATTCCCCCCTGAGTAACAGGAAAAACTTCTGTTGACAGGGGGGTGTTACCGGAAATTTTCCCATGCTCCTCTTGTGGCGAAGAACCGTCGGTGGTTACGGTGTCTTTACGCGAGGTTCTCCTGTGGAGGAAGTGGCATGACGGAAATTCTTGAGCAGGACATGACCGGTGGGGGGATATCCACCGAAGCCCGAGTGATCGATCACCCCGCCTGGCCCGAGCTCAAGAACGCCGTGGAAGAGATCCGCACCTGGCAGAGCACGGACGGCTCCATCGACTTCGGGCGCGAGGGCGCGCCCGCCCGCTCCCTCGCGGAGCTGACCCTCGACCGCGTCACCTCCGCCATCGAGCAGCTCTCCCCGCTCGTCCCGCACGACGGCGCCTATCACCGCGCCCTCGTCTCCGACCTGCGCAAGTGGGGCGAGAGCGGCTTCACCGTCCCGGACTTCCTGGACTCGCTGCTCACCTTCCACCCGGCCGCCGACCGCGTCGACGGACTTCAGCACCTCGTGCTCTTCCCGATGTACACGCAGAACGGGAACCCGGACCGCAACCTCGAAGCCGTCGTGCTCCGCATGGTCTGGCCCGAGTGGCTCTCGGAGCTGGAACGCACCCGCTACGACAACCCGCTCTTCTGCGGCATCACCTTCGAGGACTTCACCAGCGGGTACGACACCAACTCCGCCGTCCTCTTCCCGGAGACCATCGCCGTCCGCGAGGCCCCCGAGCGCTTCACCTGGGGCGGCATCTTCTGCGACCGCGAGGCGGCCCGCTTCCGCAAGGTGACCGAGGCGGCCGTCGACACCCTCGGCATCGAGCTGCCGGACGACATCGCCGCGATGATCGGCGACCAGACCCGCTGCGAGCAGGCCTTCGTGCTCTGGGACATGGTCCACGACCGCACCCACAGCCACGGGGACCTGCCCTTCGACCCCTTCATGATCAAGCAGCGCCAGCCCTTCTGGATGTACGGCCTCGAAGAGCTGCGCTGCGACCTCACCGCCTTCAAGGAGGCTGTGAAGCTGGAGGCCGAAGGCAACACGCACGGCCGTGACGTGCAGTACGCGGTCCTCTTCGACCGCATGTTCCGCTTCCCGCTCTCCGGCGACCGCAACCGCAACTACGACGGTCTCGGCGGCCAGCTCCTCTTCGCGTACCTGCACAAGAACGACGTGGTGCGCTGGACGGACAACACCCTCAAGATCGACTGGCAGCGGGCCCCCGAGGTCACCAACCGCCTCTGCGCCGAGATCGAGACGCTCTACCGCGACGGCATCGACCGCCCGAAGCTCGTCCACTGGTTCAAGGCGTACGAGCTGGTCTCCGCCTATCTCGCCCCCCACCCGGGCTCCACCTGGGCCAAGGGTCCCGAGGCCCTGGACCTCTCCCTCCCGCCGCGCAAGCTCGTCGACGACGTGCTTCCCGACGAGTTTCCGCTCAGCATGTTCTTCGAGGCCCTCGCCAAGAAGCTGAAGGGCGTGATCGCCGAGACGAAGGGGATCACCGCCACCGGCGCCCCGCGGGCAGAGCGGGCCGCCGCGTGAGCGCGGGCACCGAGAACACGGAGGAGGCGTCGCCCATGAACGCCAACGGAAACGGCGGGCCGCTCGACGGCGCCGTCATCGCGGTCGCCGGAGCGGCGGGACCCGCGGGCCGCGCGGCCCTGCTGCGCCTCGCCGAGGCGGGCGCCACCGTGGTCGCGTCCGACGCCGACCCGGCCCGCCTCGCGGAGGCCGTCGACGCCGCCAGCTACGCCCACGGCGGCGCCAAGGTCGTCGGCGACACCGTCGACCTGCTCGACCTGGCCGCCACCCGCGACTGGGCCGACAAGACGGAGAAGGAATTCGGCCGCGTCGACGGCCTGGTCCACCTCGTCGGAGGCTGGCGCGGCAGCCCCTCCTTCACCGAGACGGACCTCAAGGACTGGGACTTCCTGGAGAAGCTCCTCGTCCGCACCGTCCAGCACACCTCCCTCGCCTTCCACGACGCCCTGCTGCGCGGCGGCGGCCGGGGTCGCTACGCCCTGATCAGCCAGGTCGGCGCGCACAAGCCGGTCGCGCGGAACGCCGCGTACAACGCGGGCAAGGCGGCGGCCGAGGCCTGGACCCTCGCCATGGCCGACTCCTTCCGCAAGCTCGGGGGAGACGAAGGCCCCCAGGCGGCGGCTGCCATCCTGGTGATCAAGGCACTGGTGCACGACGCCATGCGCGCCGAACGCCCCGATGCGAAATTCGCGGGCTTCACCGACGTCGACGACCTGGCCCGCGAGATCGTCGGCCTGTGGAGCAAGCCCGCCCAGGAACTGAATGGACAGCGTCTGTGGCTGACCCCCAAGCCGTGACCGCGCACCCCGGACTCCGGACCGACGCCCGTCGTCGCCACGACCCCTCGGTCCGGGGCTTCGCCAGCGACAACTACGCCGGCGCCCACCCGGAGATCCTCGCGGCCCTCGCCCTCGCCAACGACGGCCACCAGGTCGCCTACGGCGAGGACCAGTACACCGAACACCTCCAGCAGATCATGCGCGGCCACTTCGGCCCCGCCGCCGAGGCCTTCCCGGTCTTCAACGGCACGGGGGCCAACGTGACCGCCCTCCAGGCGCTCACCGACCGCTGGGGCGCGGTGATCTGCGCCGAGTCCGCCCACATCAACGTGGACGAGGGCGGCGCTCCGGAGCGGATGGGCGGCCTCAAGCTGCTCACCGTGCCCACTCCGGACGGCAAGCTCACCCCTGAGCTGATCGACCGGCAGGCCTGGGGCTGGGAGGACGAGCACCGGGCGATGCCGCAGGTCGTCTCGATCACCCAGAACACCGAGCTGGGCACCGTCTACACGGTGGACGAGATCCGCGCGATCGTCGAGCACGCCCACGCCAAGGGCATGAAGGTGCACCTCGACGGGGCCCGGATAGCCAACGCCGCCGCCTCGCTCGGCGTGCCGATGGGCGCGTTCACCAGCGAGGTGGGCGTCGACGTGCTGTCCTACGGCGGCACGAAGAACGGCATGATGTTCGGCGAGGCGGTCGTGGTCCTCGACCCCGGCACGGTCAGCCACATGAAGCACCTGCGCAAGCTGTCCATGCAGCTCGCGTCGAAGATGCGCTTCGTGTCGGTGCAGCTGGAAGCCCTCCTCGCGAAGGACCTGTGGCTGCGCAACGCGGGTCACGCCAACGCGATGGCCCGTCGGCTCGCCGCCGGGGTGCGCGAGGTCGACGGGGTGGAGATCCTCTACCCGGTGCAGGCCAACGCGGTCTTCGCCCGCCTGCCGCACGAGGTGTCCCGACGCCTCCAGAAGCGCTTCCGCTTCTACTTCTGGGACGAGGCGGCCGGTGATGTGCGCTGGATGTGCGCCTACGACACCACGGAGGACGACGTGGACGCCTTCCTCCAGGCCCTGAAGGAAGAGATCGCCCACTGACCCGGGCTGCATGAATATACGGCCGGATGGAAAGTCATTGACTTCCGTCCGGCCGTTTCCGTACGCTCCCCCCACATGGAACTCATCCAGCAGAACCCGGACATCGCCGCCTATCTGGCCCCCGGTGAAGCCGTCGACCACGAGCATCCGACGGTCGGACGCGTCGTCGAACACCTCTCCCGGGAACACCCGGACGCATACGCATACGCCGAAGCGGCCTTCGCGCACGTCCGCGACACCATCCCGCACTCCGCCGACTCCGGCGACCTCCGCGTCACCTGGCGCGCCTCCGACGTCCTGGAGGAGCGCACCGGCATCTGCTACGCCAAGGCGGTGGCGTACGCCGCGCTCCTGCGTGCCCGGGGGATCCCGGCGGCCCTCTGCTACCAGCGGCTCGCCGACGACGACGGATCGCGTCCGGTGCTCCACGGTCTCGTCGCCGTCCTGCTCCCGGGGGAGCGGACCTGGGCCCGGCAGGACCCGCGCGGCAACAAGCCCGGCGTCGACGCCCGGTTCTCGATCGGGGAGGAGCGGCTGGCCTGGACCGTACGCCCGGAGTTCAATGAAGTGGACTATCCGGTGCTCTATGCTGAACCACATCCGGTCGTCCTCGACGCACTGCGCGCCGCCCCCGACCGGCCCACCCTCTGGCGGACGCTCCCCACCGAGCTCTGACCCCGGACACCGGCGAACGGCGGATCATGACCCTCACGCTCACAGTCTCCGAAGAAGTGCGCACCCTCGCCCCCGGCTTCAGCTTCCTGCTGGTCGAAGCCCGCGGACTGGTCAACGGGCCCAGCGACGAGGCCAGTTCGGCGCTTCTCGACGAGGCCGCGCGGCGGCTCGCCGAACGGCTCGACGGCCGCACCCCCGACCAGGACCCGCACATCGCCGCCTGGCGCGCCGCGTACACCGCGTTCGGCGCCAAGCCCTCCCGTACGCGCAACTCGGCGGAGGCGCTCGCCCGGCGCGCCCTCGCGGACGGCGGACTGCCCCGGATCAACCGGCTGGTCGACGCCTACAACGCGGTCAGCGTCGCCCGTCTGATCCCGGTCGGCGGCGAGGACCTGAGCCGCGTCCAGGGCGCCATGAGCCTGGTCAGGGCCGGTGGGGACGAGCCCTTCGTCACCATGGCGGGCGGCGCGGAGACCGTCGAGCACCCCGAGCCCGGCGAGATCGTCTGGCGCGACGAGGAGGGCGTCACCTGCCGCCGCTGGAACTGGCGCCAGGGCCCCCGTACCCGGATCGACGACGACACCACCGACGCCTTCTTCCTCCTGGAGTCGCTCGCCCCCATGACCGGGGACGAACTCCGAGCGGCGGGCGCCGAGCTGGCACGGTCGCTCGAAAAGCTCAGCCCCGGCGCCCGGATCACCGTCCGCGACCCGGAGTGAGCCACCCCGCCAGGGTCAGCCGGCTTCCTTGACCTGGGCGGGCGTCGGAGCCGTACCCCCGAGGTGCGCGGGCACCCACCAGGTGTCGCCCGCGTCCTTGGGGCGGACCGGATAGGCGCGCTGGGCCGCCTCCAGAAGCTCCTGGACGCGTCCGCGCAGCCGACGGGTGATCGCGCCCGCGTACTGGTCGGCGGGCGCCTCCACGGGCTCGCCGACCCGGATCGTCACCGGGATGTGGCTGCGCTTGAAGTTCCTCGGCCGGCCCTTCGTCCAGATCCGCTGGGTGCCCCACAGCGCCATCGGGACCAGCGGGACGCCCGCCTCCTGCGCGAGGCGCGCCGCGCCCGTCTTGAAGCCCTTCAGCGTGAACGAGGGGGAGATCGTCGCCTCGGGGAAGACGCCGATGATCTCCCCGGCGCGCAGCGACTCCAGGGCGTGCCGGTAGGCGTGCTCGCCCTGGGTGCGGTCCACCGGGATGTGCTTCATGCCGCGCATGAGCGGTCCCGAGACCTTGTGCCGGAAGACCGAGTCCTTCGCCATGAAGCGCACCAGACGCTTCTGCGGGCGGGCCGCGAGCCCGGTGAAGATGAAGTCGAGGTAGCTGATGTGGTTGCTGACCAGCACCGCCCCTCCGGTCCGCGGGATGTGCTCGGAACCCTGGGTGTCGATCTTCAGATCGAGTGCCTTGAACAGGGTGAGCGCGGCACCGATGACCGGCCGGTAGACGAGTTCTGCCATCGGAGAGGAACCTCTTCTTCGTCTGCCTGGGGAGGGTCTCCCGGCGAAGTTACGCGGCCGTAGGTTTTCGGCTTTGGGCAGATCGTGCCCCATGTGGGCCGTCGTGACCAGTCCAGACGGCTTCATACGGGGAGATTCTCGTCACTCGCGGTTGCGGGGGCGGGAATCGAATGCTCTCGTGTGACGCTGCACCACGGGGAACGGAAACGAAGCGGAGGAGGGGGAAGGATGACCACCGGGATCCTTGATCCGGAGGTGCTCGGCGCGCCGCTGGGGGAGCGGGCCACCCTCGTCCAGTTCTCCAGCGCTTTCTGTCAGCCCTGCCGCGCCACCCGCCGCACCCTGGCCGAGGTCGCCGCCATGGTCCCGGGCGTCGGGCACGTGGAGATCGACGCGGAGGAGCGGCTCGCGCTCGTCCGCGAACTCGGGGTCACCCGCACTCCCACCGTCCTCGTCCTCGACGCGGCGGGTCGCATCATGCGGCGCGCCGCCGGGCAGCCCCGCACGGCGGATGTCATCGCGGCCCTGGGCCGGGTGCTCTGACGCCGTGACACTCCTCCCACATCGCGGTACGCGCTTGACTGCACGCGGCAACGATCGTCACCCTGACGGTGTGCCCCCAGAACTCCTTCTCTACGGCCGGCCCCATGTGGACCTGGCCCGCA
This sequence comes from Streptomyces sp. CBMA291, assembly GCF_014596525.1. Classification (GTDB taxonomy): domain Bacteria; phylum Actinomycetota; class Actinomycetes; order Streptomycetales; family Streptomycetaceae; genus Streptomyces. Next base: position 38,499 of record NZ_MSJP01000079.1, read on the forward strand.
ACGCGAGCGCGCGCTGTCCGGGTGTCTGACGACCCCAGGACCACTTCCATGCAGCCCTCGCAGAAGGACAACTCCATGACGGTTTCGCCCGAGCTTCGTACCGTTCCCCCTCTCGGCGTCCCCCGGCAGGCCTCTCCCGACCTGCTCCGCTCCGTCTTCCGCCGGCACGCGGCCGGTGTCGCGGTCGTCACCGCGCACGGCGAGCACCCCGTCGGTTTCACCGCCACCTCGCTCAACTCCGTCGCCGCCGAGCCCCCCTTGATCTCCTTCGGGGTGGGTGTCTCCTCCTCCAGCTGGCCCGTGCTCGCCGAGGCCGAGCACATCGGCGTGCACATACTCGGCGAGCACCAGCAGGAGCTGGCCGCCCTCTTCGCGCGCAGCGGAGCCGACCGCTTCGGCGAGGGGACCCGCTGGAGCACCGGCCCCGAGGGCGTCCCCGTGCTCGACGGCGTCCTCGCCTGGCTGGTCTGCCGTGTGGTGGCCCGGGTGCCCGCGGGGGACCACCGGATCGTGATCGCGCAGGCGATCGCGGGCGACCCCGACGGGGCGGGCCGGCCGCTGCTCTACCACCACGGCCGCTTCAACGCCCTGCGCGACTGAGAGTTCCCGCGCGGACGGCTTTCCGCGCGTTGGGCAGATCACATTCCTGAGCGCTTGCTTACCGGTCGCCAACTGGGTCTACTGGCGAGTAATATTTCGGTCGGGGCGTCCGCCGCCCCGACCGGAAACCCGCCCTTCAGGCGCCTATGCTGCCAAGCGACAAGGCAGCCAAGTTATGACGATGCAGTAGGAGAGCCGGCGTGAGCTTGAGGATCGTTGTCTGTGTGAAGTACGTGCCCGACGCCACCGGCGACCGGCACTTCGCCGATGACCTGACCGTCGACCGCGACGACGTCGACGGCCTGCTGTCGGAGCTTGACGAGTACGCGGTCGAGCAGGCGCTCCAGATCGCCGAAGAGGCCGACGACGCCGAGGTCACCGTGGTCACCGTCGGCCCCGAGGACGCCAAGGACGCCCTGCGCAAGGCGCTCTCCATGGGCGCCGACAAGGCCGTCCACGTCGAGGACGACGACCTGCACGGCAGCGACGTCATGGCCACCTCCCTGGTGCTCGCCAAGGCGATCGAGAAGACCGGCTACGACGTCGTCATCGCGGGCATGGCCTCCACCGACGGCGTCATGGGCGTCCTCCCGGCCATCCTCGCCGAGCGTCTGGGCGTCCCGCAGGTCACCCTGCTCTCCGAGGTCGGCATCGAGGACGGCAAGGTCACCGGCCGCCGCGACGGCGACACCGCCTCCGAGCAGCTGGAGGCCTCCCTCCCGGCCGTCGTCTCCGTGACCGACCAGTCCGGCGAGGCGCGCTACCCCTCCTTCAAGGGCATCATGGCGGCCAAGAAGAAGCCGGTCGAGTCCCTCGACCTCTCCGACCTCGGCCTCGAAGCCGGGGAAGTGGGTCTCGAAGGCTCCTGGACCGCGGTCGACTCCGCCACCGAGCGTCCGGCGCGCACCGCCGGAACGATCGTCAAGGACGAGGGCGAGGGCGGCAGGCAGCTCGCCGGCTTCCTCGCGGAGCAGAAGTTCATCTAGGACTCAGCCCCGCGGGCCGGACGCACCCTCCCGGCCCGTGCGAGCCCTTCCGACCGCCCCTTTTTCGTTCGCAGGAGATGAAAGTCCCATGGCTGAGATCCTCGTCTACGTCGACCACGTCGACGGAGCCGTCCGCAAGCCCACCCTGGAGCTGCTGACCCTCGCCCGCCGCATCGGCGAGCCGGTCGCCGTCGCCCTCGGCAACGGCGCCGCCGACACCGCCGCCGCGCTCGCCGAGCACGGCGCGGTGAAGGTCCTCACCGCCGACGCGCCGGAGTTCGCCGAGTACCTCGTCGTCCCGAAGGTCGACGCCCTCCAGGCCGCCTACGAGGCCGTGTCCCCGGCCGCCGTGCTCGTCCCGTCCTCCGCCGAGGGCAAGGAGATCGCGGCCCGCCTCGCCGTCCGCATCGGCTCCGGCCTCATCACCGACGCCGTGGACCTGGAAGCCGGAGACGAGGGCCCGGTCGCGACGCAGGCCGCGTTCGCCGCCTCCTTCACCACCAAGTCCCGTGTCTCCAAGGGCACCCCGGTCATCACGGTCAAGCCGAACTCGGCCCCCGTCGAGGCCGCCCCGGCCGCCGGCGCCGTCGAGGCCCTCGCGGTCTCCTTCGGCGCGCTGGCCACCGGCACCAAGGTGACCGCCCGCACCCCGCGCGAGTCCACCGGCCGCCCGGAGCTGACCGAGGCCGCGATCGTGGTCTCCGGCGGCCGAGGCGTCAACGGCGCCGAGAACTTCGCGATCATCGAGGCGCTCGCCGACTCGCTCGGTGCCGCCGTCGGCGCCTCCCGCGCCGCCGTCGACGCCGGCTGGTACCCGCACTCCAGCCAGGTCGGCCAGACCGGCAAGTCGGTCTCGCCGCAGCTGTACATCGCCTCCGGCATCTCCGGCGCGATCCAGCACCGCGCGGGCATGCAGACCTCGAAGACGATCGTCGCGATCAACAAGGACGCCGAGGCGCCGATCTTCGAGCTGGTCGACTACGGCGTCGTCGGCGACCTGTTCGACGTCGTCCCGCAGCTCACCGAGGAGATCGAGTCCCGCAAGGGCTGAGCCTCCCTCGTCGTACCGGTCCGGGGGCCGCGTGGTGATCGTCACCGCGCGGCCCCCGGCCGTTTCCGGCCACACGGCCGGGCCGTTCCCGGAGGTACGACCGAGGGGCCCGACTCCTTCCGGACACCCATTGACGTGCGCAACACCGCCCACTAACTTCGCCATACGGATTGTCGATTCCGTTCAGCGGAAAACAGGAGGGTGTGGGATGGGTCAGCAGGAGAAGGTGCCGACAAGCCTCGCGGGCGCGGTCAGCGAGGACATCAGCGCCTCCCTCGCCGCCGTGGACGCCGAACTGGAGCGCCGCTACCCCGGGGACCCCGGCACCCGCCAGCCCGTCCACACCGTGTACGTACCGGGCGACGCCTTCGAGGCCGGAACCATCCGCTCCTGGGGTGACCGGGCACTCGCCGCCCTCGACGAGCACGCCCCCGACGCCGCCTCCTTCGCCGCCGCCCTCGGCCTCCCCGACGCCCTCGCCCAGGACGTCTACGACCGAGTCGTCGCCAAGCTGCGCCGCGAGCCCGTCGAAGACCTGCGCATCGACTTCGAGGACGGCTACACCGGCACGGACGAGGACCGGGACGCCGCCCGCGCCGCCCGCCTCGTCACCGAGGCCCGGCGCGACGGCACCGCGGCCCCGTACACGGGCATCCGCATGAAGTGCATGGAGTCCGCCGTACGCGACCGGGGCATCCGCACCACCGACGTCTTCCTCACCGGCCTCATGGAGAACGGCGGCCTCCCCGAAGGCCTCGTCCTCACCCTCCCCAAGGTGACCTACCCCGAACAGGTCACCGCCTTCGTGCGCCTCCTCGAAGCCTTCGAGAAGGCGCACGGCCTCGACGCGGGCCGCCTCGGCTTCGAGATCCAGATCGAGACCAGCCAGTCCATCCTCGCCGCCGACGGCACCGCCGCCGTCGCCCGGATGATCGGCGCCGCCGAGGGCCGCGCCACCGGACTGCACTACGGCACCTTCGACTACAGCGCCTGCCTCGGCGTCTCCGCCGCCTACCAGGCGAGCGACCACCCGGCCGCCGACCACGCCAAGGCGATCATGCAGGTCGCCGCCGCGGGCACCGGAGTCCGCGTCTCCGACGGCTCCACCAACGTCCTGCCCGTCGGCACCACCGCCCACGTCCACGAGGCCTGGCGCCTCCACTACGGCCTCACCCGACGCGCCCTCGCCCGCGCCTACTACCAGGGCTGGGACATGCACCCCGGCCACATCCCCACCCGCTACGCAGCCGTCTTCGCCTTCTACCGCGAGGGCTTCGAGACCGCAGCCAAGCGCCTGGCCGCCTACGCCAACCACGCGGGCGGCGACGTCATGGACGAGCCCGCCACCGCCAAGGCCCTCGGCTCCTACCTCCTCCGGGGCATCGACTGCGGCGCCCTCGACACCGCCGAGGTCGACGCCCTCACCGGACTCGACCGCGCCGCACTCCACCGCTTCGCCGCCCCGCGCCGGGGCGACCTCACCGCCTCGGCGGAGTAGCCGGAGCCGCCGCCCCGCCCCGGGTTCGCCGGGGGCGGGGCCCGTCAGGCGCCCGGCGGCGGCAGCTCCCCCGAGCCCCGGACGAGGAGCGTCGTGCCGAGCACCACCCGCTCCGGCGCCCCGCCGCCCCCTTCGAGCCGCCGGAACAGACGCTCCGCCGCCGTCCTGCCGAGGGCGGCGGCGTCCTGGGCGATCACGGTGATGCCGAGCAGATCGGCCAGCTCGATGTCGTCGAAACCGACCAGCGCCACCGGCCGGGGATGCCCGGCGAGGACCCGGACCACCGTGACCGTCACCCGGTTGTTCCCCGCGAAGAACGCCGTCACGGGCTCCGGTCCCGTCAGCATCCCCCGTACCGCCGCACGCACCCGCCCGGGGTCGGTGGGCCCGAGCGCCACCCACGCGTCCCTGACCGGCAGCCCCGCGTCCTCCATCGCCGCGCGGTAGCCGCGCAGCCGCTCGGCCGAGGTGTGGATACGGGGCCGGTCGCCGATGAAACCGATCCGGCGATGCCCGTGGGCGATCAGATGCGCCACCCCCTCAAGGGACCCGCCGAAACTGTCCGAGAGCACGGCGTCCGCCTCGATGAGCCCCGCGGGCCGGTCCACGAAGACGGTGGCGACACCCGCCCTGATCTCCGGCTCCAGATAACGGTGGTCGTCGCCGGAGGGGATCACGATCAGACCGTCGACCCGGCGCGCGCACAGGGCGAGCGCCAACTCCTGCTCCCGGTCCGGGTCCTCGGCGCTCGACCCGTTGACGAGCAGCGCCCCGTGCGCCCGCGCGACCTCCTCCACCGCCCGGCTGAGCGGACCGTAGAACGGGTCGGCGAGGTCCTCCAGGACGAGACCGACGGTCGCGGTGCGGCCCTTGCGCAGCACCCTCGCGCTGTCGTTGCGGCGGAACCCGAGCACCTCGATGGCCGCCTGGACCCGCCGCTCGGTCTCCGCCGTCACCCCCGGCTCGCCGTTCACCACCCGGGACACCGTTTTCAGGCCGACGCCTGCGCGCGCGGCGACGTCCTTCATCGTGGGCCGGTTTCCGTAGCGGTGGTCGGGGCGGCGAGCGGTGTCGGCCACGGTGCGCGGTTCCTCCGTCAAGGGTCGGAGATCGGGCGGCGGCCTTCTGCCGAGCGATGCCCGACCGTCTCTCTCGGGCCGAAGCATAGAGGCTGGACAACGTTGTCAAGCCGAGCGGAGACTGTACGGTACCGTCCTGCTTCCGCCCGCCCCGACTGGAGATCCCGCGCCCATGCAGACCGAATCCGACCCGGGCTCCGCCGAAGGCCTCGTCATCGCCCTCGACATCGGCGGCACCAAGATCGCCGGAGCCCTGGTCGACGCCGGGGGAGACATCCGGGTCCGCGCCCTGCGGCCCACGCCCGCGCGGGAGGACGGCGAGACGGTGATGCGCGCGGTCGAAGCGGTGCTCACGCGGCTGTCCGCTTCCCCGCTCTGGGACGCGGCCGGGGCCGTCGGCATCGGCAGCGCGGGGCCCGTGGACGCCGAGCGGGGGACCGTCAGCCCGGTCAACGTGCCGGGCTGGCGAGCGTATCCGCTGGTGGAACGGGTGCGCCGGGCGACGGGCGGACGGCCCGTCACCCTGGTCGGCGACGGCGTCGCCATGGCGGCGGCCGAACACTGGCTCGGTGCGGCCCGGGGCCATGACAACGCGCTGGGCCTGGTGGTCTCCACGGGCGTCGGCGGCGGGCTCGTCCTCGGCGGCCGACTCCACCCGGGCCCCACCGGAAACGCCGGTCACATCGGCCACATCGTGGTGGACCTGGACGGCGACCCCTGCGCCTGCGGCGGACGCGGCTGCGTGGAGCGCCTTGCCAGCGGCCCGCACCTGGCCCGCCGCGCCCTGGGGAACGGCTGGCGGCCGGGACGCGACGGCGACGCCTCCGCCGCAGGGGTGGCCGCCGCCGCCCACGCGGGGGACCCGATCGCCCTCGCCGCCTTCGCACGGGCGGCGAGGGCCCTGGCGGCGGGCATCGCCACCACGGCGGCCCTCGTCGAGATCGACATCGCGGTCGTGGGCGGCGGCGTCGCCCGCGCGGGCGAGATCCTGTTCACCCCGCTCCGCCACGCCCTCGCCGAGTACGCCACCCTGTCCTTCCTCCGCGACCTGACGGTGCTCCCGGCCGCCACGGGCACCGACGCGGGCCTCCTGGGCGCGGCGGCTGCGGCCTGGGCGGGCCCGGGAGGCCCGGCGGGTGCGCAGGGCAGCCGGCCGGGGCGGGAACCAGGCGACTCGACGGAGGCGTGACGGAGATGGTGGGAGCGTGACGGGGACAGCGGGGAGTGACGGGGTGCGGTGGAGGGGGAGGCGGACGAAGGGGGCGTGAGACGGACCGGCAGGGGGGGCGAGGCGGACCGGCGGGGCGGTGGCCCGGAGCGGTGAAGCAGGGGCACAGACCGGCGGCAAGTGACACGGACCGGCAGGTCGGCGGGGCCCGCGCCGGGCGCGCCGCACGTGCGCCGGGCGCCCGGTCGGCCGCACTCCGTCCACGCGTGCCCGGACATGTGTTCACGGGTTTCCGTGGCAGGGTGTGGGGCAAGCCACAGGGGGCCGTCGAAGAGGGGGAATCGTGATCGTCTGGCTCAACGGCGCGTTCGGCGCGGGGAAGACCTCCACCGCACGTGAACTGGTCGACCTGATCCCGAACAGCACGCTGTACGACCCCGAGGCCACCGGCGGCAGCCTGCGGGCCCTGCTGCCGGCCAAGCGGCTCGCGGAGGTCGAGGACTACCAGGACCTGCCGATGTGGCGGCGCCTGGTGGTGGACACGGCCGCCGCCCTGCTCGCCGAGGTCGGCGGCGTCCTGGTGGTCCCGATGACCCTGCTGCGCCAGGAGTACCGGGACGAGATCTTCGGCGGGCTCGCCGCCCGCCGCATCGATGTGCGCCATGTCCTCCTCGCCTCGGAGGAAACGATCCTGCGCCGACGGATCGAGGACCGCGCCGACTACGGCGACCCCGAGACCGACGCCCGCGTCCGCGACTGGTGCCACGCCCACCTCGCGCCCTACCGCGAAGCCCTCGGCTGGCTCGCCGCCGACGCGTACACCGTCGACACCTCGGCACTGAGCGCGTCCGAGACGGCCCGGGACATCGCCGACGCGCTCGAATCCGGGCGCGCCGCCTCCTGCGGGATCGTCCAGACCCCCCGGCCGACCCGGGAGACGCTCGCCTCGGGCGTCCTCCTCTTCGACGAGCACGGCCGCTTCCTGCTCGTCGACCCCACCTACAAGCCCGGCTGGGAGTTCCCCGGCGGCGTCGTCGAGTCCGGCGAGGCCCCGGCCCGCGCGGGCATGCGCGAGGTCACCGAGGAACTGGGCCTCGAACTCGCCGCCGTACCCCGGCTGCTGCTCGTCGACTGGGAGCCCCCCGAGCCGCCCGCGTACGGCGGACTGCGCTTCCTCTTCGACGGCGGCGGACTCGGCGCGGCCGACATCGGGCGCCTCCGCCTCCCCGGCGCCGAACTGCGCGACTGGCGCTTCGTCACCGAGGAGGAGGCGGCGGACCTGCTGCCGCCCGTCCGCTACCGCCGCCTCCGCTGGGCCCTGCGCGCCCGCGAGCGCGGCACCGTCCTCAACCTGGAGGCGGGCGTCCCGGCCGACTGACGGCGGGGGAGCCCTGCGGGCCCCGTCCACCGACTACGGCGCGGCCGCCGTCAGCCGGGCCGCCGTGTCCTCGGTCACCGGGGCGCCGTGGCCGCAGCACAGGACCGAAGGGGCCAGCGCGGCGAGGGCGCGCATCGACCGCGCGGCCAGGGCGCGGTCGACATGGAGCACGCCGAACATGACCTCGCCCACGGACGCCACCGTGTCCCCGGCGAACAGCACGCCATGGCGCGGCAGATGGACCGCGATCGAACCGGGCGTGTGCCCCGGCGTGTGGACCACGAAGGCCCCGTCGCCGAACCCCAGCTCCTCCCCGTCCTCGACCTCCCGGTCGACCCGGGTCGGCGGTGCTTCCGGAGAGGTCAGACCGTGCTCGAAGATCGGCACCTCCCAGTCGAGCAGCTCGGGCTCCGGCACCGGCGCCTCGCCCCGGATCACGGGAGCGTCGAGCCGGTGCGCGACGATCTCGGCGCCGTGCCGGTCGGCGAGCGCGAGCGCCGAGCCCACATGGTCCCGGTGGCAGTGGGTGAGCACGATCCGCCGCAGCCGGTCCGGATCGAGACCGGCCGCCCGTATCGTCCGCGCCGTCGTGTCCGCCGTACCGGCCCAACCGGCGTCGATCAGCGTCAACTCCTCCTCGTCCCGCCACAGATAGGCCTGGCCGATGGAGAAGTCGAGGAGGTGAAGCCGAGGGGTGACCGGAAGGAGTTCCATACGGCGAACCTACGCGTCCGCGCGGGTCCGCCGTATGCCTCTTACGCTCTCGGCGAGCTTCGCCGAACGCTGAACCGGCGTAGCGTCAGCCCTGCTTGGAGCGGGCGTAGTTGGCGAGGAAGTGCGCCTCGGCCACGGAGAGGCGCTCCAGCTCCTCAGGCGAGACCGACTCGTTCGGCGCGTGGATCTGCGCCTCCGGCTCGCTCAGGCCGATCAGCAGGATCTCCGCCTCCGGGTAGAGCGAGGCCAGTGTGTTGCAGAGCGGGATCGAGCCGCCGAGACCCGCCGTCTGCATCTCCTCGCCCGGGTACGCGACCCGCATCGCCTCCGCCATCGACGCGTACGCCGGGCTCGACGTGTCCGCCTGGAACGGCTGGCCCTGACCGACCTGCTCCAGGGTCACCCGGGCGTTCCACGGCGTGTGCTTCTCGATGTGCGCGAAGAGCAGCTTCGTCGCCTCGGCCGCGTCCTGACCCGGCGGCACCCGCAGGCTCACCTGCGCGCGCGCCGAGGACGGCACCGACGGGGTCGCACCGGCCACCGGCTGGCAGTCGATGCCGACCACGGTGACGGCCGGACGGGCCCACACCCGGTCCGCGACGGTCCCGGAGCCCGGCAGGTCGACGCCCGAGAGGACCTTCGCGTCCCGCCGGAAGTCCTCCTCCGGGTACTGCAACCCCTCCCAGGTGTCGTCGGCGGGCAGCCCGTCGATGACGGTGGAGCCGTCGGGCCCGCGCAGCGAGTCCAGGACGCGGATCAGCGCGGCCAGCGCGTCCGGAGCGGCGCCGCCGAACTGACCGGAGTGCAGATTGCCCTCAAGGGTCTCGATGCCGACCCGGATCATCGTCATGCCCCGCAGGGTCGCCGTCACCGTCGGCAGGCCCACCCGGAAGTTGCCCGCGTCGCCGATCACGATGGCGTCGGAGACGAGGACCTCCGGGTGCTGCTCGGCGTACCGCTCCAGACCGCCGGTGCCCTGCTCCTCCGAACCCTCGACGATCACCTTGACCGTCACCGGGACGCCGCCGTTCGCCTTCAGGGCGCGCAGCGCGAGCAGGTGCATGACCACACCGCCCTTGCAGTCGGCGGTGCCGCGCCCGTACCAGCGCCCGTTCCGCTCGGTCAGCTCGAACGGCGGGGTGAGCCACGCCGACTCGTCGAGCTTGGGCTGTACGTCGTAGTGCGCGTAGAGCAGCACCGTCGGCGCGCCGACCGGGCCGGGCAGGATGCCGTAGACGGACTGCGAACCGTCCGGGGTGTCGAGCAGCGCCACATCCTGGAAGCCCTCGGCGCGCAGCGCGTCCGCGACCCAGTTCGCCGCGCCCTCGCACTCGCTGCGGGGGGCCACGGTCTCGTCCGCGACCGACTCGAAGGCCACCAGCTCGGTGAGCTCGTCCTTGGCGCGTGGCATCAGGGACCGGACGGTCTCGGCGATCGGATTCGAGGTCATGGGCACGCTCCTGATGGGTGCGACGTTGACGACAGAGGGACGGCGTCCGGCGTATGTCGTGGTACGCCGAGCGCACCGTCGATCCTACGGGCGGGGCCCTGGCTACCGCGCCGTAGGATGCGTCAGGAGCAGACCGCCGGTCGGATCAGGAGCAGAAGTACATCGTGAGCAGCGAGCACGCAGGGAACGCCGGTCCGGAGCACACCGCGCCTGAAGGCGCGGCTCCCGAGGGCATCGGTGCGCGGGCGTCGGAGGACGCGGCCCCGGTGACGGACCGGGGGGAGACCCCGGACGCGCCGTCGGCCGGGGACCCGGCCGACGCCGTGGAACCGGCGACGGACACGGGTGACGCCCCGTCGGCCGAGGCGGGCGAGGGCCCGTCCGGCGTCTGGGACGTCGTGGTCGTCGGCGCCGGACCCGCCGGTGCCTCCGCCGCCTACGCGGCGGCCGTCGCCGGGCGCAGCGTCCTGCTCCTGGAGAAGGCGGAGCTGCCCCGGTACAAGACCTGCGGCGGCGGCATCATCGGCCCCTCCCGCGACTCCCTGCCGCCCGGCTTCGAACTGCCCCTCCAGGACCGGGTGCACGCCGTCACCTTCTCCCTCGACGGGCGCTTCGCCCGCACCCGCAAGTCGCGCCGGATGCTCTTCGGGCTCGTCAACCGGCCCGAGTTCGACGCGCAGCTCGTCGAGCACGCCCAGAAGGCCGGCGCCGAACTGCGCACCGGCGCCACCGTGTCCCGGGTGGAGCAGCACGGCCCGGCCGTGCCCGACCGGCGGACTGTCGCCGTCGTCCTCGCCGACGGGGAGACGATCCTCGCGCGCGCGGTCGTCGGCGCCGACGGCAGCGCCAGCCGGATAGGCGCCCACGTGGGTGTGAAGCTCGGTCAGGTCGACCTGGGCCTCGAAGCGGAGATCCCGGTGCCCCCGTCGGTGGCCGAGGACTGGAAGGGCCGGGTCCTCATCGACTGGGGCCCGATGCCCGGCAGCTACGGCTGGGTCTTCCCTAAGGGGGACACGCTCACCGTCGGCGTCATCTCGGCGCGCGGCGAGGGCGCGGCGACCAAGCGGTATCTGGAGGACTTCGTCGCCCGGCTCGGCCTCTCCGGTTTCGAGCCCGCCGTCTCCTCCGGGCACCTGACGCGCTGCCGCACCGACGATTCGCCGCTCTCCCGGGGCCGGGTCCTCGTCTGCGGTGACGCGGCGGGTCTCCTCGAACCGTGGACGCGGGAGGGCATCTCGTACGCGCTCCGCTCGGGCCGGCTCGCCGGTGAGTGGGCGGTACGGGTCGCCGAGGCGAACGACGCGGTGGACGCCCGGCGCCAGGCCCTCAACTACGTGTTCGCCATCAAGGCGGGGCTCGGCGTCGAGATGGCGGTCGGCCGTCGGATGCTCGCCGTCTTCGAGCGGCGCCCGGGGCTGCTGCACGCGGCGATCACGGGGCTTCGGCCCGCGTGGAACGCCTTCGCGGACATCACCCGGGGCTCGGCCACGCTCGGCGGCATGGCCCGCTCGAACGGCATGACCCGGCGGGCCATCGACCTGCTCGACAAGCGCATGGACACGGAGTCGGGCGTCGGCCCCACCGGCCGGGGCGTCGGCCGCAAGGACGAAGCGGAGCAGGAGCCCGAGGACCCGAAGGCCGACCCGGGCGACGCCGACGCGGTGCGGGGCGAGCCGGGCGAGGACGGGACGGCACCGGGCGGGAACGCGCAGGACGAGACCCGACAGGACGAGACCTCGCAGGACGAGACCTCGCGGGGCGGGACCGAGGCGGGCCCGGGGGAGAAGGGGCCGGACGCGCCGGAGGCCGTCTGACGGGTTACCGGGCCTGGTCCTGGGCCCGGGGCCAGGGCTGGGGCCGGGTCTGGCTCAGGACCCGGGGAGTCTGAAGAGTGGAGCGGACGGGCTCCACCACACCGGTCGGCTCATGCCGCCGGGGTGGTGGGGCCCGTCGGCGTGATGCGGAAGCCGGGGTGCGGACGGGCGACGGCCCTCGGACCGTGAAGCGGGGAGCAGGGAGCGGGGAGCAGGGGCGATGGCCCCGGCTCCCCGTCGGAGCAGCAGGGGGCCGACCCCGGTGACGCAGGCGCCGACCTCGTGGACCGCCATCGGCCCGCGCATCCGCCTACTCCGCAGGGAGTACGGGTGACCACCCCGCCGGGCTGACGCCCCCGGGGCGCGTCCCCGGTTAGCGTGGCGGACATGGACCAGGAGCGGAGGGACGGGCGCGCGCATCCGGGGGACCGCCGAGCCCACGGCCGAGGCCGAGACGGGGAGGGCCCGGACGGCCGGGACCACCGGGACCACCGGAGCCGCCATGACCATGACGGCCACCGCGCGTTCCCCAGCCCCCCAGGCCACCCCACCCACCCAGGCCACCCCAGCCCCTCAGGCCACCCCAGCCCGCCAGGTCACTCCACCCACCCGGGCCGCTGGGACCACCCGGACCGCTGGGACCGTGTCCGTTCCGGTGCTCGGTTGCCCTGGTGGTCCACCGTGGTGATCGCCGTGTTCGTGATCGCCGGGTCCGGATTCGCGTCGCGGAGCCAGCAGTCCCGGGAGACGCTCGACGCACTCGGGCACGCCCTGCTCCTGCTCGGTGTGGCGCCGCTGCTGTTCCGTCACCGATGGCCCGTGCCCGTGCTGTTCGGCGTGGTGGCCGTCACCCTCGGCTATCTGGCGGCCGGTTATCCGTACGGCCCGGTGTTCGTCCTCGTCGCCGTCGCCTGTTTCGCGGCCGTTCTGCACGGGCACCGGACTTCCGCCGCCTGGGCCCTCGGCCTGCTCTGGACGGGCCATCTGCTGCTCGCCCACTGGCTCTACCGCTGGCTGCCCCCGGCCGGGGACGGGCCCGCCCGCTGGGGGCAGGAGCTGCCCGCCGCCGCCTTCGCGGTGGCCGTGTTCGCGGCCTCGGAGTCAGTGCGGGTCCGGCGCGAACAGCACGCGCAGCGACGGGCCGAGCGGGCGGCGGCCGAGCGGCGCCGCGCCGACGAGGAGCGGCTGCGTATCGCCAGGGAACTCCATGACGTGCTCGCCCACTCGATCTCCGTGATCAACGTGCAGGCGGGCGTCGGCCTCGCGCTCCTCGACTCCGATCCCGAGCAGGCCCGGTCGGCGCTGACCACCATCAAGGCGGCCAGCAAGGAGGCGCTCGGCGAGGTCCGGCAGGTCCTCGACACCCTCCGTGCCCCGGGGGACGCGCCGCGTGCCCCGGCCCCCGGACTCGACCGGCTCCCCGAACTCGTCGAACAGGCCGCCGCGACGGGCCTCGCCGTCTCCGTGGCGGCGAGCGGTCCGCGTACGGCCCTGCCGCCCGGCGCCGACCTCGCCGCCTTCCGGATCGTGCAGGAAGCGCTCACCAACGTCGTACGCCACTCCGGTTCGCGTACCGCCCGGGTGCGGATCGCGTACGGCTCCGGACGGCTGGAACTGACCGTCGACGACGACGGTCCCGCCACCGGGACCGAGGCGGGCGGCAGCGGCAACGGGCTCGCCGGGATGCGGGAACGGGCCGCCGCCCTCGGCGGCACGATCGAGGCGGGTGCCCGCCCGGACGGCGGCTTCCGCGTCCACGTCGTACTCCCGCTGCGTTCCAAGGAGACCCCGTGATCCGTGTGCTGCTCGCCGACGACCAGTCGCTGGTACGGGCGGGGTTCCGCGCGCTCCTGAGCGCGCAGCCGGACATCGAGGTGGTGGCCGAGGCGGCGGACGGCGCCGAGGCGGTGGAGCGCGTACGGGCCCTGCGGCCCGATGTCGTCCTCATGGACATCCGCATGCCGCGCCTCGACGGTCTGGAGGCCACCCGGCGGATCACGGCCGACGCGGAGCCGACGGGCGTCCGGGTCGTCATGCTGACCACGTTCGAACTCGACGAGTACGTCTTCGAGGCGATCCGCGCCGGCGCCTCCGGATTCCTCGTCAAGGACACCGAACCGGAAGAGCTGATCCGCGCGGTCCGTGCCGTCGTCGACGGCGACGCCCTGCTCTCGCCGGGAGTCACCCGGAGGCTGATCGAGGAGTTCGCGGCCCGTTCCAAGGCGCCGACGGCCACGGCGACGCTGAGCGCCCTGACCGAGCGGGAGCGGGAGGTGATGGCGCTGGTCGGCATCGGACTGTCGAACGAGGAGATCGCCCGCAGGCTCGTCGTCAGCCCGCTCACCGCGAAGACCCACGTCAGCCGGGCCATGGTCAAGCTCGGCGCCCGGGACCGCGCCCAACTCGTCGTCCTCGCCTACGAATCGGGGCTCGTCCGGCCGGGCTGGCTGGGCTGACCGCAGACGGGCGGGTCGGCGGCGCGGGCCAGGGGGCCGGGGGCGGACGCGCCCCACCGCGACGGCCGTGTCTCCCCGGGCCCGCCCCGCGCCCCAGCCGGTGATACGCGGTTCAGGACCAGGTGACGGCCGAGTTCTCCCGCCACATGTGAGCCAGGTCCTCGTCGCCGGTCAGTGTCACGGCGGAGAGGGGAAGCCGGTTCCAGAGGGTCAGGTACAGACGGTCGGCCGGGCCGCTCAGCTCGGTGTCCGGGGTTTGCAGGACCGTTCCCGCACCGGTCGCCGGATGCCCCCGGTCCGTTCTCGGTGGTTCCGTCGCCGACAAGTGCACCGTCCAGACGTCGCCCGTGTCCGTCGTCCGCAGCCGCAGGATCCGGGGCTCCGGGGTGTGCAGCCGACTGCCGTCCTGGCAGTGGAAGGCGCGCAGCAGTTCGTCCAGACCGTCGGCGGCCAGCTCCGCCGCCACCGGCCCCGGCCCCGCGCCCAGCGCCGACTCGGCGTCCGCGCGGTGGACGGTCGTCTCGTGGGCCTGGCGCCGTGCCCAGAACGCGAGCGGCGAGGCGGTGGGCAGGACCGTCCAGCAGTCCAGCGTCTCCGGAGCCGCCCGCAGGGCCTCGACCAGGGCCGTGTGCCCCTCCCTGAAGTACTCGAGCAGTTCCGCCCCGTCCAGCTTCGGCTCCCCGGCGCCCGGGTGGAACGCGGTGCGCCGCTCCACCACGAGGTCCGTGGCCCAGCGGTGCACCATCGACACATGCCGGAGCAGGTCGCGGATCCGCCATTCGGGACAGGTCGGCACGTCCGCGTCCGGGCCGGCCCCCGCGGCGGCGTCGGCCAGGGCCCGGCCCGCCGTCTCCAGTGCCTCGATGTGCTCCGAGATCTTCATGTTTACGCCGGTGTTCTCGTCCATGGGTGGGATTGTCGCAGTCGTCGAAGTGGCGGCGAGGTGGTCCGGCGGAATTGCCATGAAGGGGTCAACAGGTGTGCTAAAGGACCCGAAGTGTGACTCCGGCACATCCACCGGGCCTGTGTTCCCGGCCCCTCCGCCCCCCGCCGCCGACTCCGGGCGGTCCCGGACCCGCCCGGGGGGTGCGGGACCGGCGTACCGTCCGATCATGGGAGACTCACCCCCATGAGCGGCAAGGCGACGACCACCCGGACACGGCTGGACAGGGGGCGGAACGCGCTGGGCCCCGCGCTTGAACTGGTGCACACCGGCAGGGCGCCGACCCGGGCCGTCCTCACCGCCGAACTCGGCGTCACCCGGGCCACCGCGGGTGCGGTCGCCGCCGAGCTGGAGGCCCTCGGCCTCATCCGCGTCGATTCGAATCCGGGCGCCGCCGCGGGCTCCCAGGGGCGCCCCTCGCATCGCCTCGCCGTCGACGAGAAGGGCCCCGTCGCCCTCGCCGCCCAGGTCCACGCCGACGGCTTCCGCGCCGCGCTCGTCGGCCTCGGCGGCACCATCGTGGCCACCGCCCCCGGCTGCGTCACCGTCTCCGCCGACCCCGCCCAGGTCCTCGGCGCGGTCGTCGACGCGGGTGCCGCGCTGCTCCGGGAGAGCGGCCGCCGGTGCGTCGGCGCCGGACTCGCCGCCCCCTCCGCCGTGGCCGAACCCGAGGGCACCGCGCTCAACCCACTGCACCTCGCCTGGCCCGCCGGGGCCCCCGTACGGGAGATCTTCGCCGAGCGGGTACGGGCCGCGGGCATCGAAGGACCCGCCTTCACGGGCAACGACGTCAACCTCGCCGCCCTCGCCGAGCACCGCCACGGCGCGGGGCGCGGCGCCCGGGACCTGCTCTGCGTGGCCACCGGGCACCGGGGTGTCGGCGGCGCGCTCGTCCTCGACGGGCGCCTGCACACCGGCAGCGCGGGCCTCGCCCTGGAGGTCGGCCACCTCACGGTCAGCCCGGAGGGCCGCCCCTGCTACTGCGGCAGCCGTGGCTGTCTGGACGTCGAGACCGACCCGCTCGCCTTCCTCACGGCCGCCGGACGCGACCCCGGGCCCGAGGTCTCGCTGCTCCAGCAATGCCGCGACCTGCTGCGCAGCAGCCCCGACGACCCCGGCGTCCGGGTCGCCACGGGCGAGCTGATCGACCGCCTCGGCCTCGGGCTCGCGGGTCTCGTGAACATCCTCAACCCGGACCGGATCATCCTCGGCGGTCTCCACCGCGAACTCCTCGACGCCGACCCCGAGCGCCTGCGCGCGGTCGTCGCGGACCGCAGCCTCTGGGGGCGCAGCGGAAGCGTCCCGATCCTCCCCTGCACCCTGGACCACAACAGCCTCGTCGGCGCCGCCGAACTGGCCTGGCAGCCGGTCCTGGACGACCCCCTGTCCGTCTTGAGCCGCGAACCGGCCTGAGAAGGGGCACCGGGACCGTTCAGGACCGGACCTCCTCCTCAGGCCGTCCCTCGGCCAGAGCCGCCAGCCGGTCGAGGGCCATCCGGGTGCCCAGCTCGTTGTCGGCGGCGGGCACGGCGTCCGGGATCCCCTCGTGGAAAAGGATCACATCGGTCCCGCCCTCCATCGGGACCAGCGTGGTCGTGAGGCTCATCGCGCCCCGCAAACCGGGGTCCTCGGTCTCGAACTCGACGACCTCGACCACCCGTTCGTCCGACAGCAGCTCCGCGAACCGCCCGTGGTAGGTGTCGGTACGGCCCCCCGACCCGCCCGTGCCGCCGTCCTCGCCCTCGTACGTCAGGGAGACCCGGAAGGTCCCGCCCTCGCGCGCGTCGAACTCGTGCACCTCGCAGGTCATCCCGTACGGCACTCGCCAGCGCGCGACGGCCGCCGGGTCGACGAGCGCCCGGTAGACGGCCGAGGGCGGGGCGGCGACGTGTCGGGACACACGCGTGCTGTACACGCCTCCAGGCTAGGGCGAGACCGTCCGGACCGCGCCTCCGGGCGGAAAACCGGTGGGGGAGGACCGCCGTACGACGTACCGTTCCGCCCCATGACCTCACACGATTCCGATCTTCCCCCGCGTCTCGGCAGCCTCACCTTCCACAACCCGATCTCCGATTCCCGTGCCGACCGCATGGTCGAACGCCTCACCGCCCACGACCCCGCGGAGGTGCTCGACATCGGCTGTGGCTGGGGCGAGTCGCTGCTGCGGGTCCTGGCGGCGGCGCCCGGCGCCCGGGGGACAGGGCTCGACATCAACGCCGAGGATCTGGACCGTGGCCGCGCCCTCGCGGCATCCCGGGGGCTCGCCGACCGCGTGGCCTTCGTCGAGGAGTCGGCGCTCGGCACCGATCGCGGCCCCGTCGACGCGATCCTCTGTCTCGGGGCGAGCCAGGCGCTCTGCGATCCCGGGCTGCCGCACGATCCCGCCGTCGCCCTGCACGAACTGCGCCGGCTCGTCCGTACGGGCGGCCGGGTCGTGCTCGGCGAGGGCATCTGGGAGCGCCCGCCCACCGGGCCCGAACTGGCCCGGATGTGGCCCGGCGCCCACGACGGCGACCACTTGAGCCTCGGCGCCCTGGTGGACCTGGCCGTCGAGTCGGGGTTCCGGCCGGTGTGGATCGAGACGGCGACCAGGGAGGAGTGGGAGGAGTTCGAGTCGGGCTACCGGTACGACACCGAACTCTGGCTCGCCGCCCATCCCGGCCACCCGCTCGCCGCCGAGACCCGCGAGCGCCTCGACCGCCAGCGCTCCGGCTGGCTCCACGGCTACCGGGGCGTCCTCGGGCTCGCCTACCTCACGCTGATCGCGGTCGACTGACGGATCCGGGCGGGTCGGGTCGGTGCCTGCCGGTGCGGGCGGCGCCCTTCCGGCGGTCCCTGTCGGCCGGGGCGCCCATGGACGCCAGGTCCGGCCTCCGGCGTACTCCCCTCGTCGTACGCGCGAAGCCGCTGCCCGTACGACGCCCCGGGGCCCCTCCGGGAGCGAGGCTCGTACCACGGACAGCGTCACATCGCACCGAGGAGACGAACCGCCATGAACACACTCGCCCTAGCGGGCCCCGGCCCGTGGATTCTTTTCTTCCCCCTCTTCTGGGCCGCCGCCATCGTCGGCGTCGTCACCGTCGTCCGGCGCGCCGGATGGCGCAGGGGACGCGACCTCCGTCACCGGGGCGGCGGATCCGACGAGCACTCGCCCATCGCCCTGCTCGGCCACCGTTTCGCCGCCGGGGAGATCGACGAGGACGAGTACTGGCGCCGCCTGACCGTCCTGGAGGAGCAGTTCGGCCGCCGTACCACCGGCCCCGAGGCACGCCGGAAGTGATCACGTCCGGCCGGACACCCGGACCGCCCGGATCACCCTGGCCCCCGGCCCCGTCAGCCCGCCCGACCCGTGAGGGCCGGGCGGTCGGGGTGGCCCGGTCGGGCCGGGCGGACACCGCCGTCCGGGCGGGCGCGGCGGCTCGTACGGGACGAGGCTCAGGCCACCGCCGGGGTCGCGAGGGGGCCCGGCGCGACCGAGGCGCCCACCGGGAGGGCGGGGAACAGCTCGTACGCCGGCACGGGACTCCCGGCCGGAGGCCCGTACACGGCCCGCCGGTGCCTCTCGACGGCGGCGTCCGGCAGCGGGGGCGCCGCGAGCGTGAACCAGACGACCTTGCCGTCGGACCCGCAGGGCCGTACGCCCCAACTCTCGCTGACCGCACCGACGATGGCGAGGCCTCGCCCGGAGGTCGCCAGCTCGTCGTAGGCGTCGAGGGGGTCCGGGCCGCCGGGCCCGGTCTCGGGAAGCCGGGGATCGTGGTCCCGGACGGAGACGGTGAGCCGGTCGAGCAGCAGCTCGATCTCGACCGTGCACCATTTGTCCCGGGCGTGCCGGTGCACATTGGTGAGGAGTTCGGTGACGCCCAGGGCGGCGGGATCGACCAGGGCGTCCAGACGCCAGTGGCGCAGATGCGCGGAGACAATCCTGCGGATCTGTCCGATCCGCGACGGCAGGGCCTGAAGCTCCACCGCGTAATACCTGCTCGGCTCGCTGATCACGGCTGCGACTCCCCGAAGTGGTCCGGAAGAAGACGAAGATACGGATCTCTCATGCGGTACAGCAGGGCGACGGGCGGGAACGTTTCGTCACCACCGGTCAACCCTCGGTGAGGTGGTTCCAGCCTGAACCACTCGTGACCCTCCCGCAACTCACGGCCACAGACGGGACCGCCGAAGGGCTGCCGAAGGGCTTCCGAAGAGCCGACGAAGAGCCCCCGGTGTCTCCGAGGGGCGGAGCGAGGGACGGAGCCCCCGCGTGCACCGACCGGCGAGCCTCCTACGGGCTCGCGGCCCTGCGGGCCGCACGGGCTCCGCCCGCCGTACGCGCCCGTCAGCGGCGTCCCGCCGCCCGCTTCAGCGCGGCCAGGAAGCGACCCGTCTCCCGGGACGCGTCACCGTCGTCGGAGCCGCCGCCGCTGTCGGCGCCGCCGTCCGAGCCCTCGGCTTCCGCGCAGTGGCCTTCCTGGTGCAGCGTCAGCCGATAGCGGGTGCCGTTCACCTTCGCGACCGCCTCGTCGGGCTTCGCGAACCACGGACGCCCCGCCCGTACCGCCCCCACGGGGGCGCTGTCGATCTCGCTGCCGTAACTCGTGAGCAGGGCGAGACGACCGTCCTCGATCCGTACCTCGCCCGCGCGCGTCAACGACCTCGGCCAGCGGACGATCCCCACACCCCTGGCGCTGAACTCCGGTTCCGACATGACGATCCGCCCCTTTCACCCAGTTGTCCTCCCAGTGTGCCGGGCGCTCGGCGCCCGCACCAGAGCCCCTTCCGCAAGTCCTGCCTATGGAGAGCCAAAGGAAACGTTTGCCCAGGTGGGACCGGTATTGTCGACAGTGTGGGGCACCCCGGGGGAAGCAGGGGAGCCGAACGAGGAGAGGCGCCGATGAGCACCACGGAGAAGAGCCTTCAGGACGGACCGGCCACCGCGCTCACCGTCGACGTCGACCGCAGCGACCCGGCGTACCGCGCCTGGCTCAAGGAGTCCGTCCGCAAGGTCCAGGCCGACGCCAACCGGTCCGCCGACACGCATCTGCTGCGGTTCCCGCTGCCGGAGAAGTGGGGGATCGACCTCTATCTCAAGGACGAGTCGACGCACCCCACCGGCAGTCTCAAGCACCGCCTGGCACGCTCGCTGTTCCTGTACGGCCTGTGCAACGGCTGGGTACGGCCGGGCAAGCCCGTGATCGAGGCCTCCAGCGGCTCGACCGCCGTCTCCGAGGCGTACTTCGCCAAGCTCGTCGGCGTCCCCTTCATCGCCGTCATGCCGCGCACCACCAGCCCCGAGAAGTGCCGGCTCATCGAGTTCCACGGCGGACGATGTCACTTCGTCGACGACTCGCGCACGATGTACGAGGAGGCCGCCGCGCTCGCCGAGCGGACCGGCGGCCACTACATGGACCAGTTCACCTACGCGGAGCGGGCCACCGACTGGCGGGGGAATAACAACATCGCCGAGTCCATGTACTCCCAGATGAAGCTGGAGCGGTACCCGGAACCCGCCTGGATCGTGGCCACCGCCGGTACCGGCGGCACCTCCGCCACCATCGCCCGCTACGTCCACTACATGCAGCACGACACCCGCGTCTGCGTCGCCGACCCGGAGAACTCCTGCTTCTTCGACGGCTGGACCCACCACGACCCGGACGCCACCTCCGAGTGCGGCTCCCGCATCGAGGGCATCGGACGGCCCCGGATGGAGCCGAGCTTCGTGCCCGGGGCCATCGACCGCATGATGAAGGTCCCCGACGCCGCGAGCGTCGCCGCCGTCCGCGCGCTGGAGACGGTCATCGGCCGCAAGGCGGGCGGCTCCACCGGCACCGGGCTGTGGAGCGCCTTCAAGCTCGTGGCCGAGATGGTCGCCGAGGAGCGGACCGGCAGCGTCGTCACCCTGATCTGCGACCCGGGCGAGCGCTACCTCGACAAGTACTACTCCGACGACTGGCTGGCCGGGCAGGGCCTCGACATCACCCCGTACACCGCCGTCATCGAGAAGTTCCTGGCGACGGGGGTATGGCCGGAGTGAGCCGCCGGTCCAGGCGCCGCGCCGCGTCCCGGAAGGACAGCGCCATGCCCGGCGCGGCGCAGCGCAGGGCCAGCCGGAACGGCGCCGGACCGTCGGCGGCCATCGTCCACCGCAGCCGGGTGCCACGGCCCTCCGGGGTCAGCGCCCACTCCTCGGCCAGGGCGGTCATGCCGGGTGCGTTGGTCGAGTCCACCCGGTACGCGTAGCGGACGTCGGGCTCGGCGGCGAGGATCGTCTCCTCGAACACGACACCGCCCCGCAGCCGCAGCGTACGCCCCGTGCCATCGGCCGTCGGCACGGCGGAGGCGACCGCGGTGAACCACGCGGGCAGGCTCCCCACCTCCACCGCGAGCGAGCGGTAGACGGCCGGGGGCGGTGCGACGAGCACCGCGCCGAAGACCAGACGGACGGGCGCGGACGCGGTGAAGTCGAGCCCCACCGGCCTCAGTCGGCGTGCCATGGAACGAACCTCCCCGGGACGGAAACGGAAGCAGAACCCTAACTGACATCCTGTCAACAGCCCAGAGCCGTGCCCCGGCCGGAGCGGGAGGCGGCCCGGACCCGACCCGGACCCCGGCGCGCAGGGCGCGACCACCCCCGCCGCCCGCGTCACCCCGACCCGAGCAGTCCGTCCACCACCCGGCCGAACAGCCACCGCCCCGCCCGCCCGAGCACCGGATCGAAGGCCCGGGGCAGCCCGCGCACGGACAGCTCCTCCGTCCACACCACCCGGCTGCCGCCGCCGGGCGCCGCCGACACCTCGATCACCGCCCAGCCCCGCACCGACCGGCCCGACTTCTCCAGACGGCACACCCCGGACCCGCCCACCGCCGGAGGCTCCCAGCGCACGACCTCCATCGGATCGTCGAAGCGCAGGCGGCCGATCCCGGTCCGGGCCGTGAACCGCGTCCCGACCCCGTTCGGCCCCGGCGTCAGCATCCGCGTCCGGGTCAGCGGCACCCGCCGGGCGTGCGCCGGCCACCGGGTGAGCCGCCGCCACGCCTCCTCCGGCGCCACCGGGACCACCCGCTCCACCCGGAAACGGCTCACATCGGTTCCTCGCCCGCCACGAGCAGCCCCGGCAACTGCTCGACGACCTCCGCCCGCACACCTCCGGGAAGCCCCCGGTCCGTCACCCAGGTGTCCACCTCCGTCAGGTCGGCGAACGAACTCAGGCCCACCTTCCCCCACTTGGTGTGATCCGCGACCACCACCACCCGGCGCGCCGACCGCATCAGACACCGGTTGGTCTCCGCCTCCGCCAGATTCGGCGTCGAGAGCCCCGCCTCCACCGAGATCCCGTGCACCCCGAGGAACAGCAGGTCGAAGTGGAGCGAACGGACCGCCCGGTCCGCCACCGGCCCCACCAGGGCGTCCGACGGCGTGCGCACCCCACCCGTCAGCACCACCGTCGCCGCCCCCCGCCGCGCCTCGCTCCCCGCATTCGGCCGCGCCTCGTGGAACACGTCCGCGACCCGCACCGAGTTCGTCACCACGGTCAGGTCCGGCACCTCCAGCAGATGCCGGGCGAGGGCGTACGTCGTCGTCCCGCCCGACAGGGCGATGGCCGTGCCCGGCGCCACCAGCGCCGCCGCCACCCGGGCGATCTCGTCCTTGGCGCTCGGCTCCAGCGCCGACTTCGCCTCGAACCCCGGCTCGTGGGTGCTGGGTTCGGCCACCGGAACGGCCCCGCCGTGCACCTTCGCCAGCATGCCCTGCCGGGCCAGCGCGTCCAGGTCACGGCGGATCGTCATGTCCGAGACGCTCAGGCGCCGGGTCAGCTCGTTGACCCGGACACCGCCGCGCCGCCGCACCTCGTCGAGGATCAGGGCGCGCCGCTGCTCCGCGAGGAGGTTCTGATTGTCAGTCACCGCCGGGGCCGGTCCTTCCGCAGGAGACAAGGGGATGGGCGTCGGATTCGGTGAGGACGGTGCGCCACCGCGCCTCCGTCCGCGATCCTGTAGCCGACGTCGCATCTTCCCACTCCGAGAGGAAGCCGCCTCAGTGTCCCCTGCCACACCCGCCCCGAAGAGCGGGGGCGCTGCGCTCGAACTCCTCGTTCACGGAGTCGGCGGAACCACCCCCCAGGACATGCTCGACGACCCCAGGACCGTACGGGTCACCGGCGACCGCACCGCCGCCGTGTACCGGCGCGCCGACGACCTCGACGCCGAGGAACACCCCGAGCGCTACGCCACCGGCCCCGTCCGCGAGGCCTACTGCTGGTCCAACCTCACCTCCGGCGACGGAGCCCGCGCCCTGTGGCTCCTCCTGCTGCCGTTCATGGTGGCCAACCTCGCCCACTGGATGCGCCCGCCCGCCCCCGACCACACCGGCCTCGTCCGGCTCTACGGAGTCCTCGTCCGGCTCGTCGCCCTCACCCTCACCGCCCTGCTCACCGCCGCCGCCTGCGAGGTCGCCCTGGACCTCACGGCCTGGCAGTGCGCCGCGAGCAGCGCCTGCACGGGCGACCACTCCTGGCTCGGCTTCCTCTCCGCGAGCCGCGACGGCTGGTGGTCCCAGCCCGGCCGCCGCCTCGCCCTCGCCGCCGCCGTGCCCGCCCTCCTCGTCGGACTGCTCTGGTACCTGTCGAACAGGACGTGGAGCGCCTACGAGGCCCAGCGGCCCCCCACCGGCTACGACGCCCCCGCCGCCCCACAGACCGACGGCGGGGGAGAGACCGGGAAGACCCCCGAGGGAGCACCCCCCGGCGCCCTGCGCGCCGCCCTCGGACGGCCCGGCTTCTGGTACGGACGCAGACTCGTCGCCCGCCTCCGGGCCGCCCACACCGCCACCGGATTCCTCACCGTCGCCGCCGCCCTCGTCACGGGCACCGCCCGGTACGACACCGCCCTCCCGGGTACCGGCGCCGTCCTCGGCGGCATCCTCCAGACCGCCGTCGCCGTCCTCGGCGGCATCGTCCTCTGGGTCGTCTGCCGCCGAGGCCGCAGCGAACGCCGCCTCGACCTGCGCCTGGAGAAGACCCTCGTCTCCTGGCTGCCCGCCGCGGCCCTCGCCCTGCTCGTGCTGACCGCCGTCTACGCCTCCTGGTCCCGCCCCGGCTGGACCTCCTCGGGAACCCTCCCCGGCAACACGGTCTTCGGCGCCCTCACCCTCGCCCAAGGCGCCCTCGTCGTCGCCCTCGGCGTCGTCGCCCTGCTCCTCCAACGGCCCCGCCGCGACCCCCGTACCGCACTGCGCGGACTCGGCGGACCCGCCGTCGCCATGCTCTCCTGCGCCCTCGCGGGCGTCATGTCCGGGGGAGTGGCCCAGCGCGTCGCCGACTGGCTCGACGGACCCGCCACCCCCGGCATGGGCGACCCGGGCGCCCGCATCGCACCCCCCGTCCTGCTCAGCTGGCAGGCGTCCGTCATCCCCGTCCTGCTCCTGCTGCTCCTCGCGCCCGCCGCCCTCCTCGGCGTACGGACCCTGCTCACCGCACGGCGGCTGCGCGCCGCCGTCGAAGCCGACTACCCCGGTGACGAACGCGACCCGGTCCGCACCGGACAGATCGCGACCGCCCGCGCACGGGCCGGACTCACCGACTCCGCCCCCGTCCTCGTCGGCGTCGTCTCCGGCGCCACCCTCCTCCTCGGCGCCTGCTCCGTCATCGGCGCCTGGGCCAGCGGCAACGTCCCCGGCCGGGCCTTCGACGGCGCAGGACCCGCCCTCGCCTCCCTCGCCTCCGCCACCCAGGCCCTCGGCTCCTGGATGATCGGCTTCGGCTTCCTGCTCTTCGTCACCTGGGGCCGCCGCGCCTACCGGGACCCCTCGGCCCGCCGCACCGTCGGCATCCTCTGGGACGTCGGCACCTTCTGGCCCCGCGCCGCCCACCCCTTCGCCCCGCCCTGCTACGCCGAACGCGCCGTGCCCGACCTCACCTGGCGGATGAGTTCCTGGACCCGCGCCACCGGCGGACGGCTCGTCATCTCCGGCCACTCCCAGGGCAGCGTCCTCGCCGCCGCCGCCGTCTGGCAGCTACGGCCCGCCACCCGCCGTCGGGTCGCGCTCCTCACCTACGGCTCCCCGCTCGAACGGCTCTACGGCCGCTGGTTCCCCGCCTACTTCGGCCCCGACGCGCTCCGCGCCCTGAACCGCACCGTCCACTGCTGGAGCAACCTCGACCGGGCCACCGACCCCATCGGAGGACCCGTCCGCGTCGCCGCCGACGACGGCAGGCCCGCCGTCGACGCCGACGTCCTCCTCGACCCCGTCGTCTACGGCCGCACCCGCGCCCACCCGCTGCCCGAACCCATCCTCGGCCACTCCGACTACCAGGCCGATCCGGCGTTCGCCCAGCGGCGCGCCGACCTCCTCGACCGGCTCCCGGCCACCCTGCCCCACCCGCGCGACGGCCGGGAACCCACCGGTCAGGAAAGCTCCGGCAGGTCCTCCGGATAAAGCAGCGTCAGGTCGTCCGTGCTCGCCTCGGCGAGCGCGGCGACCCGGCCCGCGTGCCGCTCCACCATCGACTCGAAGGTCTGCCGCGCCGTCCGCCCGTTGCCGAACGCAGGCCCCTTCGGCAGCCTCGTGAAGTACCCGAGGAGCGCCTCGTCCGTCCCCGGCGAGAGCCGGTACTCGTGCTCGTCGGCCTGCTGCCCCACGATCCGCAGCAGCTCGTCCGGCGCGTAGTCCCCGAAGGTGATGGTCCGCGAGAAACGCGAGGCCACCCCGGGATTGACCGTCAGGAACCGCTCCATCTCCGCCGTGTACCCGGCGACGATGACCACCACCGCGTCCCGGTGGTCCTCCATCAGCTTCACCAGCGTGTCGATCGCCTCACGGCCGAAATCCCGGCCCGAGTCCTCCGGCGACAGGGCGTACGCCTCGTCGACGAACAGCACCCCGCCGCGCGCCCGGTCGAAGGCCTCCTGGGTACGGATCGCCGTCGAGCCGATGTGCTCGCCGACCAGGTCCACCCGGGACACCTCCACCAGATGCCCGCGCTCCAGGACCCCGAGCGCGGCCAGGATCTCGCCGTACAGCCGGGCCACCGTCGTCTTTCCCGTGCCCGGGTTCCCCGTGAAGACCAGATGCCGCCGGACCGAGGCCGCCTTGAACCCCGCCTCCTGCCGCTTGCGGCCCACCTCGATCATGTTGATCAGCGTCCGCACCTCCAGCTTCACGCTCTCCAGACCCACCAGACCGTCCAGCTCCCCGAGGACGTCCTGCGAGGCACGGGCCTCGGGCACACGGACGGGCACGGCGGGCGCCGGGGGAGGGACGACCGGAGGGGTACGCGGCACGGGCACGGGCGCGTGCCCGAGCACCGTCCCCGGCGGAGCGCCCGGCGGCGTGACCGGCGGCAGGCTCCCGCCCTCGGGGACGGAGGAACGGACCGCGCTCTCGTCGCTGGTGCAGTCCTCCGCGCTCGCCCCCTCCTCGGGGAACTCGTAGCCACCCCGCGCGCAGCGTTCCGTACGGCACTTGCGCAAGCTCGTCCGGCAGCCGTCGGTGACATGGAAGCCGTAGCCGCCGCTGCCCGTGACCCGGCAGCCGGTGAAGGTGCCCCGGCCCTCCGCCGACACGTAGAAACCGGCCTCTGCGGGCGAGGTGACCGTGCACCGGTCGATCGTCGGGTCGGCGCCCTTGGTGACGATGACCCCGGTCTGCACGGAGTCGATCGTGCAGCCGCCCAGGGTGCCGCCGCTGCCGTGGTCCCGGAACCAGGCGCCGGTGGAGGCCTCCCGGATGCGGCAGTCGTCGAGCTGCGCCGTGGCCCCGTCGCTCACCGACACCGCCGTGTTCCTGACCTGCGACAGATCGCTGTCCACCACGTCCACCCGGGAGCCCCGGTCGAGGACGAACAGCGCGTCCGGCACGTCGTGCACCCGGCAGGAGTCCAGGACGGCCGTCGCCCCGTCGCTCACCCACACCGCCGGATAGTCGCCCGTGCTGTCGTGGATCTCGCACTGGTTGGCGTCCACCCGGGTCCCCGGGTCCCACACCGACAGACCGTTGCGGCCGAACCGGCGCACGGTCGACCGGGTCAGCGTCAGGACCGAACGGGACCGCAGGTCGACCGCGTTCTCCGGGATGTCGTGGATGTCGCAGTCCGACAGGGTCAGGGCCGCGTCCGTGTCGAGCGTGATGCCGTCCGCCGACGTGCGGTGCACCAGGGAGTCCGTGAGGTGCGCCACGGCACGGGACGCGATCCGCAGACCGGAACCCTTGATCTCGTACACCTCGCAGCCCACGCCCTCCAGAGAGCTGCCCTCGCCGGTCACGGCGATCCCGGCGCCCGAGGCGTGATGGATCCGGCAGCGTTCGAGCCGGGGGTGGGCTCCGCCGCGCACCGAGACGCCCGCCTGCCCGGCGGACACCACCTCGCACTCCTCGAACACCCCGCCCGCGCCGTCCAGTACGGCGATGCCGATCCCGGCCGGATTGTCGACCGTGCAGCGGCGGACCGTCGGCCGGGCGGTCCCCCGCACCTCTATGCCCGCGGCCGAGCGGGTCATGATCCGCAGATCGAGCAGTTCGGGAGCGCCGTCCTCGACGAGCAGCGCGGGCGCGGCCCCGTCCTGCCCCTCGATGTGCAGGTCCCGCAGGGTGACCGAGGCGCGGAGCGTCACCGGCACGCCGTCCGGCGGCGCGATCCGCACCGGGCCGACGGCGCCTTCGGGGCCGCGCAGGGTGACCGCCCGGCGCACCACCAGGTTCTCCCGGTAGGTGCCGGGAGCGACGGTGAGCACGTCCCCGTCCCCGGCGGCCTCCAGGGCTGCCGCGAGCGAAGGGTACTCACCCGTGCGGCGACGCCACCTCGACGTGCCGGTGTGCGTCACCTGGACCGTGCCCTGTGCCATGGGTGTGCCCTGCCCCCGCCTCATGCCTCGTCGCTGCTCCGATGTCCCACCGTAGCGCGCGCCGACCCGACGGACCGACGGGTCTCCGGCCCCGCACCCCTATCGGAACCGGGCTGATGACATGCCCGGTCGCGAGTGGTCGCAGGCGATCGGGGCCGGTCGCTCCCGGTCGCCCGCGCGGCTCGGCCCCGGACGTCCGAGCGCGCCCGCGCGGGGCACTCCCTGTCGTCCGGACCCGCCCGTGCGGGGCCGCTCCCTGCCTGCCCGGTTCAGCTGCCCGTGCCGGTGCGTCCCCAGTCCGGTCCCACCGCGGCCCACGCGCGGTCCAGGCGCGCGTACCGCAGCAGGACGAGTCTGCGGACGGCGAGACGGCGGACCGTCTCCACCATGAGCCCGGTGAGCAGAGCCGCCGTCAGACCGGCCATGACCGCGTGCGCTCGGGCCGCGCCCGCCTGCATCGGCGCGTGCACCGGGCGCCCGCTCCGGTCGGTCCACAGTGGGAAGGCCGATCCGGGCGCGGAGTCCTGCCGGGCCGCCGTCACCGTCCCCGTCCGGGCCGAACCGTCCGGCGCCGTCCACCGGGCGACCACCGCACGGCGCAGCCGCTCCTCGCTCCCCGTGACACCGGCCGTCCTGCCGCCGCCCGCCGACCGGTCGGCCGCCCGCAGCACCCGGGCCGTGGTGGGCAGCCGCTGTTCCTGCTGGGCGCGGACGGCACGCTGGAGCGAGGCGTTGGCCGAGGCACCGGCCGTCCATCCGGCCAGCGGCACGAGCAGACAGAGCAGCGCCGCGGCCGTGAAGGCGACCCACGCCTCCACGAGGTCCGTGGTCCGGCGCAGGGGATTGTGCCGCCAGCGCCAGAGGCCGATGGCTGCGCGCACGTCAGCACCCCCCTCGTTGTTCTCCGCTCCTCCAACGAGTGTGCCCGCGGGTTGGGTTCCCCGCCCGCCGAAGGGGTCGGGGAACCCGTCGCGGGGCGTACGCCGCGAGTCGTAGGCCCGTAGGTCGTAGGCCGTAGGGCGTCGGGAGTGCTCAGTCCAGGATCTTCACCTCGTCGCCGACCCGGATCGTGCCGGTGTGCTCGGGGACGAGGTTCTGGCCGAAGATGACCCGCCCGTTCTGCTTGCGGTGCCGGGCGAGGGTCCGCAGCGGTTCCTTGCCGCGCTCGGCGGTGGACTGGTCCGTGGTGGTGACGACGCAGCGTCCGCAGGGCCGGGCGACCCGGAAGGCGACCTCGCCGACGGCGAGGCGCGTCCAGCCGTCCTCGGCCCAGGGGGCGGTTCCCTCGATCACCAGGTTCGGCCGGAAGCGACCCATAGGCAGGGGGCCCTCGTGGGCGTGGTCGCCCTGGGCGATCAGGGAGTTGAGGGCGTCGAGCGAGGTGGCGGTGGTGACCATCAGGGGGTAGCCGTCGGCGAGGCTGACGGTCTCGCCGGGCAGTGCGTACTCCGGATCGACGGGCCTGCGGTGTTCGGGAGCGTCCAGGTGGACGAGACGGAAGTCGCCCTCCAGATAGGCCGACACCCAGGCGTCGGCGGCGCCGTCCGCGGGCACGGTCTCGACGGGCTTGTCGAAGATCTCCATCGTCAGGGTGGCCGAGGGCTCCGGCACTTCGACCGCGAGCGCCGGACGGCCGGGCGCGGAGAGGAGCACTCCGCCGCCCGGCAGCGGCTCCGCCGAGGCCAGCGCCATCCGGGGGTGGCGGCGCTGGGTGACGACCTTGTTCTCGGCGTCGACGACGGCCCAGCGGCGGTCTCCGGCCAGCCCCCAGGGCTGGACCTCGGCCTCCGAGGTCGTCAGCGCGCGCATGGCCTTCACCGGGTGGACGTGGACGGAGCGGAGCGCGGGAGTCGGCATGCCCTCATCCTGCCAGCCGCCCCGGCCCCGCCGTCGCCGGGAGCGAAAACCCGGGTCAGTAACCCCCGCCCTGGTAGGGGCGGTTGTACGGGTCCTCGTACGGAGCGGGGGCGGGAGCCGGAGCGGGCCGGGGCGCCGCCGGGCGCATCGCCTCGTATCCCGCGGGCGCCGGACGCGGCGGCTGGGTGTACGGCCCGCCCTGGTGCCCGCGCGGCTGCATCTGCTGCTGCGGGATGTACGGGGCGGGGGCGTGCTGGAGGGGCACGGGGGCCATCTGCGGCGCGGGCTGCGGATATCCGTAGCCGCCGCCGTAGGAGGGGGGCTGCGGGGAGGGCGCCGCCGGGAGGGCGGGCAGCGCCGGGGGAAGCGCCGGCAGAGAGGAACCGGCGACGGGGAAGCCGGTGTCGTAGGCGGCGGGCACTCTGATCGGGGCGATCTGAGGCGTGCCCCGCTCCGCGACCAGGGAGTCGTAGATCGGGGTGTCCGGGAAGGACGGCGCGGTGTGGTAACCGCCTCCATAGGAGCGGTGCGAGGTCATGGCCATAAGTTAAGCCCACGATGTGCTGATTGGGGAGACCCGGCCCCGGGGTTCTCCGTTTTACGCTGGTTTTGTCTGCCCCTTCCGCCGGAACACCGCTAAAGCCTATGTAAACAAAGGCTGTTTTCCCGGGGGATCGGGCACTTCGCTGACGGGAAGTGGCGGCCCGGCTACCAAGGGCGACTCGGCCTCCACGCGCCCTTCACCTGCGAGGTCGGCCGTCCGGAGGTATCGGCCGGACGGCCGGTGCGGGATCCTCGGAGGGATTTCCCGATGCGCGCGGGATTACCGGTGTGATCGCTCGGCGGGTGCTCCGACTTCCCCGGTGATTGCCGCCGGAGAATTTACGGATGATCCACTCCGGACGCTGCGGAGCCGTCCCTTCACGGATGGTCAGCCGATGAGGGCGACGGGGGCGTCCCAGGCGTTGCGGTCGACGGTGAGGGTGGCGCCGCCGCGCGTCTCCTTGCTGTTGGCCTTGTACTGGTGGGCGCGGCTGTGGCCGGTGTAGAGCTTGGGGTCCCAGGGCCAGTCCTTGGTGGTGGTCTCCTGCCCGTTCCACAGGGCGTACCAGAGGTTGCCCGGCAGGTCCGTGCGGTCCTTGGCGGTGGCCACGGCCTTGGCGCTGGAGCTGCTGAAGCCGTAGAGCCCGGCGCGGTAGGTCTTGGCGCGCAGGGTCCGGGTGAAGGACCGGACATAGGCGAGGGTGGCGTCATCGCAGGCCTTGTCGGCGGTGTCGTACGACTCCATGTTGAGGTAGATCGGGCTGCCGGGCCTCATGCCGAGCGCCGTGGCCTTGGCGATCGCGTCGTTGGCGTTGCTCGCCCCGACCGACACGGCGGTGGCGGCGGTGAACCGCTCCTTGTTGAGGCTCTTCTGACAGGGCGGCTGGGCGCCGACGTAGAGGGGGACGATCCGCCAGCCGAGCGCGTCGACCGACTTCGCCCAGCTCTTCGTGAGGTTGGGCTGGGCGCAGCCCCGGTTCCGGCCGCCGATGTAGACGGCGACACCGCCGTAGTAGGCGTCCTTCTTCCACGCCGTCATGGTGCTGAGCGAGGGGGCCGTGCAGGCGTCGAAGGCCCGGCCCGTGTACGTCTTCTGTGCGGGCCAGGCCGTGGCGGCCATCGAGGTCTGCGTCGCGAACCCGGCACCGACGACCGCGACGGCGCCTGCCGCCGCCAGAGCCGTGTAACGGCCTTTTCTGGACAGCCGATGCTTCGGCATTCTTCCCCACCCCATCCGGACACCGGGCCCCGGACCCCCGGAGCCCGGTCACCTTATCCGGCGGACGTGTCGGCGAGACGCGACGATGCCCCTGTTCCGGCGGCACGGGGCCCTCCTGAAGCCGGTGTGCGAGCGGCTCCTTCCCCGCCTCCCGACGCGACCGCGCCCACGTGTGCAGTGCGTCGGCGGCGAGGTGGAATACGGCCATCCTCGTCCGGGCCCGGCGAGAGGCCGCTCAGCGACGGGCCGCTCAGCGATCGGCCACCCAGCGCGCGTCCGGCGGCCAGGACCCCGTGCCGACGATGTGTCTCACGAGCCTGAACGCCTCGCCGACGGGGACGGTGTCCTCATCCGGGTACTCGTCGTCCTGCCCGTTCGAGAGGACGAACCCGTCGCTCGATCCCCGAGCCCCGGGGTCCACGGCATGCTCGCCGGGATCCCCCTCTTCCGCGAGCAGCATCACCATCGCGCGCCCGGTGTTCGTCACGAAGGCCAGCGACCGTCCCGACGAACTGGTCAGCCACGTCTCAAGCCGCCCGCCGTCGATCCTCGACCGCAGGGCTTCCGACACCGTCTCGGACGCCACGGGGACAGGGTCGCGGTCATTGATCACCCAGGACTCGGTCACGAGCACGACGATCTCACGCACGGACCCGAAAGACACTGCCCAGGCCTCAGGGAACCCGGGAGACGGGTCCTAGGTCTCAGGGAACCCGGGAGCGCGTCCGTCGTCATGGCCGAGGGTCCCGTCCGTCTCGCCGGACCGGGCCCTCGGCCGCGTGTACGTCCGCCCCTTCCACGCCGCCCCGACACCCCGGTAGTGCCGTACCGCCGAGTCCACCGTCATCAACAGATAGAGGAACGCCGTGAAGGGCAGCAGGGGCGCGAGCCACCACGGCTGCCGGTAGTACCGCAGCATCGGCAGATACGTCCCCGCCATCACCGCCCACGCCGCCGCCCCCGCAGCCACCGCCGTCCCGTCCCCGCCCGCGAGCCCCGCCGCCACGGCCACCGGCGGCACCAGATACACGAGCCCGAGCCCCGCCACCGTCCCCAGCAGCAGCACCGGACTGTGCCGCAGCTGCGCGTACGCGCTCCTGGCCACCATCCGCCACAGCTCCCCGAGCCCCGGATACGGGCGCACGCTGTCGACCCGGTCCGCGAGCCCCAGCCAGATCCGCCCGCCCGCGCGCCGTACCGCCCGCGCCAGCGACACATCGTCGATCACTGCCTGCCGGATCGTCTCCGGCACGCCCGCCGCCACCGCCGTCTCCGTCCGCAGCAGCACGCACCCGCCCGCTGCGGCCGTCGCCCGCGGCCGCCGCCGGTTGATCCAGCGGAACGGATAGAGCTGCGCGAAGAAGTAGACGAACGCCGGCACCACGAGCCGCTCCCACGCACTGGTCACCCGCAGCCTCGCCATCTGCGAGACCAGGTCCAGACCGTGCGCCTCCGCCGCCGACACCAGCAGCCGCAGACTGTCCGGCGCGTGCGCGATGTCCGCGTCCGTCAGCAGCAGGAACTCCGGCTCCCGCGCGCGAGCCAGGGCCATCCCGTGCCGCAGCGCCCACAGCTTCCCCGTCCAGCCGGGCTCCGGCGCACCCGGCGACACCACCGTCAGCGGCAGCCCCCCGCACCGGGCGGCCAGCTCCACCGCCAGCGCCCCCGTGCCGTCCGTACTCCCGTCGTCCACCAGGATCACCTCGGCCGCCCCCGGGTACTCCTGCGCGAGCAGCGACGGCAGGCTCACCGGCAGCACCCCGGACTCGTCCCGCGCCGGTACGACCACCACCACCCGGGGCAGGCCGCCCGGCCCCACGCGCGCGTGTGCCTCCGTCGGCGGCGGCAGCCTCTGGTCCGTACGCCAGAAGAACCCCTGACCCAGCAGCAGCCAGACCCAGACGACCAGCGAGGCGAGCGCGAACCAGGAGAGGGGGCTCATTCGCGGCAGTCTGCCCCAGAACGAGGGGGATGGAGGGCTCATCGGCTAGGGTGACCGGGTGAAGATCGCGCTCATGGACTCCGGAATCGGCCTCCTCCCGGCAGCGGCCGCGGTGCGGCGCCTCCGGCCCGACGCCGATCTCCTCCTCTCCAACGACCCCGACGGCATGCCCTGGGGACCGCGTACCCCCGAGGACCTCACGGGCCGCGCCCTCGCCGTCGCCCTCGCCGCCGCCGAGCACCACCCGAGCGCCCTGATCGTGGCCTGCAACACCGCCACCGTCCACGCCCTGCCCGCGCTGCGCGACCTCCTCGAACCGGACATCGCCGTCATCGGCACCGTGCCCGCCGTCAAGCCCGCCGCCGCCGACGGCGGCAAGATCGCCATCTGGGCCACCCCCGCCACCACCGGCAGCGCCTACCAGCGCGGGCTCATCCGCGACTTCGCTGACGGCGCCGAGGTCACCGAGGTGCCCTGCCCCGGCCTCGCCGACGCCGTCGAACACGCCGACCCCGAGGCCGTCGACCGCGCCGTCGCCGCCGCCGCGGCCCTCACCCCGCCGGACGTCCGCGCCGTCGTCCTCGGCTGCACCCACTACGAACTCGTCGAGGACCGGATCCTCGCCGCCCTCGCCGCCCGGGGCAGGACCGGACTCCCGCCGGTCGTCTTCCACGGCTCCGCCGATGCCGTCGCCGCCCAGGCGCTGCGCCGCGTCGGCATCGAGCCCACCCCCGACGCGGCCCCCACCGGCACCCTCTCCGTCCTGCTCAGCGGCCGCCCCGGCCCCCTCCCCACCGCCGCCCTCGGCTATGCCGAAGGCCGCCTCCTGGAGGCCACGGCCGCCGCCCACTGAGCGGCCACCACCCCGCTCGCCGAGTGTGATCACGTGATCACACTCCGGCAGGCCGTTCCGGACGGACCTGGGTATTCTTCCCGATATGAGGCACTCCGCCCGGGACCCGCACGCCGACGAACGGACCCCCGCCGTCTGGACCGGCCGGGCCACCAACCGTTTCCAGTGGGTCGCGGCCATCGCGGGCGCCGCCTGCGTCGCCCTGGGTGTCGTCCTCGCCGTCGTCTCCCCGTGGACCTCGGGCGTCGCCCCCCTCCTCATGGCCGTGATCGGCTGCGTCGCCGCCGGACTCCTCGTCCTCTTCGGCACGCTCGCCTTCGTCCAGGTGGCCGTACGGGTCGACGACGACATGATGGAAGTCCGCTGCGGACACATCGGCCTCCCGCGCCGCCGCATCCCCCTCTCCCATGTCATCGGCGCCGACTTCGCGCCCAGTGTCACCCCACGCCACTGGGGCGGCTGGGGCTACCGCTGGCGCCCCGAGAAGGGCACGGCCGTCGTCGTCCGCAGGGGAGAGGGCCTGGTCCTGCGCCTCGGTGACGGGCGTACGTTCACGGTGACCGTCGACGACGCCGAATCGGCGGTACGCGCCATCCGCGACCGCCTGGCCCACCCCGGCCCACCGGCACCGACGGGAGCATGACGGGCCGGGCGGTACGGGTCCCCGGGCCCGACTCCACCGCACCCTTCCTTTCCCTCACCCCCACCCGTCTCTCTCACCCCACCCCACCTCCACTCGTCTCTCACCCCACCCGTCTCCCTCACCTCACCGCACCCGCCCACCACCCTGTGGATCGACAGGTGTGCCCCGTAGACTCCGCAAGGTGAGCGCCACCATCACCCCCGTCGACGCGCCCGCCGCCGACCCCGTCCCCACGCCGGTCTCCCGGCTGCGACGGTTCGTGCGGCCCGGGGCGGCCCTGCTGTCCGGGTTCCTGCTCTACCTGAGCTTCCCGCCGCGCCCCCTGTGGTGGCTCGCGGTGCCCGCCTTCGCACTGCTCGGCTGGGCCCTGCGGGGCCGTCGGCTCCGCGCCGGATTCGGCCTCGGCTACCTCGCGGGACTCGGCTTCCTCCTTCCGCTCCTCGTCTGGACCGGAGAGGAGGTCGGCCCCGGGCCCTGGCTCGCCCTCGCCTGCGTCGAGGCGCTGTTCGTGGCCGCCGCCGGACTCGGCATCACCGCCGTCTCCCGCCTCCCCTGGTGGCCGTTCTTCGCCGCCGGGGTGTGGATCCTCTCGGAGGGGGCACGCGCGCGCGTGCCCTTCGGCGGCTTCCCCTGGGGCAAGATCGCCTTCGGGCAGGCCGACGGCTTCTTCCTGCCGCTCGCCGCCGTCGGCGGCACCCCCGTCCTCGGCTTCGCCGTCGCCCTCTGCGGCTTCGGCCTGTACGAGACCTGCCGGCAGATCCGCGCGTGGCGCGCGGCCGTCGCCCCGCCGCTTCCCGCCCCGGCGCCTTCCGCCCCGCCGCTTCCCCCGCCGTCGCGTCCCCTCCCGCGCGGCGCCCTCACCGCCGCCGCGCTCGCCGTGCTGCTGCCGGTCACCGGCGCCCTCGCCGCGCTGCCGCTCGTCGACGCCTCGGCCGAGGACGGCACCGCGACCGTCGCCGCCGTCCAGGGGAACGTGCCGCGCCTCGGCCTCGACTTCAACGCACAGCGCCGGGCCGTCCTCGACAACCACGTCGCCCGCACCCATGAACTCGCCGCCGCCGTCAGGGAGGGCCGCGAGCCGCGACCCGACTTCGTGCTGTGGCCCGAGAACTCCTCGGACATCGACCCGTACGCCAACCCCGACGCCGCCGACGTCATCAGCGGAGCCGTCCAGGACATCGGCGTCCCCACCGTGATCGGCGCCGTCGTCGTCCCCGGGACCGGCAAGCTCCGCAACACGCTCATCGCCTGGGACCCGAAGCGCGGCCCCGTCGACACCTACGACAAGCGGCACGTCCAGCCCTTCGGCGAGTACATCCCGATGCGCTCCTTCGTCCGCCTCTTCAACAGCAACGTCGACCGGGTCACCCGCGACTTCGGCAAGGGCACCAAGGTCGGCGTCTTCGACCTCGCCGGTACGAAGGTGGGCCTGGCCACCTGCTACGAGGCGGCCTTCGACTGGGCCGTCCGCGACACCGTCACCCACGGCGCCCAGCTCATCTCCGTACCCAGCAACAACGCCACCTTCGGCCGCAGCGAGATGACCTACCAGCAGCTGGCCATGTCCCGCGTCCGGGCGGTCGAGCACAGCCGCTCGGTCGTCGTCCCCGTCACCAGCGGCGTCAGCGCGATCATCCTCCCCGACGGGAAGATCGTCTCCGAGACGAAGATGTTCACCCCCGACGTCCTCGTCGAGAAGGTCCCGCTGCGCTCCTCGCAGACCCCCGCGACCCGGATGGGAACCCTGCCCGAGGCCCTCCTCGCCGCGCTGGCCGCCGCCGGAATCGGCTGGTCGGTCCTCCGTACCGTACGGAACCGCCGGAACGGGACGGTCTGACGCACCGAGAGGCCCGAAGGGTGCCGGTGGCCGGTCCGCGCGGATGATCTAGGGTCGGTCCATGGCTACCCCAGACTTCATCCGGACCCTGCGCGAGACGGTCGGCCACCAGCTCCTCTTCCTGCCGGGGGTGAGCGCCGTCGTCTTCGACGACCACGGCCGGGTACTGCTCGGCCGGCGGTCCGACAACGGACGCTGGGCGGTCGTCGGCGGCATCCTCGAACCCGGCGAGCAGCCCGCCGACGGCGTCATCCGCGAGGTGTACGAGGAGACGGCGGTACGCGTCGAGGTGGAGCGGATCATCCTCGTCGAGACCCTGCGCAAGCCCGTCGTCTACCCCAACGGCGACCAGTGCCAGTTCCTCGATGTCGCCTTCCGCTGCCGGGCGGTCGGCGGCGAGGCACGCGTCAACGACGACGAGTCGACCGAGGTCGGCTGGTTCGACGTCGACGACCTGCCGGAGATGAAGCGTTTCTCGCACCTGCGGATCGAGAAGGCGCTGGCCGACGAACCCACATGGTTCCACACCACGACAACCGGCTGAACTATGGTCACGGCACACATGGGTGGGGGAGAGGGCCGTTCATAGGGTGCGGAGCATGAGCGCCCCCATCACCGCCCCCGGCACCAGCGCCCCATCCGGCCCCGGCGCCACCCCCGTCGCCCCCGCCGGACCCGTCTCCTCCGCCGCGCCCGCTCCCTCCTCCGGACCGGCCCCGTCCGCGGCACCCGCCCCCTCCGCCGCACCCCTGCCCGGGGGCGTCGTCCTCGACCTCACCGGCCGCACCGCGCTCGTCACCGGAGCGGCCGGCGGCATCGGGCGCGCCTGCGCCCTGCGGCTCGTCGCCTGCGGAGCCAGGGTCAGCGCCGTCGACCGGGCCGCCGAGGGCCTGGAATCCCTGGCGGAGGCGGCTGCCGGGCTCCCCGGCACCCTCGAACCCCGTCTCCTCGACCTCACCGATCTGGACGCCGCCGAGACCGCCGCCGCGGGCGCCGACATCCTCGTGAACAACGCGGGACTCCAACTGGTCCGCCCCATCGAGGAGTTCCCCCCGGACGTCTTCCACACCGTCCTCACCGTGATGCTGGAAGCCCCCTTCCGCCTCATCAGGGGAGCGCTTCCGCACATGTACGGGCAGGGCTGGGGCCGGATCGTCAACCTCTCGTCCGTCCACGGACTGCGCGCCTCCGCCTTCAAATCCGCGTACGTGGCCGCCAAACACGGCCTCGAAGGCCTCTCCAAGACCGCCGCCCTGGAAGGAGCCCCGCACGGGGTCACCTCCAACTGCGTCAACCCCGGCTATGTCCGTACGCCGCTCGTGGAACGGCAGATCGCCGACCAGGCGGCCGCCCACGGCATCCCCCCGGAGCGGGTCGTCTCCGACGTCCTCCTCAAGGACTCGGCGCTCAAGCGGCTCATCGAGCCGGAGGAGGTCGCCGAGGCCGTGCTCTACCTCTGCACCCCCCAGGCTTCCTTCATCACCGGCACCTCCCTCGCCCTCGACGGCGGATGGACCGCCCACTGAGCACGCCCCGGCTCCCGGACGGACCCGCCTCCGGGAAGGTTGTCCACAGGGGTGGTGCGACCACACGTACGGCAGGTATCCCTGTGTCCATGTCCCATGAACACCTCTCCTACCTGGAACTCCTCGCCCGGGGCGCGGCCACCGAGGCCTACGACCGGCCCGTGCTGCTCGCCCGCGCGAGCGGTGCGGGGCCCGAGGCGCTGGCCGGGCTCGAAGAGGCCAAACAGCTCGCCCTGCGCGTCCGCGCCGAGCTGGAG
This sequence comes from Streptomyces sp. CBMA291, assembly GCF_014596525.1. Taxonomy (GTDB): domain Bacteria; phylum Actinomycetota; class Actinomycetes; order Streptomycetales; family Streptomycetaceae; genus Streptomyces. The sequence goes on from NZ_MSJP01000079.1 coordinate 77,144, forward strand.
GGCCGGCGGCGCCGCGAGGCGGAGCTGTCCGCGCTCTTCGCCACCGCCCATGACCTCGCGGGACTCCGCGACCTCGACGCGGTCCTGCGGGCCATCGTGCAGCGCGCCCGCGCCCTCCTCGGGACCGAGGTCGCCTATCTGAGCCTCAACGACCCGGCGGCGGGCGACACGTACATGCGTGTCACCGAGGGCTCGGTCTCGGCCCGGTTCCAGCAGCTCAGACTGGGCATGGGGGAGGGCCTCGGCGGGCTCGTCGCCCAGACCGCCCGCCCGTACGTCACCGACGACTACTTCGACGACGCGCGCTTCCAGCACACCCGGACCATCGACACGGCCGTACGGGACGAGGGCCTCGTCGCCATCCTCGGCGTCCCCCTCAGCCTCGGCAGCCAGGTCATCGGCGTCCTGTTCGCCGCCGACCGCAGGGCCAGGGTCTTCGAACGCGAACAGGTCGCCCTGCTCGGCTCCTTCGCCGCGCACGCCGCCGTCGCCATCGACACGGCCAACCTGCTCGCCGAGACCCGCTCGGCCCTCGCCGAACTGGAACGCGCCAACGACATCATCCGCGAGCACAGTGGGGTCATCGAGCGGGCCTCCGAGGTCCACGACCGGCTCTCCGAGCTGGTCCTGCACGGCGGCGGTGTCCAGGACGTCGCCGAAGCGGTCTCCGAAGTGCTCGGCGGCACGGTCGAGTTCACCGAGGAGGGTGCGGGCGCCGCCCGCCGTGCGGGCGGCCTCGCGGTCCGCGAGGGCGACGACTGGGTCGCGGCCGTCTCGGCGGGCGGCGAGACCCTGGGCGCCCTGGTGCTCCGGGGCAGGCCCGACCTGGACCCGGTCGACCAGCGCACCCTGGAACGGGCCGCTCTGGTCACCTCGTTGCTGCTGCTCGCCCGCCGCTCGGCGGGCGAGGCCGAACAACGGGTACGAGGGGAACTCCTCGACGACCTTCTCGACGCGCCCGCCCGCGACCGCAGTCTGCTCCGCGAGCGCGCCGCCCGCCTCCACACGGACAGCGAGGCCCCGCATGTGGTCCTGGCCGCCCGGATCGACCGAAGCACCGGGGCGCCGGGCCCCGGCACGACCGGCCCCGAGGCGGGCGGTCGGGAGGCAAGCAGTCGAGAGGCGGGCGGTCGTGAGGCGGGCGGTCGGGAGAGCGCCGACCGGCAGCGTCTGTGGTCGGCCGCCACCCACCTCGCCGCCACCCGCCGGGGACTCGCCTCGGCGCGCGACGGCGGCACGGTCCTGCTGCTGCCGCTCGGCCCCGGGGAGAGCGCCGCCGACCTCGCCCGGCAGACCGCGCGGAGCCTCGGCGGAACCTTGCGCGAACCGGTGACCGTCGGCGCGTCCGCCGCCGTACGCGCCCCCCTCGACCACCCGGACCTGGTGGGCCTCGCGTACGACGAGGCCCGCCGCTGCGTGGACGCGCTCCGGCTGCTGCACCGCTCAGGGCAGGGCGCCGCCGCAGAGGACCTCGGCTTCCTCGGCCTGCTCCTCGCCGACAGCCGGGACATCGACGGCTTCGTCGACCGGACCGTCGGCCAGGTCGTCGCGTACGACCTGCGTCGGGGCACCGACCTGGTCCGTACCCTGGGGGCCTACTTCGCCAGCGGCATGAGCCCCGCCCGTACCAAGGACGAACTCCACGTGCACGTCAACACGGTGGCCCAGCGTCTGGAGCGGGTCGGCCGGCTCCTCGGCCCCGACTGGCAGTCCCCGGCGCGCGTCCTGGAGATCCAGCTGGCGCTGCGCCTGCACGCGCTCTCCGACGCGGTCGGCGGGAGGTGAACGCCGAAGGGCCCGCGCCCGCTCCTCTGGGGGAGCGGGGCGCGGGCCCTTCGCGCGGCGCGGCTCAGACGTCGGCGCCGACCCGGGTGTCCGGGGCGGACGGCTCCGCGATCTCCCCGAGGTCGCGGTCACGGGTCTCCCGGGCACAGGCGAGGGCGATGACGGTCAACAGCGCGGCGGCGATCACGTACAGGGCGATCGGGGTCGAGCTGCCGTGGTCGGCGAGGAGCGCGGTCGCGATGAGCGGGGCGGGCGCGCCGGCGGCGACGGAGGAGAACTGCGCGCCGATGGAGGCGCCGGAGTAGCGCATCCGGGTCGCGAACATCTCGGAGAAGAAGGCGGCTTGCGGCGCGTACATCGCCCCGTGCAGGACCAGACCGACGGTCACCGCGAGCAGCAGACTGCCGAAGGTGCCCCGGTCGATGAGGGCGAAGAACGGGAACATCCAGGCGCCGACGCCGACCGCGCCGATCAGGTAGACGGGACGGCGGCCAAGGCGGTCGGAGAGCGCGCCCCAGAGCGGAATGACGGCGAAGTGCACGGCGGAGCCGATGAGGACGGCGTTCAGGGCGGTCTGCTTGGAGAGGCCGACCTGCGTGGTGGCGTACACGAGGATGAACGCGGTGATCACGTAGTACGAGATGTTCTCGGCCATCCGGGCGCCCATCGCGATCAGCACATCGCGCCAGTGGTGCTTGAGCACGGAGACGAGCGGCATCTTCTCGGCGGTGCCCCGCTCGTGCTTGCGCTCCTCGGCCGCGGCGAGCGCCGCCTTGAAGACGGGCGACTCGTCGACGGAGAGCCGGATCCAGAGGCCGACGATCACCAGCACGCCGGAGAGAAGGAAGGGCACGCGCCAGCCCCAGGAGGCGAAGGACGCATCGGAGAGCAGCGCGGTCAGCGCCGACAGCACACCGGTGGCGAGCAACTGCCCGGCGGGCGCCCCGGTCTGCGGCCAGGAGGCCCAGAACCCGCGCCGCTTGGCGTCCCCGTGCTCGGAGACCAGCAGGACGGCCCCGCCCCACTCCCCGCCGAGCGCGAACCCCTGCACGAGCCGCAGCACCGTCAGGAGCACCGGGGCGGCGGACCCCACGGTCGCGTGCGTCGGGAGCAGCCCGATCGCGAACGTGGCCCCGCCCATCATGAGCAGACTGAGCACGAGCAGCTTCTTCCGCCCGAGCCGGTCCCCGTAGTGCCCGAACACCAGGGCCCCCAGCGGCCGGGCGGCGAACCCGACCGCGTACGTCAGAAACGACAGGAGCGTGCCGACCAGCGGATCGGACTCGGGAAAGAACAGCTTGTTGAACACGAGCGCGGCGGCGGACCCGTACAGGAAGAAGTCGTACCACTCGATGGTGGTCCCGATGAGGGAGGCGGCGACGATGCGCTTGAGGGAACCGGGGGGTGTGGGGGAGGGAGTTGCGGCGGCCATGTGCACCACTTCCAGGCGGGTACGGGGACGTAGTCGGTGTCGCCACACGGTAGGAAGGGGCAGGTCAGGGGCGTATGTGGTGGGACACCATAGTTCGACGCCCTTGCATGCGCCCGGCTGCCATGACGCGGCTTCGCGGCTTCGCCGATCCCGGCGGAACGGCCGAGTGAGCGCCTGTCCGTGTTGCGCTGATCGGGGCGATATGGCGCCACCGTGCCGACTCGGTGCTGGTTTCGTGCTGACTGAAACCCCCATGTCGACAGCAGTCGTCGCGTACGACCCGACGGTCTCCGGTGAGCGCACGCTGCGCCGGACGATCACCGACGCGCAGGACGAGTACGGCATCTCGGTGCGGGCCGACCCGGTCACCTCACCAGACCAGCACCCGCGGGGGTGCCCGGTCGCAAGCGCGGACTCGGCTTCAAGGACCATGCCGCCGCGCACGGCGCAGGCCTGGGCACTCACGTCGAGATCGTCGCACTGGATCATGCGTGCGTGGCGATCACGCTCCAGCCGAAACGCGGTCCTTCCCTGCCGTCCCATCCGGCCGGTAGGCCAGGCATGAGTGGCCCCACGTTGAGAGTCTGAAGGAAGGACGTCAAGTCGGCGCCGGAAACCGTGAAGTGAAGGAAGAGGGTCCCTTCGGAACCGATCACCGATTCTTTGTCATGGAAGCGCACGTCCGTTGCCTCGTCGGGCAGGCTCACCTCGTAGTGCGCAAGCACGGTTGCCAGCGAACCGTCGCCGTACACCACGCCGTTCCGCTCTCGGAGATAGTCGTACGGGTCTGCTTCACCAGGAAGCAGTAGCCAGGCGGCGGCACCCGCCAAGATCACGCAAACGACATGTGCCTGTCCAAGCGCGCAATGATCCGGAACGCCATCTAGCCAACAAGCAGACCAAACAGACCAGCGTAGTCACCTGATACGCGCGCAGACGACAGCCCTGCCCGCCGGCCGACCTCGTCCAACCCAGGTGTCTTGCTCGGTGCGTCTGGTTCAGCCCTGGAGGGTGGTGAGCCAGTCGGTCAGCAGGCGGTTGACCTCGGCGGGGCGTTCCTGCTGGATCCAGTGGCCGCAGCCTTCCAGCAGGTGGGAGGCGGACAGGGCGGGGAGGGTGGAGGGGTAGGCGTTGATGGCGTCGGCCATCCAGGTGGTGGAGGCGTCCAGGGTCCCGCCGATGAACAGGGACGGCTGCTTGATCGGGGCTCCGCGGTAGGGGGCGAGGTCCTCCCAGTCACGGTCCATGTTGCGGTAGCGGTTGAGGGCGCCGGTCAGGCCGGTGCGCTCGAACTCCGCGGCGTAGACGTCGAGGTCGTCCTCGCTGAGCCAGGCCGGGAGCGGGCCGACGGGGAAGCGGTCGCACAGTCGGCCGCCGTGGGCGACGAAGTGCGGGTCGGGCTCGCCCTTGGCGGGCATGGTGTCGGCGGACAGCGCCGCGTAGAAGCCGGCGAGCCAGCCCCGGACGCCGGGCTCGATCTCCGCCTCGGCGCGGCCGGGCTCCTGGAAGTAGGAGATGTAGAACTCCTGCTCGGGGCCGCCGATCCGGCCGAAGACGTCGGTGGGGCGGGGACCGCCCGGCGGCGCGTAGGGGACGCTCAGCAGGCCGACGGCGCGGAAGACCTCCGGGTGGAGCAGGGCGGAGGAGGCGGCGATGCTGGACCCCCAGTCGTGGCCGACGACCACCGCGCTCTCCTCGCTGAGGGCGCGCACCGCGGCGACGTTGTCCTCCACCAGGTCGAGCATCCGGTAGGCGTCGGTCGCGGCGGGCTTGGAGGAGCGGCCGTAGCCGCGCACGTCGATCGCCACCGCCCGGTAGCCTGCGGCGGCGAGGGCCGGGAGCTGACGTCGCCAGGAGTACCAGGACTCGGGGAACCCGTGCACGAACAGGACCAGCGGGCCGGTGCCCTGCTCGACCAGGTGCAGGCGCCCGGCCGGGCTCTCGATCGTGCGGTGGCGGAGCCCGGCCGTCGGCTTGGGCTGCATGGGCTTCTCCTCGGTTCGCGGGCGGACGCGGCTACCCGTCGATCATGCGGCGCGGCAGCCTCCCGGCGCCATCGGCGTTGCCATTCTGGCAAGATCGCAGTACAGGGTGGTCGAGTGGTGCGGCAGAAAGGAGCGGGAAGGGTGGCAGGCGAGGACCTGGACGGCACGCTGGCGGCCATGGGCCCCAGGCTGCGAGCCGCGCGCGAGCAGCACGGCGCCACGCTCGCCGGTATCGGCTGTGCGACCGGCATCTCGCCGAGCACGCTGTCACGGATCGAGACCGGCCGACGCAAGCCCACCCTGGAGGTGGTGCTGCGGCTGGCGAAGGAGTACGGCGTCTCCCTGGACGAGCTGGCCGGTACCGCCCCGGTGACCGAGCCGCGCACCTCGGGGCCGCTGAGCTTCGGCGACGGCAAGGCGGTGCTGCCGCTCACCCGGTACGTTGGCGGCTTGCACGCCCACAAGCACGTGTTGTCCGCCGTCGAGGATCCGCCCGCGCGGCCCCGGCAGGTCTCCCACGAGGGCTACGAGTGGCTGTGCGTTCTGTACGGGCGACTGTGGCTCGCGCTCGGCAACGAGGACCTTGTCCTGGCCGCCGGGGACGTCGCCGAATTCGACACCCGCACCCCGCACGGGGTGGCGAACGCGGGCCCCGGCAGGCCGGTCGAGTACCTGATCTTGTTCGGGCCGCAGGGCGAACGACTGCGGCCTCGTACGTCTGACATCCCGCGGGTTGCTCTGAGCTTGCCCGAGCCCACGACCCCGCATCCGGGAGGTTCGCCCTCTCTCCGGAAGCCACGCGCAGACTGACGTAACTTCGGGATTCCTCGCTCTTGCCCGCCCGGATCGAGGAGTCACGGGCGCGGGCGGCGGTGACGCCTGCGGCCGACGATGCCTCACCGGCCTTCTGTGCCGCGTCGGCGGGCGTCCCGGTCGGCTTGGCCGCGTCGCGGGCTTCCTTGGCGGCCCGGTCGGCGGCGTCCGCCTTGCTCGCGTCACCGGCCGAGGCTGATCGCCGGGTTGCAGGCGTTGTTCGCGGCGGTCGCCGCCATCGCGGTCGCGTCCGCCGTCTGCGCGGCAGCGAACGCGGGCGCGATGGCGGCCCGCCGTCGGCAGGCACCACGGACGGCCGTCACCGGTCCCGTTCCCACCCCGTTCACGCACGACTTTCAGCAGTCGCTCGAACTGCCGCATCCGCAGACCCGTGAACGTCTCCACCCGCAACGGCTCAGCCCTCGGCACCCCGCCCGTACAGGGAAAATGCCCGAACCGAAGCCTTTCGCAACACGCTTTAGGGGACCACGAGGCTGCACTCGGCTGACGCCGGCAGGTCCGCGTACGCGTTGCCGGAGAAGTAGATCGCGCTGGCGTAGCCCCACACGGTGCCTCGCTTGACGAGGATCCACACGTTGTTGGTGATGCCCTCGGCGGTCACCGACTGGCCGCGCTTCCAGCAGCTCACCGGGTACGAGACGCCGCCGGAAAGCTGGCCGAGCACCTGGGAGGTGCTGTTCGGCAGGAGACGGTGGTTGACCGTCTTCCAGACGGTGCGGTTGCCGTAGACAGGCGGTGCGGTCGGGTCCGAAGGGGCGACCAGCGGCCCCTGGCCCTGGACGGCCGGGGTGGCCCCCGCCGTGCTTGCGGTGCCCAGGACCGCGGTGAGCGCCATCCCGCCCGCAGCGAGGGCAACTGCCATGTGAGACTTGAGGGTTCGCAAGCTTCTTCCTCTCGTTGGCACGGTTTTCCCGGCGGCTGGGATACGCCCCTTGAGCTTCCGCCGTCTGGGCAAACCATGACCCAACCCGGCAGGCCCCGGCCATGCTGTTGCGGCTCACCGCAAAAGCCGAGTTCGTCGAGGGGAACAAGATGCTCCGCATCCACTTCGAGGACGCCGACCTGGGGTCCGTCCGGGTCGCCGCCGCACCCAACCCGTTCTGGGAGATCGCCGGCAGCCTGCACCGCTTCCAGACCCGCAACGGCCGCTGGGCCTATGCGAGCTGGTTCAGGACCGTCCGGCCCCGCCTGCGGGACAATGGACTGGAGCGAGCCATCCGTACGGTTCTTCTGCCGCTCTTCCCCCGGGCCGCCTACTTCCCGGACTTTCTGACTCCCGGCCAGGGCGTCGACGGGCTCGCCGCCGGATGCGAGGCGATCCTGGCGACCTGCCCCCGGCGAGTGGCCGAGGAGGTCGAACGGCTCGACCGCACGGTGGGGGCACCGCCCTGGGCGGCTCGGCTCGGCTCACTGGAGGAGCGCAGAGAGCTTGTACGGTTACTGCGCTTGTACCACGACACCTGTATCGCCCCGTACGAGGAGACCATCCGCACCCGTTTCGACGCCGAGCGGGCCGCGCTCGGCCGTGGGTTCCTCGATGGTGGAGTCGGCGGACTCCTCGGCGGCGTAGGGCCGTCGACCCGCTGGATACCCCCGGTCCTGCACGTCGATTTCCCGCCCGCCGAACAGGAGTTGCGGTTGAACGGACGGGGACTGACGCTCCTTCCCACGTACTTCTGCTGGCGCAACCCGACCAGCCTCGCGGACCCCGCTCTCCCGCCCGTCCTGTGTTCCCCCGTGCGCGGCCACGCCGCCGCCCCGTCCACCGGCCCGCAGCCCGCCGACGAACCCCCCGTCCCCCTCGCCGTCCTTCTCGGGCGTACTCGGGCGGGGGCCCTGTGCGCGGTCGCCACCGGCGCGACGACCGGCGAGATCGCCCGCGCGGTCGGGGTCTCCGCGGCCTCCGCCAGCCGCCACGCCACCGCTCTGCGGGACGCGGGTCTCATCACCAGCAACCGCTACGCCACGATGGTCCTGCACACGCTCACCCCCGCCGGAGCCTCGGTCCTCCGCGCGGCCGTACCCGCCGGCCAGGGGTCTTCCTGACGGCCCGGGACCTGCCCGGCAGACCTTGGCGGCTACGGAGGCTGAACTCGTGGCGCCGTAGGGGCTGACGGCTCGTCGTCTGCTGCGGTGCCACTGGAGGGACGCGGTGTCGACGAGAGGGCGGGGTGTTCGCCGAACGGCATTAATTTTGCGAGGGGTTACGGCTCAAGACGGCCGCGCGGTTCGCCCGGGGCGAGGCGGGCTCGGTGATCGCCAGGGACTTGCGGGTCGGCGTCCGCTCTGTGCGGCGAAGTTGCGGATGCGGGGTGAGGAAGGTCCGCAGGCTTTGCGGTCGCGGGGGCGTGCCTCGTTGGCGTGCCTCGTTGACAGGGCGGGTGAGAAGCAGTTCGCCCAGCCGGAGCCGGAGCCGGAGCCGGAGCCGGAGCCGGAGCCGGAGCTGGAGCCGGAGCCGGAGCCGGGACAAGGGACCGGCCGTGCGCGGGTGGGAGGGACAGCGCTGGGCGCTCGCGCGGATCAAGATGGTTGCGCTTCACTTGCCCGCGTAGTCCGGTAGTTCCGGAATTTCGAACCGTATGCTGGCCGTATGGACATGCGATTGCTTCCCGAACCGGCGCCCGAGACGCTGACGCTCGCGTCGGTGCTGTACGCGTTCGGGGATCCGGTGCGCCTGAAACTGGTACGTCGGGCCGGTTCGGAGCCCGGGGGGCCCTGTGCGGTCGAGGGGCTGGACGTGCCGAAATCGACACTGACCAATCACTGGCGCATCCTGCGTGAGGCCGGGGTCGTCAGAATGGCCGTGGACGGCCGATACCGGCGGACCTGGCTGCGTACGGACGATCTGAACGACCGGTTCCCCGGCCTGCTCGACACCATCCTGAACCTGAGCGATCGCGAGCCGCCGCACCGCGCGGTGTAGCCGGCCGCCCCGCGTCACCGGTCGGCCTGGCGCGGATTCAGGAAGGGTGCACCGCTGCCGAAGAGGGCTGACTCGTCCCTGGGTGAGTTCAGTTGAGCATTCAGTGGGGTCGCGACGGCCCCTCGGTCCCTCAGCCCCTCAGTGCGAGGGCGGCGGAGGGGGCGGGGCGTTGGGCGGCGGCCGCGCCCGGCTGCCCCGAACCTATCCCATGCCGCCGCGACTCGGCGGCACAGGGCCGTGCCTGCCCCCTCGGGGCCGGACGTCGAGCTTCCGTGTCGCATCGTACGATCCGACAGTCCCGGATTCTCGAACTATGCGGTAGTGTCACGCTTGTGTGATGGTCACCCGAAGTTTTGGAACTCGCGTCATCGCTCTGTGCGTTCGGAGTTCCATGGGGGATCCCACCGGATTCCGGTGCTGTACCGACAGGGCTGGGATCACCTCCCATTCCCAGGGTGATACGGGGTGCCCCATGGATTGCGTCGAATTAATTACCACACGCCGTCGCGACCATCAGTCGGACCGGCCGCCGGAATCACTGAAGAACGACGTCCGCGCGTACGGCATGGGAGTCGATCCAGGGAGACCACCTGGAGCTTTCCGGTGACGACTTCAGTGAATGCCTGATGACGCGGGTCAACCATGCTTATCTCGCTGTGAATTGACGCGCGGCGTCTGCGCTCCCCGGCTGAGTCCGGTGCGGGTGCGCCGAAGGGCCGGTGCGGCTCGTTCGCGTGGTGCATCGAGACGGGTAAGAGCAAACAGGGGGTTCTCTGTGTCCACGGAATTTCGATCGAACCGAGCGGCAGTGCTCGTCATGGCCTGCCTGGGACAGTTCATGGTGCTGCTCGACAGCACCATCGTCGGAGCCGCACTCCCGGATATGCAGGCGCGGCTGCACACGGACATGTCCGGCCTCCAGTGGATCGTCAACGCGTACGTCCTGCTGGTCGCCATGCTGTTGCTGTCCGGCGGCGTCTTCGCCGACCGCTTCGGCCGCAAGAAGATCTTCCTGTCCGGCGCGGTCGTGTTCACCCTCGCGTCCGTGGTGTGCGGCCTGGCTCCCTCACTCGGCTGGCTGATTGCCGGGCGGGTGCTCCAGGGCATCGGGGCCGCGGCGCTGAGCCCCGGCTCGCTGGCCCTGCTGGTCGACGCCTACCCGGTGCCGCAGGAACGCGTCAAGGCGATCGGCCTGTGGGCCGGCTTCAGCGGAATCGGTCTGGCGGCCGGACCGCCGGTCGGTGGCATCCTGGTCGAGGCCCTGGACTGGCGCTCCATCTTCTTCGTCAACCTGCCCATCGGTGCGATCTTGCTGCTGACCGCCCTGCCCGTCCTGCGTGAGTCCCGCAATCCGAACGCGCCCGCCATCGACGTCCCGGGCACGATCCTGTCCATCCTGGCCGTGGGGACGCTCACCTACGGACTGATCGAGGGGGGTGTCCGGGGCTGGACCTCGCCGGTCATCCTCGGCAGCTTCGTACTGGCCGTGGTGTTCACCGCCGCGTTCATCGCGGTGGAAGCACGGTCGACGGCGCCGATGATGCCGCTGCGCCTTTTCCGCGGCTCCTTGTTCACGGTGTCCAACACCGCCATGGTCATGGTCGGCTTCTCGCTCATGGGGTCGGTCTTCTTCCTTTCGCAGTTCTTCGTCCACGTGCAGGGCGCGTCGATCCTGAATTCGGGCCTTGAGACCCTTCCCCTCTCGCTCGCCATGGCGATCGTCAGCCCCTTCGCGGGCCGACTGGCCGCGCGGTACGGCTTCCGGATCGTGGTCACCACCGGTCTGTCCGTGGCCGGGCTCGGGCTGTTGGCGTTCGGCTGCGTGCACGCGGACACCGGCTACGGGAACGTGTGGTGGCGGCTGGCGGTCACCGGCATCGGCTTCGCGCTGACCATGTCGCCGCTGACCGGCGCCGCCATCCAGTCGGTCAGCCCGCAGGAGAGCGGTCTCGCGTCGGGCATGAGCAGCGCCACCCGGCAGATCGGCGCGGTGCTCGGCGTCGCGGTGCTCGGTGCCGTCGTCACCACACGGGAATCCACTGGTGCGTCCTTCGAAGCAGGCCTCGACACGGTCTTCGTGGTCGCCGGTGCGGCCTCCCTGGTCACCGCCGCCTTCACCGGGCTGTGGCTGGTGAAGGCCAAGCCGACGGAGAGCACCGCACCGCAGACACCCCGCCGTCAGGCACAACCGGCCGACTGACCGACCGACTGACCGACTGACCGTTTGGCCGTTTGGCCGGTTGGCTGACCGACTGGCTCGGTCACCCGTCCCGCCCGCCCCGCCCGCTCCGTGGGCCGATCGCCCGTGGGTGATAGGGGCGGTGGACCTTCAGCTTCGAAGGCCGCCGTCCCCGGGTAGTGAAGAGCAGTGCCACCGCGTCCTCGATGTCGACGCCGATGGCCTGTTCGCCCCGGTCGCCGCCCTGCGACAGTGCCGTAGGCAGGGCCTGCCGGGGGGCCTCCAAGGCCGCCTCGGTCCGCTGACGGACCTTCTCGTCGTTGGTGCCGAGCGTCGACCACGAAGCACCCGCGGCCGGACGTGCCGTCGGCGGGGCAGGCGACCAGCCACGGCATCCACTCCCGAGGCGGCGCTGGGTACCTTCCTGCTGGTGACCGCCGAGCAACTGCCGATCGGTCTGCTGACCGCCGGGGGATCCGCGCTGTCGGTCTCCGAGGGGACGGCGGGACTGACGGTGACGGTGCCCGGCGTGGTCGCCGCGTTCACGGCACCGCTGGTCCCGATGCTCGTCGGCCTCATCGCGACGGCACTCCTCGCTGACCGGACCGGTGCGGCGCCCACCACAGACACATGGGCGTCGGACCGGGGCCGGACGTCGTCGGTGCGGCGGTGCTCAGCGGTTCTGGAGCTTCGCGGATCGGGAGGCGAGCCACCCCGCCTGGGCCGCTCGGACGCCCGCCTGGAAACGGCTGCGGGCATCGAGGCGTTCCATGAGGTCGGTGGCGATGCGGCGGGCGGTGCGGGGCGAGACGCCGAGGTGCTTGGCGATGGTCTCGTCGGTGTGCCCTGCGGCCAGCAGCGTCAGGGCGGTCCGCTCCTGGGCGGTGAGCCCGTGTTCGTCGGACCGGGCGGCGGCGCCGAGCGGCTCGGCATCCGCCCAGACGGTGTCGAACAGGGCGCAGAGCGCCGTCAGCATCCCCTGGCCGGTGAGCACGACGGCACCGGCGGCGGTGTCGTCGCTGTGGACCGGGATGACGGCGGTCGCCCGGTCCACCACGATCATCCGGGTGGGGAGCGCGGGCACCGTGCGGACCTGGCCGCCGTGGGAGGCCAGCCAGGTGACGTACTCCACGGTGTGCGGGCTGTTGCGGACGCTGTCCAGGTAGACGGTCCTCATCCGGATGCCGCGTCCGAGCAGATCGAGGTCCAGAGGCTTCGCGGCCTCGATGTTCTCGGGCTTCTGCCCGCCGTCGGGCGCGAAGGTCATGACCTCCTCGCCCACCTCCCGGGTCAGTACCGCGAGCCGGTCGCGGATCTGGTCGAGCCCGGTGAGCTGCTCGACGCCGGGATGGTTCCCGGCCGGCCGGTGACCGACATACTCGGAGATGAGCTGCGCCGCTGCCGCCCGGGAGGCCTCGACGCGCAGCTGCTGCGCGGCGAGTTCCGCCTGCTGGCGGGCCATCAGGAGATCCATCCCGATCTCGGGGGAGACGGCCCGCAGTTCGCCGGCGCGGTCCGCCGAGGGACGCAACAAGGCCAGTTCGCTGAGGGTGTCCAGTGCCTGTCTGATCTGCTGCTCGGGCAGCGCCAGGCGTACGCCCAGGGCGGAAACCCCGTCCTGCGGATGGGCGAGCATCGCCCGATAGACCGTCTCCGAGACCTTGTCCAGCCCCAGTACCGTGAGCATCCCGACCCCCGTGATGAACCCGTGTTCGATACGGACACGATCCTTTCACAAGCGCGGGAAGCTCTGCCACGGATCACCGTGGCCGGTTCCGGCCGGGGACTGAACCGGCCGCGACCACCCCCTTCACGCCGATCGCCCACCTCGGCACGCTCGGTGCATGTATCTCGTCCACGTGACCTTGCAGCCCGGTTCTCCCGGCCTCTTCCTGCCCCGCGACACCCGCGAGCTTCTGTGGGCCGCCGCCCACCCCGAGGACCGGATCGAGCATGTCGTCGTCCATCCGGACGCCGTCCCCGCTCCCATGCTCGGGGTCTACGTGCTCGCCGACTCACTCGCCTCGGCGGAGCGCCAGACCTTCGCGTTCTGCCGTCGCGCGCTGGAGGCCGCACCCCAGCTCGCCCTCTGGACGGCGGGAGCTGCCGCCGCGTCGTTCGTCGCGCTGTTCTACGAGCGTCTGCTGTCCGCCCCCGACGCTCCTGGCCGGAACGGTCCAGGGACGGTTTCGGCCAGCTGAGAACCCTTCCACCCGCTCTGACCAGCGGCGAAGCTAGTGGTCGTCGGCAGGGAACACCACCCTGGCGGCCACCGGACAAGGCGTCACCGCGGGACGCCGAGACCGCCGTAGCCCACCGTCTCGTCGTATCGGAAGAGGACACCGTCATGCTCCGCAACCTCGCCCTCAAGGCCGCCGCGGTCGCCGCCTTCGCCCTCGCCGTCCTGGTCCCCGCCGCCGCGGTCCAGACGGCGTCCGCCCAGCCCGCCTACACCGTCCAGGCCGACAACATGATCTGGGGCTGACCCTCGGGGCCCCACCCGGTCCGCCGCGCCGCCGACACGGCTGCTCCTGCAGGGCAGCCGCCCCCTCGTCCGGCCGCACCACGCCCGCCACCGGGGTCGTATCACGCCCCATCAGGCCCGCCAACGGTGTCCTGTCACACCGCACGGCACCGCATCGCACGACACTGCGCTGCACGACACCGCACCGCGCCGCCCCGCACCATGCCGCGCCATGCCCGCTGTGCCCGCCATGCCCGCTGTGCCGCGCCACACCGGGCACACCCGCCACACCGGGCACACCCGCAACACCCGGCGTAACCGGCACCCCCGGCGTACTCGGCGCTGCCCATCTCCCTGCTGTTCCGCGGACCCACGGCGTCCGCGACACCCTTCCGCACTCACCACCGGAGCCCACTCGTGTCTGTCAACAGGTCCAAGATCGTTCGTACCGCTGTCGCCGCCTCCCTCGCCGCGACGGCCGCCGTCTCCTCCCTCTCGCTCAGCACCACCGCACAGGCCGTCGGCACCTCCACGATCGGCGGCTACATCACCCGCGACGAGATCGTCGCCCGCGCCCAGAACTGGGTCGACCAGCGCGTCCCGTACAGCCAGACCTCCTGGCACGCCGACAGCAACGGTTCCTACCGCCAGGACTGCTCGGGCCTCGTCTCCATGGCCTGGCACCTCACGAGCAGCCGTGTGACCTCCACCCTTGACGACATATCGACCCAGCTCGGCAGTCTGGACGACCTGCGCCCCGGCGACATGATCGACAACATCACGACGCACGTCGTCCTCTTCACCGGCTGGACCGACAGCAGCCACACCACCGCCAACATCATCGAAGAGCCGAGGCCCGGCCTGACCGCGCGCCAGAACACCTACGCACGCAGCTACCTGATCAACAACGGCTTCAAGCCCTACCGTTACGACCGGACGATCGACAGCGCCCCGCTGCCGCCCAAGCCCGCGCCCGCGCCCTGGCGCGCCCAGGTCCTGGTGAACGGCGGCGGAGACATCTTCCACTCCACCCGCCTCTCGGACGGCAACTGGACGTCCTTCGGAAACGTCGAGGCGGCGGCCGGTGACATCGGCAACGTCCAGTCGATCTCCGACGCCGGTATCGACGGCAACACCCATGTGCTGGCGGTCGGCGGGGACGGCGGCCTGTACCACGCCGTCCGCGCCTCCAACGGCAGCTGGGCGCCGTTCGCGAACGTCGGTCCGGTGGCCGGGACGCTGACCGACATCTCGAAGGTCTCCACGGTCTCCATCGGCGGTGACCTGCACGTCGTGGCGGTGGCCGACGGGAAGATCTTCCACACCGCCCGGCTCGCCAACGGCTCCTGGCTGCGGTTCACCGACATCTCCACCCAGGCAGGTGCCATCGGTACGGTCACCAGCGCGTCGGCCGCGAACGTCAACGGTCAGCTCCAGGTCGTCGCGGTCTCCGGTGGCGGGGTGAGCCACACCATCCGCGCCGTGGGCGGGGCCTGGTCCCCGTGGGGCGACGTGTACGCGGCGGCGGGCAACGTCGGCAGCGCTCAGGACGTCGCGGTCACGGGCACCGGCGGCGACATGCAGATCATCGTGGTGACCGGCAGCGGCCAGCAGTACCACGCCGCCCGCTACGCCTCCGGCTCCTGGCAGCCGTTCAACGCGCTCGCCCCGGTGATCGGCTCCTTCACCGCCAACCGGGTCGGCGTGGCCACCGTGGACGGAGAACTCCAGGCCACGTTCATCACCAACGACGACCGCGTCATGCACACCATCCGCGACGGTTCCGGCAGCTGGGACCCGGCGGCCGCGATCACCCTCAACGGCGTCAGCGGAAACCACTACGCCGTCTCGATCACCGGCACCGCCGGCTGACCCGGACCGCGATCACCCGCACCGCCCGGCCGAACCCGGACCACTGTCGGGGGCACCGCCCGGCCGAACGGGACCACGATCGGAGGCACGGCGAGCACCGCCGTCACGCGGGCGCTCGTCGTGCCCCGTCGTACCCCGTCGTGCCCCACCTCGTGCCCGGCCCCGTCGTGCCACGGCCTTGTGCCCCGACCCCGGCCCCGTCGCGCCTCGCCCCCGTCGTGCCCCGCCCCCTCGCGTACGTTCCCAGAAGGAGACACCCGATGTCCCGCACCGCCCGGACTCCGCTTCTCGCCGGTCTCGCCGCCGCCTCACTCGTATCCCTCGGCCTCGTCACCGTCGCGACGGTGACCGCCGGCGCGGCCTCCGTCGCCACGTGGGACCGGGTCGCCCAGTGCGAGAGCACGGGCAACTGGAGCATCAACACCGGGAACGGCTACTACGGCGGTCTCCAGATCAGCCTCTACAACTGGCGCTACTACGGCGGCCTCAACTACGCGGCCCGCCCGGACCTGGCCACCAAGAAACAGCAGATCCTCATCGCCGAGAAGATCCTCGCCGACCAGGGGGCCCGTGCCTGGTCGTGCTCGCCGGGCACCGGACTCGCCACCGACCACGCCAACCCGTATCCCGACCCGACTCCGACGCCCGCTCCGGCACCGAGCTGGAAGACGCAGATACTGGTCAACGGCGGCGGCGCGATCTTCCACGCCACCCGCGGGGCGTCCGGCACCTGGTCGGGCTTCGCCGACATCGGTGCCCAGGCGGGGAACATCGGCTCCGTGGGTTCGGTGGCGGACGCCGGTATCAACGGTGACACGCATGTGGTGGCCGTCGGAGGAAACGGTCACGTCTACCACGCGGTCCGCTTCGCCGATGGCCAGTGGGGTGCGTTCGGGGACGTCAACTCCCAGGCGGGGGCGCTGGATTCGGTGACCAAGGTGTCGGCGGTGTCCATCGGTTCCGAACTGAACGTGTTGGCCGTCGCGAACGGACGAGTCTTCCACTCGGTGCGCCACACGGACGGTACGTGGTCGGCGTTCGGCGACGTCGAGTCGCAGGCGGGCTCGCTGCCCGCAGCGGTGACCAGCGTGTCCGAGGCTTCCGTGAACGGCAGGCTCCAGGTGGTGGCCGTCGCCGGTGCCCGGGTGTACCACTCGATCCGAGGCACCGACGGCACGTGGAGCGCGTGGGGCGACGTGTACGCGGCGGCGGGGGACGCGGGCGCGGCGACCGACGTCGCGGTGACCGGTTCCGGCGCGGACCTACAGATCGTCGTCGCCTCGAACGGGGGGACGAAGCAGTACCACGGCGCCCGGCTCGCCAGCGGCCAGTGGACGCCACTGACCGATCTGACCTCGGTGGCGGGCTCGTTCACCACGACGTCGGTGAGCGCCGCGACGGTCGCCGGTGAGCTTCAAGTGGCGTTCGTGACGACGGACGACCGCATCCTGCACGCCATCCGCCACGTCGACGGCACCTGGCAGAGCGCCGCCGCGATCAACCTGACCGGCGTCACCGGCAACCACTACGCCGCAGGCATCACCGGAACCCTCTGACACCCCCCGAGGGACGGCCGCAGCGCTCCGGTCTCGTACGACCGGAGCGCTGTCACGTGTTCACCGACGGGATCTCGGCCCCGTCGTCCACCGGACGGGCCCGACGGGTGCGCTCGGTCGCCGTGAGAGTCCTTGTCGGCGACACTGCCGAAGGGCCGGGAAGCACCGCGATCCGCTGTCGCGCCGGTGTCCGCTCTACGGGTGGTAGAGCTTTCGGGCGCGGGCCGGATCGGCGGGGCCGTCCTGGGACAGAGGCAGGAAGAAGTCCAGCTGCCACGCCTGTACGGTGCCCGCCTGACGGTTGGCGGTGGTCACCCAGGGCGGGTAGACACGGAAGGCGCGCTTCCCGCCG
Organism: Streptomyces sp. CBMA291; assembly: GCF_014596525.1. Taxonomy (GTDB): domain Bacteria; phylum Actinomycetota; class Actinomycetes; order Streptomycetales; family Streptomycetaceae; genus Streptomyces. The sequence continues at coordinate 94,526 of NZ_MSJP01000079.1, forward strand.
GAGCCGTTCACCGAGACGACGCCGTGTCGGCGGAGCGCGTCCACGGGAAAGACGAACTGGCCGAAGTGCCGGGGCTCGCGGGTGCTGATGACGAAGAGGTCGACGGGGTCCGCGATGTCGAAGGGCGCGATGGGCCCGGCCGGGGACCTCTTCCAGACGGTGACGAACTGTCCGACCTTGGTGGGCGTCGTCCTGGCCGCGCGGAAGCGGACGGCGAGGCCGTCCAGGGTGAACGCGTGGGCGGCGTAGGCGGTGCCCTCGGCCTCGGGCACCGGCCGCGAGCAGATGAAACCGCAGGGGTCGTAGACGAGAGCCTTCGCCGCGACGAGATCCCCGTGGGCCGGGGTGGTGTTCCCCCACGTTTCGGGAGGGAGGTCGGCCGAGTGCTCATGGTTCGTCGTCATTCGTCCACTCTGTCAGGTTTCCCGGGGGAGTCGGCTCGCCTGGGGCGCCGCTCGGGTGGCCGGGCGAGGCGAGCCGCGCGCGGGCGGAAGGCTCGTTACGAGGCCGTCCCGCCGCCTCTGGCCAGTGGACGCAACGGCCTTCCCCGCCCTCAGAGGCTTCGCTATCGTCTCAGGGCATGACTCCGGTCCCGCTCTGGACGAGGCAGTAGTGGACGGCGCTCCAGCCGAGTGCCCGACGGGTTCACGGTCGGCCTCGCGGAGCACGGGCGAGTGCCCTACGTGTTCACCCTCTGACTCGCGGAGCGGGGGCGAGTGCCTTACGTGTTCACACTCTGCCTCGCGGGGCGGGGAGTACGAGAGGCGCCCCGGACCTTCGATGCCGACCGGGCCCGACGGATGAGGCCCCTCCCGGCCGGAGCCTCGCGCGCCGAAGCGGCGGAGACGCCTGTCGCCGAGGCAGCGGAGACTTCCGACAGGGACCCGGCGGAGACTTCCGTGGCCCGCCCAGTGACGAATCCCGTACGCCCTCCGCTCCGCCACGATCGGCGTTTCCTCCGCTACCTCCTGGCCCGCGCGCAGTCCCAACTGGGTTCCGCCGTCACCGACACGGTGGTGCCGCTCATCGCGGCCGTCGGGCTCGGCGCGTCGGCGGCCCAGATGAGCCTGCTGATCGCCCTCCAGTCGGCGGGGCAGCTCATCGCCAGACCTTGGGGCGCGATCCGCGCCGAGGGGTCCGTGCGGCGCCTGCGCATGATGAGGACCATGGAGTGGTGCCGCTTCCTCACCGTCGGCGCCATCCCCCTGGTCTGGTGGACCGGCCACCTCACCATGCCGCTGCTGATCGTCGCGACCACGGCGACGGCCGTCTGCACCGGCTGGTTCAGCGCCTACAGCTCCCCGTACCTCGTCGACCTGGTGGACCGGCGCGACCTCACCCGCGCCGGAGGAGCGCTGGGATCCGCGACGACAACGGCGGACGTCGTCGGGCCCGGACTCGCCGGACTGCTCCTGCGGGCGATGCCGATGCCCCTCGTCCTCCTGATCGACGCGGCGAGCTACCTGCTTGGCGCGGCCCTGCTGTCCCGGCTGCCGGGGGCGAAGCCCGACCGGACGGGCACTGACTGGACGGGCACTGACTGGACGGGCGCCGACTGGACGGGCGCCGACCGGACCGGTACCGACGGGCCCCGGGGCACCCGCCCCGCCCACGTGCTGCGCGGTTTCGCAGGCATCTTCGGCCGTCCGCTCCGCGCCCCCGCCGCCGGACTGGCCGTCATCGCCACGCTGAACGGCATCGCCCTGACGGTCCTCCCTCTCTACGCGACACGCGAACTGGCCATGGCACCCGAGGTGTTCGCCTGGCTGCTCGGCGCCGGAGCGGTCGGCGGCATCGGCGGCGCCCTCTGCGTCGGCGCTCTCGCCGACAGGCTGTCCTCGAACAAGCGGCTGGGTCTCGCCGGTGCGGTGATCACGCTCGCGTTCTGCGTACTGCCGTTCGCCCGGCCGGGCGCCGCCGCGACCGTCGCCGTCCTCTGCTACGAACTCCTGGGCAGCTTCGGCAGCGTGTTCTACGTCATCACGTTCATGACGACCGTGCCCTCGGCCGTACGGCCCGGTTCGCTCGCGCGAAGTATGGCCGCCGCGGCACTCGTTCCGGAGTGCGGAATTCTGGCGGGTGCGCTCGCCGGAGGCGCGTTGAGCGAGGTCGCGGGTAGCCGGACCACCCTGTTCGGCATCGCCGTGATCGCATTCCTCTCGGGATTCATGATCCTCTCCCGAGCCTCTCTCAAATCCTTTCGCACCAAAGGGGAATCGTCGACATAGGGACTGTTGACAGCTTAGGCCCGCTCTCTATAGTGAGGAATCGTCGTGCGCGTCCCCAGGGAAGGAAAAACATGAGTGATTTCGCCCAGCGTGACGTTCTGCTCGCCAGTGCCCTCACCGAATTGGCGGCGGCCGAACCCGAGGAGGTAACCGCCGCCAACCCGTTCGACTGCGACATGCTCGAAGGAAACGCGGACCACACGGTCGGAATGTGGAGGATCACCTACAGCACGTTCATGACCGACGCCACCGCGGGCAACTGAGCACGGATCTTCCCGAACGGTTACGCCGGGGGCGGCGCGTGGATCCGCGCGGCTCCCGGTTCCCTCGACCACCGCGGACGGAGAGCAACGTGGAAGAAGTCTGGAAGGGCGTCGACCGTTTTCTCGACGAATACGTACGGGTGCGATCCGACGACCGGGTGATCCTCGCGTACACCCCCGACAGTCGTGAGGCGGCAGCCTGGGTGCTCGCCACCCTCACGGCACGGCACATCCGGACCGACGCCCTCGCCATGGCCCCGATCGAGGACGAAGGGTTCCCCCGGCGCCTCGCCGCCGTGCTGCCGTCCCCGGAGCAACTGACAGGTCGGCTGGTGGTCATCACGGCGGAACGGGACACCATGTCGCACACGCAGGTGTTCCGCCAGGCGCTCGGCGCGTACGACAAGGACTCCTGGGTCGTCGCCCGGATGATCAGTTCCTCCGAGGAGTTCTTCACCCACGGCATGCGCATGGGCGCGGAAGAATTGTCCCGCCGTAATACCGCCGTTCTCGAACGTCTTGTCGACGCCCGGAAGTTACGTGTCACCACACCGTCCGGAAGCGATCTCGCGATCGATCTCGACCCCGAGTACCGCTGGCTCAGCAACCGGGGTGCCTATCGTCCCGGCGGATTCATGGTCATGCCGCCCGGCGAGGTCGCCACGTATCCCCACGCGGTGAATGGAGTGCTCGTCGCCGACGGCGCATTCAACATCAATGTCTTCACCCAGCTCGACGCGCGTCTCAAGGACTCCCCGGTGACGATCGACATCGTCGACGGAAAAGCCGTCAACTACAGCACCTCCGACGCGAAACTGCGGGAGATGCTCCGACTCGTCTTCGGCACTCCGAATGCGACCCGGGTGGGTGAACTCGGCTTCGGCACGAATGCGGGAGTACCCGAGTACGTCCCGATGAACTGCCACATCAACGAACGGCGACCCGGACTCCACCTCGGCTTCGGCCAGCACAATCAGAGCATCTACGTCGTCGACTACCTGTGCGACCTGCACTGCGATTTCATCTGCGACGGCGGAGTCATCCACATCGACGGCGATCCGGACCCGATCGACCTGGACGACCTCACGCCCTCCGACGCCGAACACCCCTTCCTCGTGATGGACGAGGACATCGACGGCGACTGCTGCGGGCTCTGGCTGGACGATCTGCGCGCCGGACACTGCGTACCGCGCGGCTTTCCCCCGCCCGAGCACGGCCGCGCGATCCCCCGTCCGTCGGAGCGGGGGTGAACGAGGTCCCCCTCTTCACCGCATTTCCCAGTCCCGCCAACGCGCGGGTCGCCCTGACCCGGTACAACCAGCGTCTCCTCGCCCGTCTACGGCGCTCCCTGGACGTCACGGCCACGGCCCTGCCCGGCGAGTCCGCGCGACTGCGCGCTCACCTGGCGGGGCTGGACCCGGGGTGGCGCCTCCCACCGGACCTCTACCTGTGGCACCACGCGCTGAGAGCGGCCCTGCGGGAGCAGAACGTCCCCAAGGCGCAGGAGTGCCTCGCCGAACTGTCCACGGCGACGGCGCACCCACTGAAGCCGGGCGACCGCTTCCTGGTGCGCTCCGTCGAGCCCGGCAGCGCCCTGGCGCAGGCCCTGGAGGAGATGTCGCTCCAGGAGCCGCCACCCGCCCCCGGACAGGGGCCGGACACGCTGCTCCTGACCCAGGCCGTGATCGGCGCCGTACCGCAGGACGGCGACAGGGGCCTGCCTCACCTGCGCGAACACCTCGACCAGACCGTACGACTGGTGTCCGGGGCCGCCCCCGACCTGGCGGGCGAATTCCACGCGCTGATCCACGAGGTCCGGTTCTTCGAGGGCGCGAGCCCCTCCCTCTCCAGCACCCGCACCTTCGGAACGGTGTTCATCGCCGCCCCCTCCGCCGACCGCCACCCCGTGCGCTACCTCCTGGACCATCTGACCCGCGAGGTCTCCCACCATCTCCTCTTCGCCCTGGCGGACGTCGACGCGCTCCTCGACCCCGGCCACCCCACCCGGGCCGGGCAGCGCCCCCTGCACGAGTACGTCCACCAGGTCTTCGTCCTGGCCCGGCTCATCCACCTGTGGCACGCCCTCGCCGACCAGGGGGAAACCTGGGCGGCCCGGTGCCTGCACACCGACAGCCGGCGCTTCACCGAGGCGGCCCGGACCGTGACCGACTCCGCCGCCCTCACGGCCTCCGGCCGATCGCTCCTCGACTCGTGCGTACGACTGGCGGGGCGGACCTGACTGCCACACCGACAGTCTCAAGAAATGATGAACGAAAGGAGGCGCGCGTCCTCCAGAAGGTCGGTCATCGCCAGCTCCTCAGCCAAGGCCTGCATGGTGCCGTACTCCGCCAGGGTGATGCGAAGGTCGAAATACCGAATGATCTGGCACAAGTCGTCCAACGCGAGTTCCGGTTCGGCATGCTCGACCGCCCCGGCGGTGGACCGCAGGGCGCGGTGCGCCGGATGGACAGGACCGACCCGGGCGCGCAGGGCCGCCACGACACTGCCGAGGCTGTCGCTCGCATCCCAAACAGCCCGTTGGGCATCAGTCGCCGACAACGGCGGAATCTTCGGACCCAGACGACTCACACCCAAACCAACGGCAAACCTCAGACTCAGGTCACCAGCCGACGTCTACGACAGTGTGACGGTGCCGATCGAAGGCGCCCTACATCAATACCGGGCTCATCGTTTCACACCGCAAACGCCCCGGCCAGGCTCTGCCGCCCGAAAGGTCCGGGCCCGTGTCGCGGGCGGCCTCCGCGGCTGCCTCACCGGGTCCAGTTACGGACCCGGACGGCCCGTTCGGGAATCGTGTGCGGGATACCGCGGCGCCGGAGCCGGGCGCCGATCACCTTCGAGCTGTAGCCCTTGTCGCTCAGGATATGGACGCGGGACCGTCCGAGTCCTGGGCGGGGCACCCGGATCGCTTCCAGCACGGCGGTGGACCGGGTGCAGCCGTTGGTGTCGCCACCCGTGACGACGAAGCCGAGGGGACGGCCCCGGCCGTCGCAGACCAGACGGATCTTGCTGGCCCGGCCCGGGTTGCCGGTGATCCTGCCATGTCTTCCATGCGACCCGAATTCCGTTGCGGTGGTCACTCTCACCAAGAGAGTGCGACGAACCAGAACGGAACGAGGACCACGAAGCTCGCGACCGGAATGGCTCAGCGGTGTCCAATCGGCACATACCTCTTCTTGGTCACCTTCCGTCCACCGGCATTCCGTACGGTAACGGGCTCGCTTCCTCGCCCCCTCGTAGCCCTGAGGCAATCCGCTCCGGAGAGCAGTGCGAAGGAGGGGAAGGCGGAGAGGGAAAATATCAACGAGGCTTCGAATGGGACGAGTTCGACGTAGTCCAGGAACATTCCAACGAGGCACCCGGACGCGGAGAGAAGGGTCCAGAAGGCCGCCGAGAACCCGAAGATCTCGCGCGCGTTCACAGGCCCACAGCTACCTCGCTGTGCGAGCCGGATCCAGGTCACCAGGTCGGCCTGGTACCCGACGGAGTTCCGGCCCTTCTCGGACCGGGCCAGGACGAAACGGAACGTGGGCTGGGTGACCGCTATGGGTGCTCTCTCGATCCGGTCGACGAGACGGCCGACGGACCGCGCGGAACCTTTCTGCATCTGGGGTCGCTTTCCTTACGAGGGAGAGGTTTCCCTCCGGTTGTGGATCGGTGCTCTGGGGTGGCGGCGGGCGTGGAGGTGTTCCGGCGAGTAGTGCCGGAAGTTCTTTCGTGGCCTCAGACCGACTACCTCCTCTGCGGAAACCGCCGGTAGTGGTTGGCGACGAGACGACGCAGGTCGGCCTCGGCGGGCTCGTCACCACAGAGTTCAAGCTTCACTTGATGCGGCTCACCCGTCATGCGCAACGGTCTGGCCAGAGCGTCGAACCCGCAGGCGTACTCGTCGGGCATCTCCCACCACGCCTCGGCGGACGCCTGATCCTGGCACCCAGGCCAGTGAGCAGGTAGTTTACGGGACGACAGAGAGAAGAGTTCGCATGGACTCCCGGATCATCCGCATCCGACGCAAACTGGCCAAAGTGCCCTACGCCGCACTGCGAAGCCACTCCTTCGGTGAAGAGAAGCACCGGTTCCGCCTCGAACCCCCGCTGCCGGGTATGAGGGTCGCCGAGTTCGAGGCCGACCACCACATCGAACTGCCCGATCCCTACCGCAGCTTCCTGACCACACTCGGCGGGGGCGGAGCATCGCCTTTCTACGGCCTGCTGCCGTTGCGGTCATGCCGACTGTTCACGATGGACGACCAAGGCGAGCCCGGCAGCTCTCGGGGGTTCACGTTCGTCGACCGCCCGCCTCACCGAGGTGACCTGTTCCTGCACATCATCGAGGCAGGGTGCACCGACCTGGTGCTTCTCGGCATCACCGGTCCCCTGACGGGCCGCGTCGTCACCGGAAACGCCGACGGCTTCCGGGGCCCCGACGTCTCGTCGGCCACCGACTTCCTGGCCTGGTACGAACGCTGGCTCGACCACCTGCTCGCTGGGCGCGACAACCGTGACCTGGAACTGACCTCACCAGCCCTGCGAGCGCCGGTAGACCGCATCCTGAGGCAGCACCGAGACCGGACCCGAAAGGTCCATGCCTCGTAGGACGCCGACGTCTCTTCGATCGCGCCACCGATCATGGAGTAGCCCGTGGGTGCGCTACCGCGATGTCCCGCGCGTGTCAGGACCCGCAAACGCAGCCATCCGTTGCTTGGAACGCGAGCGGCTGGTACCTGGGATCGTCGCCACGGCCGTGAGCGTGTGGTCCGCCCGAGTCCACGGGACCCAGCGACGTTGGAAGCCATGGGAGGCCGAATTCATCTGCGCCTGCTGCGGCGAAGGCTGGGCCCGCGACAAGCTCGAAGAGACTGTCCTCATGCTTCCGCCCCGAGCCTCGGTCGAGCTACGAGCACGGGTCGACGATTTGGACTCGGTGTTGCTGCGGCGGACCCATCACGAACCACAGGCGGTTTCCGAAGTGGCCTGGTGGCACCGCAGGTTCTGATCGCGGGAGCGGATCGACCAGGCGACCCTGGAGGACGAGGAGATCCGCTTCGTCCTGGACAGGGTGGCACGACTCGGCCACCGCATGCGGCTGTTCGACATGCGCGTCGACGTCCCGGTGCCCGCCGTGATGGCGGTCGTCGAACGTCTGGACGGCGGCCTCGGCACGCCGTGCTTCGCCGTCGGCGCCGGCCTGGACCCGGTGGGGCGGTGCGCGCTGCCATCGCGGAGACGGCGTCCTGCCTCCCGGGGATGGACGAGCGGGTCGAGGCGAAGCTGCCGGCCCTGCGCGAGATGGCCGCCGACTACAGCAAGGTGCACGAGTTCACGCACCACGCCCTGCTGTACGGCCTGTCGGAGACGGCCTCGACGGCCGACTCTCCTGCTGAACGCGGCGCCACCGAGGTCGATGGACGAGCTGTACGGGCGTGGCTCGCGGCGCCGTCTCGGTCTCCGGTCCGCTGACCGCGAGCGTGGCAATGGTGGCCTATGTGGTGGTGTGCCTCGCTTTTTCCACGATGCTCGTCTCACGTCGCGACGTGAACTGAACGGACTACGGCCGGTGTTCACTCCTTCCGGTAACGGTGACCGCCTCACCGTTACGGCCCTCACCCCGGCTCGTTAGGTAAAAGCACTCATCGAGCCAGGCCCTGGACCGACGGGCCGTACAAGACAGGTGACCGACATGCGCACTGAGGCTGCCAAGCGGATCGAGCTGGTCTTCACCCTCTTCGACGCCAACGGCAACGGAGTCATCGACTCCGGCGACTTCGATCTCATGACAGAACGTGTGCTGGAGGCGGCGGTCGCGTCGGACGCCGACGCCCAGAAGGGCATCCGGACCGCGTTCCAGCGCTACTGGACGACGCTGGCCACCGAACTGGACGCCAACGGCGACGGAGTGATCACCGTGGACGAGTTCCGCCCCTTCGTGCTCGACCCCCAGCGTTTCGGCCCCACGGTCACCGAGTTCGCCGAGGCGCTCTCCGCACTCGGCGACCCCGACGGGGACGGTCTGATCGAGCGCCCCCTCTTCCTGTCGCTGATGACGGCGATCGGCTTCGAGGAGCCCAACATCCACGCCCTCTTCGACGCCTTCGGCCCGGATGCCGAGGACCGCATCACCGTGGACGCGTGGGCCGTCGGCATCAAGGAGTACTACGCTCCGGACCTGGCCGGGATCCCCGGCGACCGGCTGGTGGGCGCCCCGGCCGCCTGACACGGCCCGGTAGCACGTGTTCCCGGGCCGTGGCGTCCACCGGGGCGTGTCGGCCCGGCGGACTCACGCCCCGGGCTTACGGGCGAAGACCCACCGGTTGCCCTCCAAGGCGTCGTTCGACTCGGGGAGGGGACCGCGTCCGTGCCGACGGCTGAAGTCGAACGGCGTGTGCATCGCCGTGGACCAGCCCCTGGCCGTCAGGCGCCCCGTCGAGTCGGGGCGCGGCCCCAGGTCGAAGAGGCCGAGCAGGTCGATGCCGATCTGCTCCCGCGTCGCCGCGTAGAGGGGGCTGTCGCGGTACGCCAGCAGGTCCTTCTCCAGCTTGGCCTCGAAGGCCAGGGCGCTGCCACCGGTGGTCAGCCGGTCCACCGTGTCGACGAGGTACGTCTCGGCGGGGCCCGGCAGGTAGAAGAGCAGCCCCTCGGCCAGCCAGACGCTCGGTGCGGCCGGATTGTAGCCGGTGGAGGTCAGCGCGGTGGCCCAATCCGCGCGCAGATCGACGGGGACGGGAACGCGCTTCGCCCTCGGCGCGGCCGCCAGGTCCGTGAGCACCCGCTGCTTGAAGGCCAGCACACCCGCCCTGTCGACCTCGAAGACCACGCAGTCGGACGGCAGGTCCAGCCGGAAGGCCCGCGTGTCCAGCCCCACGCCCAGCAGGACCACTTGACGCACGCCCTCGTGGACCGACCCGAGGACGAAGTCGTCGAGGACCCGGGTCCGCAGCCCGAAGTAGCGGGCGAACCTGCCCCACAGCGGGTTGTCGTCGCCTTCCGGGACCTGCTCGATGCGTACCGGCCAGTCCGCGGATGCCGGGGCCGCGCGGACGAAGTGTTCGGCGTGGACGTCCTGGGCGAGGCTGTCGTGGCGGTGGGTCTCGATCGCACGGGCCGCGGCGACCAGGAGGGCGGTCAGCCCCACCCCGCCGTCCACGCCTTCCGCGTCGGCCCGCCGGGTCCCGGCGTCGGCCCGGTCCCCTCCGGCGGCGGGACGGGGGAATTCCACGGGGGTGTCGGGGTCGCTCATCGGTCCCTCTTCTCTGGCAGGAGGACGGGTTTGACCACACGGCCGGCGTCGCAGTCGCGTTCGGCCTCGTTGATGTCGGCCAGCGGATAGGTGCGGATCAACTGGTCGAAGGGGAAGCGGCCGGTCTGCCACAGGCCGGTGAGCCGGGGTATCAGCAGCGCCGGTACCGCGTCGCCTTCGCAGATGTGGCGGATGGCGCGGCCCCGGTCGAGGGTGCCCGGTTCGAGCGGTAGCGGGGTGTGGAGGCGCGCCACGAGGCCGAGGGTGCCGGTGGGGCGCAGCGCGTGGAGCGCGTCGTTGATCAGCGGGGCCGAGGCCGTGGTGTCGAGGGCGTACTGGGCTCCGCCGTCGGTCAGTCGGCGGATCCGCTCGGGCAGTCCGTGCGATCCGGCGGCCAGCGGGATCGCACCGAACCGTTCGGCCAGTTCCAGCCGTCGCGGATGCCGGTCGACGGCCACGGTCCGCAGTCCGGCGGCGGTGGCCGCCATCACGGCGGCCAGGCCGACCGCTCCCGCGCCGAGGACCGCGAGGGTGTCGCCGGGGCGTGCAGCGAAGGTGTTCAGTACGGCTCCGGCACCGGTGAGGAAGCCGCAGCCGAGCGGCCCGAGCAGTTCGAGCGGCAGGGCGGGGTCCACCCGGACGGCGTTGCGGGCCCGGACGAGCGCGTACGCGGCGAAGGAGGACTGGCCGAACCAACGGGGAGCCAGCGCCCTTCCGGTCGCGTCGGCGAGTCGGGGTGCTTCCTCCTCGCGCCCGCCGAAGAGGTTGAGGGAGGCGAAGGAGTCGCAGTAGGCGGGGGCGGCGGAGCGGCAGTTCCGGCAGTGTCCGCAGGAGTCGAAGCTCAGCACGACGTGGTCGCCGACGTCGAGGTCGAGGTCGAGGCCGCCTCCCGTCGCCACCACGACCCCGGCGCCCTCGTGGCCGAGAACCGCCGGCAGCGGGCTGCGGCCGGCTGATCGCCGTACCGCGAGATCCGTACGGCACATCCCGGCCCCCGCGATCTCGACCAGGATCTCGCCGGGGCCGGGCTCCGTGCTCAGTACCACCTCCTCGACCGTGAACGGGTCCTCGTACGAACGCAGCACGGCCGCCTCGAACCTCGCGGTCACGCCTCCTCCCCTGGCCGGTGGACGACGAACGGCCGGAGGTTGCCGTAGAGGCCCCACGGCCCGCCCGCGACGCCGACTCCGCTGTCCTTGATGCCCGCGAAGGGCTGGGCCAGGGAGAGTTCGGCATGGTGGTTGATCCACGCGGTGCCGCATTCGAGCCGTTCGGCCACGGCCTCGGCGCGGTCGAGGTCGGTGCCCCAGACGGAGCCGCCCAGGCCGAAGCCGGTGCCGTTGGCCGCGTCGACGGCCTCGTCCAGGGTCCGGTACGGCAGTACCGGCAGGACCGGCCCGAACTGTTCCCCGGTCACCACCGGGCTGTCAGGCGGGACGTCGGTGAGGATCGTGGGAGCGAAGAAGTAGCCCGCTCCGTCGAGCCGGTGGCCGCCGGCCGCGGGGCGGGCACCGGCTGCCAGGGCCTGTCGCGTGAGCTGTGTGACCCGGGCCAGTTGGGAAGCGTTGTTGACCGGTCCGATACGGGTGCCGGGGTCGAGTCCGGATCCGACCGCGACGGCCTTCGCGCGCTGGGCGAGGGCTTCGACGACCTCCGCATGGATCCGGGCGGGGGCGTAGACGCGTTTGACGGCCATGCAGACCTGTCCGCAGTTGCGGAACGCGGCCCAGAACAGGCGGTCCGCGATCCGGTCCACGTCCACGTCGTCGAGGAGGACGGCGGCGTCGTTGCCGCCCAGTTCCAAGGTCACCCGGGCGAGCGTGGCCGACGCGGCTCCGGCGACGGCCCGGCCGGTCGCCACCGAGCCGGTGAAGGTGACGTGCCGGATGCCCGGATGGGCCGTCAGCCGGGCGCCGAGGGGTTCGCGGCCGGTGACGACGGTCAGGACGCCCTCGGGCAGGACACCGGCGAGTACGGAGCCGAGCAGCCGGGTGGCGAGCGGAGTGTGCGGCGACGGTTTGAGGACCACGACGTTGCCTGCCGCGAGCGCGGGGGCGAACTTCGCCGCCGCGAGCTGGAGCGGGAAGTTCCACGGAACGATCGCGGCGACCGGCCCCACGGGCCGCCAGCGGACCTCACTGTGCACGGGGCGGCCGTCGTCGATCCGGCGGGTGCGGGGCGCCAGTCCGGCGAAGTAGCGCAACCGGGCCGCCGTACGGGCGACTTCGGCATGCGACTCGGCCAGGGGCTTGCCCTGTTCCCGGGTGAGCAGCCGGGCGAGGTCGTCGCCCTCCCTTTCCACGACGTCGGCGCAGGCGCGCAGGGCGGTGGTGCGGGCGGCGGGGTCGGCGCGCCAGCCGTGCCAGGCCCGCCGGGCACGGGCGATCACCCGGTCCAACTCGTCCGGCCGCTGGTCGGGGGCCTCGTCGAAGGCCTCCCCGGTGGCCGGGTCGACGACGGCGAGCCGGGCGGCACGAGGGGCGGGGGCGTGACCTGAGGGCGGTATCGGCATCCCGGTGGTCAGCCCACGGCCGGGGCGCCGACGGCGTGCTGCCGGGCCTGCCGGTCCATCTCCGCCCGGAAGGCGGCGATCAGGTGCGGCTGGATCCTCCCGGCCTTGCGGTCACCGCCCGCGCAGACCGCTCCCCGCACGCCCACGATGTCCGTGCCGATGCGGGTCAGCGGACCGAGATCGGCCTGCCGGACGCTGCCCGCGAGGGCGGCGAGCAGACCGGAGGCGTGGGCGCGCCGGACGAACTCGGCGCAGACGTCGGGCGGGACGTGATCGAAGAGCCGTGTGCCGTCCTTGATCGCCGTGTCCAGCATGGCCGCGTCGGCACCGGCGCGGGCGGCGATGTCGGGCAGGGCGAGCGGGTTGACACAGCCGACGCGGTGGGCGTCGGCGTATCCCGACGCGACGACGAGCGCCTCGGGGCGGTGGTCCTTCACCGCGCGGACGACCGCCCGCATGACCTCGATGCCCTGCTCGGGAGTCGTACAGCCGTACAGGCCGACCTTGATGTACGTGGCACCGGAGACGACCGCGCCGAGCGCGGCCTGTGCCACCGTGCCGGGCTTGTACGGTACGTCGCCCACCGTGGCCGACACCGGCTTCTCCACCGGCACCGCGTCGCGGATCTCCCGGATGACCCACGGGAAGTTGGCGCCCAGCGAGCCCTCGTCGGGCTTCTTGACGTCGACGATGTCGAGGTGTTCCGCGGCTTTCGCACAGTCGAGGGCTTCCTCGACACCGTCCGGGGAGATGAGAAGCAACACCATGAGCTCCTTCCGCCGCATGCGCACCCGGCTGAGGACAGGGGTGCGGATGTGGATCATCTGGTTCATGTGCGGTGCGCTCATCCTTGCCGTCGCACGCGGGTGGTAGCAGGGCGCACGGAGCCTCCTGGAGTCGCACGCCGGCGCGCTCATGCCGCGCTGTGCGTCGGCTGCCCGCCACTGCCTGCCGAACCGCTCCCCATGCGCACTTGCGGGCTCCGGGGTCGGTCTGCGCGGTTGCCGGGGCGGACGGTCCTGTGGGTCGTACGCGAGACGGCAACCCACCCGCCCCTGGACAGTCCCGTTCACCGGGTTGAGCCCTCGCCGTTCCAGCATGCTGATGGCACGGCTACGGCACGAGGGAGCCGACACGGTTGGCAGAGGCCCGGCCATGGCCCCTGGCACTGGCAAACCGGGTGCTGGTCACTTGGGGGCGGCCGGGATTTCCCGGCCGCCCCGACTCGTGCCCCGCATCAGCGGCGTCGCCGTCCGGTCAGCGAGGGGTGTTCTCGGCGACCGGCTTCGATGAGGTGGCCGGAGGTCGTGTCGTGGCGGGTGAACGCAGCAGGGCGGCGGCGAGGCGCTGAGGGCTGCGAGGCCGAAGGTGCTGCCGATCTGCTGAACAGTGTTGAACATGCCGGAGACGATCCCCGAGTACTGGGGCGAGGGCCTGGACATCGCGACCGAGACGGGGAAGATGCCGAGTCCGGTGCGGACCTCGTCTAAGAGGTCATCTCATTTGGATGACTCGGTATTCTGTGAGTCATGGTGGGGATCGTTGAGCGGCTGGTGCCGGACGAGTTGTGGGAGTTGTTCCAGCGGGTGGTGCCGGAGGTGCCGTCGCGACCGCAGGGTGGTGGCCGGCGTCGGCACGGCGACCGGGAAGTGCTGGCCGCGATCGTCTTCGTGGCCACGTCGGGTTGCACCTGGCAGCAGCTACCTTCGGCATCATTCGGCCCGTCCGGAGCGACCGCCCACCGGCGGTTCTCGGAGTGGTCGAAGGCCAGGGTGTGGGCCAAGCTCCACCGGCTGGTCCTTGATGAACTCGGCGCCCGCGGCGAGCTGGACTGGTCGCGGTGCGCGATCGACTCGGTGAACATGCGGGCCCTGAAAAGGGGGACCTGACGGGTCCGAATCCTGTCGACCGGGGCAAGTACGGCTCGAAGATCCACCTGATCACCGAGCGCACCGGTCTGCCCATCTCTGTCGGAATCTCGGCAGCCAACTTGCATGACAGCCAGGCCCTGATCCCGCTGGTCAAAGGCATCCCCCCGATCCGCTCGCGACGTGGTCGGCGACGGCGCAAGCCCGGCAAACTCCACGCCGACAAGGGCTACGACTACGCCCACCTGCGGCGATGGTTACGCGAGCGTGGCATCACCCACCGCATCGCCCGCAAGGGGGTCGAGTCCTCGCAGCGACTGGGCCGCCACCGCTGGACCGTGGAACGCACCATGGCCTGGCTCGCCGGCTGCCGCCGCCTCCACCGACGCTACGAACGCAAGGCCGACCACTTCCTCGCCTTCACCAGCATCGCCTGCACCCTCATCTGCTATCGCAGGCTCACCAAATGAGATGACCTCTAAGCCGAGCACCTTCTGTAGGTAGAGCACACACGGCGGCAGCCCCGGGGGCGCTCGCCACCTCGGGGGTTCTCTTCCTCGTCTCCTTCGTCCTGTTGCCGACGGTCCGTGTCCGTCCGCTGACCGCCGCCGAAGCGCCGACGGGCGACAAGCCCGCCTGGATGGACCTGCGGGACTTTCACCCCTTCTCTGCGAAGGGGTTCACCCTCGGGCTGGTGCGTGAACGGTGACCCCCCAAGGGGCGTTGCGCGGCGGGGGATGACCATGAGCCGAATGGGCCTTGGCGTACAGGCCGACCGCCGCGCCCCGGGACAGAGGGGCGCGGCAGGACAGCCGCTCTACTGATCGGCTCGTTCGTCGTCGAGCGGATTCCTTCGCATCCGGACGTGGTAGCGCACGAGCCACACCGTGTCGAAGAGGCCCCGGACGAAGGGATCTCCCTTCTTCATCAAGGGCGGCAGCCCGATTTCGGAGCGCCGGATGTAGTCGTCCATCATCGCGTGGTGTCTGGATTCGATGACGAAGCCCACACTTACGGCGAGGGTGAAGAGAGCCGGGCCCACCGCTGCGGGGTCGAGAAAAGCCCCACGGCGAAGGCTGCCGATTCCAGCGGAGCCAGAAAACGGACGCGTAGCCGTCGTGCCGGAGGTGACGAGCGCAGCAACTGGGGGAGGGGTGCGGCTCCGACACCGGCCATGACGGTCCAAGGGCTCATGCAGGCATCACTTACTGGTCCCAGTCCGTCCTGGAACGAATCTTGCGCAGTTCCTCGGCATTCGGGGTGCGGAATTCAAGGATTTCGCCGTGCCAGTCGAGTACGCCGTTGCCTAGCCCGTCTGCGATCTCGTCCAGTTCATCGGTCTCGAATATGTCGTTCGCTCGCTGGTGAACAAGTTCGAAGTAGTCCAGGAAAATTCCCGACAGTGGCCAGAAAAGCGTCTCATTCGGCGGCTCGCTTCTTCTTCCACCCCTTGCGGATCTCTCCCGCTGCGCCGACCGCGATGGCGGCAGCGACGGCAGCTTCGATTACCCCCCAGAGCCTCGCCCACCCGCCATCGGAAATTCGATTGATTGCATCAATGGTCATACTGGGGGCGAGGACGATGAGGAACAGGGTCAAGGTGTAGTTGCGCATTAAATCCTCCAGGAACTGTTCGACGGGTCGAAATGCCTGGCGGTGGGGGAGTGCCTCCATCGCCAGGCAAATCGCTACCAGCAGCTCGACTTGCCGGTGTACTTCCTGCAGGTGCTCCTCTTTGCTTCGTTGGTCAAATCGTCATTCCATTCGTTTCGGAATCGTAGATTATTTTTCCAGTTCTTGAAGTCGCCGTATACTGTCTGGGTTCCGAATCCGGCGCCTACGCATGTGATGAAATTGCTGCCGGATGTTCCGCAGCGTTTCAACGTTTTCTTCGGGGATCGGATGGCCGCGTATGCCTTACGCACTGTGCGCGCCCGGCCGAGCGGGGAGAGGAGCGTTGCGGAGGAGACCGCGAATCGTCCGGAAAACCAGATGGAGCGCCAGTTCGGATTTCTTCCGACTCTGTGCCTCTTGTTGTTGAACCGGTTCCACTGATTCTTGATCCAGCTCTTGCAGTCAAGGTCGTACTGGTTGACGGGATCCCCAGGATAGCCGTAGCGATTGTCCCCACCGCCGTAAACGGGGTCTATCGAAAGGAACCGCCCAGTGGCCGGGTTGTAGAGCCGGACGCCCATCAGTGAGCTCTTTCAGAGTGGCCACTGATCGAGTGATCCAGGCCGAGTCGGGATGAGGACCGCAACACACAGGGCTCCCGTGCCGTTAGGGGAGGTGTTCGAAGTCTCAACCCGTCGGCACAGGAGCCCTGTTGGTTCCCCATCCTGCCGCACTCGACCTGCCTCATGCTCTGGTCGAGCTGGATCACTCGATCAGTGGCCACTCTGAAAGAGCTCAGTGGGTTCCGGCAGGGTGCCACGCCACGACAGGTCAAGCGACCGGCCGTTCCCGGCGTCCAGCGACACCAGCGGAACCGCCACGCGGCGCGGGAATGCCGGCGTGACGCAGCTCACGGGAACGACTCCGCTCCCCGGCCCAGTGCAGAGCATGAACGATTCCTCGAAGTCCTCGCCCTCCTCGCCCTTCTTGCCCTCCTCGCCCTCCGTGCCCTCCTCTCCCTCCCAGCGCCCCCGCCCCGCCACCCGTCGTTCCGTCCTTCAAGGGCTCGCCGTCACCACGGTCGCGGGCGCCGCCGCCGTCTGTCTTCCCGCGGGGGTGGCCCATGCCGGGTCCGTCGGGCGGCGGACGCCCGCCGCCTCCGGGACGTACGCGCTGACCCTCGTTCACCTGGGTCGCGACGGCGCCTCGACCACCGGCTACCGCACCCTGCTGACCGCGCTGTCCGGGCCCGACGCGGGCAGTGGGCAGGAAGTGAAGGATCTGCCCGGGACCACCACCGTCCACGTGGCCGCCGGACGCTACCTCGTCGACTCCCTCATCTCGACCAAGCCGGTGGGGGAGACCGGCTGGGGGAACGACTGGCTCGTGCGGCCCCGGCTCGACGTCGACCGGGACATGACCCTCGTGCTCGACGCCCGGGTCGCGCGCCCGGTGGACATCCGGCCGCCGGTCACCGACGCGAAGTTCGAGCAGATCGGGGCCTTCGCCCAGGTGGCCTACGAGGGAGTCACCGGGTTCGCGAACGCGATGGCGATGTCCCCGGACCTGCGCGTGGCGCACCTCGGGCCCGCCGCCGAGCGCGGAGCCGTACGGACCTGGGTGGACGCGTACTGGAGTCGGCCGAGCGGCGTCTGCGCCCTCGGTTACGTCTTCCGGGGCGAGCGGGCCCTCGACGGTCTGGTCCGGCATCCGGCGATGAGCGACCTGGCCACCCTCGTGGTGCGCGCGGGAGCGGCCGTACCCGGTGAAGGGGCGGCCCTCATCGACATGTCGCCTTCGGCGGGACCCTCCCCCTCGCTGGCCCTTCCGGTGTGGCCGGGGACCAGCGGAACGTTTCTCCTCACGCCCGAGCGCGGCACCTGGGACCTCGTGTACGGCACGCCGGTCGAGGAGGAGGGCCCCTCCAACAACTACTTCGTCCTCGGGCGCTCGTTCACACCCGGCTCCACCACGGTGCACACCTTCGACATCCCCGTCTTCGGCCCCGCCATCGACACCTCGCCCGGCGCCCGGCCCGTCGCGCAGCGCACCGGCAACACCCTGGACCTGACGGTGCCGCTGCTCGCCGACGGCGACGGCCACCGGCCGTCCTCGCCCCTGTTCGTCGCCTCCACCGTCACCCTGCACCGCGACGGGCTGCTGTTCGCGGCCCGTCGCGGCGAGACACCGGGGCACGCCTCGTTCACGGTGCCGTCCGGGCGGGCCGCCTACCGTCTGACGGCGAGTGCGACGCGATCGCGGGGGAGTGTCACGGCGGCCTGGACGTTCACGTCCGCCGCGACGCCCGACACCACCGACCTCCCGCTGAGCGCCGTACGGTTCACCCCCGGGCTGGCGCTCGACGGCACCGCGCCCGCGCACACCACGAGCCGGGTCGCGGTGACCGTGCAGGGTGCGGCGGCGCGCAGGGCGGGAGTGCGGTCACTCGCCGTCTCCGTGTCGACGGACCGGGGCGCCACCTGGACGCCGGCGGCGGTGACCGGCGGAGGAATCACGGTGAGGACGCCGGCACCGGGCAAGGCGGTGTCGCTGCGGGCGGAGCTGACGGACGCGGACGGCAACACCCTCACCCAGACCCATCTCGACGCGTACGTCACACGGGCGGGCGCCACGACCGGCTGAGGATCCGCCTCGGCCCCTTGCCCGGCGTGCCCGTGAGGGGGCTTTCAGAGATTGCGGAGAATCGGGTTGTCAAGGAAATGGTCGAGCCCTCCCAGGGCGAAGAAGCCGACGGCGCCCAGCGTCTCCTTGTCGAGCCTCAGGATGCGCCAGTGGTCGCCCCAGCCCGTGGCGAGCATCTGCCCGTCGTCTCCGGTCAGCTTGTGGCGGAAGACCCCGTGACAGGAGAAGGTCAGAATTCTCTCCTCCGACGAGAGGCGTACGTGTCTTCCGCGGCGGAAAAGGGAGGAGCGGACCGATACCGCGAAGTCCGATCCGTCGAAGGTGCCGGTCAGTCCCGCGCGGAGCTGCATATGGGCGATGACGCCGGGGGCGCTGAAGTCGGGTACGTGGACGATCTCCTCGCCCGCGAGGTTGATCGACCAGTCCTCCCAGGCGAATCCTCGCGCGTCGGCGCTGCGATTGCGCGAAGGCCGCCGGACGACTTCGATGTTCCCCATCGGGGAATCTCCGACGGGGAACACCCGCTGCCGACTGCGGATGGGTGAACACCACTCCGGCCAGGGGAGGTTCTTCGGGAAGGAGACGGCGTGGACCATCGGGCGGGTGGCTCCTTCGGGGCGGCAACCGGCGCGGGGCGGTGGAAGGAAACCCTGTTGCCCCCGTGCGGGCGGTGGAAGGAAACCCCGGCGCCCCCGTGCGGGCGGTGGGACAAAAACCCCGGCGTCCCCGTGCGCCCCGGGCCGCCGTCCGCCCATCGTCACACGGGCGTTCTCCTCCCCGGATGCCGGGGTGGGGCGCCCTGCGCGCAGGCCGGTCAGCCGAGGGGGCGGGACGAGGTCTCGGCCGGGTCGACCAGGCGGATGCCCGTGACCAGGTCGGGGCGGATGCGGACCACCTGGTCCAGATGCTGGTCCGACCACGGTTCGAGCAGCGCCCGGTAGCGGGCGACCTCGGCCGGGTCGGTCACCAGGTGGCAGTAGCCCGTGACCACCGCGCTCCAGCCCAGCCGGGTGACCGAGTCGATGGCGTCCGCCTCGTAGGCGACGACCACCCCCGGCGCCCCCGCCTCCTGGGCGCTGAGCGTCAACGCCGAGCCCTCGTGCGTACGGATGACGACGTCACCGCCCTCCAGGAGATGGTTGACCGGGCGGATGGCCGGAAGCGCCTGCCGGGTGAACACGATCCGGCCGAGAGGCACGCTGCCCAGCAGACGCAGCGCCTCGTCGGCGTCGAGCTCGATCGTCCGGCGCGGCCCGACGGCGGCTGTCTCGGTCGTCCGGTCGTCCGTGTAGGGCGGTGCGTCTTTCAACGGGTGTCCTCGGGTGTCGGTACTGTCGGAACGTTCAGTAGACGTCGGAGCGGCGTACGGGGAAAGGGCCGTTCGGCCTCGGCCGACCGTCTTCGACTGCTCCCGACCGTCTTCGACCGGCGGTACGGCCCTGCTCCGGTGGCCCGTCAGGGCCGCGCCCGGACGCCCCGCCCGCTCGCCGGACACGCCCCCGGGAACCGGGCTCCCTCACCGCTTCTCCCTCGCCGCCCCCCTGCGCGCGAGGATCGCCTCACGGCGCGCGTCGAAGCGCGTGGCCTGGGTGTCCAGCGAGCCCAGGAACTCGCCCAGTTCCTGCTGCGCCCTGAGCCCCTCGGGACCGAGCCCGGACAGCTTGAGGACCTTGAGGTGGCGCAGTACCGGCTGGAGTACGTCGTCGTGGTGGACCCGCAGGTTGTACACCCCGCCCAAGGCGATCTCCACGGCCGCCCGCTCGAAGCCCGGCAGCCCGTGGCCGGGCATCCGGAAGCCGCTCACCACGTCGGCGACCGCCCGCATCGACTGGTCGGGAGCGATCTCCAGGGCCGCCGCGAGCAGATTGCGGTAGAAGATCATGTGCAGGTTCTCGTCGTGCGCGACCCGGGCGAGCAGCCGGTCGCACACCGGATCGCCCGAGCCGCGCCCGGTGTTCCGGTGCGAGACACGGGTGGCCAGCTCCTGGAAGGCCACGTACGCCACGGTGTGCAGCGCCGAATGCCGGTTGTCGGACTCGAACCCGGCGGACATATGGGTCATCCGGGCCCGTTCGAGCGCCACCGGGTCCACCGCGCGGGACGCGAGCAGATAGTCCCGCATCACCAGGGAGTGCCGGGCCTCCTCGGCCGTCCAGCGGTGGACCCAGGTGCCCCAGGCCCCGTCGCGCCCGAACAGGGCCGCGATCTCGTGGTGGTAGCTCGGCAGATTGTCCTCGGTGAGCAGGTTCACCACCATCGACACCTTGCCGACCTCCGTCAGCGGCGACTGATCCGGCGCCCAGGGCTCGCCGTCCAGGACACCGTCGAAGTCCCGGCCCCGTCCCCAGGGAACGTACTCGTGCGGCATCCACTCCTTGAACACCCCCAGATGCCGGTCGAGCTCACGCCCCACCACCTCCTCCAGATCCTGGAGGAGACGGACGTCCGACAGCGGGACGTCCTGGGCGGAGGCGGAGGGCGGGACAGTGGTCACGGAGCATCGGATCCTTCGTACGGAACTCAACCTACGGTTCCGTAAGTTACGAGGCTCCGAAGCGCCCCGCAGGGGCCGAACGGCCCCATCCACCAGGGACGACCGGCGGCCCGGTCGCGGACCGCGCCACGCGACCAGGGCCGAACGGCCCCCTTCGGCGGAGCCGTTCGGCATCGGTCGGCAGGGGCCGGACGGCGCTGGCGCACCGGTGGGATAGTGGCACGCCATCAGGTCATGGCACCTCGCCGTACCGCCACCGTCGAGTCCGACCGGCCCGCCCCGCGCGGCCCGGCCCCTCCGCGCGCCCCAGCCCGGGAGCGCGGCCGACGGGGCAGGCGTGTTCCGATCGGACCGACAGAAAACACACCCCCATGTCCCGACAGCCGTCCCCCCACACCCCCTCAGGCGACACGTACGACGAGTACCACGCCCTCCTCGCCCGGCAGGACGCGATGAGGCTGCGCCAGCGGCTGCTGGCCCCGGCGCGACCAGCGCCCCCGGTCGCGGAACCCGGCCCGGCGGCCGGACCGCGATGGACCGGAACCTTCTACGACGGCGCGGCCGACCAGCGGACGATCCACCGGCACCTGCCGCTCGTGACCCCCTTCAGCACCCTCATCGGGCACCTCTACGAGGCCATGTTCGACCAGCACCCCTATCTGCGCGGGCTGTTCCCGGAGTCGATGGACTTCCAGCGCGCACACCTGGAACGGGCCTTCTGGTACCTCATCGAGCACCTCGACCGGCCCGACGAAGTCACCGCCTTCTGTGCCCGCATGGGCCGCGACCACCGCAAACTGGGCGTACGGCCGGTGCACTTCCAGGTCTTCGAAGCGGCCCTCGCGCAGGGGCTGCGCCGCAGCGCGGGAGAGCGGTGGACCCAGGAGATGGAGGACGCCTGGCTGCGGATGCTGCGCCTCGCCGTCGCCGCCATGGTGGACGGCGCGGAGGAAGCCGTCGGCGAGCCCGCGTACTGGAACGCGACGGTGACCGGACACCAGCTGCGCGGCCCCGGCGTCGCCGTCCTCCGCGTCCGCACCGCCGAACCCTTCCCCCACCGGGCCGGGCAGTACACCCGGGTCGAGTCCCCGCTGCTTCCGCACACCTGGCGGCCGTACTCCCTGGCCCGTGCGCCCCGCCAGGACGGCGAGCTGGAGTTCCACGTCCGCAGGACCGGACCGGGCGGGGTGAGCGAGGCGCTCGTGTCGGGGACGCGGGTCGGCGACACCCTGCGGCTCGGACCCGCGCAGGGCACGATGACGCTCGACCCCGATCTGTCGAAGGACGTGCTGATCGTGGCGGGCGACACCGGCTGGGCCACCGCCAAGGCACTCCTGGAGGAGCTGTCCGAGCGCCGCCCCGCCGGTCTCACCGCCCACGTCTACCTCGGCGCCCGGACCCCGGACGACCTGTACGACACGCCCGCCCTCGCCGATCTGGAACGGGGCCGTCCCTGGCTGCGGGTCGTCCCGGTGATCGGTGAGGGGCCAGGGGCGGGCGAGGACCGCTCGGTCATGGAGGCGCTCGGCAGGCGCGGCGACTGGTCGGGACACCTCGCCTACGTGAGCGGCCCGTCCGCGATGGTCACGGCCACCGTGCACCGCCTGACCAGCCTGAACCTGCCCGCCGACCACATCCGTCACGACCCGGTCAACGGCACGGTCCCGCTGGCCCTGACGCGGTGACGGACGGCGGAGCCGACGCGCTCTGATACGGCGAGGGGCGGCCCCCGGTGGGGCCGTTCGGCCCCTGTCGGGCCCTGGACGGGCGCTGTTCACTGAGCGGCGGCCTTGCGGGGCCCCACGGACACGGCAGCCGACGAGCGCCCGACAGGCGGGAAACGAGGAGTATCGATGATCGCGGCGGTGGGACACGAGGACCTGCCCCCGGACACCCTGGCCCTGGTGGAGCGGGAACTGCGCGTCCGCATGGAGCGGTACGGGGATCCCGCCCCGGGACTCGTCCGCGCGGGGCCGGGACTGCCGGCGGCCTTCGGGCGTGCCGTACGGGCGGCCGGCCGACGGCTCGTCGTCGTCCTGCCCGTGCGCGGCGCGGTCCCCGCCGAGCCCCCACCGGGCGAGCCCGCCCCGGCCCGGGAGGTCGCGGACCTCGCCGACGAGGTGCGGCTGCTGCCCTACGACCCGGCGGACCGGGACTCCCGGGTCCGCGCCGACGAGGCACTGGTCGCCCGCAGCGAGCGGCTCCTGGCCGTCTGGGACGGTTCCCCCACCAACGGCCGGGACGCCACCGCGCACATGGTCGCCTACGCGCGGGCGCACGGGGTGCGGGTGGAGGTCGTCTGGCCGGTCGGAGCGGTACGCGGCGCACCGGGCGAGCCGCTGCCCGAGCCCGTTCTGCCACGCCCACGGAAGGGGCACGATGACCACCGTCCTGCATGAACCCGTCGTCACCGCGGCCGAGGCGCCGCCGCGCGAACGCGCGGTGGGGGCCACCCGCGCCTTCGCCTGGCTCCTGGTGGTCACCGGCGGGCTCGGGGTGCTCGCCTCCTGGGTGATCACCCTGGACAAGTTCCTGCTGCTCGCGGACCCCGGCTTCGTCCCCGGCTGCAACATCAGCCCGGTGATCTCCTGCGGCAGCGTCATGACCAGCGACCAGGCGTCGGTGTTCGGCTTCCCCAACCCGATGCTCGGGCTCGTCGCGTACGGAGTCGTCGTCGCGGTCGGCGCCGGACTGCTCGCCGGGGCCCGCTACGGCCGCTGGTTCTGGCTCGGCCTCAACCTCGGCACCCTGCTCGGCGTGGGCTTCTGCATGTGGCTGATGAGCCAGGCGCTGTACGAGATCGGCGCCCTGTGCCTGTGGTGCTGCCTCGCCTGGGCGGTCACCATCGTCATGTTCTGGTACACGACGGTGCACAACCTGCGCCACGGTGTGCTGCGCGCGCCGAGGCAGCTGGTCGCGGCGGCGGTGGAGTTCCACTGGTTTGTGCCGGTTGCCTGGTGCGGCAGCGTCCTGATGCTGATCGGGACCCGCTTCCAGGACTACTGGAGCAGCTTGCTGTGAGGCGGGTGGACCGCCCCCGCGCCCGCCCGGCCGGGCAGGGCCGTTCGGCCCTGGGGGACCAGGGCCGAACGGCCCCGAGGCGGTGTTGCGATACTGGCGCTCGTCTCGTGTACGGCCCTCCCGGCCGGTCCGGCCGGAAGGCCGTCGGCCGTGCGGTGCCGTCTCGCCCTGCCCAGGAGTTCCCGGTGAATCGTCACCCCCGCCAGACCGCCCGAGCGGCCCTCGCCGCCTGGCCGCCGCCCGCCGCGCCCCTGACCGGGACCGCGACGGCCCCGTGCGGCGGCGAGGACCTCGGAGCCCCTGCGAGGACGACGTGCTGAACACCGGATACCCCGCGCCCGCGCCCGTGCCCGTACGGGTCTTCCTGCTCGACGACCACGAGGTCGTACGCCGGGGCGTGCGCGACGTCCTGGAGGCCGAGCCCGACATCGTGGTGGTCGGCGAGGCGGCGAACGCGCGCGAGGCGCTGGCCCGGGTGCCCGCGGCCCAGCCGGACGTGGCGGTGCTCGACGTACGCCTCGGCGGCGCGAGCGGAGACCACGAGGGCGTGGAGGTCTGCCGCGAGCTGCGGGCCGAGCTGCCCGGCCTCGCCTGTCTGATGCTGACCTCCTTCGACGACGACGAGGCCCTGTTCGACGCCATCATGGCCGGTGCCGCCGGATACGTCCTCAAGCAGATAGGCGGCTCGGACCTGGTCGCCGCCATCCGTACCGTCGCCACCGGCACCTCGCTCCTCGACCCCCGGATGACGAGCCGGGTGATGGCCCGCATCCGGGAGCCCAAGCCGGAGCCGAAGGCCGCACAGCCCGCCGAGCTGGACCGGCTCTCCCCGCGCGAGCTGGAGATCCTCGACCTGATCGGCCTCGGCCTGACGAACCGGCAGATAGCCGAGCGGCTCTTCCTGGCGGAGAAGACGGTGAAGAACCGGGTGTCGTCCATCCTCGGCAAGCTCGGCGTGGGCCGCAGGATCCAGGCGGCGATGATCGCGGAACGCCTCAGGGAGGCACCGGGCGGCCACGCCTGAGGCAGGCACCCCATGCCACCCCACGCCACCCCGGCCACCCCGCACGACGCAGGGCCCCGCACCTTGAGTGCGGGGCCCTGCGCCGTACACGGGAGGGGAAGCGCCTTGGCTCCGTGAGGAAAGCGGCTTCGCTCCGTCCGGGAGAGGTCACTCCGAGGACAGCGGCGCACTCCACGTGATCCGGGTGCCGCGCTCCCCGGGTGCGTCCAGGCGGACGCTGCCCCGGCACTGTTCGGCGCGTGAACTCATGTTGAGCAGGCCGCCCGTGGGGCGGGCCGAGCCCAGGCCGATGCCGTCGTCCGTGACGGTCAGGACGATCCGGTCGGCCGTGTCGGGGACGGCGAGGACGACCTCGGCGCGGCTCGCCCGCGCGTGCCGTGCCGTGTTGCTCAGGGCCTCGCCCGCCACCGCGAGCACCTGCTCGGCCAGTGCCTCGGGAACGGTGCTGTCGACCGGGCCCGTGATGCGCAGCGAGGGCGTGAAGCCCAGGTGCTGGGCGGCCAGTTGGACCGTCTCGGCCAGGCGTCGGCGCAGTGCGGGGCCGCCCCGGTCGTCGTCCGCCGTGCGTAGTTGGAGGATGGTGGAGCGGATGATCTGGATGGTGGCGTCGAGGTCGTCCACGGCCCGGGTGACCCGCTCGGCGGCCGGGGCGTCGTCGATGGTCCGGGTGGCGCTCTGGAGCGTCATGCCGGTGGCGAAGAGACGCTGGATGGCGACGTCGTGCAGGTCCCGGGCGATCCGGTCGCGGTCGTGCAGGACGGTCAGTTCCTCGGACTCGGCCCGCCGCCGGGCCAGTTCGAGCGCGATCGCCGCCTGGTCGGCGAAGCCGCTGAGCAGTTCGGTCTCGGCGGCGTCGAAGCCCTGCCTGCCCGCCTTGCGGCTCAGCCGCAGGGCCCCGCACACCGCGTCGTCGACGGGCAGCGGCACGGCGACGACGGGGCCGTGGCCCGTGCCCGCCGCGCCGCCGAGGGGCAGGGCCCGGGGGTCGGTGCGTACGTCCGTGGTCACGACGGTGCCCCGGGTCCTGGCGGCGAGACCGGCGAGCGAGCCCGTCGCGGGGAGGACGGCGCCTCGGACGGCATCGGCGGTGTCGCCGTGCGCCACCTGGACGGTGAGGTCGCCGTTCGGTCCGGAGGGCAGGAGGACGGAGGCCAGATCGGCGTCGGCGACCTCCATGGCGCGCCGGGCGATCAGCCGCAGCACGTCGTCGGGCTCGTGGCCGGCGAGCAGGGCGCGGGTGATCTCGCCCAGTGCTTCGAGGCGGCGTTCCCTTCGGCGGCTGTCCCGGTAGAGCCGGGCGTTGTCGATGGCCACGCCCGCCGCCGCGGAGAGCGTGGTGAGGACCGCTTCGTCGTCGGCGTCGAAGGCGCCGCCGCCGCGCTTCTCGGTCAGGTAGATATTGCCGAAGACCTGGTCCCGTACCCGGATCGGGGCGCCGAGGAAGGTCCGCATCGGCGGGTGGTGCGCCGGGAAGCCGAAGCTGCTCGGGTGCCGGGTGAGGTCGTCGAGCCGCAGCGGGGCCGGGTTGTGGATCAGCTCGCCGAGGATGCCGTGACCACAGGGCGCCGGGCCGATGCGGGCCGCGAGGTCCTCCGCCATGCCCACCGGCAGGAAGCGGGAGAGCTGCGCGTCGTCGCCGATCACGCCGAGCGCTCCGTACTCGGCGTCGGTCAGACCGATCGCCGCTTCCACGATGCTCCGCAGGACCTGGGGGAGTTCCAGGTCGCGACCGAGGTCCATGACGGCGGCGAGCAGTCCGTGCATCCGCTCGGGTACGTCGATCCTCGGCCAGGCCGGTGCCGGGTGCGGAGAAGTGTCTGACATGTCCGCAGCCTACGGGGTGTGCGGCCGACGCGACCGGCCGGGGCCGAACGGCCCTCCCGCCGTCCCGGCGTCGGGTACCGGACGGCCCTGCCGGGTCCGCCCCGCAGGCCAGGAACATGGCTCGGCGGCCGGGAAGCGCCGAGGAATCCCCCGTACGCGGCTCTTCCCGGCCGGTTGTGAACGTGAACGGAAGTGGAGGTCGTCGTCCGGTGGACGAGGCACAGAGCATGCAGGTCGAGGCCATGACCCGGGCGGGTCGCCCGGAGCGCCCCGACGGGGACGGTACGCACCGTCCGGCCAGACCCTCCTGGGTGGCCTGGTTGACCACCACGGACCACAAGCAGATCGGAACGCTCTACCTCTGTTCCGCGCTGTTCTTCTTCGTCATCGGGGGTGTCATGGCCCTGATGATGCGCGCGGAACTGGCCCGCCCCGGCACCCAGATCATGTCGAACGAGCAGTTCAACCAGGCATTCACCATGCACGGTTCGATCATGCTGCTGCTCTTCGCCATGCCGCTGTTCACCGGCTTCGCCAACTGGATCATGCCGCTCCAGATCGGCGCCCCCGATGTGGCCTTCCCCCGCCTGAACATGCTGGCGTACTGGCTGTACCTCTTCGGCTCGCTGATCGCGGCGGGTGGCTTCCTCACCCCCGGAGGCGCGGCCGACTTCGGCTGGTTCCTCTACGCGCCGCTCTCCGACGCCATCCACTCGCCCGGACTCGGCGCCGACCTGTGGATCATGGGCGTCGCGCTCTCCGGCTTCGGCTCGATCGCGGGCGCGGTCAACTTCATCACCACGATCATCTGCATGCGTGCCCCCGGCATGACGATGTTCCGCATGCCGATCTTCACCTGGAACGTGCTGCTGACCTCGCTGCTCGTCCTGATGGTCTTCCCGGTCCTCGCGGCGGCGCTCTTCGCGCTCGAATGCGACCGCAAGTTCGGCAGCCATGTCTTCGACGCGGCCAACGGCGGCGCCTTGCTGTGGCAACACCTCTTCTGGTTCTTCGGACACCCGGAGGTGTACATCCTGGCCTTGCCCTTCTTCGGCATCATCTCCGAGGTCATCCCGGTCTTCAGCCGCAAGCCGATGTTCGGCTACATCGGTCTGGTGGCCGCGACCATCGCGATCGCCGGTCTGTCCGTGACCGTGTGGGCCCACCACATGTACGTCACCGGCGGCGTGCTCCTGCCGTTCTTCTCCTTCATGACGTTCCTCATCGCCGTACCGACAGGCGTGAAGTTCTTCAACTGGATCGGAACGATGTGGAAGGGCTCACTGTCCTTCGAGACACCGATGCTCTGGGCCGTCGGCTTCCTCATGACCTTCACCTTCGGTGGTCTGACCGGCGTCATCCTGGCCTCGCCCCCGATGGACTTCCACGTCTCCGACTCGTACTTCGTCGTGGCGCACTTCCACTACACGATCTTCGGCACGGTCGTGTACGCCATGTTCGCCGGCTTCCACTTCTGGTGGCCGAAGTTCACCGGCAAGATGCTCGACGAACGCCTCGGCAAGATCACCTTCTGGACCCTCACCGTCGGCTTCCACGCGACCTTCCTCGTCCAGCACTGGCTGGGCGCCGAGGGCATGCCGCGCCGCTACGCCGACTACCTGGACGCCGACGGCTTCACCGCCCTCAACACCGTCTCCACCATCGGCTCCTTCCTCCTCGGCCTCTCCTTCCTGCCGTTCTTCTACAACGTCTGGAAGACGGGCAAGTACGGCAAGAAGGTCGAGACCGACGACCCCTGGGGCTATGGCCGTTCGCTCGAATGGGCCACCTCCTGCCCGCCGCCCCGGCACAACTTCCTCGTCCTGCCCCGGATCCGCTCCGAATCCCCGGCGTTCGACCTGCACTACCCCGAGATCGCCGAGGTCGACCGGCTGGAGAACAAGCCGCACGAGCCGGTGGACCACTGATGGGCGCGGCCGTGCTCGCCCTGGGCACCGGAGCCGTGACCGCCTCCGGCTGCGTCTGGTACGTCCCCGCCCTCGTCGACCTCAGGGCGGGCGCCGACCGGCCGGTCTCCCGCCGCCTCGCCGCCGCCTCCTGCGTCACGGGCTGGGCCACCGCTGCCGTCGTCGTCCCGCTGCTCCTCCTCGGAGTGCCCTTCCGGCCGCTGCTCGCCGTGGCTGCGGTCGGCGCGGGCGGAGCGATCGCCCTGCGCGTACGGGCGGTCGCCCGGCGCCGCCACGAGGAGCGGGAAGCGGCCGTGTGCTGGGCGACGCTCGGCCCCCAGCCCACCCCGCCCTCCGGCGCGCGGCCGCAGACGGTCCTCGCGCTCTGGGCCGGAGCGGGCCTCCTGGTGGCCGTGGCCACCGCCACCCTGCTCCTGACCTGGGGCCGCACCCACGGAGTGAGCACACCCCTGGCGGTGGCGGCACCCACCGCCCTCGCCGCCTGCGCCCTCCTGGCCGCCGCCCTGCGCGCCGCCCAGAGCCGCGAGACCTGGACGCACCACCCCTAGAAGACCCGGGCGAACCCCGACGTCAGCCGCCCCGGGCCGGGACCACCGGCCCGGGGCGGCCGACGTCCGTCCGGGGCCAAGGCGGACGGCCCGAGGCGGGGCCGTCACACCGGGGACTCCGGCCCGGCCGCCCCCGGTCGGACGACGCGCCGCCGCCCGGAGGGGGGGAGACCGGACGGCGGCTTACGGGTGCGCACCCGCGAAGGCGACTGCCCCGGGACCGCGCCTCTCATGCATGCGAGCGACCTCGGTCCCGCACGGACCTCCCGGCCGCCCGGCCCGGGGCCGCCCCGCACGCTTCCGTACGCCCGGCGGCCCTGGAGCCCGACACCTGGCGGGCCCGGATGCCGTACGCCCGGCGGCCCGGATGCCGTACGCCCGGCGGCCCCGCCCCGGTGGCCCCGACGCCGTACGCCAGGCGGCGCCCGGCGGTGCCCGGAGCCGTACACCCCGGGCACCACCCCCCCCCCGTGGAGTCAGCCGATCTCGACGAGCAAGTCCCCGCCCTCCACCTGCTGGACCCGGGTGATGGCGAGGCGGGACACCCGGCCGCCCCGTGCGGCCGTGATCGAGGCCTCCATCTTCATCGCCTCGATCGTGGCCACCGTCGTACCCGCCTCGACCTCGTCGCCCTCGGCGACGGCCAGGGTGACGACGCCCGCGAACGGCGCCGCCACGTGCCCCGGGTTCGACCGGTCGGCCTTCTCGGTCGCCGGCAGGTCGGCCGCCGCCGCCCGGTCGCGGACCTGGATCGGGCGCAGCTGGCCGTTGAGCGTCGACAGGACCGTGCGCATGCCCCGCTCGTCGGCCTCGCCGACCGCCTCCAGCTCGATGAGCAGCCGCACCCCGGGCCCGAAGTCGACCGAGTACTCCTTCCCCGGGCGCAGCCCGTAGAAGAAGTCCTTGCTGTCGAGGACGCTGGTGTCGCCGTACGCCTGCCGGTGCGCCTCGAACTCCTTCGTCGGGCCGGGGAACAGCAGCCGGTTCAGCGTCGCCCGCCGGTCCTTGCCCAGCCCCTCGTGGTCCTCCGGTGCCAGCTCGCCGACCGGCCGGGGCCCTGCCCTGCCCTCCAGCGCCTTGGTGCGGAACGGCTCCGGCCAGCCGCCGGGCGGGGTGCCCAGCTCGCCGTGGAGGAAGCCGACGACCGAGTCGGGGATGTCGAAGCGGTTCGGCGCCGCCTCGAAGTCCGCGGGCGCCACCCCGGCGCCGACGAGGTGCAGTGCCAGATCGCCCACCACCTTCGACGAGGGCGTGACCTTCACGAGCCGGCCCAGCATCCGGTCGGCTGCCGCGTACGTCGCCTCGACGTCCTCGAAGCGGTCGCCGAGACCGAGGGCGACGGCCTGGGTGCGCAGATTGGAGAGCTGCCCGCCCGGGATCTCGTGGTGGTAGACCCGCCCGGTGGGGGAGTCGAGGCCCGCCTCGAAGGGCGCGTACACCTTGCGGACGCTCTCCCAGTACGGCTCCAGGTCGCCGACCGCCTGGAGCCCGAGCCCGGTGGGCCGCGCGGAGTGGTCGGTCGCGGCCACGATCGCGGAGAGCGAGGGCTGCGAGGTGGTCCCCGCCATCGACGCCACCGCCCCGTCGACCGCGTCCGCCCCCGCCTGGATCGCCGCGAGATAGGTGGCGAGCTGACCGCCCGCCGTGTCGTGGGTGTGCAGATGCACCGGCAGGTCGAACTCCCGGCGCAGCGCGGAGACCAGCGTGGCGGCGGCGGGCGCGCGCAGCAGCCCGGCCATGTCCTTGACAGCGAGGACGTGCGCCCCGGCCTCGACGATCTCCTCGGCGAGCCGCAGATAGTAGTCGAGGGTGTACAGCCGCTCCGCCGGATCGGACAGGTCCGAGGTGTAGCAGAGCGCGACCTCGGCGACCGCCGTCCCCGTCTCCCGTACGGCGTCGATCGCGGGCCGCATCTGCCCTACGTCGTTGAGCGCGTCGAAGATCCGGAAGATGTCGATGCCGGTGGCGGCCGCCTCCCGTACGAAGGCGTCGGTCACCTCGGTCGGGTACGGGGTGTAGCCCACGGTGTTGCGGCCCCGCAGCAGCATCTGGAGGCAGATGTTCGGCACGGCCTCGCGCAGCGCGGCCAGCCGCTCCCACGGGTCCTCCGCGAGGAAGCGCAGCGCGACGTCGTAGGTGGCGCCGCCCCAGCACTCCAGGGACAGCAGCTCCGGCAGGGTGCGCGCCACCGTCGGGGCGACCGCGAGGAGGTCCTTGGTGCGCACCCGGGTGGCGAGCAGCGACTGGTGGGCGTCGCGGAAGGTGGTGTCGGTGACCCCGATCGTGGGCGAATCCCGAAGGCTCCGCGCGAAGCCCTCGGGGCCCAGCTCCGCGAGCCGCTGCCGGGAACCGGCCGGCGGTTCGCCCGAGGGCAGCGGCGGCAGCTTGACGGCGGGGGTGAGCAGTTCGGGCCGGGGGCCGTGCGGCTTGTTGACGGTGACGTCGGCGAGGTAGGTGAGCAGCTTGGTGCCCCGGTCGGCCGAGTGGCGGGCGGTGAGCAGATGCGGCCGCTGCTCGATGAAGGAGGTGGTGACCCGCCCGGCGCGGAAGTCCGGGTCGTCGAGGACCGCCTGGAGGAAGGGGATGTTGGTGGACACGCCCCGGATGCGGAACTCGGCCACGGCCCGCCGGGCCCGCCCGACGGCGGCCGTGAAGTCCCGCCCCCGGCAGGTCAGTTTGACCAGCATCGAGTCGAAGTGGGCGCTGACCTCCGTACCGGCGTGAGTGGTGCCGCCGTCGAGCCGGATGCCCGAGCCGCCGGGGGAGCGGTAGGCGCTGATCATGCCGGTGTCCGGGCGGAAGCCGTTGGCGGGGTCCTCGGTGGTGATCCGGCACTGGAGCGCGGCGCCGCGCAGCACCACGGACTCCTGGGAGAGACCGAGGTCGGCGAGGCTCTCCCCGGCGGCGATGCGCAGCTGCGACTGCACCAGGTCGATGTCGGTGACCTCCTCGGTCACCGTGTGCTCGACCTGGATGCGCGGGTTCATCTCGATGAAGACGTGGTTGCCCTCGGGGTCGAGGAGGAACTCGACGGTGCCCGCGTTGCGGTAGCCGATCAGGCGCGCGAACCGCACGGCGTCGTCGCAGATCCGCCGCCGCACCTCCGGGTCGAGGTTCGGCGCGGGCGCCAGCTCGATGACCTTCTGGTGGCGGCGCTGGACCGAGCAGTCCCGCTCGTACAGGTGGATGACTCCGCCCTGGCCGTCGGCGAGGATCTGCACCTCGATGTGGCGGGGGTCGACCACGGCCTTCTCCAGGAAGACGGTGGCGTCGCCGAAGGCGGACTCCGCCTCCCGGGCCGCCGCCTCGATGGACTCGCGCAGTACGGCCGGATCCTCCACCCGGCGCATGCCGCGCCCGCCGCCGCCCGCGACGGCCTTCACGAACAGCGGGAAGCCGATGCCCTCGGCGGCGGCGACCAGTTCGTCCACGTCGGTGGAGGGCGCCGAGGAACCGAGCACGGGCACCCCCGCCTCCCGGGCGGCGGCCACGGCACGCGCCTTGTTGCCGGTCAGCTCCAGGGTCTCCACAGACGGGCCGACGAAGGTGATGCCCGCCTCCTCGCAGGCGCGGGCCAGCTCCGGGTTCTCCGACAGGAAGCCGTAGCCCGGGTAGACCGCGTCGGCGCCCGCCCGGCGGGCCGCCCGGATGATCTCCTCGACGGAGAGGTAGGCCCGCACCGGATGCCCCGGCTCCCCGATCTCGTACGCCTCGTCGGCCTTCAGCCGGTGCAGCGAGTTGCGGTCCTCGTGGGGGAAGACGGCGACCGTGCGCGCCCCCAGTTCGTAGCCCGCGCGGAACGCGCGAATCGCGATCTCGCCGCGGTTGGCTACCAGCACTTTCCGGAACATTTCCGATCCCTTCGCCCTGCCGGTGACGAGCCCCGCGTGGCGGCGACACCCCACGCGGGCGCGCACGGTCCTGGTCGTCTCCCGTGTCGCGTACGGCGAGCGGCCGGCTCGTGTCCGTCACGCTACGGGCTGTCCGCGGGCCGTCTGAAGGTCCCGGCACAGTGACATGGATCATCGTGCCCGGCACCCCCCGAATGGGCGCAGGGGCCTTCCGGCCCGACGACCTGCGGCCTTCGGCGTACACGCATCGCGCCCGACGCCCCGTCAACCCCGACGAAAATCAAGCGAGTTGGGTTCTCCTTCTCCGGGACCATTCCAGGGACCCCCGGCTCCTCCCGGGGACGGAGGGAAAGGAGACCTGCCGGGGGATTCCCGGGCGCGGGCGGTGGGGAAGGGTGGGATCGACCGATTCAGCCTTCTGCCGCAAGGATCTGACCCACTGTGCGAAGCGTACGAATAGCACCCTTCGTGGCCATCGGAGCCGTGGCCGCGCTCCTGCCCGCGCTCACGCCCGCTGTCGCCGCCGCGAAGGCCCAGGCGCCCACCGTCATGCCCAAGAGCGCCATCGGCGTCTCGGCCTACGTCCACCAGCAGCCGCGCTGGCAGCGCTGCGACCCCCAGGGGCCCGCCTCCTTCCAGTGCGCCACCGTCAAAGTGCCGCTCGACTACAGCCGCCCCAACGGCAAGACGCTCGACATCGCCATCTCCCGGGTGAAGGCCACCAGCCCCCGCGACCGGCGCGGCGTCCTCCTCCTCAACCCCGGCGGCCCCGGCGGTCCCGGGCTCGACATGCCGCTGTGGATGGCGCCGGAGCTGCCCGCCGACGTGAAGAAGCGGTACGACCTCATCGGCTTCGACCCTCGGGGCGTCGGCCAAAGCTCCCCGGTGAGCTGCGGCCTCACCGCCGACGAGGCGGACTGGGAGCGCCCCTACAAGGCCGCGACCTTCACCAAGGACGTCGCCTGGGCCCGCACCGTGGCCCGGAAGTGCCAGGCGAAGAACGGCGCCGTCCTGCCCCACATCACCACCCGCAACACCGCGCGCGACCTGGACGTCATCCGCGCCGTGCTGGGCGAGAAGAAGATCTCCTACCTCGGGTACTCCTACGGCACCTACCTCGGCACCGTCTACACCCAGATGTTCCCCCAGCGCACCGACCGGTTCGTGCTCGACAGCGCGGTCGACCCCGCGCGGATCTGGCGGGGCATGATCCAGGTGTGGGCGGAGGGCACGGAGCCCGCGTTCACCCGCTGGACGCAGTGGACCGCCGCCCGCCACACCACGTACGGCCTCGGCGAGACCCCCGACGCCGTCCGCAAGACCTTCTGGGACCTCGTCGCCCAGGCCGACCGCAAGCCCATCGACCTCGAAGGCACGCTCCTCACCGGCGACGACATCCGCACCGCACGCCCGATCTTCTTCGACGTGGCGTACGCGGCCGACATGATCTCCGAGCTGAAGAAGGCCGCGGCCGGGAAGCCCACGCCCGCTCCCCGGGGCGCCGCCCCGTCCCGGCTGTCCGAGGCCTTCGTCCGCGAGGTCCCGCAGGACAACATGGACGCCGCCTTCTGGGCCGTGGTCTGCTCCGACACCCGCGCCTGGCCGCGCGACCCGGAGCAGTACCGCCGCGACGCGATCCGCGACAAGGCCAAGTACCCGCTGTACGGCGACTTCGCGTCGAACATCAAGCCGTGCGCGTTCTGGCCGAAGGGCGCCGAGCCCGCCACCCGGGTGAGCAACGACACCAAGGCGCTCATCCTTCAGAACGAGTGGGACTCCCAGACGCCGCTGGTCAGCGGCCAGGGGCTGCGCCGGGTCATGAAGGGCGCCCGGATGGTCACCGTCCTCGGCGGCCAGGGACACGGCATCTACGGCTCCAAGTCCTGCGCCGACAAGACCGCCACCGCCTATCTGACGACGGGCCGGCTGCCCGCGACGGACACGACCTGCGTGGCCACGCCCAACCCGGCGGCGAACAGCTCCCGGACCGAGCCGACGGCTCCCCGGACCCTGCCCATCCCGCAGGACCGCTTCTGACCGGTCACCGGCACCGGGCGTGACAGGGGGCCCTCCCACCGGGAGGGCCCCTTCGGCGTGTCTCCGTCCCGGCGGGGGTCCCGCGTATGCCTGTCCTGCCGGGGGAGGTCCTTCGCGTGTCTCCGTCCCGGCGGGGGTTCCCGCGTATGCCCGTCCTGCCAGGGAAGGCCGGTCCTTCGCGGGATTCCGCCCTGCCAGGGGTCCCGCGTATGCCCGTCCCGCCGGGGAGGGCCCCTCGCCCCGGTCCGTCCCGGCGGGAAGCCCCGCGGCCGAGGCGTCCAGGCATCCCGCCCCGCGGAGCCGGACTCAGCCCGCCGCCCCCGGCAGCCGCTCGATCACGCCCGCGAAGTCCGTGCCCGACGGCAGGGTGCCGAAGGCGAGACCCCGGTCACCGGCCAGCCGGGAGGCGCAGAACGCGTCCGCCACCGCGTGCGGCGCGTGCCGGACGAGCAGCGAGCCCTGGAGGACGAGGGCCAGCCGCTCCACGAGCCGCCGGGAACGCAGCTGCGCGTCCTCCGTGAGGACGAGGTCCCCGCGCAGCTCCCGCCAGGCGGCGTCCAGCCGCGCGTCGCCGCCCCCGGCGGCCTCGACCTCCGCGCGGAAGGCTTCGAGGGACTCCGGCTCGCGGGCCAGGGCCCGCAGCACATCGAGGGCGTTGACGTTCCCCGAGCCCTCCCAGATCCCGTTCAGCGGGGCCTCGCGGTAGAGACGGGGCATGCCGGACGCCTCGTCGTAGCCGTTGCCGCCCAGGCATTCGAGGGCCTCGGCGACGGCGGCGGGCTGACGCTTGCACACCCAGTACTTGCCGACGGCGGTGGCGAGCCGCAGAAAAGCCCGCTCCCCCGCGTCGCCCCGCTGGGCGCGGTCGGCCGCACCGGCGATCCGCAGCGCCAGCGTGGTCGCCGCCTCCGACTCGATCCCCAGATCGGCGATGACATTGCGCATCAGCGGCTGGTCGACGAGCCTGGCCCCCAGCACCGAGCGGTGCCGGATGTGGTGCGCCGCCTGCGCGAGCGCGGCACGCGTGCCGGACGCGGAGCCGAGGACGCAGTCGAGACGGGTCATCGTGACCATGTCGATGATGGTCCGCACCCCCTGCCCCTCGGCGCCGACCAGCCACCCCACGGTGTCGTCGAACTCCGGCTCGCCGCTGGCGTTGCTGCGGTTGCCGAGCTTGTCCTTGAGCCGCTGGATCCGGAAGGTGTTGCGGCCCCCGTCGGGGAGCACCCGGGGGACCAGGAAACAGGAGAGCCCGCCGGGCGCCTGCGCCAGGACGAGGAAGAGGTCGTTCATCGGGGCGCTGGTGAACCACTTGTGGCCGCGCAGCCGCCAGCTGCCGTCCGCCGCCTCCACCGCCGTGGTCGTGTTGGTACGGACGTCGGTGCCGCCCTGCTTCTCCGTCATGCCCATCCCGGCGAGCAGCCCGCGCTTGCCCTCGGGGGCGCGCAGCCCGGGGTCGTACACCCGGCTGGTGAGCAGCGGCTCGTACCGCTCGGCGAGGGCGGGCGCGGCGCGCAGGGCGGGGACGACGGCGTACGTCATCGACACCGGGCAGCCGTGGCCCGCCTCCGCGGTGCTCCACACCATGAACCCGGCGGCACGGGCCACATGGGCGCCGGGCCGGGGATCGGCCCAGGGGGTACCGCCGAGCCCCTCGGCGATCGCCTCCCGCATCAGGGAGTGGTAGGCGGGGTGGAAGTCGATCTCGTCGACACGGTTGCCGTACCGGTCGTGGGTGCGCAGTTCGGGTTCGTGTCGGTTGGCCTCGTCCGCCCACCGCTGGACCTCCTCGCTTCCGGCGCGGCGGCCGATCCGGTGCAGATCGTCCAGACACCACTCCGCGCCCTCCCGGCGTACGCCCTCCAGGAGGACGGCGTCGTCGGCGACGTCGTGCCCGACGAGGGGCGGGGGCTGATTGGTCACCTCGTGGGTCCGCGCGGTGGGCTCGCTGCGCAGCGGGGGTACGCCGGTGGTGGCGGTCATGACGGATCCTCCTGGGTCGAGGGGAGCGGGCCTGCGGGGCGGGCGCCGGCGCAGCGCAGGGACAGGGCGGTGAGTTCGGCGAGCAGCGTGTCGAGCGCGGCGCCCGCGTCGCCGTCGGCCGGGGTGCCGAGCGGGTCGACGAGGACCTCCCCGACGGCGCCGGTCAGCGCGGCGGCGGTGACGCCCGCGTCCTGCGGGGGCAGCGCCCCGGAGTCGACGCCCTCGCGGATCACGGCGGCGAACAGTTCGCGGTAGCGGCGGCGGAACTCCAGCCGCTCGGCGCCCAGCGCCGGTTCGGCCGGTGCCGCGAGCAGGGCGTAGGCGAGTCCGGGGCGCTCCAGGGCACGCCGGGCGAAGACCCGGACGCCGTGGGCCAGCCGCTCGACGGGGTCGCCCCCGCCGCGCAGCACCTCGCCGAGGACCTCGGCCTCACGCCCCGAGGCACGACGGAAGACCTCCACGGCGAGGGCCGCCTTGGAGGGGAAGTGCTGGTAGACCGAGCCCGCCGCGATGCCGGTGGCGGCGGCGACCGCCGCCACCGAGGCGCCCGCCCAGCCCGCCTCGGCCACGACCTCGGTGGCCTGGGCGACCAGGCGCTCCCGGGCGGCATGGAGGCGTTCGATCTCGGCGGGTGACTTGCGGTAGGCCATGCCAAGAAGTGAAGCACCGTTCAGCTCTTCGTGCCAGCCCCTCGCGCCGATGGGCCGCAGCAAGTGACCGGAGCGCTGCCGTACGCCCCTCCGCAGGTGCGTGGCAAGGAACCCGTACACCCTCTCCGTAAGCGTGGAAAGAAACCCGTACGTCCTCTCCGTACGCCTCACGAGGGAGCCGCGCCCCCTCCGTGCGCCTCGGGCACAACCGCGCACGCCCTCCACGCGCCTCGCGGGGAACCCGCGCGCGCGTCCGGTGCCATCACGCCCCCTCCGTGCGCGCAAGGAGAGATCGCGCCCCTTTCGCGCGCGCCCGAAAGGATGAATATGTCCCGTTGTCACTTCATCGGCCCGAGCGGCGCGCCACCCTGCTGACGTGCGCAGACAAGGCAACAAGGTCGTGCCCGCCCAGCGGGACGCCGCACCGAGTCGCGAGGCCCGCAGGACCGAGATCCGGCCCCCGGCCCCTCCACCGCAGGGCCGCCCCGCCCCCCGAGGCCACTTCGAGGCCCGCTTCCACTACTGGTTCGACAACACGATCACCCGGGGGAAGGCGGCCCTCGTGGGCTGGCTCGCCCTCGCCTGCCTCGCCCTCGTCGTACCCGTGAGCGTCCTGCTCGTCTGGACCGACCACGAGTCACCGCCCTCCTTCGGCTCCCGGATCGCGGCGGTCTGGCACCGGACGGGACAGACCCTCCGGCTCGGCGGCGAGACCGGCCCCCCGATCAGCGTGGTCCTCTCCGTGGTCCTCGCGCTCATCGCGCTCTTCTACGTCTCCACCCTGGTCAGCCTCATCACCACCGGCATCACCGAACGGATCCTCGCGCTCGACCGGGGCCACGCCCTCGTCCTCGAACACGGCCACACCGTCGTCCTCGGCTGGTCGGAACAGATCCCGACCATCGTCTCCGAACTCGCCGCCGCCCACGCACAACGGCGACGCGGGGTCATCGCGATCCTCGCCGACCGCCCCAAGACCGAGATGGAGGAGGAGTTCCGCGCCACCATCCGCTTCGCCGGACGCACCCGGCTCCTCTGCCGCCACGGGCGCCCCACCGACCCCCTCGCCCTCGCCCGGGTGAGCCCGGCGACCGCCGAGTGCGTGATCGTCCTGCCCGGCGACGACGCCGAGGCCGTCAAGACCCTGCTCTCCCTGACGGCGGCCGTGGGCGAGGAGCACCCGGTGCACGTCGTCGCCGCCGTCCGGGGCGAGCGCCACCTCGGCGCGGCGCGACTGGCCGGCGGCGTCCGGGCCACCGTCCTGGACACCGACGGCATCACCGCCCGGCTCCTCGCCCAGTGCGCCCGGCAGCCCGGACTCTCCCTGGTCTACGAGGAACTGCTGAACTTCGCGGGCCACGAGTTCCACACCGTGCGGGATCCCGGACTGCTCGGACTGACCTTCCACCGGATCGCCGCCCTCTGCCCGGTCTCGTCCGCCGTCGGCCTCGCCCGCGCCGACGGCACCGTCACCCTCAACCCGCCCGGCCACACCCGGTTCGGGCAGGGCGACGCCCTGATCACCGTGGCGGAGGACCAGGACGCGACCTACCGGACGGCCGTCCCCCTTCCGTACGACCCCGCCTCGATCCGCGCCGAGGACCCCGCGCCCGACCGGCCACCCGAGCGCTTCCTGCTCCTCGGCTGGAACCGCCGGGCCCCCCGCGTCGCCGCCCGGCTCTCCCGGCACGCCCCGCCCGGCTCCCGCGTCGACGTGCTGGCCCCGGAGGGCACCCCCGTCGTCGCCGCCGTACGGGACCGCGCCGACACCTCGGGCCGGAACCTGTCCGTACGCCACCACCCCGGCGACCCGACCGCGTGCGAGGGCACCGCCTGTCTGGACCTCGCCGGATACGACGCGGTGATGGTCCTCGCCCCCGACGCGCGCACCGACAGCGAGGACCCGGACGACCCGACCCTCGTCACCCTCCTCCAGCTGCGGGCCCGGCAGCGGAGCCGGAGCCCGGGGGAGGGCGCCGGGGCCCGGCGGGTCCCCGTCGTCACCGAACTGGCCGACGACCGCAACCGGTTCATCTCCCCGCT
The DNA here is from genome assembly GCF_014596525.1 of Streptomyces sp. CBMA291. Taxonomy (GTDB): domain Bacteria; phylum Actinomycetota; class Actinomycetes; order Streptomycetales; family Streptomycetaceae; genus Streptomyces. The sequence continues at coordinate 134,314 of NZ_MSJP01000079.1, forward strand.
TGGCCCCGGCGCCGACTATGTCGTCAGTGGCCGGCTCATCGGGCTCCTCATGACGCAGATTTCCCAGAACCCGGGCCTGGCCTCGGTGTTCCGGGAACTGCTCGACGCCGAGGGGAACGCCCTCCGCATCCGCCCGGCGGACGCCTATGTCGTCACGGGCCGGGAGATCTCCTTCGCGACCGTCGTCGAGTCGGCCGCCCGCCGGGGGGAGTGCGCCATCGGCTACCGCGCCCCGGGCCGTACCGGGGGAGTGTGCCTCAACCCCCCGAAGTCCCTGGTCCGCCACTGGTCCCCGGACGACGAGATCGTGGTCCTGGGCCCGGAGACATGACCGGAGCGGGGGCGTGGACTCCCGGCGTACGGGAGGCGTGGACTCCGGGCGTACGGGGCTGCGGACTCCGGGCGTACGGGGGCGCGGACCCCGGGCCGCGGGGAAACGGCCCCGGGCGTACGGCGGTGTGGCGTCCGCCGTACGCCCCTCGGGCCGCCGGTGGCCCGTCAGCCCAGCAGGACCGGCAGGTCGTACAGGTCGTTCTGGGTGACGACCGGCTTGTTGCGCAGTTCCTCGCGCGGCACCGCGAGCCGCAGCCCGGGGAAGCGCGCGTAGAGGGCGGGCAGCGCGACGCCCGCTTCGAGGCGGGACAGCGCCGCGCCGGGGCAGACATGCGGTCCGTGGCCGAAGGAGATGTGCCGGTTCGGCGTCCGCGTGATGTCGAACGAGCCCGCCGTCGGCCCGTGCTGAGTCTCGTCCCGGCCGATCGCGCCGTGCGACACGATCAGCGCGTCGCCCTTCGGCAGGACGCGGTCGCCGACCTCGATGTCCTCGGCGGCGAACCGGATCAGCACATGCGAGGTCGGCGTCGACCAGCGCAGTGTCTCCTCGACGACGTTCTCCCACGGCACCTCGCCGTTCAGCACCAGGGCGCGCTGCTCGGGGTGGGTCTCCAGGGCGACGACCGCGTTGACGATCAGACCGATGGTCGTCTCGTGTCCGGCGGCCACCATCAGCTGGAGGGTGTGGGTGATCTCCTCCGTGGTGAGCCGGTCGCCGCCCTCCGACGCCCCGATCAGCGCGCTCGTGAGGTCGTCGCCGGGTCGCTCGGTCTTCTCCGCCACGATCCCGGCGAACAGCTTCGCCAGATCCGCCATCATCCCCGGCACCTCCTCCGGCGGCGTCTGCGTCGAGAAGAACTTCTCGAACAGGGCCTTGAGCCGGGGGTGGTCGGCCGGGTCGACGCCCATCAGCTCGCTGACCACGTTCATCGGCAGCGGATAGGCGAACTCCGCCTTCAGGTCCACCACCTCACCGGCCGGCCGCTCGGCGAGCCGGTCCAGCATCCCCGCGGTCAGCGCCTCGATGCCGTCCCGCAGCCGCTCCACCCGGCGCGCGGTGAGCGCCTGCGCCACCAGGCTCCGCAGCCGCCGGTGCTCCTCGCCGTCGACGGTCAGCATGGACCGGCCAGGGTTGGCGAGCCCGATCAGCGGCCAGTCCAGCGGTATCTCGCCGCGCTGCCAGGCACCCCACACCCCGATGTCCTTGACCAGCCGGGGATCGGTGAGGAGCCGCCGCGCCTCCGCGTGGCGGGTGACGGCCCAGCAGGGCACCCCGCCCGGCAGCACGACCCGCGCCAGCGGACCGGCGGCGCGCAGCCGGGCACCCTCGCCGTCCAGGTCGGCGACGAACGGGTCCAGGACGATGACCTCGTCACCGGGGACGGCGGTGTGGTCGTACGGGCAGCTCATCCGATGGCTCCTAGCGCGGGTGTCGGGGTGTACGTCACAGGGAGCGCGGTCAGTCCGCGCAGCCAGGGGGAGGGGCGGCGGGCGAGGGACCCCGCGGGGACGGCGAGGTCCACGTCCGGCAGCCGGTCGAGCAGCACCTCGATCCCCGTCCTGGCGATGGTCTCGGCCACCTCCTGGGCGGGGAAGGGGCAGCGGTGCTCGCCGTGGCCGAAGGAGAGATAGGCGTTGTTGCCGCCGGTCAGCGCCCCGGCGTCGGCGCGTACGTGCGGATCGGAGTTGGCGGCGGCGAGCCCGAGCAGGACCAGGTCGCCGCGGCCGATCCGGCGCCCGCCGAGGTGTGTGTCGCGCGAGGTCCAGCGGCCCGCGACGTTCTGGGTGGGGGTGTCCTCCCACAGGACCTCGTTCATCGCCTCGCCGACGCTGTGCCGGCCGCCGGAGAGCGAGGCGGCGAAGCGGTCGTCGGTGAGCATCAGGCGCAGCGAGTTGCCGATCCAGTCGGCGGTGGGCTGGTGGCCCGCGGCCATCATCACCATGAGGTCCTGGGCGACTTCCTCGGCGCTGAACCCGGCGGTGTTGGCCAGCATCCGGGAGGCCACGTCGTCGCCGGGCAGCTCCGCCTTCGCGGCGAGCAGCGCGGCCATCGACCCGGCCAGGTGCCGCTGGCCCTCCAGGGCCCCCTCCTGGCCGTTGATCATGTCGTTGAGGGCGGTGACGAGCCCCGGGCCCTGCTCGTCGGAGAAGCCGTAGACGCTGGCGAGGACCCGTACCGGCAGGAGCATCGCGTACTCGGCGACGATGTCGCACGAGCCCTTTCCGCAGAGCGCGTCGACGAGTTCGTCGGCGAACCGCTCGGCGCGCTCGCGCAGCACGAACGGGTCGATCGCCTCCAGGGCGCCGGAGACGACGGCGGCGCGCTCCCGGTGCCGCTCGCCGACGGTGTAGAGGATGGACGGCTGTTTGCGGCCGATCATGGGCAGCAGGGGCCAGTCCGCCGGGATGTTCTCCCACTGGTTCCACAGGTCGGAGTCGCGGGAGAAGAGCACCGGGTCGCTGGTGACCTGGTGCAGCTCGCGGTAGCCGACGACCAGCCAGGCGGGCACGTCGCCGTCCAGGACGACGGGGGCGACCGATCCGTGCTCACGCCGGATCTGCCGGTACAGCTCGGCCGGGTCGGTCTGGAACCGGGGCCCGCTCAGCGGGACGGGCGGGGGCTCGGGGTGGGTCACGGGGCGGGCTCCGGTATGGGCGGGGACATCGGCCGAGGGGCCGAGGCGACGACGGTGCGCAGATGCTCGACGAGGGTGATGAGGACCTGCTTGCCGGACTCGCGCGACCGGGCGTCGCAGAGGACCAGCGGGACCTCGTCGGCGAGGTCGAGGGCCTCGCGGATCCGGTCGGGGGAGTGGGCGGGTCCGCCGAAGTCGTTGCAGGCGACGATGAACGGCGTCCCGTGGTGTTCCAGGCGGTCGATGGCGTACCAGGAGTCCGCGAGGCGCCGGGTGTCGACGAGGACGACCGCGCCGAGGGTCCCGGAGAACAGGCGGTCCCACAGGAACCAGAACCGTTCCTGGCCGGGCGCGCCGAACAGGTACAGGACGTTGTGGGCGTCCAGCGAGATCCGGCCGAAGTCGAAGGCCACGGTCGTGGCCGTCTTCGCCGCGACGCCGACGGTGTCGTCGACGCTCTCGCCCGCCTGGGTCATGGTCTCCTCGGTGTTCAGCGGACGGATCTCGCTGACCGAGCGGACCAGGGTGGTCTTGCCGACGCCGAAACCCCCGACGACGACGATCTTCAGTCCGTTGTCGGCGGTGCTGCGCAGGGTCGGGCGCTGTTCAGAGGTTACGGAGTCCAACGAGCACCTGCTCCAGGATGTCGTGATCGGGAAGGCGGTACGACGAGCGGGGATGCCGCGCGTGGATCCGGCCGGTGTCGTGCAGGTCGGCCAGGAGGATCCGGGTGATGGACACCGGAAGACCGAGGGAGGCCGCCACTTCCACCACGGCGGTGGGGAGGCGGCAGAGCCGGAGGATCGCGGCGTGCTCGGACTGCATGCCGGGGACCGGATCGCTCTCCGCGACCACCAGGGTCACCAGGTCGAAGGCGTCGGAACCGGCGTGGCTCCGGCCGCCGGTGAGGGTGTAGAGCCGGTCGGGGGAGTCGTCCCTGCCCGGCCTCGCGCGGCTCATCCCCGAGGCCTCGCCACCAGGTGCTCGCCGAGTTGCTCGACGAGTTCCGACATGTTGTGGCCGACGAGCCCGGCGTCGGCGTCCTCGTCGGCGACCAGCGCCAGATGGGCGCCCTCGCCCGCCTCGACGATGAACAGGATGCCGCCGTAGAACTCGGCCATCGCGGAACGGACCCCGCCGGTGCCGTCGCCGAACTCCACGGAGGCACCGTGCGACAGGCTCTGGATGCCCGCGGCGATCGCGGCGAGCTGGTCGGCCTGGTCGACGGAGAGCCCGGCGGTACGGCAGAGCTTGAGGCCGTCGCGGGAGAGCACCAGGGCGTGACGGGTGCCCGAGGTGCGTTCGAGCAGGCCCTCCAGGAGCCAGCTGAGCTTCTCGTCGGTGGTGGTGCCGGTCATCGGGAGGTGCCTTCCGGGTGCGGGGAGTTCGAGGGTTCGTGCGCGGCCGGGACTCCGTCGCCGTCGGCCGGGTGACCGGATTCGGTCGGCGCGGCACCCCCGTCGGCCGGGCCGTCGCCCGGCGAGCGGATGCCGTGGGAAGCGCTTGCGTGAGAGGCGTCGGGGGCCGCGGGCTCTTCGTCGGCGGGGTGGACGCGGAGGGAGGCCCGTGCGGTGGGGGAGCCGGGGGTCGTGGGCTCTTCGGCGGTCGGTCGGGTGCGCGAAGAGGCGTCAGCGGCGGGGGAGTCGGGGGCCGCGGGCTCTTCGTCGGCGGGGTGGACGCGGAGGGAGGCCCGTGCGGTGGGGGAGCCGGGCATCGCGGGCTCCTCGTCGGCCGTGCGGCTGCGCGAAGGGGCGTCCATGGCGGGGGAATCGGACACCGGGGACTCTTCGTCGGCCGGGCCTGTGCGGGGGGAAGCGTCCAGGGCGGGGGCGTCTGAAGGGGCAGGGGTTTCGACGGCCGCTCGTAGGCCGTCGTGGACGTCGTGGGAAGCGCTTGCGGCAGGGGTGTCGGAAGACGGGGGCACCTCGTCGGCGGGCGTCGGCCCCTCCGGCTGGGCTGCTGCGCGGACGGCCTTGCGGAAGCTGCCGAAGCGGGTGGCCGCCCCGGCCGCCGCCCCGGTACGCGGGGCCGTGGCCTTGCGCGGCTTCGGCGGCGCGTCCGGCCCCTCGGGGTGGGCGGCGGCGAGGGCGCGCCCGCGACGACGGCGGGGCAGCCCGTCCCCGTCGAGGCTCGGGTGCTCGCCCGTGCTCTCCACCTTGCTCTCGGGAGCGTTCTCGCGTACGGACCCGGGCTCGCTCCGGGGCGCGGGCACCCGGACGGCGGGCGCGGGGGCGCTCGGGGCCGGGGCCGGCGCGGTCGGCGTCGTGGCGGTCCGGCTGACGAGTTCCTGCGGAAGCATCAGCAGGGCCCCGGTGCCGCCGCGTGCCGAGGGGCGGAACGACACGGTCAGACCGTGCTTGCGGGCGAGCCGGCCGACGACGGCCAGGCCCAGCCGGGTGCCGGAGAGACCGGCGAGGTCCTGGGCGGTCGCGCCCACGGCCTCCTCGGCACGGCGCAGCTGGACGTCGCTCATGACGAGGCCGCTGTCTTCGACGGCGATCATCACACCGGCCGGGACCTCCTCCACGTACACATGGACCTCGGCGGTGGGCGGCGAGAAGTTCGCCGCGTTGTCCATGAGTTCGGCAAGCGCGTGCATGACGCCCTCGGCCGCGTGTCCGGCGACGGCCGCCTCACTGCTGGAGTGCAGCCGGACGCGCTGGTAGCCGCCGATACGGCCCATGGCGCCGCGCAGGATCGACTCCATGCCGATGGGGCGGGCCCAACGGCGCCCCGACCGGGCGCCGGTCAGGACGGCGACGGAGTCGGCGAGCCGACCGGCCTGCGCGGTGCGGTGGTCGAGGTGGAGCAGGTCGGCGAGGACGTCCTCGTCCGCGTGCCGGTGCTCCATCTCGCGCAGGTCGGCGAGCATGCCGGTGGCCAGGGCCTGCATGCGTCCGGCGGCGTTCGCGGACGCGGCCATGGCGGCGGAACGGCCGGATTCGGCCCGGCGGAGCCGGAGTTCGAGCCGCTTGGTCTCCTCGGCGTGTTCACGGCCGAGCGCGGTGGTCTCGGCGGCATGGGCCCGGACCAGTTCCTCGGTGTGTGCCGCGTGGGTGGCGGCCGAGGCCTCGGCCTCGGTGGCGTGGCGCTCTTCGAGCCGTGCGGTCTCCGCCTCGTACCGCTCCTTGAGGGCGACGGCCTCGCGTTCGGCGGAGGCCTTGGACTGGGCGGCGTACGTCTCCCAGGAGGCGAGTTCGGCGGCGAGGCGTCCGGCGCGGCGGCCGTGGGCGCGCGCGGTTCTCGCGTACCAGACGACGGCGAACACCGAGGCCGAGAGCAGCAGGACGCCGCAGGCGGCGGCCCAGGCGAGGGCGGTGCGGACGCCGGACGGCGCGGCCGCGACCGCGACCGAGGCGGCGGCGCCACCGGCGACGGCCGTCAGCGAGGAGACGAGCAGGGCGGGGCGAAGGGGGGTGGGTGACGCCGACATCAACCAGACTCTCGGGAGCGGGCACACGGGGCAGGGGGAGGCGCGATGTCGGCACTATAGATGCGTTGTTGATCAATACGGAACTCGATCGACCGGATGAACACCCTTTGCTTGGCCTATGTTTTGTTCATGTGTCCAAGAAGGTCCGGACTTGTTCATTCCATGGTTAAGTGCCTGCTCAGACAGGTGACATGACGAGCCGTGGGGCGACGGGCGGCGGAACGGCACCGCCCGGCACACACGGGGTGCGCCGGGCGGTGGACGGCGCGGGGCCGTTCGGTGGCCGTCAGGCTCCGGGAGGGGGCCCGTCCTTCTCGTCGATCGTGATCGCCTGCACGGGGCAGGCGCGGACCGCCTCGTCGAGCAGGGCGTCGTCGGCGTCCGGCCCGCCGTCCTCCCGGCCGGGGAGGATCGCGCCGAACCCGTCGTCGTCCTGGGTGAAGAACTCCGGCGCGGTCAGAACGCACTGACCGGCGCCGATGCAGAGGTTTCCGTCGATCGTGACGCGCATCGGGGTCACACTCCTCTCACCAGGCGACGGGGAGCGAGAGCATCCCCTGGATGGTGTCCCCCGGCTTGAACGGGATCTCCTCGGCGGGCGCGTCCAGCCGCAGCTCCGGCAGTCGGCGCAGCAGCGTCCCCAGGGCGATCTCCAGCTCCGCCCGCGCCAGGTTCTGCCCCAGGCACTGGTGGATGCCGTAGCCGAAGGCCACGTGGTGACGGGCCGACCGGCTCCAGTCGAGTGCGTCCGGCTCGGAGTAGGCGGCGGGATCCCGGTTGGCGACGGAGGTCGCGAACACGACGCCGTCGCCCGCCCGGATGACCGTCCCGGCGATCTCCACGTCCTCGCGGGCGACCCGCAGCAGCCCGTCGGCGATCGAGAGGAACCGCAGCAGCTCCTCCACGGCGACGGGCACCAGCGAGGGATCGGCCCGCAGTTCGGCCATCCGCCCGGGGTGCCGCAGCAGTGTGTAGACGCCGAGCGAGATCATGTTCGCCGTGGTCTCGTGTCCCGCCACCAGGAGGATGGAGGCGAGCTGGACCAGTTCCTGGCGGTCGGGCGCGCCGTCCTGGCCGCTCAGGGAGACGAGGTCGTCGAGGACGCCCGTGCCGGGCTTCTCCCGCTTGCGGTCGATCAAGCCGCCGAGGTACTCCTCCAGTCGGGCCAGGGCCTCCTCGGTGTCCGCGCCGGTCGGCCCGCGCAGCAGCCGCCGGGACTGCTCCTCGAAGAAGTCGTGGTCCTCGTAGGGCACTCCGAGCAGCTCGCAGATGACCATCGACGGTACGGGCAGTGCGAAGGCGCTCACCAGCTCGGCGGACGGGCCCCGGTTCTCCATGGCGTCCAGGAGCCGGTCCACGATCTCCTGGATGCGGGGCCGCAGCCCCTCGGTGCGCTTGAGCGTGAAGCTCGGGATCAGCAGCCGGCGCTGGGCGTTGTGCTCGGGGTCGTCCCAGCCGAGCAGGGCCGCCCGTCGCCGCCGTCGCACCTTCTCGGCGCGCTCGGTCGGCAGGGGGAAGTCCTCGCGGGTGGAGTCGGTGGAGAGCCGGGGGTCGGCGAGGAGGGCGCGGGCGGTGGCGTGGCCGGTGACCATCCACACCTCCCGGCCGTCCCAGAGCGTCACCCGGGCCAGCGGGTGCTCCTCGCCGGAACGGGGGTAGTCGGCAGGGGGGTGGTAGGGACAGGTCCGGTTCTGCGGGAACGCGACGGCTTTCGTCATGGGAGGCCTCGCTCGGTGCGCATGGGTGACTCTGACGTGTGTGCCGTCCCCACTACATGCCTCAGGCACCTATCCGGTCTACGAGGAGTTCGGCCAATCCACCCGAAGGGAGCGACCGGGACGGGCCAGAATCCCGACTGCCGGGCAGTCGTTCGAGTTCAAGGCCGTGACAGCGCCTGGAGAATCGATTTTTCGTACGTGTTTCGAGGGAGCGGGCTTTCCGTGTGCGCTTTGTGTGCGTGTGTCCGTTGCGCGAAAGGTGTGCGGAGGAGGTGCGTGAGTCGATGCCTCTTCGCCATTTATTGGCCGGATGGTTTCACCGGCTCCCCGTCCGGACCGCTCGCGCCCGGCGCTCCCCGCCCCGGAGCCCGGAGCCGTGCGCCCCTGTAAGGGTGGTCGCGCGTTCGGCCCGGGGGAGTCATGACGCACCGTCGACAAGATGTGATCGATTCCTTGCGCTTTCAGGGCGGTAACAGGGCTTATTTCGAGCCTTGAATGACCGGTGGAGGTAGCCCTTCCCGCTCGGTCACATGGGGAACCCGAACTGACTATGCTCCCCAATGTGTTGCGACACGGTCACAGCGAGTCATGACCGCTGTGATGCTCGTGGACGGCACGCGGCTGCGAAGGGGCGCCTCCATCGGCGCGAATCCGACGGGCCCGCCCTCGCACCACATCACCCCAGTCCGCTCATTCCAGTCTGCTGAGGGACCCTTTCGATGGTTCGTGCAGGATCGACTTCCAGAGCCCGGCCGGCCGCCCCGGCACGGGCTTGGCTCCTCACCCCGGGAGTCCTGGCCGGCGCCCTGGTCATAGCGCTGCTTCTCGCCCCGGCGGACATACGGCCCCCCCTCACCTGGTACGGCTCCGGCGGCGTCGGCCTGACCCTGCTCACCTCGCTGGGCCTCGCCCGCTGGTTCCGCTCGTCCGACGCGGCCCGCACCGCGCGGATCGAAGCCGATGCCAGGGAGCGCTCCGCCCAGCGCGAGGCGGCGCTCCTCGGCCGCCTGGCCGACCAGCAGACCAGCGTCACCTGGCTGGCCGAGAAGCTGCTCCCGGCGGCCGTCGCCCGGCTCCGCAGGGGCGATCTGGCCCCGGACGTCCTGCACTCCGTCTCCTTCGGCACCCACCTCGACCCGGAGTTCGCCGCCGCCCTCAAGGGCGCCCTGCGGACGCTCCTGGACTCGGTGGAGTCCGAGGAGCACACCCGGGACGCCTCCCAGCGGGCCCTGGTCGCCGTCGCCCGACGGGTCCAGGCCATCGTCCACCAGCTGGCCAAGGACCTGCACACCATGCAGATCGTCCACGGCAACGACCTGGTGGTCTCCCGGGGCCTCCGGGACGTCGACCACCGAAACGCCCTGATCGGACGACTCGCGGCCAGCATCGCCGTCCTCGGCGACGCCCGCCCGGGGCGCCAGTGGTCGAAGGCGATCCCGCTCTACGACGTGCTGCGCGGCGCCATGTCCCGGATCGTCGACTACCCCCGGGTCAAACTCACCTCGGTGACCGAGGTGGCCGTGGTCGGCCCCGGAGCCGAACCCCTGATCCACCTCCTCGCCGAACTGCTCGACAACGCCACCACGTTCTCGCCGCCGCACACCCCCGTGGAGGTGACCGCGAGCGAGGTGCCCTCCGGCATCGCGATCGAGATCGAGGACCGGGGCGTCGGACTCACCGAGGAGGTCAGGGCCCGCGTCGAGCGCATCATGCGCCAGTCGATGTACGGCATCCAGCTCGCCAGCCTCGGCGAGGTCACCCAGCTCGGACTGCCCGTGGTCAGCCGACTGGCCCACGAGTACGGCTGCGACGTCGACCTGCGCACCTCCGCCTACGGAGGCGTACGGGCCGTGATCCTCGTACCCCGGCGCCTGATCACCACGGTCCCGCCGTCCGCCCTCAGGTTCCCCCAGCCGCCCCGCAGGCGCCCCGACGGAAGTCCGATCCTGCCCCGCCCGGTGGCCTCGGTCCCGGTGCCGCCTCCGCCGCCCCCGCCCCCGCCCCCGCTGCCACCGGCCCCGGCCCCGGCCCCGGTGCCCCCGCCGGTCACCGTGCCGACCGGCGGCCCGCACCCCTCGTCCGGCGAGACCAGGAAGACCTCCAACGGACTCCCGCAGCGCCGGCGCGATTCGACCATCCCCACCCCGGTCGTCGTGGTGACGTCCACGCCGCCGACACCGCTCCCGTCCCGGACCTCCGGCCCGACCCGGCAGCCGGGTCTGATGTGGGAGGCGTTCAACGGGGACAAGTTCAACGGGGGGGACAAGAGATCCCCCACCCAGCCCGCCACTCCCCACCACGACCCGTCAGATGAGGTTGAGTAACATGCAGCCACTGCCCAACATGGACTGGATGCTCAAGGAGCTCGTGGGCGGCGTCCCGTACGTGCGCCACGTGGTCGTCCTGTCGTCGGACGGGCTGTGCATCGGCCAGGCGAACACGGAGCCCGACGCGGCCGACGCGATCGCCGCAGCCTGCTCCGGAATCCAGAGCCTGGCGCGGGCCATCGCGCAGATGTTCCCGCACGGGGACGGCTCGACCCACATGGTCGGAATCGAGGCCGACGGCGGCTACTTCTCCCTGATGGCCGCGGGCCCCGGAGCCTATCTCGCGGTGCTGGCCGACGAGGAGGTCGACGCCGGACTGCTGGGCGCCCGCATGCGGTCCCTGGTCGTCCGGATCGGCCAGCACATGACCAGTCCGCCCCGTGATGACGTCGGGCAGGCGATGTGACAGCAGAGAGCCGGAACCCCTGGGACGAGGGCACCCCCGTCCCGCTCTACGTCATCACCGGCGAGCAGGGTTCCACGGCCGGGACCTTCAACCTGGTCACGCTCATCGCATCGCGGGCGACGCCCGACCCCGCGATGCAGCCCGAGCAGGCGGCCATCCTCTCGCTCTGCACGCACCCGCTCTCGGTGGCCGAGGTATCGGCGTACCTCAGCCTCCCGTTCAGCGTCGTGACCGTGCTCCTGTCCCAACTCGTCGGAGACGAAAGGGTCGAGGCCATCGCGCCCGTCCCCGTCTCGGCGTACCCCGAACGAGGCCTACTCGAGGCGGTGATCCATGGACTACGCAAACTCTGACGCCCTCGGCGTCGGCCCACGCAACACCAACCTGCTGCTCCCCCACGGTGCCAGGGGGGTCAAGGTCGTCGTCGTCGGCGGCTTCGGCGTCGGCAAGACGACCATGGTCGGGACGGTGAGCGAGATCCCACCGCTCACCACCGAGGAGACCATGACCCAAGCGGGCATCGGAATCGACAACAACCCCGGTGTCCAGGGCAAGAGCACCACCACCGTCGCCCTGGACTTCGGCCGGATCAGCATCAACCAGGAGCTGATCCTCTATCTGTTCGGCACCCCCGGACAGGAGCGCTTCTGGTTCCTGTGGAACGGCATCTTCGAAGGCGCGCTCGGCGCCGTGGTGCTCGTCGACACCCGGCGGATCGAAGTCTGCTTCGAGGTCGTCACCCGGCTGGAGGACCGCCGCGTCCCGTTCGTCGTGGCCGTCAACACCTTCCCGGAAGCCCCGCAGTACCCCTTGGAGGAACTGCGCAGCGCTCTGGCCCTCAGCGATTCCGTGCCCATCGTCACCTGTGACGCACGGGACCGGGCGTCCTGCCGCGACGCCCTGCTCTCGCTGATGGTCTATCTGTGCAACCTCGCAGCCGCTCAGGAGTCCGCATGACCGTCCCCCCCGCCGAACCCGCCATGGGAATTCCCGGTCAGGCGGCCGGGCCCCCCGGGCCGACCCCGCCCCCCGGCTGCCCCGCGCACGCCGTCGGCGCCGGACCCGGCGGAGCGACCCGGCTCTACGGAACCGCCGCCGCGACCGACCCCATGGGGTTGTACGAGGAACTGCGGGCCGCCCACGGCCCGGTGGCACCCGTCCTGCTCGACGGAGACGTACGCGCCTGGCTCGTCCTCGGCTATCTGGAGAACCGGGACGTGGCCAGCCGCCCCACCCAGTTCTCCCGCGACCCGCGCGTCTGGCACGGCTGGACGAGCGGGGAGATCGACCCCGCCACCTCCCCGCTCGTCCCCATGATCGGCTGGCGCCCCGACTGCGTGTGCGCGGACGGGGAGGAACACCAGCGGCTGCGCGGCGCGGTCACCGCCGGTCTCAACCAGTTCGACCACCGGGGGCTGCGCCGCCAGATCACCCGCTTCGCCCACGAACTGATCGACACCTTCTGCGAGGACGGCGAGGCGGAACTCGTCGAACGGTTCGCCGAACACCTGCCGATGCTCACCCTCACCCATCTGCTCGGCATGTCGGAGGAGTCCTCGCCCGGACTCGTCCACGCGGCCCGTGACCTCTTCAAGGCCACCGAGACCTCGCTCGCCAGCAACGAACACGTCCTGGAGAGCCTCGCGAGACTCGTCGCGGAGAAGCGCGTCCAGCCGGGCCACGACATCGCCTCCGCGCTGATGGCCCACTCCGCCGGACTCACCGACGAGGAGGTGCAGCACCATCTGCGCCTCATCCTGCTCGCCGGATACGAGACCACCGCCAACCTGATGTCGAACGTGCTGCGGATGGTGGTCACCGACCCCCGGTTCCGCGGCTCGCTCGCGGGCGGCCAGATGACTCTGCCCGAAGCGGTGGAACAGGTCCTGTGGGACGAGCCGCCGCTGATGGTGTGCCCGGGGCGCTGGGCCAACGGCGACGCCACGGTCGGCGGCCAGCAGATCAAGGCGGGGGACATGCTCCTGCTGGGCCTCGCGGCGGGCAACGTCGACAAGACGATCCGCCCCGACCCCTCCACCCCGGTGCACCACAACCGCGCCCATCTGTCCTTCAGCGCCGGGACCCACGAGTGCCCCGGCCAGGACGTCGGGCGGATCATCGCCGACACCGGCATCGACATCCTGCTCACCCGGCTCCCGGACATCGCGCTCTCCGTCCCCGAGACCTCCCTCAGCTGGCGTTCCTCCACCTGGGCCCGGCACCTCACGGCGCTGCCCGTGAACTTCGCGCCCCGGGTGCCCCAGGCCCACGACCAGCCCACGCCGCTGCCGCCTCCGCCCTCCATGAGCCACACGGGACCGGAACCCGTGCCCGGGTCCGAGGAGACCGGCCCGGCGAGGGTCCCCGCACCCCGCTCGGCCTGGCGCGGACGCGTCAGACGCCTCCTGGGCCGCTAGGACATCTCCGGCCGATCATCTGACTATTCCGCGCCGGGGTCGTTGACGTGGTCACGGGGCGGGGCGAGCCGAGTGACGCCGAGCGGGAACGGTCGCGGCCGTTCCCGCCGGTCGGCAACCGGCATCGTGGCCGGTGGCGTGCTCACCGACAGGTCCAGGCCGCTGCCAACCGCTTCTACGGCCGGCCGAACTACGGCGGCGCGGCCCTGGCGCCCGGATTGTTCAACCGGTCCTTCCACGAGTCCCTCAAGGACCCTGCGGTCAAAGCGGTGTTCGCCCGCTGGTCGGCCTGCATGAAGGGCGAGGGCTTCACGTACGAGGATCCGGTCACGCTCTTCGAAGGCGCGCGCTTCGGCCGTGAGCCGCACCCCGTCACGCTCCTGGAGACGTCCACCGCCGACACCGCCTGCCGTGGCGCCCTGCGGGTCGCAGAGGTCTGGCACGCTGCCGAACCCCGCCTACAGCAGGGTTACGTCCGGGCGCACCTGCCGGAGCTGGAGGAGGAAACGGGACAGGCCCACGAACCGCCGCGTGGTCGTCGACCAGTTCGAGCTAGGACCTGCCCCACGCGCCCCGACAGCCCCTCCCGCAAGGAACGAACGAGGACCGGCCTCCCCGTGGGGCCGGTCCTTCGTTGCGTCGGTCCGCTTCTGCGCGCCGTCACTCCGGGAACGGCAGGTCCGTCGGTGCGTACCGGGGGGCTCCCGTGTACCAGGCGTGGATGCCGGACAGGAAGCCGCAGGCCCCCCGCACCCAGGTGTCCAGGGCGGCCCGCTCGTCCTCGCGCAGACCGGTCCGCTCGACGAGGAGGGGCAGGTCCGTCCGCCGCAGGTGCTCGAAGTCCCTCAGCCGGGTGTTCACCAGGTTGAGGGCGGCGGGCACGGCGTCACGGAGCGGAATGCCCAGGGAGGAACCGAGCACCACCACGAGGTTGTTGACGTCCTTCTCCTCGTGGACCTCCCGCTCGTAGGAGGCGAGGTCGTTCGCGAGGCCCATGAAGTCCATGAAGGCGTCGAGCAGGGCGCGGACGGTCCGGCTGCGGCGGATCTGTTCGGGTATTCGCGCTCCGGTGGCCAGCTCGACGCTGTACGGGGCGGTGTGCGCGGCGAAGCTGTCCCGTCGGAACGGCGCGTACTCGATCAGATGGGGGACCCGGCCGCCGAGGCTGTTGGCCAGCTCCTCGACGCCCGCGTCGACGTACCGCACCAGCGCCCGGTTGAACTCGTGCCGCCAGTGCGCGAGACGGGGCGGGAAGAGCTGCCGCTGAAGGTCGGCGATGCCTCGCTCGACGGGGTTCGCGGGCTCCGGCAGCCGGTCGGGCTCCGGCCGGAGGAAGTCGTGCAGCCGGTCGGTGAACGCCTGGGCCCCGGGCAGGTCGCCGGTCTGCTTGAAGGCGGCGGCGAAGTAGTCGTCCCAGGCCAACGCCCAGATGTTGAAACGGTGGTTGAGCCGCAGGGCGTCCGGGGAGGCATCCGGGAGGGTCCATGCGGTCAACTGGTCGACGGTCATGGCGTGGAACTGGGACGAGGTCCAGACGGGACCCTCCGCCGCAGGTCCCCGCTCCCCGCCCAGCATGCCCATGTCGCGGGCCCAGGTCTCGCTCTCCTCGCGGAGTGCGGGCAGGAAGGGGTTCACCCGCGGGGGATGAGGCATCCACAGCTGGGGAAGCTCGACGGTGTGAACGGTCATGGGGACCGACCCCTCCTCTTCGGCCCGCTCAGGCGTTCTGCCGGACGAGCGGTGCACGATCACTAAACCACCACCACCGAGGACGGCCGATTCCCGCCCCACGGCTCTGCAAACCTGCCCGCCAACGCCGACCGGCAACCCCCCGAATTCAAGCCGATCCATGATCGAAATACGGACTCCCGGAGGAAGAGGGCCGAGGAAACGGTCCTTCAGCCCCTCATCATCAACTGTCACTCCTGGAACAGGAGTACCAGAGTCTCGCGTGTTACTTACGGGTACGGCATGCTGGCCGTCCACCCATCATGAGAGCGGGGCTGAGACAGCGTGTCCACATTCGAGGAAACGACCACGGTGCACGCCTTCAGGGACGACGCACTCGGCGACCACGACGCCGTCGGGCTCGCCGAGGCGATCCGCCGGGGCGAGGTGAGCGCCGGGGAAGCGGCCCGGGACGCCGCCGCCCGTGTCCGGGCCGTCGAGGGCCGTCTGCACGCCGTCCAGGTGCACGTCGACTCCCCGGCACCCGCCCCCGGGACCGGCTCGGGCGCCAGGACCGGCTCGGGCGCCCTCGCCGGAGTGCCGACCTTCGTGAAGGACAACACCGACCACCGGGGACTGCCCACCGGCCACGGCAGCGCCGCCTTCACCCCGAGCGCCGCACTCCGCCACGGGCCCTTCACCGAGCAGTTCCTCAGCACCGGCGTCACCGTCCTCGGCAAGACCCGTCTGCCCGAGTTCGGCTTCAGCCCCTCCACCGAGTACGAGGACGCCGAGCCCGTCCGCAACCCGTGGAACACCGGCCGCTCGGCGGGCGGTTCGTCCGGTGGCAGCGCGGCCCTCGTCGCCGCCGGAGCCGTACCGATCGCCCACGCCAACGACGGCGGCGGCTCCATCCGCATCCCCTCCGCCTGCTGCGGACTCGTCGGCCTCAAGCCGACCCGGGGCCGGGTCGTCGCCAACCCCCAGAGCAGCCGGCTCCCCGTCGACCTCGTCTCCGACGGCGTCGTCACCCGCTCCGTCCGCGACACCGCGGCCTTCCTCGCCGCCGCCGAGACGCACTGGCGCAACCCGAAACTGCCGCCCGTCGGTCTCGTCGAGGGCCCCTCCGGGCGCCGGCTGCGCGTCGGCTTCCTCCTCGACTCGCCGACCGGCGTCCGTATCGACTCCGACACCCACGCCGCCGTCACCGGGACCGTCGCCACGCTCGAAAGGCTCGGCCATCGCGTCGAACCGGTGGCCATGGACCTCGACCCCCGGTTCACCGAGGACTTTCTCACCTACTGGGGCATGCTGTCCTTCCTGCTCGGCACCACCGGACGGAGCCTCGGCGCCGACTTCGACCGCCACCGCATGGACGGGCTCAGCCGGGGACTGCGCGAGCAGTACCTGCGGAACTGGCGGCGCACCCCCGCCATCGTGCGCCGCCTCAAGCGGATCAAGGTGGCGTACGCGGCGGCCTTCCGGGGCCTCGACCTCGTCCTCTCGCCGGTCCTCGCCCACACCACGCCCCGCCTCGGCCACCTCAGCCCCGCCGTGCCCTACCCGACCCTGATCGAGCGCATCCTCGCGTACGTCGCCTTCACCCCCGTCGACAACGTGGTCGGCACCCCCTCGCTCTCGCTCCCCACCCCGCACCCCACGGCGGAGGGACTGCCCGTCGGCGTCATGTTCACCGCCCGGCCCGGCGCCGAACGCACCCTCCTCGAACTCGCCTTCGAGCTGGAGGCGGACCGGCCCTTCCGGCGAGTCCAGGACCTCTGAGCCGACGGGGACCGGCCGCCGGGCGTCCATCGGCGGCCGGTCCCCGGTCCCTCCGGCGGCCGGTCCCCGGCCCGTCTGTCCGGCCCTCCGGCGGAAGTCCCGGCGACCGTCCCCCGCCGCCGTCCTCAGTCGCCGCCGAGGGCCCGCCGGAGCTACTCCTTGTTCATCTGCGACCGGCCCTCGACGTTCCGCCGCCTGGCCTCCTCGTACAACTGGTCGTACGTGCGCCCCCGTGCACCGCTGTGGGAGCGCCGGCCGCCGCGCTCGCCGGACGACATGTCCTCCCGCGAGAGCCGGCTGGAGGTCCTGGACTCGCCGTGCCGGGCCCGTTCCTTGTCCACCGTCCGGGCGGCGATCTCCGCGGCGCGCTTCTCGCTCTCGCCGCGCTTCTCGGCGCTCTTCTTGACATGCTCGTACTGCCGTTCACGCTTCGGGCTCGATCCGCGGGGCATGACGTACTCCTTCCGGTGGATACGGGGCCTCCCGGGGCGGCTACCCGGCGCCCCCGCCGTCACTCCTCACGTCGCGAGGTGTGCCGCCCGCGAGCCCACAGCGGCAGCGCGAACCAGCACAGCAGGTACCAGGCGAGCACTCCGCCCACCAGCCAGGGGACGACCGCGTCGGCGGTGGCCACCCGCAGGATGAGCACCAGGGCGCTGGTGAGGGTGGCGAGCAGGAGCAGCAGCCCCGCGAAGACCAGCCGGGAGGCCCAGACCACCGCCCGGGGTTTGATCCGGCGTCCGGAGACCAGCCGGTGGAAGGAGACCGGGCCGATGAGGGCGCCCGTGGCCAGCGAACCGAGGACCACCGTGAGCACGTAGATCCGCCGGTCGGTGGTGCCCAGGGACGCGTACCGGGGCGTGAAGACGACGGTCAGCAGGAAGCCCAGCATGATCTGCACCCCGGTCTGCACCACCCGGGTCTCCTGCATGAGGTCCAGCCACTGCCGGTCCGCGCGCTCGTCGGTGGTCTCCACGCGGCCCATGGCCGCGGGGTCCGCCCCCGCCTCCTCGCGGTCGGTCATCCTCCGCACCTCCCGGCTCGCCCGCCGCCCGGTCCTCTTCGCAGCATCACACGAGAACGGGCCCGCCCGCCCGATTCGATCCCGTCCCGCCGTGTACGGCGCGGCGGGCGGGGCACGGGCCGGGAGAACGCCCCTGACGGGAGGCGCGATGCCGACGACGAGCGAACCAGCACGGCGGTCCCTGCGGCTCGGACCGCCGGACGAGCCCGCGGTGGCCGCGCGCTGCCGCGACTTCTGCCGCGCCGCGCTGGCCGACTTGGGCTGGCCCGAGGGGCCCTCCCGCGCGGAGCGGGACCGTGCCGTCGAGGACGTCCTCCTCGTGGTGTCCGAGGCGGTCACCAACGCCTGCCGCCACGCCGGAGGGCCGACGGAACTCGTCGTCCGGTGCGTCCGGGCGGGCGGGGTGCGCGTCGAGGTGACCGACCACAGCAGCAGGGTCCCCCGCGCCTGCCCGCCGGGCGCGCCCGG
The DNA here is from genome assembly GCF_014596525.1 of Streptomyces sp. CBMA291. GTDB lineage: Bacteria > Actinomycetota > Actinomycetes > Streptomycetales > Streptomycetaceae > Streptomyces. The sequence continues at coordinate 152,526 of NZ_MSJP01000079.1, forward strand.
CAGCCCGGGTGGCCATGGCCTGGCCGTCATCACCCGGCTCACCCGGGCGTGGGGGACCCTGCCCCGGGCGGGCGGGAAGTGCGTCTGGATGGAGATCGGGGAGCCGTGAACACCGGGAGCCGCCGCTCCCGGCCGTCCGACCGTCCCGTGTGGCGGAAAGCACCTCGGGTACGGGGCGTAAGGGGAGGAATGCGAACCGTGTGCCGGGGAAGGGGCATCGGGGACGACGAGAAAGGAGCGGTGGAGACGGTGGCCACACGGCAGGGCACATGGCGAGGAAGACACCGGGAGGACGGGGCGGGAATCCCGCGCGACGCGGCCGAGGCGCGGGCGAGGGTCGCGGCGGCGCTGACGGCGGGGATCGGGGGCGCGCCCTCGCCCACCGCCCTGGGCGACGCCCTCCTCGTGACGTCCGAACTGGTGACGAACGCGCTCCGGCACGGGGGAGGGCTCACCGGCTTCGACGTGGCCCTCGACCCGGCGGCGGTGACGATCTCGGTCGCCGACGCGAGCGACGAACTGCCGCGCCGCGCGGAAGCCTGGAGCCCCGAGCGCGCCGCGGGGCTCGCCGAGGGGGGCTTCGGCTGGCCCCTGGTCAGACTCCTCGCCCTGGAGGTCCGACTGCGCCTGCCCCCGGAGGGCGGCAAGACCATCGAGGTGAGCCTGCCTCTGAGGTGAGAGCCCCGGGGGAGGACCGGCCCGGGGCCGGGTGTCCGTGCCCGTCCGTCCAGGCCACCCCCGTCCCGCTCCACCCGGGTCATGCCGGGTCCCGTACGGGATTCCCCTCACCTGGTTCAGCCGGACAGCCGGACAGCCGGACAGCCGGACAGCCGGTTCACCCGGTTCAGCCGTTCAGGAACTCCGAGCACCTGTACGGTCCGAACACCTCGCCGTCGCGGGGGCGCAGGGTGACCCGTACGTCCTCCGTCCTCACCTCCGGTTCCAGGACCGACTGGGCGCGGGCCAGGGTGCACACCAGTTGTCCGGTGCCCTGGTCGCGGCCGGAAGCGCCGTACGGCTCCTCCAGGCTGAGGGTGACCTCGGTGCCCCGGCCGGTCACCGCGTAGCCGCCGATCTCGACGAGGTCGACGAGTCCGGCGCGCTGTTCGGCGGGGGAGGGGCCGACGTCGAGCAGTTTCACCACCGTGCTCAGGTCCGTGATCTTCCGGTCGAGCACCGGTACGGCCTGGAGTCCGCTGCCGGACGCGAAGTACAGCCGTACGCCCCGGGTCAGCCCGGTGGCGGGCTCGCCCGCGCCGATCACCCCGGTCGGCTGGACGCCGCACCCCGCGAGGAGAAGGCCGAGGGCCGCCGTGGTCATCCTCTTCGCCACCCTCATCGCGACTCTCCTTCCGTTTCCGTTTCCGCTTCCGTTTCCACGGGCTGCTCCGCGCGCCGCAGGGGCAGTCGCAGGGTGAACGCCGCGCCGCCTCCCGGCCCCTCGGCGACCTCGATCGTGCCGCCGTGCAGACGGGCGTTCTCCAGGGCGATCGCGGTGCCGAGACCGCTGCCCCGCTCGTCGTCGGCCGCGCCCCGGGTGCGCGAGGCGTCCGCCTTGTAGAAACGGTCGAAGACGCGTTCCCGTACCTCGGGCGGGAGCCCCGGGCCGTGGTCGGCGACCTCCACCGTCGCCCAGGGGCCCTCGGGACCGGTTCCGGTGGCGAGGGTCACGAGGACCGGAGGGGCGCCGTGCCGCAGCGCGTTGCCCACCAGGTTGGCGACGATCACGTCGATCCGGCGTCGGTCGACGACCGCCCGCACTCCTTCGTCGAGCCGGGTCTCCACCCGGTCGGTCCAGCCGCGCAGCGCGAGCGAGGCCCGTACCGTCTCGGCGAGGTCCGTCTCCGCCGCGTTCAGCCGGACCGCCTGCGCGTCGAAGCGGGAGATCTCCATCAGGTCCTCGACGAGCCGGGCGAGCCGGGCGGTCTCCGCGCCCATGGTGCGGGCGGCGCGCGCCGCGTCCGGCGGCAGCTGGTCGGCGTCCTCCTCCAGGACGGTCGCGACCATCGTCATCGCGGCGAGGGGCGTGCGCAGCTCGTGCGACACGTCCGCCACGAAGCGCCGGGCCTTCGCCTCCTGCTCGCGCAGCCGCGCGTCCGAGGCCTGGAGGGCGTCCGCCGTCTCGTTGAACGTCCGTGCGAGGTCGGCGAGTTCGTCCCGGCCCCGGACCGAGACCCGGCTGCCGAGATCCCCGGCGGCGAGTCCCCGGGTGGCCCGCCCCAGCTTCCGTACCGGACGCAGGACCGTGCCCGCCGCGAGGAGCGCGAGCAGGGCGGCGAGCACCACCACGGGCAGCAGCCCCGCCTGGACGGACCTCAGGAGGGCGGTGGTGTCGTCGCGCTCGGCCCGCAGATCGGTGATCACGAAGACTTCCAGGCCCGAGACACGCCGGTCCCCGTCCGCGTACGTCACCGGCATGCCGACCACCAGATAGGGCTCGCCCCGCCACTCGACCCGCTGGAACAGGGCCCCGTGCCCCGCCCGTACGGCGGCGCGCAGTTCGGGCGTGACGCGGCCCTCCACGGTGGCGTACGCGTCGGAGACGGCGGTGAGGTCCCGGTGCCGGACGACGACGATCCGGGCGCCGAGCCCGTCCGAGACCCGGGCCGCGAAGCGGGCCAGCGACCGCTGGTCGGGCGGCAGGTCGAAGTCGGCGGCGACCGAGGTGACCCGGGTGCGGACGTCGTTCACGGCGGCGTCCTGGGTGCGCCGCAGGACGGCGGTGCGCGCGTCCCGGTAGGCGAGCGCGGTCGCGGTGACCGCGCTGACCAGCGCGACGAGCACGAAGGTGACGACGAGCCGGGTCCGCAGCCCGCCGCCGAACCGGCGCGGACGCCGCCTCGGCGCGCCGTCCCCGCCGCCCGCGGAGCCTCGTGTACGGGGGCTCACAGCGGGCCGAAGCGGTAGCCGAAGCCCCGCACGGTCTGCACGTACCGGGGCTTGGCCGGTACGTCCTCCAGCTTGGCCCGCAGGCGTCCGACGGCCGCGTCCACCAGCCGGGAGTCGCCGAGGAAGGTGTGGTCCCAGACCGAGGAGAGGAGCTGCTCGCGGCTGAAGACCCGGCCGGGGGAGGCCGAGAGTTCCAGGAGTAGCCGCAGCTCGGTGGGGGGCAGGGGGACCGTGGCGCCGTGCTTGGTGACGGTGAGTCCGGCGCGGTCGATGACGAGCCCCGCGAGGTCGGTCCCGTCCGCCCGGTCCCGCGCCGCCGGTTCCGCGCGCCGCAGGGCGGCCCGGATGCGGGCTTCGAGGACGGGGGCGGTGACCGGCTTGACGACGTAGTCGTCCGCGCCCGCCTCCAGACCCGTCACGATGTCGTGGTCGTCGCCGCGCGCGGTCAGCATGATGACCGGCAGGACGCTCGTCCGGGTCCGGATGCGACGGCACACCTCGAAGCCGTCCATGCCGGGCAACATCAGGTCGAGGACGGCCAGTTCGATCCGCCCGCCGTCCGGGGCGTCGAGCAGCGCGAGCGCCTCCTCGCCGGTGGCGGCGGCGTCGACGCCGTACCCGTGCCGGCGCAGCACGAGCTCCATCCCGTCCCGGACCGAGGCGTCGTCCTCGATGATCAGTACATGCGGCATGCGTTCGATTATGGGTGCGGCGGACGCCCATCCGAAGCCCTTCCCGGGAGCCGGATCGCAGGTCGGGGGCATTGTTACGTTCCCATCATGTCGCCATGGAACCGCCATCACGTGACCTGGCGAAGGTGAGGGCATGACCACGAAGACAGCCTCCCGGGTCTCGCTCCCGCTCCGGCTCGCCGCGCTCGCCGTCCTGCCGGTCCTCGCCCTCTCCGTCGCCTGCGACGCGGGCGAGGGCGTCCGCGCCTCCGGCGACGAGGCCATCGCCACGGCGCCCGCGACGACCGCGCCCACCACCGCCCCCGCCGGTACCACCGGCACCGCCGACGCCGACGGCCCGTCCGCCCGGCCCACCGGCAAGAGCGCCTTCTACGACGCCCAGATGGCCTACGTCCGCTGCATGCGCGGCAAAGCCGGATACAAGAACTTCCCCGACCCCAAGCTCAGCGGCCACCTCGACTGGGAGAAGGTCAACGAAGTCGCCGAGGAGACCGGACAGATGGAGGCCTCCAAGGGCGGCCGCAACGGCGTCTGCACCCCCGAGTTCCGCACGGTCATGCTGGCCGAGCCCCCGAGGGACCAGCAGAAGGACTACGAATCGATGCTCGCGCACGCCAAGTGCATGCGGGACAACGGCGTCACCCGCTTCACCAACCCCACCATGAGCAGCGGTCACGCGCAGCCGGGCGGCGACCCCAACCCGGTGTCCCCCGGCATCGACCAGCAGTCACCCTCGTACAAGAAGGCCCGTCAGGCGTGCCGGACCAAGCTGCTCGACGGCCTGGACGGCATGCAGTGAGGCGCCGCACGGCACTGCGCGCGCTCGGCGCGGTGGCGGTCGTCGCCGCCGTCACCGGCGGAGGACTCCTCCTGGGCGTCCTCGACCCGGGCGGCGGCGGGGACGGCGCCGGAGGCACGGGGAAGGGCGGCGGTCTGCCGCCCGCCACCGCCACCGTCGTCCGGACCGACCTGGTCCGCTCCAAGACCGTCGACGGCAGACTCGACTTCGCCCACCGCCGCACCGTGAAGTCCGCCGTCGACGGCACCGTCACCGTCGCCGCCCCCGAGGGGAAGACCCTGAGCAGGGGAGACGCCCTCTACGAGCTGAACGACAAGCCCGTCACCCTCCTCTACGGGCCGGTCCCCATGTTCCGCGAGATGAAGAAGGGCGACCGGGGCAGCGACGTCCTCCAACTGGAACGCAACCTGCGCGACCTGGGATACGGCTCCGGGCTCTATGTCGACCCCCGCTACGACGAGGACACCGAGCGGGCCGTCAAGAAGTGGCAGAAGTCCCTGAACCGCGAGCCCACCGGCCGCGTCGGCAAGGGCGACGTCGTCTTCCAGACCGGCCAGGTCAAGGTCGTCTCCGCCGACGCGGCCCTCGCCGACCAGGTGGGCCCCGACACCTCCGTCCTCACCGTCGCCTCCACCCGCCCCGTCGTCCGGGCCGAACTGGACCAGACCGACGGGGCTCTCACCTCGCCGGGCACCAGGGTCGAGGTCACCCTGCCCAGCGGGAAGGCCGCCACCGGCCGGGTCGCCGGAACCGTACGCCCCGAGGAAGCAGGGGGCCCCGGCGGGGCCGAGGTCTCCCAGGAGGGCATCGTCGTCGAGGTCGTCCTCGACGGCGGGGCCTCCGCGGCGGCGGGCGAGGACCCCAAGCTGACGGCCAGCGTCAGATTCGTCAGCGAGGCGCGCGAGGGCGTCCTCGCCGTCCCCGTCGAAGCGGTCCTTGCCCTGCGCGGCGAGGACGGCGGATACGGCCTCCAAGTCGTCCAGGGCGCCACCACGGCCGTCGTCAGGGTGGAGACCGGCATGACCGCCGACGGAAAGATCGAGGTCAGCGGCCCCGACGTCCGCGAGGGCCTGAAGGTCGGAGTGGCGACCTCATGAGCACCGTCCCCGTCGTCGAACTCCGCGACGCCGCCAAGACGTACCCCGGCGGCGTCCACGCCCTGCGCGGGGTGAACCTCACCGTCCACGCGGGCGAACTCCTCGCCGTCGTCGGCCCCTCGGGCTCGGGAAAGTCCACCATGCTCCATGTCATGGGCACCCTCGACAAGCCCACCGGCGGCACCGTCCGCGTCGCGGGCCACGACGTGTCCACGCTCTCCGACGCACGCCTCTCCGCGCTGCGCGCCCGCCACATCGGCTTCGTCTTCCAGCACTTCCACCTCGCGGCCGGCCGCGACGCCGTCGACAACGTCGCCGACGGACTGCTCTACGCGGGCGTCCCGGCCCGGCAGCGCCGCGTCCGGGCCCGCGAGGCGCTGGCCAGGGTCCGGCTCGACCACCGCGCCTCCCACACGCCCAACGAACTCTCCGGCGGCGAGAAACAACGCGTGGCCATCGCCCGCGCCCTCGTCGGCGCCCCCAGCCTGCTGCTCGCCGACGAACCCACCGGGGCGCTCGACAGCGCGTCGGGACGGATCGTCATGGAACTCCTGCACGAGCTGAACGCCTCCGGCACCACGATCTGCGTCATCACCCACGACGACGGAATAGCCGGTTCGCTGCCCCGCCGGGTCCGCTTCAGGGACGGCGAGATCGTCGCCGACGAACGCGGGATCATGCCCGGCGAACGCGGGACCGTGCCCGGCGAACGCGGCACCACGCCCGGGGAAGGGGCCACCGCGTGAAAGGCACCCTCACACCGGGTGGCACCCTCCGCCCGGCCCGGCTCTCCGTCCCCGACGTGTTCCGGGTCGGCTCGGTCGGGCTGCGCGCCCGCCGCGCCCGCGTGGTGCTCTCCGCGCTCGGCATCGCCATCGGCATCGCGACCATGGTCGCGGTCGTCGGCCTCTCCGAGTCCAGCCGGGCGGACCTGATGGCCCGGCTCGACCGGCTCGGCACCAACCTGCTCACCGCAGAGGCGGGCAAGGACGGCCAGGGCCGGGACGTCAAACTCCCCAGGAACGCGGTCGCCATGGTCGAACGCATCGGCCCCGTCCGGCACGCCACCGCCAGCGGCGACGTCGACGCCCGCATCCGGCGCAGCGACGTCGTCCCCGAGGAACGCACGGCGGGCGTCACCACCCAGGCGGTCCGCACCGACCTCCTCGCCGCGCTCGGCGGCGAGGTCGCCCAGGGCCGCTGGTTCGACCGGGCGGGGGAGCGGCTGCCGGTCACCGTGCTCGGCGCGGTCGCCGCCGACCGCCTGGGAATCACCCGGACAGGTGAGACCATCATGATGAACGACACCCGGGTGGTCGTCGTCGGCGTCCTGCGACCGATCGAACTCGTCCCGAACCTGGACCGGGTCGCGATGGTCGGATTCCCCACCGCCCAACGCTACTTCGGCTTCGACGGGCATCCCACCACCGTCTTCGAGCGCTCCACCGACGCCTCCGTGGAGGACGTACGGGCCATCCTCGCCCGCACCATCAGCCCCGGGGACGAAGGCGCCGTCAAGGTCTCCCGGCCCTCCGACGCGCTGGCCGCGAAGGCGGCCACCGACAAGGGCCTGACCACCCTGATGCTGGGCCTCGGCGCGGTGGCCCTGCTCGTCGGCGGCGTCGGCGTCGCCAACACCATGGTCGTCTCCGTACTCGAACGGCGCCAGGAGATCGGACTGCGCCGCTCCCTCGGCGCGACCAGGGGCGCGATCCGGCTCCAGTTCCTCACCGAGTCGCTGCTGCTCTCGGCGCTGGGCGGGGCGGCGGGAGCGGCCCTCGGCGCGGCGGCGACCTACGGCTTCGCCCGGGTGCAGCACTGGACGCCGGTGGTCCCGCCGTGGGCCCTGGCGGGCGGCCTCGCCGCGACCCTGCTGATCGGCGTGGTCGCCGGCCTCTACCCGGCGGTCCGCGCCTCCCGGCTCCATCCGACGGTGGCCCTCAACGCCACCTAGGCGGCGTCCTTCGGATCAAGCCGGATCAGGAAGCCCCGTCCCGCGCGCCCCGGAGGGCCCCGGCACCCGGGAAGGCCCCGGCGCCCGGGAAGGCCCCTGCGCCCGGGAGGTCTCCGCGCCCGGGAGGAACTTCGCGGACTTCACCGCGAGCACGGCCTCGAAGTACTCCCGGGCGTCGGCAGGCCGCATCCGGGCCAGGGTGACCATGCCGGTGATCACCACGTCCGCGACCTCCTCCTGCACCTGCTCCCAGCTGTGGCTTCGGCCCTTGCGGGGGTTGGTCGCCCGCGCTCCGACGACGGCCTGCGCGGCCTCGCCGACCTCCTCGGCCAGCTTGAGGACCTGGAGCGTCCACTGCTCCTCCGCCGCGATCCCGCGCCCGCCGTCGAAGGCTCCGAAGAGCGCGGCGAGCGCACCGATCGTCTCCCAGGGCGGCGCGGAGGCCGCGCGGGTGCCGTCGTTGCCGTCGGTGTCGTCGCCCATGGGGCCTCCGTAGTCGTCCGGACGGGGGCGCCACCGTACTGGACGCGGCACGTCGTCCGCGCACGCGGACGGGTGGGCGGACCGGCTCGCGTACGGAGCCGGCCGACCCGGCCGCACGCCCCTCGCGTCAGGGACGGCGTCAGCCGCCCCGGCGGACTCGCGCGGCCTGGCGCGCCTCGGCTGCCTTCCGTGCCTCGGTGGCTTTGCGGGACTCGTTCTTCGCACGGCCGGGGCGGCCGGGGACGGTGCCCATGCCCCGGAAGGCCGCGCCGCCGCGCTTGGCGCGCTCCGGGCTCGGCGCGCCGCCGTCGACGGGCACGCCCGAAGGGGCGCGCGCGCCGGTGATCCGGCTCAGCTCGGCCTCGCCGGACCGGACCCGGGTCTCGCGGGGACGGATCCCGGCGTCCGCCATGAGCCGGGCCACCTCGCGCCGCTCATCGGGGGTCACCAGGGTGACCACGAGTCCGGACTCCCCGGCGCGCGCGGTGCGCCCGCCCCGGTGGAGGTAGTCCTTGTGGTCGGCCGGCGGGTCGACGTTGACCACGAGGTCGAGTGCCTCGACGTGGATGCCGCGCGCCGCCACGTTGGTCGCCACCAGGACCGGCACCTCACCGCTCCGGAAGCGGTCGAGGGTGCGGGTCCGCAGCGGCTGGGACTTGCCGCCGTGCAGTGCGGCGGCGCGTACGCCACTGCCGAGGAGGTGCTTGGTGAAGCGGTCCACGGACGCCTTCGTGGACAGGAACATGAGGACGCGCCCGTCGCGGGCGGCGATCTCGGTGGCCGTGGCGAACTTGTCGGGGCCGTGTACCAGGAGCACATGGTGGTCCATGGCGGAGACGGCGGCGGCCGAGGGGTCGACGGAGTGGTCCACCGGGTCCGAGAGGTACCGCTCGACCAGCTGGTCGACGTCGTGGTCCAGGGTCGCGGAGAACAGCAGTCGCTGTCCGTCCGGCGGCGTCAGGTCCATGACCTCGGTGACCTGGGGCAGGAAGCCCATGTCGGCCATCTGGTCGGCCTCGTCGAGGACGGTCACGGTCACCCGGTCGAGACGGCAGTCCTTGCGCCCGACGAGGTCCATGAGACGGCCGGGGGTGGCGACGAGGATCTCTGCGCCCTCGCGGAGCGCGGTGGCCTGGCGGCCGATCGACATCCCGCCGACGGCGGTGGCCGTGCGCAGCCGCAGGGCCTCGGCGAGCGGGTCGAGCGCCTCGGTGACCTGCTGGGCGAGTTCGCGGGTGGGGACGAGGATCAGGGCGAGCGGTCGGCGGGAGTCGGCACGCCGTCCGGAGAGGCGTACGAGCAGGGGCAGGCCGAAGGCGAGGGTCTTGCCGGAGCCGGTCCGGCCGCGTCCCAGGACGTCACGGCCCGCGAGGGCGTCGGGGAGGGTCGCGGACTGGATGGGGAACGGTTCGTCGACGCCGAGCCGGGTGAGGACGGCGAGGAGCTCCGGCGGCAGGCCGAACGCGGCGAAACCGCTCGTGCCCTCGGTGCTGTGCGTGCTGCTCGTACTGCTCATGGGGGACCTTCCTGGAGAACGCGACGAGCCGGAGCCCTCACCACAGGGGCGAGGACTCCGGCTGCGTCGGACGTACCTGACGTCAGGCGGGGAGGATGTTCTCCGCCTGCGGGCCCTTCTGGCCCTGCGTGACGTCGAAGGTCACCTTCTGGCCTTCCTGAAGCTCACGGAAGCCCGAGGTGGCGATGTTGGAGTAGTGGGCGAACACGTCCGGGCCGCCACCCTCCTGCTCGATGAAGCCGAAGCCCTTTTCCGAGTTGAACCACTTGACGGTGCCGTTAGCCATGACTGTCTCCTTCGGGGCGTAGCCCTGGGAACCGCACTGTGCGGATCCCGGCGTCGCCGTGATGATTGCCCCGTCCGGAAAACTGCACCGAAAACACAGAAAGTGCCCGACGATGTCGAATCGTCTAAGGCACTTGTCAGTTTCTTGGGAACCACGACTGCAACTAAGGGAAACTGTAGCAGGTCCGCGCACGAGGTGTCGTGCGCGGACCCGCGGACAGGCTGGAGGGGTCAGACCGCCGGGGACGGGAAGGTCGGGTACTCCACGCCGGAGACGTGCTGGACGACCCGGATGACCTGGCACGAGTAGCCGAACTCGTTGTCGTACCAGAGGTAGAGGATGGCGTTGTCGCCGTCGACCTTGGTGGCGCCCGCGTCGACGATGGACGCGTGGCGCGAGCCGACGAAGTCCATCGAGACGGCGTCGGGGGCCGTGGTGAAGTCGATCTGGCGCTTCAGCGGCGAGTGCAGCGAGACGTCGCGGAGGTACTCCAGGACTTCCTCGCGGGTGGTCTCGCGGCCCAGGCGCAGGCTCAGGATGGCGATCGAGACGTCCGGGACGGGGACGCGGATCGAGCTGCCGGTGATCGGCGCCTTCAGGTCGGGCAGCGCCTTGGCGACGGCGGAGGCGGCACCGGTCTCCGTGATCACCATGTTGAGCGGCGCGGAACGGCCGCGACGGTCGGCCTTGTGGTAGTTGTCCAGGAGGTTCTGGTCGTTCGTGAACGAGTGGACCGTCTCCACGTGGCCGCGCAGCACGCCGTACTGGTCGTCCATCGCCTTCAGCGGCGGCACGATCGCGTTCGTGGTGCAGGAGGCGCAGGACAGGATCTGCTCGTCCGGCTTGATCGTCTCGTGGTTGACGCCGTGCACGATGTTCGGCACGTCACCCTTGCCGGGCGCGGTCAGGACGACCTTGTCGATGCCGGGGCGCAGGTGCTTCGACAGGCCCTCGCGGTCGCGCCACTTGCCGGTGTTGTCGATGAGGATGGCGTTCTCGATGCCGTACGCCGTGTAGTCGACCTCGGAGGGGTCGTTGGCGTAGATCACCTTGATCGTGTTGCCGTTGGCGACGATCGTGCTGTTCGCCTCGTCGACGGTGATGGTGCCCTGGAACTGGCCGTGGATCGAGTCGCGCCGCAGCAGCGAGGCGCGCTTCACCAGGTCCTGCTCGCCGCCGCCGCGGACGACGATCGCGCGCAGGCGCAGACCGTTGCCCGAGCCGGCCTTCTCGATGAGGAGGCGGGCGACGAGGCGGCCGATGCGGCCGAAGCCGTACAGCACGACGTCACGGCCGTCGCGGCGCTCGGCCTTGTTCTCTCCGGTGGCCCCGGCGACCGCTTCGGCGGTGAACTCCTCCACGGTGAGACCGCGGGCGTCGGTCTTGTAGTCCGCGGCGAGGACGCCGATGTCGATCTGGCAGGGGCCCAGGTCGAGGGTGGTGAGCGTCTGGAGGAAGGGAAGCGTCTCGGTGACCGAGAGCTCCTCGCCGTCGATCTGCCGGGCGAATCGGTGCGTCTTCAGGATGCTGACCACCGACTTGTTCACCAGGGAGCGGCTGTGGACCAGGACGGTGACGTCCTGCTCCCGGTGCAGCTTCCCGATGATCGGGATCATCGACTCCGCGATCTCCTCGCGGTTCTTCCAACTGGTGAACGAGTCGTCATTGACAGTCACAGGATTATCTTTCGAGCTAGGCGGCGCTCATATGGTAACCCCCGGTCGCTTGGTTGTATCAAGGGGTGTCGCACGGGTTGTGGGCGTACGGGCCGGGTCCGAGCCGGTTCGGGGCACGCCGAAGAGCCGCCGGGGTGCGGCGGCTCGGTTCGGGGCGGAGGTCCCGGTCCCCGATGGCCGGGGGCGGCTTCGGGGGGGGGCTTCGGCGATGCGGTCAGTTCCCGCCGTGGGTCTCGGCTCCCAGGGCGGCGCGGGTGGCGGGTCCGTAGACACCGCGCTCCCCCGGGACGCCTCGGGCGATCTGGTAGCGGCTCAGCGCGTCCGCCACCGCCTGGCTGAAGACCCCGTCGGCCGTCCCCGCGTAGAGCCGCAGCTCCTGGAGCCGGTTCTGGAGGTCGGTCACGGCGGGACCGCTGCTGCCCACGGCCAGCCCCTGGGACCCCGGCCGGCCGCCCTGCTGCGGGGCGTACGAAGAAGGGGGGCGCGTCGGCGTGTCGGCGGGGGAGGGGGTGGCGGAGGGGGTCGCCGAGGCGGACCGGGTGGCCGAGGGCGTCGGCGAGGGCGTACGGGAGGCGGTCGCCGACGGGTGGGCCGAGGCCGTCTCCGGCGCGGTGGCCGCCCCGGCGGCGTCGCCGGACTCCTCCGAGGGGGAGGCCGGATCGGGGAGGGCCAGCGGGGTCGTCGCCGGAGGCACGGGGGAGTGCTCAGGGGCGAGCCAGAGCGACAGGGCCATCCCGAGGCCCGCCGAGAGGGCTCCCGCGACGGTCAGCGGGAGCACCATGGACCGGCGCGCCGGGGACGCCGACCTGCCGCGCCGGAAGCGGCGGGGCTCCTCGGCTCCCGGCGGGTCCTCGGCGGGGACCGGCGGCAGCCGGAGGGTGGCGTCGAAGAGGTCCACGTCCTGCCCGCGCGGGCCCGCCCCGCCGTGGCCCGGCCCGGCCGGCTGCCCGAACAGGTGCTCACCGGCCCCCGTGCCGGCCTGGGGGGCGGAGGGTTCGGGGGCGGGCGTGACCGAGGGGGTCGAGGCGGCCCTGTTGCGCATCGAGTGCTCCGGTTGAGGGGAAGCCGAAGGGAACGTGACGAAGCTGCGAAGATGTTGACCGGCGGTCAAAGCGGGCGTCAACTGGCTCACATGTGGGCGATACCGGAAGTTTCACGACCTTGCCCCTTAAGAGATCGTTAACAGGTGACGCACCTCACACGGACGGTGACGGGTCCGGGCCGTCTGTCGCGTCTCGCCTGCCCCGGGCCCCGGCGCCTCGGGTCCCGGCGTCCCCGGGAGTCACGGAAAGGCGAGGGCCCGGAAGGCGTCCCTGACGCGCGCCAGCGGTCCCGGGTCGCGGGTGAGCCGGAGCCGGTTGGTGAGGAGGACCGCCCAGCGGCCCCGGGCAGGGGAGACCCACATCCCCGTGCCCGTGAACCCGGTGTGCGTCCAGAGGTCCTCCGACGGACCCGTGCCCGGAGCCGGATGCCAGAAAAGACCGCGCGGCGGCGTCAGCTCTCCGGTGCGGACCCGCAGCGAGGCGGCCGTCCAGTCGGCCGAGAGGACGCCGGGGCGCGGGTCGAGCAGGGGGCGCAGGAACCGTCCGATGTCGGCGGTGGTGGTGAAGACCCCCGCGATTCCGCAGGCGCCACCGAGCAGCCGGGCCGAGAAGTCGTGCACGGTACCCCGGAGCGGGGCGCCGGTCTCCTCGTCGTACTCCGTGGGCGCGCACCGCTCCCGTACGGCGGGCGGCAGCGGGCCGTACCGGGTCTCCGTCATGGCCAGCGGGGCCCAGACCCGCTCGGCCGCGAGCCGGGGCAGCGGTCCGCCGGCGAGGTGCTCGACGAGATAGCCGAGGACGAGCGCCGCCCGGTCGGTGTAGGCGACCTCCGCGCCCGGCCGGTGCCGCAGCGGCTCCGCGAGCACCCCGTCCCTGACGTCCTGCGGATCGGAGCCGTAGAGGTTCCGGAGGTTGGCGCGCAGTGGGAGGCCCGCCGTGTGGGTGAGCAGATGGAGGGCGGTGGCCTCGGCGAGGGGCCGCCCCGCCGCCTCGGGCCAGAAGGAGCCCAGCGGGGCCGAGAGGTCGAGCTTCCCCGCGTCCACGAGGGTCCCCGTCACCGCCCACACGGCGAGGATCTTGGTCAGGCTGGCGACGTCGAAGAGCGTGTCCGTCCGCACGGGCTCCTCGGGGCGCGCGGGGTCGAGAACTCCTACGGCGCCCTCCGCGAGCGTGCCGCGCGCGTCGCCCACGGCCCACGCCGCACCCGGGTACGCGCCCGCGCGCGCCGCCTCGCCGAGAAGCCGCTCCAGGGGTTCGCCGCGCTCCAGGGGTTCGCTGCCCACAGCCACCGTGCGCCTCCGACGGGCCGGGACGGGGGGCGGGCCCTGCGGAGCCCGGCGGCCCGTGCTCCGGAGAGATGCCCCGGTCCTGGGGGAAGACACGCTTCCGGCCGGGCAAGCCTCCGTCCGGCGCAGCCGTGTGTCCGGCGGACACACGGGGGAGGCCCGGCGGCCATCGGCCGTCGGCCTTCCCGACGCCGGGCCGTGGGAACTGCCGGGTCGTAGGAACTGTCCGGCCGCCGGGGCTGTCCGGAGGCTGGAACTGTCCGGCTGTTGGAACTGTCCGGCCGCTCCCGCCGCCTCGCGCCAGCGCGGGGGCTGAGGCGACCGGGGCGGCCGGGGGCCCCAGCCGACCCGAAGGGCCCGGAGCGGCCAGGGGCTCGGGGGCTCGGGCGATCGGGGTGGCCCCGGGTGGCCCAGGAAGCCGGGGTGACCGGGGTGACCGGGGTGACCGAGGCGACTGGCGGCGCGCCCAGGACGGCCGAGGCGCGCAGGGGATGACCAAGGCACCCAGGGAGGGAAGGGCGAGGCGCCCAGGGGATGGCCGAGGCGCCAAGGGGATGGCCGAGGCCCGACGGGAGGGGGCGTCCGCCTACTTGCAGATCACTTCGTCCCGCGGGGTGTAGTGGGTCTTGAACGTCTCCCGCTTCACCTCCGTGCCGCCGTTCTTGAAGACCCGGTCGACCGCGATGTCGAAGCCTTCGAGCGGCGTCTGCGGTACGCACGCCTCGCCGGTGCCCTCGCGCTTCGCGGGCTGGGTGAGGTGGGTGCGCGGACCGGCGACCGCCTCCACGGAGTCGTACTTCTTCGTCCCGAGGAAGCTCACCGTGACCGAGGAGTCGGTCGCGCCCGCCTTGATGTAGATCGGCTTGCCGGTGTCGTTGCGGAACTTCAGGTCGAGCGAGCCCCAGGCCACGGTCGCCTCGCGGCCGGCCGGGTAGCGCTCGATGTAGAAGGAGTGGGCGCCGTACTCGACGGGCTTCACCCCGGCGAAGAACATGGCGTTGAAGACGGTCGTCGCCATCGCCGACACACCGCCGCCGGGTGCGGAGCGGTACTGGCCGTCGAGGATCATCGTGCCGTCGACGAAGCCGTTCTCGGCGGTCCGCTCGCCGACCCTCTCGTTGAAGCTCCACACCTCGCCCGGCTGCACCAGCGAGCCGTTGATCAGCCGGGCCGCCTGGCCGATGTTCGTGGTCCGGTACGGGGCGCTCGGGAAGTTCACGGTGAACGAGGAGAGCTGCTCGGTGATGCCGAGGCGGGCGAGGGAGCCGCCGGACAGCTTGGGCTCGGTGATCGAGGTGGCCACCGCCCCGGTGCGCTCGGCCGCCCCCGTACGCGTGAGCAGGGGGCGTACGGCGTCGCCGAGGGCCTTCGCGGTCACCTCGTGCCCCGGGCGTCCCTCCGACTCCACCACGACCCGGCCGCCGCTGACCCCGAGGCTCGCCTCCACCGGAGCGCCGGTCATCGTGGCCAGCGAACGGGACACCTCGGGGTCGCGCAGCAGCGCCTCCTCGTCGAGTACGCCGGTCAGCTTGCCGCCCTCCGTCTTCACGGTGAGGTGGTCGCTCAGGGTCGAGGCGGGGATCCGCAGCCGCTCGGAGCCCGCCGTGAGCGTCACGGGACCGGAGACCGCGGGCTTCGCGTACGTGTCGAGGAAACGGGTCACCTCGGCGGCGGGCAGCTTCGGCTCGGTCATCGTGACGGGAAGGACCACGGGCGCGGCGCCGGTGGCGGCGGGGTAGGCGGCGCGCAGGGTCTCCACGGCCCGCCCGGTGTCCAGCTTGCGGCCGGTGACGGGCTGCGTGGCGACGGCCTTGCCGTCGCGGAAGGCGACGGAGCCCTCGCGCACCGCGCGGTCGTTCTTCTTCGCCAGCTCGGCCACGGTGGCCTTCGCCTTGGCCTCGTCGTACGCGAAGACGGGCCGTATCTCGCGCTCGCCGGTGGAGAACAGGCGCCCGATGACGGTGAAGGGGTCACGGGAGGGATCGGCGGCCAGTTCGGCGGTTCGCGCCGCGTCCACGGTGAGCCCGGCGGAGGCGGGCGTCACGGTCAGGGCGCGGTCGTCGACGCGCACGGGTATCGGCGCGCTCCACGAGGCCGGTGCCTCGGCCCGCAGCTTGGCCTCGGCCTCGGTCCGGCTCATGCCGCCGATGTCCACGCCGCCGACCCGGGTCCCGGCGGATATCTCGTCACCCGTGGCGAGGAGCCCCGCCGCGTACAGACCACCGGCGGCGACGGCGACCACGCTCGTCGCGATCACCGCCGTCCGGAGGCGCGACCGACGCCCCTGACGGGTCGTCGAGGCATGATCGATCCTGTGGCGGGGCACACGCTCTCCTGTGGCGTCGAGGGGAGTGAACCCGTTGACGGTACGCCGAAAGAGTGTCTTATGCACATAAGCGCGTTTTGACCTGCGTGGATACGGAGGGGATCGGGGCGCGCACGGAGCGGTTCGCGCGGGCGACGGAGACGGCCCGGGGGCGATGGGGGAGCGGCCCGGGGAGATGGGGGAACGGCCCGGGGACGGGGTGCGGGACGCGGAGGTTTGGTACGGAGGCCGAGTGCGGGGCGAGGAGCCCGGCGCGGAAGCCAGGTGGAGGTTCCGGCACGAAGACCAGGCGGAGGCCCGGCGCGAAGGCCAGGCGGAGGTCCGGCACGAAGGCCAGGCGGAGGTCCGGCACGAAGGCCAGGCGGAGGCCCGGCGCGAAGGTCAGCTGGAGGTCAGGTGAGGGCCCGGCGCGAAGGCCAGGTGAGGGCCCGGCGCGGAGGCATCGCCCCCGGTTTCCGCCGTAGGCCCCCGACGCCCGTTTACGCCTGGCCCGCCGCGCCCGCCCCGTAAGCTGGAGCGATGCCAGCCGCCGTCTCCCCGAGTGCCGGGCCCCAGTCCGTCGACCGGGCCCTCGCCGTGCTCGACGCCGTCGCCGACGCCGACCGGCCCATCGGGGCGAAAGCACTGGCCAGGCGGCTCGGCTGCGCCCTCTCGACCGTCTACCACCTCACCGGCCCGCTGCTCGCGCGCGGCTATCTCGTACGGACCGCCGAGGGCTACGCGCCCGGCCCCCGCGTCCCTGCCCTCCACCGCTCCCACCAGCGGCACCACGGACTCGGCGCCGGGACCGGCGAACTGCTCGGCCGACTGCGCCGGGCCACCGGGGCGGAGGCGTACCACACGGCCTACCGCGACGGTCTGATCACCGTCGTCGACACCACCGCCCCGGTCACCGACGACGCGCCCCCCTTCGCCCCCGGGCCCGAGGACCGCGCCCATGCCACCGCCCACGGTAAGGCGCTGCTCGCCGCGCTGCCGCGTCCGCTGCGCCGCCGCTATCTGACGGCGCACGGGATGGCCCGGTTCACCGAGCGGACGATCACCAGCGCCGAGCGGTTCGAGGCGGAGATCGACCGGGTGCGCGGGCAGGGCTTCGCCGTCTCCGTGGGCGAGGCGGACCTCGCGTACACCTGTGTCGCCGTGGCCCTGCCCGAGCGCGGCGACGGCATCGTGCACGCGCTCTCCGTCTCCCTGCCCACCGCCGACTTCGGGCGGCGGCAGGGCGAGATCCGGGCGGCGCTCACCCGGGCCGTACCGGACTTTCCGGTCCTGCCGGAATCCTGACGGCGCCGGGTGGCGGCCCCCGGCGGGACACCGCACGCTGGACGCATGATCTTCATCGCCGTTCGTTTCACCGCCCGTCCCGAACTCGCCGACACCTGGCTCGACCGGGTCGCCGACTTCACCCGCGCCACCCGCGAGGAGCCCGGCAACCTCTTCTTCGACTGGTCCCGCAGCGTCGACGACCCGAACACGTTCGTCCTCCTTGAGGCCTTCGCCGACGCCGACGCGGGCGCCGTCCACGTCGCCTCCGACCACTTCAAGGCCGGTCTCGAAGCGATGGCCGGCGCCATCGCCACCACCCCCGAGATCATCAACGTCGAGGTCCCGCAGCAGGGCTGGGGCGCCATGGCCGAACTCGCCCCGACCGAGGGCTGAGTCCTCCCCTCCGGCGGCCCCGGGCCGCCCGCCGTTCCCCGGCCGTCCGCCGCCCCGCCTGATAGGTTCGCACGCACATCAGGCGGGGCTGTGGCCCGAGGGGAGGAGCGGCACATGGCGGCGAGCGGACGGCAGACCGGCAGGCCCACCCTGGAGGAGGTCGCGGTCAGAGCCGGAGTCGGCCGAGGCACCGTCTCCCGGGTCATCAACGGCTCCCCCCGGGTGAGCGAACAGGCCAAGGCGGCCGTCGAACGAGCCGTCGCCGAACTGGGCTACGTCCCCAACCGCGCCGCCCGCGCGCTGGCCGGAAGCCGTACCGACGCCGTGGCGCTCGTCATCCCCGAGACCGAGGCGCGCCTGTTCGCCGAGCCGTACTTCCTCGACATCATCCGGGGTGTCAGCAGTGAACTCGCCGACGCGGACAAGCAGTTGCTGCTTACGCTGATCCGCAGCGAGCAGGAGCGGCAGCGCTTCGAGCAGTACCTCGCCGCCCAGCGCGTCGACGGCGTCCTCCTCGTCTCCGTGCACGGCCAGGACCCGCTGCCCGACCAGGTCCGCGCCCTCGGGCTGCCCGCCGTCCTCAACGGGCGCCGCACCGAGGACGAGCGCGTCGCCTTCGTCGACTCCGACAACACCGGAGCCGGACGCGCCGCCGTCGCCCACCTCGCGGCCCGTGGCCGCCGGAACATCGCCACCCTCACCGGACCCCTCGACATGTACGTGGCCCGCTGCCGTCTCGACGGCTACCGCGAGGGCCTCGCCGAGGCCGGTCTCCCGGCCGACGAGGCGTTGGTCGCGGTGGGTGACTTCACCGAGGAGGGAGGTCGTCGTGCGATGCGTCAACTGCTGGTCCGGCGGCCGGACTTGGATGCGGTGTTCGCGGCTTCGGACGTGATGGCGGCGGGGGCGCGCGGGGTGCTGCGGGAGGCGGGGCGGCGGGTGCCGGAGGATGTGGCTCTGGTGGGGGTGGACGATTCGCCGGTGGCGCGGCTGATGGATCCGCCGCTGACCAGTGTGCGTCAGCCCATCGAGGAGATGGGCCGCACGATGGCCCGGATGCTGCTCCAGGAGATCGCCACCCCCAGCGAACCGGACGAGCAGCCCCGCCGGATGCTCCCGACGGAACTCGTGATCCGGGCCTCTTCCTGACGGACCCGTGAACCTTGCCTCCCGACGGAACTCGTGATCCGGGCCTCCTCCTGACGGACCCGTGATCCGCGCTTCCCTCCGGCCGGCGGATCCGTGCCCCGTGCTCCCTCCCGGCGTCCCGTGATCGGCGCCACCTCCCGGCGGACCCGTGATCGAGCCCCTCCTGAACGGCCCCGATGAACGGCCCCCGAGCCGAAAAAAAAGACCGCCCCGCCCCGGCGTGTCGTTCGGGTCAGTCCAGCGGGCGCCGCTGCCGCGCATGGGTTCGAATCGGGGCATGACTTCCTACGACAGGGCCCGCGCGGGCGGCGGCCCCCCGAAGCCGTCGAAGTCCGGCGACACCTGGTGGTACGCCGCCGTGGCGGGCGAGGCCGCGGGATCGTTCAGCGCCCGGGTCCACGCCCGTACCCGGCACGCCTGCCTCGGCGCCGTCCTCCTCCTCGCCGTCGTCTACGCGGGGCTCGTCCTCACCGCCACCGGCCGCCGCTGGGGCGACGCCGCCGTCACCGGACGGCGCGCCGACGCCACCGCCGCCGCCCTGCTCCGCGAACACCCCTCGCTCGCCGGACTCACCCCCCTCTCCCTGGTCCTCGGCGCGGTGCTCCTCCTCGCCGTCGGCCTGATACGCAGGCGCTACGCCCTCACCGGACTCGCCGCCGCCGGGATCGCCGCCGCCCTCGCCGTCACCGGACTGCTCCAGCGGTACGCCCCCCGCCCCCGCCTCCTCGACCCCGGCGGAGCCCTCCTCCCCAGCGGCTTCCCCAGCGCCCAGACCACCCTCGCCCTCGGCATCGCCCTCGGCCTGATCCTCGTCGTCCCCTACCGGCTGCGGACCCTCGCCACGGGCGCCGCGACCCTCTGGGCCGTCGCCGTCGGCGCGTACACCCTCGCGACCGGAAGCCACCGGCCCGGCGACGCCATCGCCGCCGCCCTCGTCGTCCTCGCCGTCTTCTGCGGCCTCCTCGCGGTCCGCGCCCGCAAGGGCCTCGTGCGCCCCGGACCCCGCAGAGGAGCCGCCCTGCCGGGCCTGCCGGTGACCGTGCCGCTCGCCCTGATCGCCCTCGCCGGACTCGGCACCGGCCTCTGGCTCCTCGGCGGCACCCTCGACCTGCCCGCCACCGCCCCCTACGACCCGGCCGAACTGCGCCTCGCCCACCGGGCCGGACAGGCCCTCGCCGCCGCCGTGACCGCCATCGCGGGCCTGCTCCCGCTCGCCCTGCTGCGCCGGGTCGACATCGAGGGGCCCCCGGCCTCGTACCGGCTCGGCGGACCCTTCGTGGAGGCCGCGGGAGCCCCTGCGGACGAAGACCTCGTGGGCCCCTTTACCGAGGACCTCGATCACGAGATATCTTGATGTCGAGCAATCTCGCATACGCAGACGTGGAGCGGAGCACCTGGTGACTGACTCGACCATCATCTACACCCACACTGACGAGGCGCCTGCCCTGGCGACGTACTCGTTCCTGCCCGTGGTCCAGGCGTATGCCTCGCAGGCCGGCGTCACGGTCGAGACGCGGGACATCTCCCTCGCGGGCCGTATCATCGCCGTCTTCCCCGAGTTCCTGGAGGAGGGCCAGCGCATCGCCGACGCCCTCTCCGAGCTCGGCGCCCTGGCCAAGACGCCCGGCGCCAACATCATCAAGCTGCCGAACGTCTCGGCGTCCATCCCGCAGCTCAAGGCCGCGGTCGCCGAGCTCCAGGCGCAGGGCTACGCCCTCCCGGACTACCCGGACGACCCGAAGACGGAGCAGGACAAGGACGTCCGCGCCCGTTACGACAAGATCAAGGGCTCGGCCGTCAACCCGGTCCTGCGCGAGGGCAACTCCGACCGCCGCGCGCCCGGCTCGGTCAAGAACTACGCGAAGGCCCACCCGCACCGCATGGGTGCCTGGACCTCCGAGTCCAAGACCAACGTCGCCACCATGGACGAGAACGACTTCGCCGCCACGGAGAAGTCCGCCGTCATCGCCAAGGACGACACCCTCCGCTTCGAGTTCACCGCCGCCGACGGCACCACCGGTGAGCTGCGCGAGCCGCTGAAGGTCATCGCCGGCGAGGTCGTCGACGCCGCCGTCATGCGCGCCGCCGCCCTGCGCACCTTCCTCGGCGAGCAGGTCGCCCGCGCCAAGGCCGAGGACGTCCTCTTCTCCGTGCACCTCAAGGCCACCATGATGAAGGTCTCCGACCCGATCATCTTCGGCCACGTCGTGCGCGCCTTCTTCCCGGCCACCTTCGCCAAGTACGGCGAGGTCCTCGCCGGTGCCGGTCTCTCCCCGAACGACGGTCTCGGCACCGTCTACAAGGGCCTGGAGAGCCTTCCGCACGGCCTCGGCGAGGAGATCAAGGCCTCCTTCGACGCCGAGCTGGCCGACGGCCCGGCGCTCGCCATGGTCGACTCGGACAAGGGCATCACCAACCTGCACGTGCCGTCCGACGTCATCGTCGACGCCTCGATGCCGGCCATGATCCGCACCTCCGGCCACATGTGGGGCCCGGACGGCCAGGAGGCCGACACCCTCGCCGTCCTGCCGGACCACAGCTACTCCGGCGTGTACCAGGCGGTCATCGAGGACTGCCGCGCCCACGGCGCCTTCGACCCGTCGACCATGGGCTCCGTCCCGAACGTCGGCCTCATGGCGCAGAAGGCCGAGGAGTACGGCTCCCACGACAAGACCTTCGAGATCGCGCAGGCCGGCACCGTCCGCCTGGTCGACTCCGAGGGCAACGTCGTCCTGGAGCAGGAGGTCGCCGAGGGCGACATCTTCCGCGCCTGCCAGACCAAGGACCTGCCCATCCAGGACTGGGTCAAGCTCGCCGTCACCCGCGCCCGCGCCACCGGCGACCCGGCCGTCTTCTGGCTGGACGCCGAGCGCGCCCACGACGCCCAGCTGATCGCCAAGGTCGAGCAGTACCTGCCCGAGCACGACACCGAGGGCCTGGACATCAAGATCCTTTCCCCGGTCGAGGCCACCAAGTTCTCCCTGGAGCGCATCCGCCGCGGCGAGAACACCATCTCCGTCACCGGCAACGTCCTGCGTGACTACCTGACCGACCTCTTCCCTATCCTGGAGCTGGGCACCAGCGCCAAGATGCTGTCGGTCGTCCCGCTGATGGCGGGCGGCGGCCTCTTCGAGACCGGCGCCGGCGGCTCCGCCCCGAAGCACGTCCAGCAGCTCGTCAAGGAGAACTACCTCCGCTGGGACAGCCTCGGCGAGTTCTTCGCCCTGGCCGCCAGCTTCGAGCACCTGGCCACCTCCACGGGCAACACCCGCGCCCAGGTCCTCGCCGACACCCTCGACCGCGCCACCGGCACCTTCCTCAACGAGGACAAGTCGCCGACCCGTCGCCTCGGTGGTATCGACAACCGCGGCAGCCACTTCTACCTGGCCCTGTACTGGGCCCAGGAGCTGGCCGCCCAGACCGAGGACGCGGACCTCGCGAAGGCCTTCGCGCCGCTGGCCGAGACCCTCGCGGCCAACGAGCGGAAGATCGTCGACGAGCTGATCGCCGTCCAGGGCTCCCCGGCCGAGATCGGCGGCTACTACCAGCCCGACCCGGCCAAGGCCGCGGCCGTGATGCGCCCGTCGGCCACGTTCAACGAGGCCGTCGCGTCCCTCGCCTGACCGATGCCACGCCCCGTACCGCCCCGGCCGGACTCCTCCGGCCGGGGCGGTCCCCGTCGGTGGCGGATCCGCCGTTCGGGTGTGAACCTGGATGGATGAGCTGGGCATCTTGGACGACCGCCGGTGTCTACACCGGGCGAGGTGGGGTGCTGACCGACGAGGGCGGAGTCGTCACGGGCGATCTGACCGTGCACACGACCTGGGCCGAGCGGGAAGCACGCGTGGCCGTGCAGTACAGCGGCGCATCCGACTGGTTCACCATGTCGGGCAGTCCCGTCCCCTGCGAATCGGAGGAGGAGAGCCGCGATCTCCACGACGCCGTCGTGGCCGCCGTACGCGAAGGGAACGGGGCCACGGTCCCGCGCCTGCCCGTCGTGCCACCGGCGTGAGACGTCCGCCGCCCGGGTGTCCCCCTCCGCCGCCTCCCCGGCGGCGGAGGGGGCGGGCGGTCGACGGGCCCGGGGCGGGCACGGGTGACGTACAGGCCCAGGGTGGGCGGGTTCAGCGCCGGGCGCGGGTGACGTCCGGGCCCTGAGCGGGCCGTTCAGCGCCGGGCGCCGAAGTTCTGCACCCACCAGGGACCATTGGCGGTGAGGGTGACACCCACGCCGATCTCCCTGAAGGAACAGTCGAGGATGTTCGCCCGGTGGCCGGGGCTCTTCATCCAGTCCTTCATCGCCCGGACCGCGTTCCTCGGGCCCCGGTGGATGTTCTCCCCCCACGCCGCCCAGGTGTACCCGGCGCGGCGCAGCCGGTCGCCCGCGTCCCGGCCCTCCGGGCTGTCGTGCCGGTAGTAGCCCCGGGCCGCCATGTCGTCGGCGTGCGCCTGGGCGGCCGTCCGCAGCCGCCGCTCGGTCCGCAGCGGTCCGCAGCCGGCCCGCGCGCGCTCGGCGTTCGC
>NZ_MSJP01000008.1 GCF_014596525.1 Streptomyces sp. CBMA291
GGGCGGCTGCGGGAGCACCGGGCGGCGGGGCGCGGCGCCGGTGCGGCTGCTGCGGGCTGCGGGGGTGCGGGTCGCGGCGGGCAGCGGGGCGCTGCGGGACGTGGCGAATCCGGTGGGGCGGGGGGATCCGCTGGAGGCGGCGTATCTGCTGGCCTCGCTCGGGGGGCTGCGTCCGGAGGAGGCGTACGGGGCGGTGAGCGGGGAGGCGCGGGCGGTGATGGGGCTGCCGGAGGTGCGGGTGGAGGCGGGTTTCCCTGCGGAGCTGGTGGCCGTGCGGGGGGAGCGGCTCGGGGGCGTGCTGTCGTTGGCGTACAGCCGGATCGTGGTGCACCGGGGGCGGGTGGTGGCGCGGACGAGCGCGGTGCGGGAGTACTGCGATTCGGCGTCGGCGCTGGATCTGCCGCGTCAGACGCGTCCGGAGCGTCCGCAGGAACCGGGGGGCCCTCCGGCCGGTCCCGTCGTACGGTCGTGAGTATGCGCATCGTCATCGCTGGAGGACACGGAAAGATCGCCCTGCGTCTGGAGCGGCTGCTCTCGGCCGGCGGGCATGAGGTCGCGGGGGTCGTCCGCAGACCGGAGCAGGCGGAGGCCCTGCGGGAAGCGGGGGCCGAGCCGGTGGTGCTCGACCTGGAGTCGGCGTCGGTGGAGGCGGTCGCGGAGGCCCTGCGGGGTGCGGACGCGGCGGTCTTCGCGGCGGGCGCGGGGCCGGGCAGTGGCGCGGACCGCAAGGAGTCGGTGGACCGGGGGGCGGCGGTGCTGTTCGCCGACGCGGCGGAGCGGGCGGGGGTGCGCCGGTTCGTGGTGGTCTCGTCGATGGGCGCGGACGCCGGGCATCCGGGTGAGGAGGTCTTCGACGCGTATCTGCGGGCGAAGGGCGCGGCGGACGACGCGATCCGGGCGCGCGAGGCCCTGGAGTGGACGATCCTGCGGCCGGGCGCGCTGACGGACGAGGCGGGGACGGGCCGGGTCCGTCTGGAGGCGCGTACGGGCCGGGGCCGGGTGTCCCGGGACGATGTGGCGGCGGTCCTGGCGGAGCTGCTGGAGACTCCGGCGACGGCGGGTCTGACGCTGGAGCTGATCGAGGGCTCGGTGCCGCTGTCGGTGGCGGTGAAGGACGTGGCGGGGAACTGAGCGGGGCGGGCCCGGACGGGCGGTTCCCCTGGGCCCGGACGGGCGGTTCCTCGCGCCTGGACGGGCGGCTCCCCGGGCCCCCGCGAGGGGTGGTTCCCGGCCCCCGCGAGGGGTGATTCCCCGGGCCTCGAAGGCGGGTTCCCGAAAACGAGTGAAGGTCCCCGGTGCGAACACCGGGGACCTTCTTCACGTGGCGACGCCAGGATTCGAACCTGGGTAGGCTAAGCCGACGGATTTACAGTCCGCTGATCATGACCTCGCCTGATGGCAGCTGGCCTGCACTGAAGCTCAAGCGACACAGGTCCAGGGATCATCCCGTCCACACCTCGTCCAGTGCTGCGACGGCGCTCCACTGACCACCACGGTGGTTGGCACACAGGGATGGCCGCCGAGTAGAGCCCCCTGCACCCTCTCCTGGCCTGAAGCTGCCCGACCGAGTTTCCGGAGACTGCAACTTTCCCGACTCAAGAAAGCTTGCAATATCCTAAAACTTTCCGATCTAAGCAACTTTCCTCTAGAAGGAAAGTTGCAACCAATCGGCAAGTTCTCCAAAATCGGCAGACTTGCCGTGCCATGATCGAGACATGGACAACGCGCATGCAGAGCACGAGCTGCTGGAGCGAACCCGGGCCACACTGCAGGATCTACTCGGACCCGAATGGGAGGTGATCCTGCAGCCGGACCAGGTACCCGGTGGCGACCACGCATGGGACGCGATGTTGCAGATCAAGTCCACCGACGGCGTCTACGTCCAGATGCTTGTGGAGGCGAAGGAGCGGGTTACCCCCAAGGAAGCTGCGGACCGCCTAGCCTCCACCGCATCCCTCGTCCGCCGAGTGAATCACTACACCCAGCTCATGGTGGTCTCCCCATGGATCAGCCCACTCACCCAGGATGCGCTGCGCAGTAACGACATCAACTACCTGGACCTCACAGGGAACATCTCCCTGCGGGTAGGGCGGCCAGCCATCGTCATCCACACTCAGGGGGCAGACCGGGCCCCGGCAAGTCACCGCCACCGCTCCAGCAAGCCACTCCTGACTGGCCTGCGAGCAGGCCGACTGCTGCGCCTACTGGCTGACGTCGTCCCCCCTTACCGCGCAACGGAGTTGGCTAAGCGGGCGGGGCTCAGCTTGCCCTACGTCTCGAAGCTCCTCGACACACTGGAGGACCAACTACTGATCCAGCGTGACGGCAAGGTCGTAGTCTCCGTCGATTGGCAAAGACTTCTGCGAGCCCGCGCAATGCAAACTGACCTGCTCCGCAGCGCGAACCCCATGGGGATGATCGCCCCAAACGGCGTCAAGGCCGTCCTCCACCAGCTGGAAGCCACGGGGCCGGGGTACCGGCGCGAGGTCCTCATCACCGGCTCCTACGCGGCTCGATCCTTTGCGCCGGTCTCCGTGGGGGGGCAGCTCATGCTGTACGTCCAAGAAGCTCCGGAGAACGCCCAGGCTGTGGCGAACGAGCTTGGGCTCATGCCTGTACCCGAGGGAGCCGAAGTCCTCCTCTTGCATGCCCGAGACAGCAGCGTGTGGCAACGCCCCATCGAGATCGCAGGGCGTTGGCAAGTCGGTCTCAGTCAACTCGCTGTCGACTGCCTCTCGGGGCCAGGGCGCATGCCGGCCGAAGGCGAGAAAGTACTTGCGTTCATGACCGAGCATGAACACGCATGGCGTAAACCCGATCTTTCCCTCTCAGATGAACCAACCCTGCTCTAGGATCGCGCCAGATCTCGAGGGGGGACTATGTCGCAGGCATCACCCGACACTGACGTTGACGAGTTGAACCTGGCCGCACGCAGGGTGCTGCTAGACGCCCTCATCGCGCTGGAGAACCACCGCGAAGCCCTGACCGTGGTGGGCGCGCAGGCCGTCTACCTCCGGACCGAACAAGCAGCGATCAGCAACGCCGCGTACACGTCCGACGGCGACATCAGCATTGACCCAGAAACCCTGGGCGAGCAGCCGCTCCTGGAAGAAGCCATGAGCGCGGCTGGCTTCTCGCTGAAGCCAGACGCCAGAGGTAACCCCCAAGTCGGGTTGTGGCAGCGTACGGAACAGGTCGGCCACACCCAGGTCGGGGTCGAAGTCGATCTACTCGTCCCCGAGGGGCTGGCTCCCGGAAACAAGAAGAAGCGGCGTACCGAGATGCCGCCACATGACCCCTGGGCGACAAAGAAGGTTCCCGGCCTGGAGGTAGCGGCAGTCGACCGCTCTCTGCTGACCATCCGGAGCCTGGCGTCAGAGGACCCGCGCAGTGTAGAAGCATACGTCGCAGGACCTGCGGCTCTCCTTGTCGCGAAGGCTTTCAAACTGCAGGAGCGAATCGCCGACGCCCAAAGAGGCAAGCCCGAGCGTCTCTCCGCCAAAGACGCTGGCGACGTCTACCGCATCATGGCTACCGTCCCCGTCGGGCAGGTTTCATCAGCGTTTGACTCGCTGAGGACCGACCCGCGAGTAGGTCAGATTGCCGTGACGGGTTTGCAGCACTTGCGTGAACTCTTCGGCGCAGCAGCCACCACAGGAACCAATCTTGCTGTACAAGCCCTTGCCGGCGACATCCCTGAGAGCCGAATTCGAGTACTGACCCCTCTCTATATCGGCCAACTGATCAACTAACAGCCGGGGGCAATCGAGCTGGTCTCGATGCTCCGGTGGCACGTCACCGCCTACGGCACCCACGCCGACGGCCGGCTGTTCCGGACCGCCCGGGGCGGCATGGCCCAGGAGAGCGGCTACGGCGAGGTCTGGGCGGGCGCCCGTGAGGACGTGCCAAGCCCGGCCGAGCGGGAGACGAAGCTGGCCAAGCGACCATATGATCTTCGTCACGCCGCCGTCTCGACGTGGCTCAGTTCCGGCGTCGAGCCTCAGCTCGTCGCACAGCGGGCCAGCCACTCGGTCGCCGTGCTCTTTCGGGTCTACGCGAAGTTCCTGAAGGGCGGCGACGAGGCCGCGAACGCCAAGATCTCCGCCCGGCTGCAACAGCGCCTCGGCTCGTGAACACATGGCGGCCAGCGCCCCTGAGCGGGGTGCTGGCCGTTGACCATGAACGGTCGACCCTGCAGGGCAGGGGTGGCGCCACTTCGCTAGATACGGAGAACGTCTCGACTCACTGAGCCGCTACTTGCGGCGCAAACGCCGAGTGCTGAGAAGGACGTACGCCAGGGGCATCAGCGCCAGCAGGAGCGCCAACCCTCCCCCAACCGGCCAGGGCCAATCGGCAGGCACGACCTTCAACAAAGCGATGGGTCCCAACATCGACGCCGCAGTGACGCCAAGGCAGGTGACCGACTCCAACATGTGACCGCTAGAACTAGCCGGGACGGAAACGGTGATTCCCGGCCCTTCCGGCACAGCGAAAATGGTGACCGTCGCCGCCCCAGTGGGCTCCTCAGCCGACGGCTCTACATCTCCCTGGACGGGCTGGCGGACAGTAGCGGTGGCGACAGGGACCAGCGCTTCGGTGTTCTTCGACACTTTTTTCCTTCCGGGCGGCCCCGGCCGTTGATCATCCGTAATCAACAGTCACCGGCGCCAAGCTCCCGGCCGCTAGACAGCAGTGGTCGGTCGGCTTTGCCTCATGTCAACTCCTCTCCTTGAGGCCCTTCGAGGTTTCGAGGGGTGAAACCACCGTAGCGCATGACGCACCAGTCATGCACCAAAAACACACCAGAATCGAACCCAGTCGGTGCGCACTGGATGTATCTGTGCGACGATGAGAGTGCGGGGCTCATACCAATTGGGCTCTACCGTCACAAAGGAAGGCGTATGAGCAGAGCACTCAGGGCCGTTGAGCCCGCCGAAAGCGAACGCTTTTCAGTCACCTTCGTCCCACCCTCGGTGCAATCGATCCAAGCCCTGACGGAGCTATCAGGGCTCTCCAAGACGGATGTGATCAATAGGGCAGTCCAGATCTACGCGTTCCTGGCCGGCGAGATGGCTGATGGGCGGCAGGTTCTCCTGCGCAACGAGGACGGGTCCCTTGAGCGCGTGCACATCGTGTGACCGCAGTCGGTCACTGGCACGGGGCGCGAGACCCCGGACGCCACGTCCCGTAGCGTCCGGGCCGTCACCCTTGCTGGCAAGGGTGACCTTCTTGAGAGAGGAGCACTGGTGCCCCGTCCACGTGTCGTCCGTGGCACCTGGTAGGGCCTGCGATTGGTCGGCACGTAGCGAGACAGCTCGACTCCGCCGCCCCCGGACAGCAGAATGGCCCCTGATCGCGTTTCCGCAGATCAGGGGCCGTTCTTATCGCGTGGCGACGCCAGGATTCGAACCTGGGTAGGCTAAGCCGACGGATTTACAGTCCGCTCCCATTGGCCACTCGGGCACATCGCCATGAGATCGCTGCTGTGGAGTCGCCGCTTTGCTGCGGTGTTCCTTGGCAACGACGTAAACAATACCTGATCCCCCGGGGTGGTCCGCCACCGGATTGATCAGCGGTTCGGGTCGCGGCTCACCCCCTAGGCTTTGGCCTGTACCCCAAGCATCCGAGCAAGGAGCCACGAGTCATGGCCGACTCCAGTTTCGACATCGTGTCCAAGGTCGAGCGGCAGGAGGTCGACAACGCCCTCAACCAGGCCGTCAAGGAGATCTCCCAGCGTTACGACTTCAAGGGAACCAACGCCTCGATCTCCTGGTCCGGCGAGAAGATCCTGATGCAGGCGAACGGCGAGGAGCGCGTCCTCGCGATCCTCGACATCTTCCAGTCCAAGCTGATCAAGCGCGGGATCTCGCTCAAGTCGCTGGACGTCGAGGGCGACCCGCAGCTGTCCGGCAAGGAGTACAAGCTCTTCGCCTCGGTGCAGGAGGGCATCTCGCAGGAGAACGCGAAGAAGGTCGCGAAGACCATCCGCGACGAGGGCCCCAAGGGCGTCAAGGCCCAGGTCCAGGGCGAGGAGCTGCGCGTCAGCTCGAAGAGCCGGGACGACCTCCAGGCGGTGCAGGCGCTGCTCAAGGGCAAGGACTTCGACTTCGCGATCCAGTTCGTGAACTACCGCTAGGCGCGGCCGAGGGCACCGCCGCCGCCCGAGAGGGCTCTGCGGCTCTGCGGCTCTGCGGTCGAGGGGGCGTGGCACGGGACTCCGTGCCACGCCCCCTCCGCGTTCCCGCGGCCCCGTGGCGGTCGCCCCCACCCCCGCGTCCGAAATCCGCCAGCCCCCGCCCCCTCGGCCGCCGCACACTGGTGGGGGAAGACCGGTGCGGGAGAGGAACGAGTCATGGCCGTGTACGCGTACGTCGACGGGCCCCTGGGCGAGATGCTGCTGGTCGGGCAGGTTCTCGACGGGGGGCGGATCGCGTTGCGGTCGTTGTCGCTGCCGGAGCAGAAGGGCGGGGTCGAGGTCCAGGAGGGGTGGGTTCTCGCGCCCGAGGTCTTCGGCGAGGTGGCCGGGCAGTTGGGCGAGTACTTCGCGGGGCGCAGGGAGCGGTTCGAGCTGCCGCTCGCGGTGGACGGGGGGACCGCGTTCCAGCAGCGGGTGTGGCGGGCCCTGGAGGAGATCCCGTACGGGACGACGGTCTCGTACGGGGAGATCGCCCGGCGGGTCGGGTCGGCGGGGGCCGGGGTGCGGGCGGTGGGGACGGCGATCGGGCGCAATCCGCTGCTGGTGGTGCGGCCGTGTCACCGGGTGATCGGGGCCGACGGGAGTCTGCGGGGGTACGCCGCCGGGCTTGAGCGCAAGGAGCGGCTGCTGGGCCTGGAGGGGGCCCTGGGGTGAGCGAGGGGCTGTTTCCCCGGGAGCGGGCCGAGGTGGCGCCCGGCGCCGTGCACGTGCCGGGGTGGCTGTCGTTCGCTCGACAGCGGGAGCTTGTGGAGAGCTGCCGGGAGTGGGGGCGGGGGCCGGTGCCGTACCGGCGGACCGTGCTGCCCGGCGGGGGTGTCATGTCGGTGAGTTCGCTCTGTCTGGGGCGGCGCTGGGTGCCGTACCGCTATCTCGGCACGGGCGCCGTGCCGGTACCGGAGATGCTCGTCGCCCTTGGGCGGGAGGCGCTGGCCGAGGCGTACGGCGACGACGGGGGGTTCACTCCGGACACCGCGCTGGTGAACTTCTACGGGCCGGGGGCCCGGATGGGGATGCACCAGGACCGGGAGGAGCGTTCGGGGGCGCCGGTGGTGTCGCTGAGTCTCGGGGACCGGTGTGTGTTCCGGCTGGGGAACGAGGAGAACCGGGGGCGCCCGTACCAGGACGTGGAGCTGGTCTCGGGGGATCTGTTCGTCTTCGGCGGGGCGTCGCGGTGGGTGCATCACGGGGTGCCCAGGGTCCTCGCGGGGACGGCCGATCCGGCGCTGGGGCTTGCCGGGCGGCTGAACATCACGCTGCGCGAGACGGGACTCCCGGTGCTTCCCTGAGAAGCCCTAGTCTGCCGCCCATGAGTGCTGAGCTGCGCCGGTCCCTCGGTGTCCTCGACGCGGTCGTGATCGGGCTCGGTGCCATGGTCGGGGCCGGGATCTTCGTCGCGCTCGGGCCCGCCGCCGGGGCCGCGGGGTCCGGGGGCGGGCTGCTCGCGGCGCTCGGGATCGCCGCCGTCGTGGCGTACTGCAATGCCATGGCCTCGGCCCGGCTCGCCGCTGTCCATCCGCAGTCGGGTGGCACGTATGTGTACGGTCGCGAACGGCTCGGGCCGTTCTGGGGGTATCTGGCCGGCTGGGCGTTCACGGTGGGCAAGACGGCCTCCTGCGCGGCGATGGCGCTGACCGTCGGGGCGTACGCGTGGCCGGAGCAGGCGCATGGGGTGGCGGTGGCCGCCGTGGTGGCCCTGACCGCCGTGAACTACAGGGGAGTCCAGAAGTCGGCGCTGCTCACCCGGGTGCTCGTGACGGTGGTCCTGACCGTGCTCGCGGTGCTGGTCGCGGTCTGCCTCGGGGCCGGTGGGAGCGGGCCGCGACCGCCCGGCGCGGAGGCCTCCTTCGGCGGGGTTCTCCAGGCCGCCGGTTTGCTCTTCTTCGCATTCGCGGGGTACGCGCGGATCGCCACGCTCGGCGAGGAGGTCCGTGATCCGGCCCGGACGATCCCGCGTGCCGTGCCCCTCGCGCTGGGCCTCGCGCTCCTCGTCTACGCCCTGGTCGCCTGGGCGGTGCTCGCCGTCCTCGGCGCCGGGGCGCTCGCCCACTCCCCCGCGCCCCTTACGGACGCGGCCCGCGCGGCGGGCGCCGCCTGGCTGGTGCCGGTGGTCGCGGTGGGGGCCGCCGTCGCCGCGCTCGGCTCGCTGCTCTCGCTGGTCCTCGGGGTCTCCCGTACGGCCCTTGCCATGGCCAGGGACGGGCATCTGCCGGTGGCGCTCGCCGCCGTCCACCCCCGCTACCGGGTACCGCACCGGGCCGAGGTCGCGGTGGGCGCGGTGGTGGCCGTGGTGGCGGCGACGGCGGACGTACGGGGCGCGATCGGCTTCTCGTCCTTCGGGGTGCTCGTCTACTACGGGATCGCGAACGCCTCCGCGTGGACCCTGGGGCCCCGGCGGCGGCCGCTCGCCGCGCTCGGGCTCGCCGGGTGCGGAGCCCTCGCGCTCGCGCTGCCGCCCGGCGCGGTGCTCGCGGGGGCGGCGGTCGTCGCGGCGGGCGTGGTGGCCTGGGCGGTCGGCCGGGGACGAGCCGTACGCCCGCCGTCCTGAACCCTTCGGCGCGTGGGCGGTCGGCCGCCACCCATTGCCTCGTACTCAAGCCGGGGCCGTGGCCTGGGCGGTCAGTCGAGGAGGAGCCGTACCTCCCGCCCTCCCGAGCCCTTCGGCGCGTGGGTGGTCAGTCGAGGACGAGTCGTACGCCCGCCGTCCTGAGTTCTTCGGCGAACTCCTCGAAGGTGAGGGGGCGGTGGGCGCTCCACGGCTGGACGCCCAGGCAGGCGCGGGCGGTGTCGGCGTGGTGCCAGACGAGGGTGGTGCCCGCGAGCAGTTCGCCCGCCTCCCTCGGGGTGGCGGCGCCGAGGGCGCGCCCGGGGCCGTGGACGGCCTCGCCGAGGGCGCAGAGCAGGGAGTCCTCGTCGACGATGCCGGCGCCGTCGAGGTGGTGGGTGGCGCCGGGGACGATCCCGGGGACGCCGTGCGAGCGGCGGGCGGCCTGCCGGAGCCATTCGGCGCGCCCCGGTCCGGTGAAGCGCCGCCAGGTGCCCGGTTCGGCGGGCCGGTCGTGGTGCCACAGCTCCCAGACCTGCCGTTTCTGGTGCGGCACCAGGCCCGCCCTGGGGAAGGAGACGGTGAGGTCGAACAGGCCGGGGTCGTGGGCGGAGCCCCGCCAGCCGGTGACGCGGCCCGCCGGGGCCTCGTGGTGGACGGCGCCCGTGTGGCCGAGCACCTGGTAGCGGACGGGGTCGTACTCGCGCGCGCCGGATTCCAGGGCCTGGCGCAGCCCGCCGCGCGGGACGCAGCCGAGGAAGGTGATCTCGGTGTGGGTGCGGGCGGCGGGGACGCGGGAGAGCCGGACGAGGTTGCCGCAGGGGACGGCGGGCTCGCCGGTGTGGGAGCGGCGGGGGCCGCCGGCGGACTCGACGGTGACGACGTCGCCGCGCGCGCCGAGGACGCGGCAGCCTTCGAGGACCCAGGCGAGGCCGTCGTGGGTGAGGACGTGGAGGGTGCCGAGCGGGGCGGTGCCCTCGACGACGGCCTGGGTGACGGCTCGGGCGAGTTCGCCCCGGGGTTCGCAGCCGCGGAGTTCGTGGACGAGGCGGGGCGGCGGTACGGGCTCGCCGTAGAGCCCTTCGACGTCCTGGCAGCGGGCGACCTCGTAGGGGCCCGAGACGAGTGCGTACCGGGGGTGCACCGAGGGCCTCAGCGGACCTGCGGGCCGTACGTCCCGTAGGCCTGGTCGGTGGGGACGATCTCCTTGCCGAGGGGCAGCAGCGAGACCGGGATCATCTTGAAGTTCGCGATGCCGAGGGGGATGCCGATGACGGTGAGGCAGAGGGCGATGCCGGTGGTGATGTGGCCGAGGGCGAGCCACCAGCCGGCCAGGATCAGCCAGAGGACGTTGCCGACGCAGGAGGGGGCTCCGGCGTCACGGCGGTCGACGACGGTCTGGCCGAAGGGCCACAGCGCGTAGCGGCCGATGCGGAAGGCGGCGAGGCCGAAGGGTATGCCGATGACCGTGACGCAGAGCAGGACGCCCGCGAGCAGATAGCCGAGGAACATCCAGAAGCCGCAGAGGATCAGCCATATGACGTTGAGGAGAGTCTTCACGGGCGGTGACCTGCCATCTGTTCGAGCCGGGCGATGCGCTCGGCCATCGGCGGATGGGTGGAGAACATCTTCGAGACGCCCTGGCCGGGGCGGAACGGGTTCGCGATCATCATGTGGCTCGCGGTCTCGATCCGGGGCTCCGGGGGGAGCGGCAGCTGCCTGGTGCCGGTTTCGAGCTTGCGCAGGGCGCTGGCGAGGGCGAGCGGGTCGCCGGTGAGCTGGGCTCCGGAGGCGTCCGCCTCGTACTCGCGGGAGCGGGAGATGGCGAGCTGGATCACCGAGGCGGCGATCGGGCCGAGGATCATGACCAGGAGCATGCCGAGGAGTCCGGGCCCGTCGTCGTCGTTGGAGCGTCCGACGGGGATCAGCCAGGCGAAGTTCACCAGGAACATGATCACGGAGGCGAGGGCTCCGGCGACCGAGGAGATGAGGATGTCCCGGTTGTAGACGTGGCTCAGCTCGTGGCCGATGACCCCGCGCAGTTCGCGCTCGTCGAGGAGGGCGAGGATGCCCTCCGTGCAGCAGACGGCCGCGTTGCGCGGGTTGCGGCCGGTCGCGAAGGCGTTGGGCGCCTGGGTCGGCGAGATGTAGAGGCGGGGCATGGGCTGGCGCGCCTGGGTGGAGAGCTCCCGCACCATCCGGTAGAGGGCGGGGGCCTCGAATTCGCTGACGGGGCGGGCGCGCATGGCCCGGAGTGCCAGCTTGTCGCTGTTCCAGTACGCGTACGCGTTGGTGCCGAGCGCCACGACGAGCGCGACGATCAGTCCCGTACGCCCGAAGAAGCTGCCGATGACGATGATGAGGGCCGAGAGCCCTCCGAGGAGTACGGCGGTCCTCAGCCCGTTGTGCCGGCGGTGCACGGTACGCCCTCCAAGTGGTGCGGCAGGGGAACCCTTTGCTTCGTGGTCGTCCGCTCCCGGGCCTGGGCCGGGAGCGGGGCTTCCAGGTCCAGTGGACCCTTCCGTACTGGTCAACGCCAGGCGGGAAGCTGTGGTTCCCCTGGCCGCGCCGGGGGTGGTGTCCGCCGTTCGGGTGATCAGCGGGCCGCCGGGACCGTGATCTTCTCCAGCGGGGCGGCGGTGGGCTCGATCTCGCTGGTGCAGTGGCCGCAGCGGGTGGCGATGGCCGGGATCTCGGTGAAGCAGTGCGGGCAGTCGCGCTTCTCGGCCTTGGGGTCGGTGGCCTCGGCCCTGGCGAACTTGGCCTGGATCTTGGTCATGGGGACCACGATCAGGAAGTAGAGGACGGCCGCCGTGATGAGGAAGGCGATGAGGGCGGCGATGGCCAGACCGTAGGGGAAGACGGTGCCCTGGATCTTGAAGCTGGCTTCGCTGAAGTCGCCGACGGAGCCGGTGGCGAGACCGATGAGCGGGGTGATGAACGCCTTGCTGAAGCCGGTGACGACGGCCGTGAACGCCGATCCGACGGCCAGGCCGATGGCCATCGAGATGACGTTTCCGCGAAGGATGAAGTCCTTGAATCCGTTCAGCACGGGGTGTTGCTCCTCGGTCTTTTTCTGTGGGGAGATCAGAACAGGGTCTGCGTGGCGAAGCGGAGGGCGAGCTGCGGGTACCCCGACAGCACGGCTCCGGCGGCGGCCGTCAGCACGATCGCCAGGGTGACCGGTGTGGGGGCCCGGTACGGCTCGGCCCGGCCCTGGGGGGCGCGGAACAGCGACGCGGTCCAGCGGAGGTAGTAGTACAGCCCGATCACGACGTTGACGGCCATGATCACGGCAAGCCAGCCGAGGCCCGCGTCGACGGCCGACGAGAAGACGGTCACCTTGGCGAAGAGGCCGATGATACCCGGGGGCAAACCGGACAGATTCACCAGGAAGAAGGCGAGGGCGAGGGCGGCGGCGGGGGCCGCCGCGTACAGGCCCCGGTAGTCGTCGAGCCGGTTCTCGGGGTGGCGGCGGGCGACGAGCGCGACGACCGCGAACGCGCCCAGGTTCACCACGGCGTACATCAGGGCGTACGCGACGGTCGCGCCGATCTGGTCGTCGCTGGAGTACGCGGCGGCGGCGATCGGCACCAGGAGGTAGCCGGCCTGGGCGACGGAGGACCAGGCGAGCAGCCGGACCGCGCTCCACGCGCGCGTGGAGACCTGCCGCAGGGCGGCGACGTTGCCGACGGTCATCGTCAGCGCGGCCAGGACGGCGAGCGCGGGCCCCCACACGTCCGCGTACGAGGGGAAGGCGACGACCGTCACCAGGATGAGCCCGGTGAAGCCGACGGCCTTGCCGACCACGGAGAGATAGGCGGCGACGGGCAGCGGGGCGCCCACGTAGGTGTCGGGGACCCAGAAGTGGAAGGGGACGGCGGCCGTCTTGAAGGCGAAGCCGACCAGGGTGAGGGCCACGCCCGCCTCGGCGAGGGTCTCCAGCCGGCCGGGCACGTCGTCCAGACGGGTGGCCAGCTCCGTCAGGTGGAGGGTGCCGGTCGACGCGTACACGAAGCTGACGCCGAGCAGGGTGACGGCGGTCGCGGTGACCGAGGAGAGGAAGAACTTGAGCGCCGCCTCGCCCGACCTGCGGTCGCCGCGCTTGAGGCCGACGAGCGCGAACGCGGGCAGCGAGGCCACTTCGAGGGCGACGACGAGGGTCGCCAGATCGCGGGAGGCGGGCAGCAGGGCGGCGCCCGCCGCCGAGGACAGCAGCAGGAACCAGAACTCGCCCGCCGGAAGCCGCTCGCGGGTCTCGGAGAAGGAGAGCAGCGCCGTGAGGAGCGCGCCGCCGAGCACGAGCAGCTGGATGACGAGGGTGAAGTGGTCGGCGGTGTAGCTGCACGCCCCGGCCCGGCCTTCGACGGTCAGGCAGAACGTCGCCCGGTCACCGGCCCGCAGCGGAAGCAGGAGCGCGAGGGAGCCGGCGAGTCCGGCGACGGCGGCCCAGCCGAGCAGCGGCTTGCGGCCCTCGGGGACGAACAGGTCGGCGACGAGCACCGCGAGGGCGGTCAGGGCCGTCAGGAGCGGCGGCGCGATCGTGAGCCAGTCGACGGACTGGACGAGCGAGGGGATCGCGTCGGACGACCGGGCGAGCGGGGAGATCGCGTCGGCTGACTGGACGAGCGACGGGGTCACTGGGTGCCTCCGGCGAGGAGCTGCTGTACGGCCGGGTCGGTGAGGCCGAGGAGGACCGCGGGCCAGAGTCCGGCGAGGACGGTGAGGGCGACGAGTGGGGTCCAGGCGGCGAACTCGTACCCCTGGACGTCGGCGATCGGCGTCTCCCCCGCGGGCCGGGGCCCGCCCATGCAGACGCGGCGGACCACGAGCAGCAGATAGGCGGCGGTCAGCAGGGTGCCGAAGGCGCCGATCGCCATGAAGGTGAGGAACGCGGGGCGGCTGAGGCCCTCGGCCGGGTCGAAGGCGCCGAACAGGGCCAGCATCTCGCCCCAGAACCCGGCGAGCCCCGGAAGGCCGAGGGAGGCGACGGCGGCGAAGGCGAGGAGGGCGCCGAGGCGGGGTGCGCGGCCGTAGAGGGCGGCGCCCGTGGCTCCGGCGAGGGTGTCGAGGTCGGCGGTGCCGTACCGGTCCTTCACCGCGCCGACCAGGAAGAACAGCAGGCCGGTGACGAGGCCGTGGGCGATGTTGGCGAAGAGCGCGCCGTTGACCCCGGTGGGGGTCATGGTGGCGATGCCGAGGAGGACGAAGCCCATGTGGCCGACGGAGGAGTACGCGATGAGCCGCTTGAGGTCGCCCTTGCCGCCGGGCCTGACCAGGGCGAGGCAGGCGAGCGACCCGTAGACGATCCCGGCGACGGCGAAGCCCGCGAGGTACGGGGCGAAGGCCCGCATGCCGTCGGGGGCGATCGGCAGCACGACCCGGACGAAGCCGTACGTGCCCATCTTGAGCAGGACGCCTGCGAGGAGGACCGAGCCGACCGTGGGGGCGGCGGTGTGGGCGTCCGGGAGCCAGCTGTGCAGCGGCCACATCGGGGTCTTCACCGCGAGCCCGACGCCGATCGCGAGAACGGCGATGACCTGCACCGACGTGGTCAGTCCCCGGCCGTTGTCAGTGGCGAGTGCCACCATGTCGAACGTGCCCGCCTTCACGCCGATGAGGAGCAGGCCGAGCAGCATGACGACGGAGCCGAGCAGCGTGTAGAGGATGAACTTCCAGGCGGCGGCCTGCCTTCCGGCACCGCCCCAGCGGGCGATGAGGAAGTACATGGGGATGAGGACGGTCTCGAAGGCCAGGAAGAACAGGACGAGGTCGAGGACGGCGAAGGTGGCGAGGGTGCCGGACTCCAGGACGAGGACGAGAGCGACGAAGGCCTTCGGGGAGGGGCCTTCGGGCATCTTGAAGTAGCTGTACAGCGCGCAGAGGAAGCTCAGCAGCGCGGTCAGGACCAGGAGGGGGAGGGAAATGCCGTCGACGCCGAGGTGGATCCGCACGTCGAGCGCCTGGATCCAGGTGATGTCCGTGGTGGCCTGCATCCTCGACGGCTGGTCGTGGTCGAAGCCGAGGACCAGGACGAGCGCGGCGAGGAGGACGGCGCCTGTGACGGTGACGCCGTGCCGGAGCACGGCCTGCTCGGGCGACTTCCCCTTCAGCCCCGGCGGGGCGGGCAGGAAGGCGGCGGCGGCGCCGATGAGCGGCCCCACGACGATCAACGCGAGAAGGAACTGCATCACGGATTCGCTGATATCGATCACGGCTCACGCTCCGGCGACGGCGTTGGCGAGGACGACGGCGACGACCGCCAGGACGACGGAGCCGGCGAGCAGGGCGCTGAGATAGGTCTGCACGTTGCCGGTCTGGGCGCGGCGGACGAGCCATCCCAGGCCCTTGGCGGAGCCCGCGGCGCCCCGGACGTAGGTGTCGACGACCTCGCGGTCCAGGAAGCGGACCAGGGAGGCGGCGGCGAGGACGGGGCGGACGAAGGCGGCCCGGTAGACGGCGTCCAGACGGAAGCCGTCGGAGGCGGGGCCGTACAGCGGGCCGAGGAGGGCGCGGCCGGGGTCGGCCGGGTCGGCGGCGGGGTGCGGCAGGTGCAGCGCCTCGGCCTCGACGAGACCCGCCTCGGCGTCCGGGTGGGCGACGTGCGGGACGGCGACGGGCGCCGGGGTCCTGGCGGCGAGGGTCCGCCAGACGGCGTAGGTGATCACCGCTCCGGCGGCGGCGAGGCCGGTGCCGAGGACGGCGGTCGTCAGCGTCGGGGTGAGGTCGCCGCCGTCGAACCAGTCGCCCAGGCGGGTGACGGTGAGTCCGAAACCGAGGGAGGGGATCGCGAGCACCCACAGGACGGCGGTCATGGCGATCGGCTGGCGGCCGTGGTCGGGGGCGTCGGCGCCCCGGCCGCGGAAGGCCCGGAGCCAGAGGCGGAGCGCGTAGGCGGCGGTCAGGAAGGCGGTCAGGAGTCCGGCGATCAGGACGGTCCAGCCCGCCCCGGCGGGGGCGAGGTCCCGCTCCCCGAGCGCGGTGTGCTCGGCGGCCACCAGGACGGCTTCCTTGGAGAAGAAGCCCGCGAACGGCGGGATCGCGGCGAGCGCGAGGAGCGCCACGGTCATCGTCCAGTAGGCGTCGGGGACGCGCCGCGCCAGGCCCCGCATGCGGGCCATCGCGGTCAGCGAGTTCGTCCCGGCGGCGTGGATGACGGTGCCCGCCGCGAGGAAGAGCAGGGCCTTGAAGGCGGCGTGCGAGAGGAGGTGGAAGACGGCGGCGCCCCGGTCGCCGACGGCGAGGGCACCGGCCATGTAGCCGAGCTGGCCGATGGTCGAGTAGGCCAGGACCCGCTTGATGTCGTCCTGGGCGAGCGCGGCGAGCGCCGAGCCGACCATCGTGACGGCGGCGAGGACCGCGAGGACGGTCATGGCGGCGGCGGAGGCGGCGAAGACGGGCAGCAGCCGGGCCGTGAAGTAGATGCCGGCGGCGACCATCGTCGCCGCGTGGATGAGCGCGGAGACGGGGGTGGGGCCGGCCATGGCGTCCGGGAGCCAGGTGTGCAGCGGGAACTGCGCCGACTTGCCGACGACTCCGGCGAGGAGCAGCAGCGCGACCAGGGTCGGGTGGTCGAGTCCGCCGCTCGCGACGGCGCCGAGGACGCCCGTGACGCGGAAGGTGCCCGCGTCGGCGGCGAGCGCGAAGAGACCGATGAGGAAGGGGACGTCGCCGAGCTTGGTGACGAGGAAGGCCTTCAGGGAGGCGGCGCGCGCCTCGGGGGTCTCCCAGTAGTGGCCGACGAGGAAGTACGAGCAGATGCCCATGATCTCCCAGCCGACCAGGAGCACCATCAGATCGCCCGAGTAGACGACGAGGAGCATCGCGGAGGTGAAGAGGGAGACGAGCGCGGCGTACGAGGGGTAGCGCGGGTCCTCGCGGAGGTAGCCGGTCGAGTAGATCTGCACACAGGTGGCGACGACGCCGACCAGGACGGCGACGAGGGCGGCGAAGCCGTCGATGTGCAGGGCCAGGTCGACGGGGACCGAGCCGGTGGGGGTGAGCTGGGTGGCGGCGTCGACGGCCTTCCCGCCGCCCTGCCGTACGGCGACGAGCACGGCCAGGATCGCGGCGGCGAGCGTCGGGAGCACGGCCAGCGGGCGGACGAAACCGGGCGCGGTCCGGCCGAGCAGAAGCCCGGCGACGGCGCCGAGGAACGGCAGGAGGGGGACCAGGACGGCCAGGGTCGTGGTGGTCACGCGGTGGCCTCGGCCTTCTCGCCGTCGGGCGCTGCGTCGGTGGGCGATGTGCCGGTGGTCGCTCCGTCGGTACGGGTCCCTGGCCCGTCGTCCGGGGAGCCGGGGGGCTCCGCCGTGTCGCGGAGCCGGTCGACGTCCGAGGTGCCCTTGTTGCGGTGGACCATCAGGACGATCGCGAGGCCGATGCCGATCTCGGCGGCGGCGATGGCGATGGTGAAGAGGGTGAGGGCCTGTCCGGCGTGGAGGGTGTCGCGGAGCCAGACGTCGAAGGCGACCAGGTTCAGGTTGACGGCGTTGAGCATCAGCTCGACGGACATCAGGACGAGGATCGCGTTGCGGCGGGCGAGGACGCCGTAGACGCCGACGCAGAAGAGGAGGGCGGCCAGGACCGCCGGGTAGACGAGGTGCATCAGCGCTCCTCCTCCTTCTTCTTCCGGGACAGCACGATGGAGCCGACCAGGGCGGCGAGGAGGAGCACGGACAGCGCCTCGAACGGCAGCACCCAGTGCCGGAAGAGGATCTCGCCGGTCACGTCCGTCGAGCCCTGGACGGTTCCGCCGAGGTCGATCCAGGTCGTGCGGAAGGCGTCGGCGACGACCCAGACGAGGGCTACGGCTGCGGCGACGGCGACCGCGAGGGCGACCGGCCGGTTGCCGGAGTCGGCGTCCGGGGAGCGCCCGACGGGGGCCTTGGTGAGCATGAGCCCGAAGAGGAGGAGGACGACGACGGAGCCCACGTAGATGAGGACCTGGACCCAGGCGATGAACTCGGCCGTCAGGAGCAGGTACTCGACGGCGAGCCCGCCGAGCGCCACGACCAGCCAGAGCGCGGCGTGCACGAGCTGACGGGTGGTGACGGTGACGAGGGCCGCGCCGAGGGTGACGAGACCGACGAGGACGAAGGCGATCTCGACGCCCGTCGGGGAGAGGAAGCCGTGGGCTTGCTGTGCTGCTGCCAGGATCACGAGCGGTCCTCCGGGTCCTGGGGGGCGGCCGGGGGCTGTGCCGGGTCCTGCGCCGGGGGTTGTGCCGGGTCCTGCGCTGCGGCCTGTGCCTCGGCCTCGGCGCGGGCGGTGGCCGCTGCGGCTTCCGCCGCCGCTGCCGCTTCCGCCGCCGCTGCCTTCTCGGCCGCCTTGCGGGCCGCCGCGATCTCCTTCGGCTCCTCGGCGCGCGGGTCGAGCGCGGGCGGTTCGGGGACCGTCCACATCCACTCGCGGAGCTTGTCCCGCTCGTGCGTCAGCTCGTGGATGTCGGTCTCCGCGTACTCGAACTCGGGCGACCAGAACAGCGCGTCGAAGGGACACACCTCGATGCAGATGCCGCAGTACATGCAGAGGGAGAAGTCGATCGCGAACCGGTCGAGGACGTTCCGGCTGCGCTCGCGGCCACCGGGGGCGGCGGCCGGGACGGTCTCCTTGTGGGAGTCGATGTAGATGCACCAGTCGGGGCACTCGCGGGCGCAGAGCATGCAGACCGTGCAGTTCTCCTCGAACAGTCCGATGACGCCCCTCGTACGGGGTGGCAGCTCGGGCTGGACGTCGGGGTACCGCGCGGTGTGCGCGCGCCGGGTCATCGTGCCGAGGGTGACGGCGAGGCCCTTGGCGAGGCCGGAGCCGGGGAAGGGAGACATGGTTAGGGGTTCGCCACCTTCACGATGCCGGTGAGCGCGATCTGCGCGAGGGCGAGCGGGACGAGGACCGTCCAGGCGAGCTTCTGGAGCTGGTCCTCACGGAGCCGGGGATAGCTCACCCGGAGCCAGATGACGACGAACGCGAGGACGGCGGTCTTGAGGAGGGTCCAGAGCCAGCCGAGCCCGTCCCCGCCGAAGGGGCCGTGCCAGCCGCCGAGGAACAGGACGGTGGTGAGACCGCACAGGACGACGATCCCGGCGTACTCGGCCAGCAGGAACAGGGCGAAGCGGAGACCGGTGTACTCGGTGTACGCGCCGAAGATGATCTCCGAGTCGGCGACCGGCATGTCGAACGGGGGCCGTTGCAGCTCCGCGAGGCCCGCCACGAAGAAGACGAGCGCGCCGACGATCTGCCAGGGCACCCACCACCACTCGAAGGCGTCCAGGATGCCCGGGAGCGAGACGGTGCCCGCGGCCATCGCGACGGAGGCGGCGGCGAGGAGCATCGGCAGCTCGTACGCGAGGAGCTGGGCGGCCGTACGCAGACCGCCGAGCAGCGAGAACTTGTTCGCGGACGCCCAGCCGGCCATCAGGCTGCCGAGGACGCCGACGCCCATCACGGCCAGCACGAAGAAGATGCCCGCGTCGACGACCTGCCCGACCGCGCCGTCGCCCGGTCCGACCGGGATGACGAGGAGGACGAGGAGGTACGGGAGGAGGGCGACGGCCGGAGCGAGCTGGAAGACCCGCCGGTCGGCGTCGGCCGGTACCACGTCCTCCTTCTGCGCGAACTTCACGCCGTCGGCGACGAGCTGGGCCCAGCCGTGGAAACCACCGGCATACATGGGTCCGAGACGGCCCTGCATATGGGCCATGACCTTGTGCTCGGTCTGCCCGACGACGAGCGGCAGCACGAGGAAGGCAACGAAGACGACGACCAGCCGGAGGGCGACGTCGAGCACGTCGTTCACGCGGGATCGCCTCCGGCGGGGTGGGTGGGGCCGTTGGACTCGCTGGGATCGCGGGGATCGCTGGGGCCAGTGGGAGCGGTGGGGGGTTTGGGGCGGTTCTCGGGGTCGGCCTCGCGCTGGGGGCGGGGCGCGGGCGCCGGTTCCGGTGCGGGCTCGGACTCCGGTGCCGGTGCGGGCTCGGACTCCGTCTCGGGCGCGGGCGCCGTCTCGGGCGCGGGCTCCGGTGTCGTTGCGGGCTCCGGTGTCGGCGGCTCCGTAGCCGGTTCCGGTGTCGGCGAAGGCTCGTCGAAGGCCGGGCGGGCGTGGTGCCAGGGGGCGTCCGAGCTGCGGGTACGCGGAGTGGCCGGGCCGGCCTCCCCCTCCCCCGGGGCCTCGGGCTGCGGCTTCGCCTGGCTCGCGGATCCGTCCGAGGCGGAACGCGACCGGCGCGGCGGACGGGCCCCCGCAGCCGGAGCACCCGACTCGGCCCCCGCAGCCGGAGCACCCGGCTCGGCCGCCGGAGCCGAAGCACCCGACTCCCCGGAAACCACAGCCGCCTGACTCGCCGAACCGTCCGAAGCCGAACGCGACCGTCGGACCGGCGCACCCGACGACTCGGCCGCCGGGGCCGTCCCGCTCGTCGCAGCCGCCTGGCCGGTCGCAGCCGTCTGACTCGCCGAGCCCTGCGAAGCCGAACGCGACCGACGCACGGGGGCGGCCTCCGTAGCCGGAGTGGCCCCCGCCGTCGGGGCGGCCCCCGCCGCAGGGGCGGCCCCTGCCGCCGGAGTGGCCTCCGTCGTCGTGCGGGTGCGGCGGGCCGGGCGGTCGTC
Organism: Streptomyces sp. CBMA291; assembly: GCF_014596525.1. Classification (GTDB taxonomy): domain Bacteria; phylum Actinomycetota; class Actinomycetes; order Streptomycetales; family Streptomycetaceae; genus Streptomyces. Next base: position 20,346 of record NZ_MSJP01000008.1, read on the forward strand.
GCCGCTCGTGGTCGCGCGGGGTGCGCGGGACGGGCGGGTGGGGGCCGGGGGGAGCTGGCCCTTGAGGGGGCCCCACTCGTTGGGGTCGGGGACGCCCGGCGGGAGCATCTGGCGGCGCTTGGGGCCGCCGCCGTCGTGGGACTCGCCCGGCTCCTTCGCGCCCGGCCACGCCTTGGCGACGCGGGCGGCGAGGACGAAGTCCTTGCGGAGCGGGTGGCCCTCGAAGTTCTCGGGGAGGAGGAGGGGCACGAGGTGCGGGTGGCCCTCGAAGGAGACGCCGAACATCTCGTGGGTCTCGCGCTCGTGCCAGCCCGCGCCCGCGTACACGCCGATGGCGGTCGGGAGGACGGGCGCCTCGTGCGGGACGGTCGTCCGGACCATGAGGCGGCGGGGCCGGTCGGCGCCGAGCGCCACCACGTGCGCGCAGACGCGGAAGCCGGTGCCGGGTTCGTCGACGGCGCTCAGCCAGTCGAAGTAGGTGCAGCCGAGGGTGGTCCGGGCGGTTTCGAGGGCGGTGAGCCACTCCGCCGGGGGGACGTCGACCGTCAGGAGGTCGTACGCCTGCTCGGCCGTGGCGTCCGGGCCGAAGACCTCGGTGACGGCGTCGGGGAGGGAGTCGTACGGGTTCACCGGTCGTCTCCCGGCGGCGGGACGAGGGGGCTCGTCAGCTGGGAGACCGACGCGGCGGTGGCGTACCGCTCGGCGAGGCTCTCGCGGGCGATCTTCTCCTGGAGCTTGAGGATGCCCTGGAGGAGCGCTTCGGGGCGGGGCGGGCAGCCGGGCACGTACACGTCGACGGGGATGATCTGGTCGACCCCCTTGGTGACGGAGTACGAGTCCCAGTAGGGCCCGCCGCAGTTGGAGCAGGCGCCGAAGGAGATGACGTACTTGGGCTCGGGCATCTGCTCGTAGAGGCGCTTCACGGCGGGTGCCATCTTGTCGGTCACCGTGCCGGAGACGATCATGAGGTCGGCCTGGCGGGGGCCGGGCGCGAAGGGGATCACGCCGAGCCGGATGAAGTCGTGCCGGGCCATGGAGGCGGCGATGAACTCGATGGCGCAGCAGGCGAGCCCGAAGTTGAAGACCCAGAGGCTGTAGCGGCGGCCCCAGTTGAGGACCACCTTCATGGGCTCGGGGGCCAGACGGGCGAGCAGCCCCAGCTTCGGCGCGGGCAGGGGCACGGGGCCCTCTCCGGTTCCGGGTGTTACGTCCATGTGAGGACGCCCTTCTTGTACGCGTAGAGCAGCCCCACGGCCAGGAAGCCGAGGAAGACGAACATCTCGACCAGGGTGGTGGCGCCGTAGCCGGGTGTGGCGAAGATCGTCGCCCAGGGGAAGAGGAAGATCGAGTCGACGGCGAAGATGACGTAGAGGAAGGCGTACACGTAGTAGCGGACCTGGGTGTGGGCCCAGCCCTCCCCCACCGGGTCGACGCCGCACTCGTAGGTGAGGAGCTTCTCGGGTGTCGGCACGACGGGCCGCAGCAGGCGGCCCGCGCCGAACGCCACGGCGACGAAGAGCACGCCGACGACGGCGAGCAGGCCGACGACGGAGTACGTCTGGAAGTAGTCCGCCGCGTCGGCCGCGACAACGGTCGGTTCCCGCACGTCCGCCCCTCGGTCTCGGTGTCTCAGGAGTCATCTCTGTCGGACGCGAGTCTAGGCCCTGCTAAAGAGACGGTAAGCAGTCCCGTGGGGCTCGGTTCGGCGTCGCCGGTACGGGCGGGGCGGGGGCGCGGGGGCGTACGGACCCGGGCGCGCGCCGTTGTGGAGCCGGGGCGCGCCGGGGCACGGGGCGGGCGCGGGTGGTCCCGGGGCGGGGCGCGCCGGGGCACGGTGGGGCTAACCCCCCTGTCACTCACCGACCTCCCCCATGGCGCCGGGGCGCACGCGACCGGCAGTCTTGAGGGCATGACCGCCGATCTTGACTCCGCCGAGACCTCCGTGTCCGCCGTCGCCCCGCCCCGCGCGAAGCGCACCGCCTACGGGAAGGAGACCTGGAAGGAGATCGCCTTCCTGCTCTCCAATCTGGCGACGACGCTGGTCGGTTTCGTCTACTCGGTGGTGAGCGTGCTCCTCGGCGTGGGGCTCGCGGTGACCGTGGTCGGGCTGCCGCTGCTCGCCCTCGGTCTGGGGGGCGCGCGGCTGATCGGGCGTTCGGAGCGGGGGCGGGCGCGGGCGCTGCTCGGGGTGGAGATCGCCGAGCCGTCCCGGCTGCCGAAGCGCGGCGGCTTCTTCGGCTGGCTGTGGGGGGCGCTGAAGGACCCGGTGGCGTGGCGGACTCAGCTGTACGGGCTGATCCGGCTGCCGTGGGGCATCCTCACGTTCGTCGTGTCGCTGGTGTCGCTGCTGGTCCTCTGGCCGGTGCTGCCGTTTCTGGCGCGGGGGCTCGCGAGTGCGGACCGGGGCATGGTCCGGGGGCTGCTCTCGCCCTCGGACGAGCTGGAGCGGCGGATCGCCGAGCTGGAGTCGGACCGGGGGGTGGTGGTCGACACCGCCGCCGCCGATCTGCGGCGCATCGAGCGGGATCTGCACGACGGGGCGCAGGCACGGCTCGTGGCCCTGGCGATGGGGCTCGGTCTCGCGAAGGAGAAGCTGCTGCACGATCCGGAGGCGGCGGCGGCGATGGTCGACGAGGCGCACGGCGAGGTGAAGCTGGCGCTTCAGGAGCTGCGGGACCTGGCGCGGGGCATCCACCCGGCGGTCCTGACCGACCGGGGACTCGGGGCGGCGCTCTCGTCGGTGTCGGCGCGCTGCACGGTGCCGGTGAAGGTGACGGTCGATCTGACCGAGCGTCCGGCGGAGGCGATCGAGGGCATCGCGTACTTCACGGTGTCGGAGCTGCTCCAGAACGTCTCCAAGCACGCACGGGCCCGGTCCGCCTCGGTGGACGTGTGGCGGACGGACGACCGGCTGATGCTCCAGGTCAGGGACGACGGGGCGGGCGGGGCTCGCTTCGACGGCGGCACGGGTCTCGCGGGGCTCGCGGAACGGCTGGGGGCGGTGGACGGCCTCCTCGTCCTGGACTCGCCGGAGGGCGGCCCGACGACGGTCACGGCGGAACTGCCGTGGCGGACCCGCCCGAAGGGGTGACGGCGGGGTGTAGGGGGTGACCGGTAGGGGGTGCCACGTAGGGGGTGACCAGTAGGGGGTGCCACGTAGGGGGTGACCAGTAGGGGGTGTACGGGGGTGACCGGCGGGGCCGTTGGGACCCGTACGGGTTGACCACCCGGCATCCCGTACCCCCACGCCCCGCGCCCCCTCAGGCCCGCACACCCGCACTCCCCCAGGCGCCCAAGCGCCCCAAACCCCCAAGCACCCGAGAGGCACCCCGCCCCTCGGGTGCCTCCGCGTACGCCCGGACCCGGGAACGCCCCGCCCCTCCCCCAGGTAGGGAAAACCCCCGTTCAGGGACGCCCACCCGCCTCATGGTCCGGCGGGCGTCGGGACGGAACCCTGGGACATGTACCGCACACCGGCTTTCCCTCCCCACTGAAGAAGGGCTTCCGCGATGGACTCCCCCCGCCTTCCCGCCGCGATCCGCGCGCCGTTCGAGGCCCGCACCTGGCGGGCCCTGCTGTACGTGCTGACCGGGCTGCCGCTGAGCGTCGTCTGGTTCGCGCTCTCCGTGTCGTTCGTGTCGGCCGGTGCCGGGCTGCTCATCACCTTCCTGGGGGTGCCGATCCTGGCCTGGGCGCTCGCGATGTGCCGGGGCTTCGGGGCGGTGGAGCGGGCGAGGGCGCGCGGGCTGCTCGGTCTCGACGTGCGGGCGCCGGAGCCGGTGCGGGGGCGTACGGGCGGGCCGTTCGCGTGGATGGCGGCGATGCTGAAGAGCGGTGCCTCGTGGCGGCATCTGCTGTACGCGGTGGTGCACCTGCCGTGGGCGGTGTTCTCGTTCTCGGTGACGGTGGCGTTCTGGTCGTGGGGCTGGGGCCTGCTCACGTATCCGCTGTGGCGGTGGGTCTTCCCGACGTACGTGGGGCAGGAGGGCATACAGCTGTACGGCGACGGGACCCACAGCTTCTATCTGGACTCGACCTTCGAGGTCACGGTGACGTGCCTGATCGGCCTGGTGTTCGTGATGGTGGGGCCGTGGCTGCTGCGCGGGTTCGTCGCCGTGGACGGGGCGCTGGTGAGGGGGCTGCTCGGTCCGTCGCGGCTGGCGTCCCGTGTGACGGAGCTGGAGTCGGACCGGGGGGTGGTGGTCGACACCGCCGCCGCCGATCTGCGGCGCATCGAGCGGGCCCTGCACGACGGGGCGCAGGCGCGGCTCTCGGCGCTCGCGATGGATCTGGGCCTCGCGAAGGAGAAGCTGGCGCGGGACCCGCAGGCGGCCGCGGTCCTGGTCGAAGAGGCGCACGGCGAGGTGAAGCTGGCGCTTCAGGAGCTGCGGGACCTGGCGCGGGGCATCCACCCGGCGGTCCTGACCGACCGGGGGCTCGACGCGGCGCTTTCCGCGGTGGCGGGGCGGTGCGCGGTGCCGGTGTCGGTGTCGGTGGATCTGCCGGCGCGTCCGGTGCAGGCGATCGAGGGCCTCGCGTACTTCACGGTGTCGGAGCTGCTCCAGAACGTCTCCGCGCACGCACGGGCCCGTCGGGCGTGGGTGGATGTGTGGCGGGCGGGCGGGCGTCTGATGCTCCAGGTCAGGGACGACGGTGTGGGCGGCGCGGAGACGGCGGCGGGGCGGAGCCTGGCCCGGCTCGCGGAGCGGGTCGGCGCGGTCGACGGGGTCCTCGCGGTGGACTCGCCGGAGGGCGGCCCGACGACGGTGACGGTGGAGCTGCCCTGGCGGGCGTAGCGGCCCCTTCTGCCAGGGGGGGCGGCCCACGCCGGGCCGCCCCCCTGGTGGTTCCCCCTCCGTGCCGGAACCCTGCGATGCTGGCCGGGTCGTCTTCGTCCCCTCGGGGGCGGGCGGCGCGGACGAGTCGATCGACAGGGCATGGGGGACGGAACGCGTGGGAGTGCAGGGCGTGGCGGAGCGGGTACGAGTGGTCATCGCCGAGGATTCCGTCCTCTTGCGGGAGGGGCTCACGAGGCTCCTGACCGATCTGGGGCACGAGGTCGTCGCCAAGGTCGGGGACGGTGAGGCGCTGGTGGCGACGGTGGCCGGGCTGGCCGCCGAGGGGGCGCTGCCGGACGTGGTGGTGGCGGACGTACGGATGCCTCCGACGCATACGGACGAAGGGGTGCGGGCCGCGGTGCGGCTGCGCAAGGAGTACCCGGGTCTGGGGGTGCTCGTGTTCTCGCAGTACGTGGAGGAGCAGTACGCCACCGAACTCCTCGCCGGGTCGACCCGGGGGGTGGGGTACCTCCTGAAGGACCGGGTCGCGGAGGTCCGGGAGTTCGTGGACGCGGTGGTCCGGGTGGCCGGGGGCGGTACGGCGCTCGACCCGGAGGTCGTGCAGCAGCTGCTGGGCCGGAGCCGTCAGCAGGACGTGCTCGCGAACCTGACCCCGCGCGAGCGGGAGGTCCTCGGTCTGATGGCGGAGGGCCGGACGAACTCGGCGATCGCGAAGGCGCTGGTGGTGAGCGACGGCGCGGTGGAGAAACACATCAGCAACATTTTCCTGAAGCTGGGCCTCTCGCCGAGTGAAGGCGATCATCGCCGGGTACTTGCGGTGTTGACGTATTTGCGATCCTGAGGACCTGACACACCGTCAGCCGCCCTGGGGTTCCGGAGGCCGATCACCGGCGCCCCGGGGGCCTAGGACCGAAGGACGAGGCTGGGCGCGGCCTCCCGGAGCGTTCCGGGGGTGACAGAAGGTGACAATTCAGGGCAAGAGGGCGTCTCAAAAAGAGGTCCAGGATGTGAGAAGTCCCGGGAGGGCCTGTCTCGGCGTCGTAGGGTGGGCCTCGGGACGGACGGTGACCGGCCGACCGCAACCCGAGCCCTCTCCGCCTCCGGCGGGGAGTCCCCTTGCCACGAGGGAGGTCCAGTTCAGTGACCAGCCAGGTCAGCAGCGAGGCCGGTGAGGCTTTGCTCGGGGAGCAGCGCGGTGCCCCCGAGACGCCCCACCACGGCACGGAGAAGGAAGTCCGCCGGCTCGACCGGGTGATCATCCGTTTCGCGGGTGACTCGGGCGACGGCATGCAGCTCACGGGTGACCGATTCACCTCGGAAACGGCGTCCTTCGGGAACGACCTCTCCACGCTGCCGAACTTCCCGGCCGAGATCCGGGCACCCGCCGGGACCCTGCCGGGCGTCTCCTCCTTCCAGTTGCACTTCGCCGACCACGACATCCTGACCCCGGGCGACGCACCGAACGTGCTGGTCGCGATGAACCCCGCCGCCCTCAAGGCGAACATCGGGGACGTACCGCGCGGCGGCGAGATCATCGTCAACATCGACGAGTTCACCAAGCGCCCCATGGCCAAGGTCGGTTACGCGGTCTCGCCCCTCGAAGACGGCTCGCTCGACGGCTACCGGGTCCACCCGGTGCCGCTGACCACGCTGACCGTCGAGGCGCTCAAGGAGTTCGGGCTCTCCCGGAAGGAGGCCGAGCGCTCCAAGAACATGTTCGCGCTCGGACTGCTGTCCTGGATGTACCACCGTCCGACCGAGGGCACCGAGACCTTCCTGCGGCAGAAGTTCGCCAAGAAGCCCGCCATCGCCGAGGCGAACATCGTCGCCTTCCGGGCCGGCTGGAACTTCGGCGAGACCACCGAGGACTTCGCCGTCTCCTACGAGGTGGCACCCGCCACCCGCGCCTTCCCCACCGGCACCTACCGGAACATCTCGGGGAACCTGGCCCTCTCGTACGGCCTGATCGCCGCCGCCCGTCAGGCGGAACTGCCGCTCTACCTCGGCTCGTACCCGATCACGCCCGCCTCCGACATCCTCCACGAGCTGTCGAAGCACAAGAACTTCGGCGTGCGCACCTTCCAGGCGGAGGACGAGATCGCCGGCATCGGCGCCGCGCTCGGCGCCGCCTTCGGCGGCTCCCTCGCCGTCACCACGACCAGCGGCCCCGGCGTGGCCCTGAAGTCGGAGACGATCGGCCTCGCGGTCTCGCTCGAACTGCCGCTGCTCATCGTCGACATCCAGCGCGGCGGCCCCTCCACCGGTCTGCCCACCAAGACCGAGCAGGCCGACCTCCTCCAGGCCATGTACGGCCGCAACGGCGAGGCGCCCGTCCCGGTCGTCGCCCCGAGGACGCCCGCCGACTGCTTCGACGCGGCGATCGAGGCGGCCCGGATCGCCCTGACCTACCGCACCCCCGTCTTCCTGCTCTCCGACGGCTACCTGGCCAACGGCTCCGAGCCCTGGCGGATCCCCGAGGTCGAGGAACTGCCCGACCTGCGCACCGAGTTCGCCACCGGCCCCAACCACACGCTGGCCGACGGCACCGAGGTCTACTGGCCGTACAAGCGCGACCCGGAGACCCTGGCCCGTCCCTGGGCCGTGCCCGGCACCCCCGGACTCGAACACCGCATCGGCGGCATCGAGAAGCAGGACGGCACCGGCAACATCTCGTACGACCCCGCCAACCACGAGTTCATGGTCCGCACCCGTCAGGCCAAGACCGACGGGATCGACGTCCCCGACATCGAGGTCGACGACCCGGACAACGCCCGGACCCTGGTCCTCGGCTGGGGTTCCACCTACGGGCCGATCACGGCGGCCGTCCGGCGCCTGCGGGCCGACGGGCAGCCCATCGCCCAGGCCCATCTGCGCCACCTCAACCCCTTCCCGAAGAACCTCGGCGAGGTCCTGGCGCGGTTCGAGAAGGTCGTCGTCCCCGAGATGAACCTCGGCCAGCTCGCCACCCTCGTACGGGCGAAGTACCTCGTCGACGCCCGCAGCCACACGCAGGTCAACGGCATGCCGTTCAAGGCCGAGCAGCTCGCCGCCGCCCTCAAGGAGGCCATCGATGCCTGAGCCCCTGCTCAACCTGGTGCCCAAGGCCGAGGCACGGCAGACGATGAAGGACTTCAAGTCGGACCAGGAGGTCCGCTGGTGTCCCGGCTGCGGCGACTACGCCGTCCTCGCCGCCGTCCAGGGCTTCATGCCGGAACTGGGCCTGGCGAAGGAGAACATCGTCTTCGTCTCCGGCATCGGCTGCTCCTCCCGTTTCCCGTACTACCTGAACACCTACGGGATGCATTCGATCCACGGGCGTGCCCCGGCCATCGCCACGGGGCTCGCCACCTCCCGGCGCGACCTGTCCGTCTGGGTCGTCACCGGCGACGGCGACGCGCTCTCCATCGGCGGCAACCACCTCATCCACGCCCTGCGCCGCAACGTCAACCTGAAGATCCTGCTCTTCAACAACCGGATCTACGGGCTGACCAAGGGCCAGTACTCGCCCACCTCCGAGGTCGGCAAGATCACCAAGTCGACGCCGATGGGCTCGCTCGACGCGCCCTTCAACCCGGTGTCGCTGGCGCTCGGCGCGGAGGCGTCCTTCGTGGCCCGTACGGTCGACTCCGACCGCAAGCACCTCACCGAGGTCCTGCGGCAGGCGGCCGAGCACAACGGCACGGCGCTCGTGGAGATCTACCAGAACTGCAACATCTTCAACGACGGCGCCTTCGAGGTCCTCAAGGACAAGGACCAGGCGAAGGAAGCGGTCATCCGGCTCGAACACGGGCAGCCGATCCGCTTCGGCGCCGAGAACGAGAAGGGCGTGGTCCGCGACCCGGCCACCGGAGACCTCCAGGTCGTCGCCGTCACCCCGGAGAACGAGTCGCGGATCCTCGTCCACGACGCCTCGGCGGCCTCCCCGACCACCGCCTTCGCGCTCTCCCGCCTCGCCGACCCGGACACCCTGCACCAGACCCCCATCGGGGTCTTCCGCTCGGTGGACCGGCCGGTCTACGACACGCTCATGGCGGAGCAGCTGGAGACGGCTGTGGCCCGGCAGGGCGAGGGCGACCTCGGCCGCCTCCTCGCCGGAAACGACACCTGGACGGTCGCGGGCTGACGCCCACCCGCACCGGACGAGGAAGGGGCACGGCCACCCAGGCCGTGCCCCTTCCTCATGCCGTCATACCGTCATACCGTCACGCTCCGGCGCTCTCCGCGCGGGCCCTGTCGTACCGTTCGCGGGCCGCCTCGACCTCCGGGACCCGGCGGTCGGTCCAGCGGGCAAGCTCGCGGACCTGGCGGGCGGCCTCCTCGCCGAGCGGGGTGAGGCTGTAGTCGACGCGGGGCGGTATGACGGGCCGGGCCTCGCGGTGCACGAAGCCGTCCCGCTCCAGGGTCTGGAGGGTCTGGGTCAGCATCTTCTCGCTGACGCCGCCGATGTGCCGCCGCAGCTCGCCGAAGCGGTACGAGCGCTCCCCCAGGGCGATCAGGACGAGGACGCCCCAGCGGCTGGTGACGTGCTCAAGGACGAGCCGCGCCGGGCACATGCCGCCGTCGACATCGGCGAACAGCCCCCGCGGACGCTCCGTACCACCACTTACTCCCACACCAGTACCTTACTTCAAAGTGGGTACTTACCAAAAGATAGCGCTGGTCGTACGGTGAGTGTCGTGGGCGTCCCGCCCGTCACACCCCCCACGGGAGAAGGAAGCAGCACCATGAGCATCGTCGTCACCGGAGCCACCGGCCACCTCGGCCGCCATGTCATCGACGCCCTCCTCGCCACCGTCCCGGCCGGCTCGGTCGCCGCCGTCGTCCGGAACGAGGAGAAGGCCGCCGACCTCGCCGCGCGCGGTGTCGAACTGCGGATCGCCGACTACGACCGGCCGGAGACGCTGGCCGGCGTCTTCGCCGCCGGGGACCGGGTGCTGCTGATCTCGGGCAGCGAGGTCGGCCGCCGCGTCCCCCAGCACACCGCCGTGATCGACGCGGCCAAGGCGGCGGGCGTGGCCCAGCTCGCGTACACCGGCATCCTCGGCGGCCCGGAGGCCGACTTCGAGCTGGCCGCCGAGCACAAGGAGACCGAGCGGCTGATCCTCGCCTCGGAGCTGCCGTACACCTTCCTGCGCAACGGCTGGTACACCGAGAACTACACCGAGAACCTCGCCCCCGTCCTGGCCCACGGCGCCGTCGTCGCCAACGCGGGCGAGGGCCGGATCGCCTCCGCCACCCGCGCCGACTACGCCGCCGCGGCCGCCGCCGTCCTGACCGGCCCGGCCGAGGAGCACCTGAACCGGGCGTACGAGCTGAGCGGCGACACCGCCTGGTCCTTCGCCGAGTACGCGGCCGAGATCGCCGCCCGCTCCGGCCGGGAGATCACGTACCGGAACGTGCCCGCCCAGGCCCACCTGGAGATCCTGACCGGCGCCGGGCTCCCCGCCGCCTTCGCGGAGATCCTCGTCGACGTCGACCGGGCCGTGGAGCACGGCGCGCTCGCCCTGCGCACCGGCGACCTGGCCCGGCTCATCGGCCGCCCCACCACCCCGCTCGGCGAGACGGTCGGCGAGGCCCTGGCCGCCTCCTGACCGGCCCCCTCGCGGTCATGACCGTATTGCGGTACGTGCATGACAATCCGCCCGGTGCGGCGCTACCTTTCCCCACGACAGCGCGGCGCAGGGGGCGGGAGGTCCGGTGAAACCGGTGCAGACGGTGAACGAGGAAAGAGCGGGACTGCTCTACGGGATCGGCGCCTACGGCATGTGGGGTCTTGTCCCGCTCTTCTGGCCGCTCCTCAGACCCGCGGGGGCCGTCGAGATCCTGGCCCACCGGATGGTGTGGTCACTGGCCTTCGTCGGCCTCGCGCTGCTCGCCGTGCGCCGCTGGGACTGGGTCGGCGACCTCGTGCGCAGCCCGCGCAAGCTGGGCCTGATCACCATCGCGGCGGCCGTGATCACGGTGAACTGGGGCCTGTACATCTGGTCCGTGAACACCGGCCATGTCGTCGAGGCCTCCCTCGGGTACTTCATCAACCCGCTGGTCACCATCGCGCTCGGCGTCCTCGTCCTCCAGGAACGGCTCCGGCCCGCGCAGTGGGCGGCGGTCGGCGTCGGCTTCGCCGCCGTCCTCGTCCTGGCGATCGGCTACGGGCAGCTGCCGTGGATCTCGCTCACCCTGGCGTTCTCCTTCGCCGTCTACGGGCTGGTGAAGAAGAAGGTCAACCTCGGTGGCCTGGAATCGCTGGCCGCAGAGACCGCCGTCCAGTTCCTGCCCGCGCTCGGCTATCTGATCTGGCTCGGCACCCGGGGCGATCTGGCCTTCGGCTCCCACGGCGCCGGACACACCGCCCTGCTCGCGGCCACCGGCATCGTCACGGCGGTCCCGCTCGTCTGCTTCGGCGCGGCGGCGATACGCGTCCCGCTCTCGACCCTCGGCCTCCTCCAGTACCTGGCGCCGACCTTCCAGTTCCTCCTGGGCATCCTGTACTTCCACGAGGAGATGCCCCCGGAGCGCTGGGCGGGCTTCTCCCTGGTCTGGCTGGCCCTGATCCTCCTCACCTGGGACGCCCTGCGCACGGCCCGCCGGAGCCGGGCGGCGATGGAAGCGGCCCGGCGGGAAGCATCCGCCCTGGCCGAAACCACCAAGGCCACACCGGCGACGGAGGACCCGACCCGGACCGCCCTCTGACGGGTCCGGTCCACGAGCCCCCGCGCCCGGCCCCGTAAATCCGGTGGCCGGGCGCGGGGGCTCCGTCCCACCCTGGGCCCATGGAAGAACCGAAGTACCGGATCCGTGCGCGGCACACGGCGCACACGGTCACCGTCTACCAGGCCTACCCGCCCGCCATCGGGCTGCCCGCCGCCCGCGAGGGTCGTTTTCCGGCCGCCTGGAAGCGGGACCGGATGACCTGGATCAAGCCCTCGTTCCTGTGGATGATGTACCGCTCGGGCTGGGGCCTGAAGGAGGGCCAGGAGACCGTCCTCGCCGTGGAGATCACCCGCGAGGGCTTCGAGTGGGCCCTGCGTCACGCCTGCCTCTCGCACTACGCGCGCGGGTTCCACCCCGACCGGGCCGGCCGGCGGCGCGAGCTGCGCCGGGCACCGGCCCGCGTCCAGTGGGACCCGGAGCGCGACCCGCTGCTGCGGGCGCTCCCCCACCGCTCGCTCCAGCTCGGGCTCACCGGCGAGGCCGCCCGGCGGTACGCCGACGAGTGGACGGTGTCCCTCACCGACGTCACGCCGCTCGCCCACCGGATCCACGCGCTGGTACGGGCCGGGGGCGCCGAGGCGGCCCGCCCGCTGCTGCCCCGCGAGGAGCCGTACCCGGAGGTCCCGGGGCTGCTCGACCACCTGCGGGCCGGGGGCGCGGACGGGGATGCGGACGGAGCGACACGGGGAGCGACGGGGGCGGAGTGACGGGTGAGGTCGCGGGCGGGGCGACGGGCACCCCGTGAGGGAGCCCGCCGCCACCGCCCCGTCGGACGCCTCTCAGCGCGGCGCCCTGCGCATCGCCCACAGGGTCGGGCCGCCGCCGGGGAGGGTGGCTTCGCCGAGGGTGGTGAAGCCGAAGTGTTCGTAGACGGGGAGGTTCTCCGGCTTGGAGGACTCCAGGTAGACGGGGAGGCCCGCCGCGTCCGCCTTGGCCAGGCCCGAGCGGAGGAGGGCGGAGCCGTGGCCCTGGCCCCGGGCTTCGGGGTCGGCGCCGATGACGGCGAGGTACCAGTGGGGCTCCGGCGGGGTGTGCGCGGCGGCGGATTCGACCGCCTCGCGGAAGAGTCCGGCGCGGTCGCCGAGGATGTCGGCCAGCTCCTGGACGGTCCCCGCGTCGGGCACCGCCTTCTCCTGGCCCTCGGGCGCCACCCAGAACGCGGCGGCGGCGTCGGTGCGTTCGCACACGCCGTGGAGCCCGTACTGGCGGGTGAAGAGGGTGGTGAAGTAGCGGCCGAGGCCGTCCTCGCGGGTGGCTTCCTCGGGGAAGAACCAGCGCATCATGGGGTCGTCGCAGAAGGCGCGGGCCAGGGCCCGGCTGATCGCCGGAGCGTCCTCGACCGTCGCCTTCGTCGGTATGTTCGAGAGAGCCATACGGTTCATTCTGCCCAGCAAATGATCTTGGGCGCCATCCGGGGCCGTCGGCCCGTCCGATGAGCGAACCCAACTGACCGGTTTCCGCTCTTGACGCAGAATCACCCTCTCGCCGACCATTCAGCACGCACAGCGAACAGCAGCACGAGAGAACAACTGAACACTGCACGCGCATTCGCACAGCTCCAGCGCCTCGTGGCACCCACGCCCGGGGCGTCTCGCACGTTCCGTCCCGTCCCCGTTCGGAATCCGGAGCCCCCCTCATGAACTCCTCCGTGCCCAGACGCGTCACCACGGCCGCCGCCCTCGCGGCGCTCGCCCTCGGCGGACTCACCGGCACCACCGCCTCCGCCAGCCCCACCGCGACGGCCGCCGTCGCCGCGCCGGACATCCCCGTCGCCAACGTCAAGCAGCACCTGGCTGACCTCCAGGCGATCGCCACCGCCAACGGCGGCAACCGCGCCCATGGCCGTACCGGCTACAAGGCCTCGATCGACTTCGTGAAGGCCAAGCTGGACGCGGCCGGATTCACCACCGCCCTCCAGACCTTCAGCTACGGCGGCTCCACCGGCTACAACCTGATAGCCGACTGGCCGGGCGGCGACCCCAACCAGGTGATCATGTCGGGCTCCCACCTCGACTCGGTGACCGCGGGCCCCGGCATCAACGACAACGGCTCCGGCTCCGCCGCGACCCTGGAAGCCGCGCTCGCCGTCTCCCGCGCCCAGCTCCAGCCGGCGAAGCACCTGCGCTTCGGCTGGTGGGGCGCCGAGGAGTACGGCATGGTCGGCTCGAAGTACTACGTCACCAACCTGCCCACCGCCGACCGCGCGAAGATCAAGGGCTATCTGAACTTCGACATGGTCGGCTCGCCGAACCCGGGCTACTTCGTCTACGACGACGACCCGACGATCGAGCAGACCTTCAAGAACTACTTCGCGGGGATCGGCGTCCCCACCGAGATCGAGACCGAGGGCGACGGCCGCTCCGACCACGCGCCGTTCAAGAACGTGGGCATCCCGGTCGGCGGGCTCTTCTCCGGCGCCGACTACATCAAGACCGCCGCGCAGGCCCAGAAGTGGGGCGGCACCTCGGGTCTGGCGTTCGACCGCTGCTACCACGCGTCCTGCGACACCACGGCGAACATCAACGACACCGCCCTGGACCGGAACTCGGACGCCATCGCGTACGCGATCTGGAACCTGTCGGCCGGTTCGACGACCCCGCCCACCGGCAAGGTCTTCGAGAACACCGCCGACGTGGCCATCCCGGACAACGGCGCCGCGGTGACCACCTCGGTGACCGTCACCGGCATCACCGGCAACGCCCCGGCCAACCTCGCGGTCGGCGTGGACATCGCGCACACCTGGATCGGCGACCTGATCGTCGACCTGATCGCCCCCGACGGCACGGTCTACAACCTGCACAACCGAGCGGGCGGCAGCGCGGACAACATCGTCCAGACCTTCACGGTCAACGCCTCCGCCAAGGTCGCCAACGGCGTCTGGCAGCTCCGCGCCCAGGACAAGGCGTCCTCCGACACCGGTTACATCAGCGGCTTCAAGTTGACGTTCCCGTAAGGGCCGGGACCGACGCCCCGTAAGGGCCGGGGCCCACGCCCCGTAAGGACCGGTGCCGACGTTCCCTCGGTCCGGCGGCGCCGGACAGCGCAAGACTCCCGGGTGGGCCGGTGACCATCGCCCCCGACCCGCCCGGGTCACCAACTCCGCCGCTACTTGGCCGCGTTCGCCGCGTTCGCCGCGTCGATCAGGCCGTCCTTCGTCACCGCGCCGACGTAGACCTTGCCGTCGTCGGTGAGGAGGGCGTTCACCAGCTTCGTCTTGAAGAGGGTGCCCTTGCCGAACTTCCCGGTGACCTTGTCGCCGAAGGAGTCGAGCAGGCCCTTGAACTCCTTCGGTGCCTCGTCGAGAGCGGCCGTCGGGTCGGCTCCGGTGTCGAGCGTCGCGATGGTCGTCCAGCCCTCGCCGATGGTCTTCGGGCCCTGGGGCAGACCGGAGTCCGGACCCCCGGACTCCCCGCCGAGGCCGGGCAGTCCCTCCTCGAAGCCCTCGGGCAGATCGTCGCCGAGGTCCCCCGGAGCGAGACCCGGTCCGTCTCCGGCCCCGGCTCCCTCCTCCGTCACCTTCGCGCCCTTCGGCACCTTGAAGTCGAACTCCGATGCGGCCGGCTTCGCGAAGTCGACCTTGGTGAATCCCGCGTCGACGACGGGCTTGCCGCCCTCGACGGAGGCAAGCGTGAACTTCAGCGGCAGGCCGGTCGCCGCGTCCACCGCGATCTTCACCGACTCCACCGTCGAACCGCTCTGCTTCGGCTTGATCACCAACTGGTACGCGCTCCGCCCGGCCACCTTGGCGGTCCCGTCGACGGTGAGCGAGGTGTGGTCGCCCGCCGCCTTCAGGACCTCGTCGGCGAGCTGCTTGGGCGTGGCCGGGAGCTTCTCGGCCTTCCCGGCGGGGCCGGTCTCACCGTGGTGGACCTCGCGGGACTTGCTGTCGTAGGCCCAGACGTCCCGCCCGTTGTGGACGAGGCTGTACTCGTCGGAGCCGTCGAGCAGGGTGAGCTTCTGGCGCTCGGGGCCGTCGGCCGCGACGCGCAGGGTGTGGCTGCCGGAGAGCAGCTCGCCGAGCTTCGCCGTGGGGTCGGCCGACGAGGTCCCGCCGCCGCCTCCGCCGGTGAGGGCGCCGAGCCCGTCGAGTCCCGGCGTCAGACCGCCGAGGGACGGCAGTCCGAGGTCGGTGGAGATCCGGAACGTGCCGGACAGGGTCTGGGTGTCCGAGGCGGCGATCTTCTCGATGAGCTGCGCGGCCGTGATCTCGGGCAGGTCGGGGTCTCCGGACGCCGCCAGCGCCGGGACGAGCCCGATGGTCGCCGCGGCCACTGTTGCCACCGCTATCGGGACGATGAACCGGCTCGCCTTACGGGTCTCTGCCATGGTCTCCGCTTCCTCCGTGGTCGATGTCCCCATCCCATCAAGGAGAAAGCCCGGAAGCGTCAGCCCCCGGGCTCAACCTGGCGTACTGCTACGGGATGACCCGACCCCGAGAGGAATTACCCCGCTCGGTGGACAACCGCGTCGCACATCTCGGCGAGGGCGGCCTTCGCGTAGCCCTCGGGCAGCGGCGCCAGCATCGCGCGGGCCTCCTCCGCGTACCGCACGGTGTCCCTGCGCGCCTGGTCGAGGGCCGGGTGGGCGCGCAGTCGGCGCAGCGCCTCGGCGTGCCGGCTGTCGTCGGCGAGGTCGCCGTCGACGAGGGCGACGAGTTCGAGGTCCTCGGGGCGGCCGTGGGCCGCGGCGGCGGCCCGCAGATGCAGGATCGGCAGGGTGGGGACGCCCTCGCGCAGGTCGGTGCCGGGGGTCTTGCCGGACTCGTGGGAATCGGAGGCGATATCGAGGACGTCGTCGGCGAGCTGGAAGGCGACGCCGAGCCGTTCGCCGTACTGGGTGAGGGTTTCGACGACGCTCTCGTCGGCGCCGGACATCATGGCGCCGAAGCGGCAGGAGACGGCGACGAGCGAGCCGGTCTTGCCGCCGAGGACGTCGAGGTAGTGGGCGACGGGGTCGCGGCCGTCGCGGGGGCCCGCGGTCTCCAGGATCTGACCGGTGACCAGCCGCTCGAAGGCCTCGGCCTGGATGCGGACGGCCTCGGGGCCGAGGTCGGCGAGGGTGTGCGAGGCGCGGGCGAAGAGGAAGTCGCCCGTGAGGACGGCGAGCGAGTTGCCCCAGCGGGTGTTGGCGCTCTCGACACCGCGTCGGACGACGGCCTCGTCCATGACGTCGTCGTGGTACAGCGTGGCCAGGTGGGTCAGCTCGACGACGACGGCGGAGGGCACCACGCCCGGCGCGTACGGGTCGCCGAACTGGGCGGCGAGCATCACGAGCAGGGGACGGAACCGCTTGCCGCCGGCGAGCACCAGGTGCTGGGCGGCCTCCGTGATGAAGGGGACATCGCTCTTGGTGGCGTCCAGGAGGCCCGCCTCCACGGCCGCCAGGCCGGTCTGGACATCGGCCTCAAGAGCCTGGTCCCGCACGCTAAGACCGAACGGCCCGACGACGGTCACGAGGGGGTCTCCTGTCTGCTGACGTCTACTTGACGATCACACGGATTGTCGATGTGTCGCTCGATTCGCTCAAGCCAGCGTATCCGGTCACCTTTCGATCACTGTGGGCGCCTTCCCGTCACTCCCGGTATGTTCGTGATCAGCTGATACGAGCAGGAGTAGGCGTTTTGTCCAGAGCAACGATAGACACCGGCAGAAACGGCGAACAGCCGCCCCCCGAGGACGACCGTGCCTTCCTCGGGCACCCACGAGGCCTGCTGAGCCTCTCCGGTCTGGAGGTCTGGGAACGGTTCTCGTTCCTCGGCATGCAGGCGATCCTCGTCCTGTACTTCGCCGCGACCGTATCCGATGGCGGCCTCGGCATGGCGTCGGGCACCGCCGCCTCGGTCTCCGCCGCCTACGGCACCCTGGTGTACCTGGTGTCGGTGGCCGGCGGCTGGCTGGCGGACCGGGTCCTCGGCTCCTACCGGGCGGTCCTGTGGGGCGGCGTCCTGATCGCCTGCGGCCACTACGCGATGGCCGTGCCGACCGCCGCGATGACCTGGGTCGGCCTCGGTCTGATCAGCGCGGGCACCGGTCTGCTGAAGCCGAACGTGGCGACCATGGTCGGCAAGCTGTACCGGACCGACGACGAGCGCCGGGACGCCGGTTTCGCCCTCTACTACATGGCGATCAACATCGGCGCCTTCGCCGGACCGCTGATCACCGGCTGGCTCGCCGACCACCAGGGCTACCACTGGGGCTTCTCGGCCGCCGCGCTCGGCATGACCCTCGGTCTGATCCAGTACGTCGCGGGCCGCCGTCACCTGGCCGGGCGCAGGCACTCCGCCGAGTTCGCGCTGGCCCCCGAGGCCATGCGCAGGGCGGTCCGGATGATGATCGCCGGAGCGGTCGTCGTGGCCGTCCTCGCCACCGCGCTCTCGCTCGCGGGCTGGCTCACCATGGACCGGTTCGTCGACCTGCTGACCCTGATCTCGGTGATCGCCCCGGTCGTCTACTTCTGGGTGATGTTCGCCAGCCCCCGGGTCACTCCCGAGGAGCGCGGCCGGCTCAAGCCGTACATCGTGCTCTTCCTGGCCTCGGTGGCGTTCAACTTCATCCTCTTCCAGGCCTACTCGACGATGATCCTGCTGGCCTCCACCAACGCCCGCACGACCATCCTCGGCTTCGACTTCCCGGCCGGCTGGTACGCCTCCGCCCTCGGCGCCTTCGAGGTGCTGCTGGCCCCCGTGGTGGCCGCCGCCTGGGCGCGGATGGGCCCCCGGCAGCCACACGCCTCCAACAAGATCGCCTTCGGTGTGATCCTCGGCGGTCTGTCCTTCCTCCTCATGGTCCTGCCGACCTCGGGGCACTCCGGCGACACCTACCAGATGGCCGCCTGGTGGATCGTCGGCTCCTATCTGCTGCTCGGGCTCGGCGACGTCCTCCTGGAGACCTCCGGGATGTCGGCCACCAGCAAGCTCGCCCCGAAGGCGTTCTCCAGCCAGACGATGTCGCTCTGGTTCCTCTCCCTCGCCCTGGCCAACGGCATCCAGGCACAGACCGTGAAGCTCTACGACGAGGTCTCCAAGCCGCTCTACTTCGGCGTCAACGGTGGCGCCGCCGTCCTCGTCGGCCTCGCCGTCATCGCCCTGGCGCCCTGGCTGCGCCGCACCATGCACCCCGTCCGATAGGGAGCCGAGATGAAGATCCGCACCGACTTCCCGTACGAGACCCGGCACGAGGACGTCCGCATCCCGCTGCCGGACGGCACCCTGCTGTACGCGCGGGTGTGGCGGCCGGTCACCGCCGAGCCCGTGCCCGCCCTCCTGGAGTACCTGCCCTACCGCCTCACCGACTGGACCGCTCCCCGCGACTGGCAGCGCCACCCCTGGTACGCGGGCCACGGCTACGCCTCCGTCCGGGTCGACGTGCGCGGCCACGGCAACAGCGAGGGCCTGCCGGGCGACGAGTACGACGCCGTCGAACTGGCCGACGGCGTCGCCGTGGTGAACTGGCTCGCCGCCCAGGAGTGGTGCACCGGCAAGGTCGGCATGTTCGGCATCTCCTGGGGCGGCTTCAACTCGCTCCAGATCGCCGCCCTCGCCCCCGAGCCCCTCAAGGCGGTCGTCACCGTCTGCTCCACCGACGACCGCTACGACAACGACGTCCACTACATGGGCGGCTCGGTCCTCGGCGTCGACATGCACGCCTGGGCCGCCACCATGCTCGCCTTCGTCTGCCGCCCGCCGGACCCCCTTCAGATGGGACCCGAGTGGCGCGAGATGTGGCTGAAGCGCCTGGAGGCCGTCCAGCCCTTCAGCCACACCTGGCTCTCCCACCAGACCCGCGACGACTACTGGCGGCACGGCAGCGTCTGCGAGGACTACGGCGCGATCAAGGCCGCCGTCCTCGCCGTCGGCGGCTGGCACGACCCGTACCGGGACACCGTCCTGCGGCTCGTCCGGCACCTCCCGCAGGACCGGGTCCGGGGCATCATCGGCCCCTGGTCGCACCAGTACCCCGACCGGGGGCTGCCGCCGGGGCCCGCCATCGGCTTCCTCCAGGAGACCCTGCGCTGGTGGGACCACCATCTCAAGGGCGCCGACAACGACGTCCTGGCCGAACCGCTGCTCCGCTCCTGGATCAGCGAGTCCCACCCCCCGGCCACCGTCTACCCGGAGCTGCCGGGCCGCTGGGTCGCCGACCCCTCCTGGCCCTCCCCGCACACCACCCCCGTGGCGTACGCCTTCCAGGGCACGCCCGTCCTCGTCGACTCGCCGCAGCACACCGGGGTGGACGCCGGGCGCTTCTTCCCCTTCGGCAACGACGCCGACCTGCCGCCGGACCAGCGCGAGGAGGACGCCCGCTCGGTCTGCTTCGACTTCCCCGTCCCGGCGGACGGCGGCCCCCTGGAGATCCTCGGCCGCCCCTCGGTCAACCTGGCGCTGCGCGCCGCCGCCCCCACCGGGCAGGTGATCGCCCGGCTCTGCGACGTCGCCCCGGACGGTTCCTCGACGCTCGTCACCCGGGGCGCGCTGAACTTCTCCGCCCGCTACGGCCGTGACCGGGCGGTGGAGGCGCAGATCGGCGAGACGGAGCCGTACGTCTTCGAGCTGAACGGCATCGGGCACGCCTTCGCACCCGGCCACCGGGTGCGGCTCGCGGTCTCCTCGGCGTACTGGCCGTGGATCTGGCCGCAGCCGGACGCGGCGGGCTTCGTCCTGGACCCGGCGGGCTCCGCGCTCACCCTGCCGGTGCGCGAGCACACCGAGGACGCCGTGGAATGGGCCGAGCCCGAGCAGTCCCCGCCGCTCGGGGTGGTCTTCCCGGAGACCCTGGAGGAGCCGAGGCCGGAGCGGCTCGTGGTCCGGGACGTGGCCAAGGGCGAGTGGACCCTGGAGGTCGACCCGAAGTACGGCGGTACGCGGGTGTACCCGGACGGTCTGGAGTTCACCGAGGACGCCCGGGAGACCTACACGATCGAGGAGCACGACCCGCTGTCCGCGCGGACCCGCTCGGAGTGGTCGATCCGGCTGCACCGGCCGGAGCTGGCCTGGGACGTGGTGATCGACACCCGTTCGGAGATCTCCTGCGACGCGGACTCCTTCCTCACCACCGACGAGGTGGTGTGCCGGGAGGGCGGCGAGGTCGTCTTCCACCGGACGTGGGAGAAGCGCGTTCCGCGCACGGCGGGCTGAGCACGCGGGAGGGCCCGCACCCCGGCTTCCCGGGGTGCGGGCCCTCCCGCGCGGTACGGGTCAGGCCCGCGCGTCGGCCTTGCGGCGGCGGGTGACGACCAGCGCGCCCGCGCCGAGGGCGACCGCGCCCGCGGCGGCCCAGCCGAGCGGGAGGGCGGAACCGGCGCCGGTGGCGGCGAGGGCGCCGTCCGGGGTGCCCGTGCCGCCGAGCTGGGTGGTGCTGCCGCCGCCGGTGGTGGTGTCCGGGGCGGGCGTGGCGGTGGTCTGCGAGGGGGTCGGCGCCGGCTTGTCGCCCTTGGCCGCGAGGATGTCGAAGTGGGCGTTGGCGTACTCCTGGTTGACGCCGCAGCTGCCGTCCGCGTTCTCGTACGCGCCGACGGCGAAGGCGACGCCCTCGCCCGCCGGAGCCTTCGCGTCGACGGTGAGGCGCAGCTTCACATCGGCCGAGCCGCCCTTGGCGAGGGTGCCGAGCGCGAGGGCCTCCTCGGTGTCCCGGTTCAGCTTCCGCCAGGCGGGCTGGGCGGCGGAGGACCACTCCAGGGTGAGGAAGTCGTCGAGGACGGACTCCTCGCCGGGCTCCTCGCCGTCCGCGTCCCCGTCCACGTCCATGCCCGTGAGGTTCAGGGCGAAGGTGTAGGCCTGCACGGACTCCAGGGTGTGGGTCGTGGTGTTGGTGACGCGCAGCGCGAAGAGCCCGCTGGTCCCGGCGGTGATCTGCCGCGGGCCGGTCAGGGTGGCCTTGACGGAGTCGTCTTCGGCGCACTCCTCGCCGTCTTCCTCCCCGCTCTCCTCCCCGCTCTCCCCGGCGGCCTCCTCGAAGGCGTCGAGGGCCTCGTGGGCCTCTTCGAGAGCGGTCCCGGCCTCCGTCAGGTCGGCGGCGAGAAGGGAGATCCTCCGGCTGAGGGCGACCTCCGCCTCGGTCGCGGCGGAGAGGGGCTCGGTGGCCTTCACCAGGCGCGCGTCGGCGTCCTTCTGGGCGGTCGCGGCCTCCTCGACCGCCTTCCCGGCCTCGTCCACGGCCTGCTGGGCGGCCTCCCGCTCCTCCTCGGCGGCGGCCTTGAGGGCTTCCTCGGCGGCGGCCAGCTTCGCGGCTGCGGCCTTCCGGGCGGCCTCGGCGTCGGCGACGGCCTTCTTGGCGGCCTCGTGCTCGGCGAGGTCGGCGTCGGAGGCCTTCAGGTTCCTCAGCTCGTCCTTGAGCGCCTCGCGCTGGGCCTTGAGCGCGTCGACCTTGGCCTGGGCCTTGTCGACGGCGGCCTTCAGCGCGGCGGCGGAGGGCGTGGACGGCTGCGTCGCGGCGGGCGACGGCTTGGTGTCCGCGAACGCGGGCGCGGCGGAGAGGAACACGGCCGGGGTGGTCACGGCGGCGGCCACGGCGGTCGCGAGAAGGCGACGGATCTTCACAGTGCGGACCCTTTTCCTGGTCAGGGGTGGAGCGAGCGACAGGGGCAGGTGCCTGCGGAGACCTCACGCGGTGCGATGCCCCTGCGATCGTAGGGCCGGAAAATCCCGTTTGCGGTGCCTGTTCCCGCAGGTGACGACGGGTCTGACGAGCACCCTTCCGAAAAACCCGAACAATCGGGACAGTTGTGCACGGAGGCCGCACTTTCTCTGTGATCCATGTCATTCGCGCCCTGCGGCCCGCCCCGTAACGTGTCCCCCACACCCGTGGAAAGCGAGGCACGCACCGATGTCCGAGCCCAGCCCGCTCGACCTGGCCGAAGGCGATCCCTTCGGCCCGCACAACCTCCCGTACGGCGTCTTCTCCACCGCCGACGAGCCCGGACGGCGCCGGATCGGCGTCCGGATCGGCGGGTACGTGCTGGACGCGGGCGCCGCCGCGCACGCGCTCGGCTCGCCGTACGCCACCCTGCTCGACCAGCCGTCCCTGAACCCGCTGCTCGCCGCCGGGCGGACCACCTGGCGCGATGTGCGCCGGGCCCTCACCGGCTGGGTCACCGTCCCCGCGCACCGCCCCGCGATCGAGCCGCTGCTGCACCCGGTCGACGCGGTGACCCTGCACCTGCCGTACGAGGTCGCGGACTACGTCGACTTCTACGCGAGCGAGCACCACGCGACGAACATGGGCCGGATCTTCCGTCCCGACAGCGAGGCGCTCACCCCCAACTGGAAGCACCTGCCCATCGGTTACCACGGGCGTGCGGGCACGGTCGTGGTCTCCGGCACCGACGTCGTCCGTCCCTCGGGCCAGCGCAAGGCGCCCTCGGACCCGGCCCCGGTCTTCGGCCCCACGGTCAAGCTGGACATCGAGGCGGAGGTCGGCTTCCTCGTCGGCGCCCCCTCGGAGCCGGGCAGGCCGGTCGGGCTCGGCGACTTCCGCGAGCACGTGTTCGGCCTGTCGCTGCTCAACGACTGGACGGCGCGGGACGTACAGGCCTGGGAGTACGTGCCCCTCGGCCCGTTCCTCGGCAAGTCCTTCCAGACCTCGGTCTCGGCCTGGGTGACGCCCCTGGAGGCCCTGGACGCGGCCCGGGTCGCCCCGCCCGCGCGTGACTTCCCGCTGCTTCCGTACCTGGACGACTCGGCCGAGGAGGAGCAGGGCGGCTTCGACCTGCGGATCACGGTGGAGATCAACGGCGAGAAGGTCGCGGAGCCCCCGTTCGCCACCGTGTACTGGACGGCGGCGCAGCAGCTCGCGCACATGACGGTGAACGGCGCCTCGCTGCGCACCGGCGACCTCTACGGCTCCGGGACGGTCTCCGGGCCCGAGGCGCACCAGCGCGGCTCGCTCATGGAGCTGAGCTGGAACGGCCGGGACCCGATCGACCTCCCGGGCGGCAAGCGGACGTTCCTCGAAGACGGCGACGAGGTCGTCCTGACGGCCTGGGCTCCGGGCCCGGACGGCACCCGCGTGGGGCTGGGCGAGGTCCGGGGCCGGGTCGCTCCCTCGGTCTGACGCTCCGGTCCCGGCATCGGCCGGGACCGGAGCGGGTCCGGGGCGCCCCCGCGGGGGCGCTCCGGACCCTTGGGCCCCCGGGTCCGTGAACCCATGGGGCCCTGGGCCTGCGGGCCTGTGGCCCCCTGGCTCAGGCGATGCGCCAGAGCGCGGGGACGTTCGGCGGCTCCCAGCCGGCCTGGCCGGTGTGCGCCTGGAGGCAGACGTAGGAGACCCCGCCGTAGGTGACCTTGTCGCCCGCCTTGTAGGCGGTGCCGACCGCCCAGGTACCGCCGGGCGGCTGGGTGGTCTGGGTGGCCGTCGGCGTCGGGCCGGGGGTCTGCGGCACGTTCAGGACGAAGTCGAAGGCCGCCTCCTTGGCACCGCCCGCGTCCCGCACGGTCATCAGGAGCCGCGGGTCGAAGATGGTGTCCGTGTTGTTGCGGGGCTCGCCCGGGAAGTACAGCTGGGTGGTGAGGATCGGGCGGCCGGGGGCCTGGACCTTCACGTGGATGTGCCGGGTGCGGCCGGGGTAGAGGCCGGGCACGATCGTGGAGAGGCTGAACGCGCCCTGGGCGTTGGTGAACTGGTGCCCGCGGAACTTGAAGCCCGTGTTGTCGTAGGCGCCGTTGGTGTCCGCCTGCCAGAAGTCGAGCAGGGCGCCCGATATCGGCTGGCAGGCCTTCCCGAAGACATAGCCGCTGACCGTGAGGCGGACACCGGGCGGGTTGCCGTCCAGGAGGGTGGAGCGAAGCGGCGAGTTGGGCTTGAAGTACGGGCCCTCGATCTGCTCGACCGTGACGGGGTCGCCGTCGTGGCACTCCGGGGTGAGTTCCAGCGACTCCTCGCCGGAGCCGAGGGTGCGCGCGAGCGCCGGGACGCCCATGAGCACGGCGGGTGCCGCCATGCCGGCCGCGAGAGCGGCGCGCAGCACCGTCTTGCGGGAGACGTGCCCGGTACTGGTCTCGTTTTCCATGCCTGCTCCTCGTGGGGGGGGGAGGGGATCGGCATTGAAACTAGGCGCGTGAGCGGCCGCCTTCGATGGACGGAGCACGGTGGTCGTGGTGTTTCCGGAAGTCCCCCGGGCTGGTGCCGGTCTCACGACGGAAGAAGCGGCAGAAATAGGCGGGATCGCTGAAGCCGGTCCTGGCCGCGATCTGACGCACCGACAACTCCGTACGGGCGAGCAGCCGTTGGGCCTCGCGGGTGCGGGCCTCGCGGAGCAGGGTGCCGGGGGTGCGGCCGGTGGCGGCGCGGACGGACTCGGTGAGATAGCCGGGGGTGACGCCGAGCAGTTCGGCGTAGGCGCGGACGGGCCGTCCGTCGGCGCCGCCGTCCCGGGCGAGGAGCCGGGCGAACGCGTCGGCGACGGCGGCGTTCCTGCCGGGCGGCGGCCCGCCCGCGCCGGGGCCCCGCAGCCGTGCCGTACGGACCAGGAGGACGTGCAGCAGGGAGCGCAGGACGGTCGCGAAGCCGTCGGCGCCGTGCCCGTACTCCTCGACGAGTTCGGCCATCAGCCGGCCGGTGCGGGCGTGCGCGGGCCCGTCGAGGGTGAGCCAGGGGCGCTCGCCGAGGCGACGCAGCAGATCGCGGTCGCCGGGGTGGTCGAGGAGGAAGTCCTCGGTGAACAGGACGACGTTGCCGTCGAGCCCCCGGGCGTTCTCCCAGTGGTGCAGCTGCCCCGGCAGGATCAGGCCGAGGTGCGGCGGGCTCAGCTCCCAGCGGGTGAAGTCGACGACATGGGTGCCGGTGCCCTCGGTGACGTGGACGATCTCGTAGAAGGTGTGCCGGTGCGGGAAGGCGGCCCGGGACATGGGGCCGATGGTGTCGAAGGTGCCCGCGGCGAAGGGCACCCCGCCGGGCATCCTCATTTCGAGGCGGTGCATGGGCGGATCGCCGTCTCTGGGGGCGGCGCAGGGGGTTCCGGTTAAGGCGGTGGTCTCGCTCATCGTGCGGCGTACTCCCTCCTGGTGGTACAGACCATTGGGGCGGCGGCTCACACGATGGCACGGAGACCTCCCATGGGTCACCCCCGCGTGCGGCGCCCTCCGGCCGGGACGATGCTCTTCACGAGGGCTCCGGGGTGGAGCCGTCCGACGCCTTGGGCGCCCCCGCGCCCCGGGGCGCTCCCCCTCTCCGAGGAGCACGCCATGCCCGTACGCCCCCGCCTCGCCCGTCTCCCCCGGCCGCCGCGGTCCCTCCGGCCGTCCCGTCTCCCCCGGCCCTTCCGGTCCCTCCGGCCCCTGCCCGCCGCGCTCGGTCTCACGGTGCTCGCCGCCGGGCTCCTCACGGCGGGCCCGGCGCGGGCCGGGGACTCCGTCGCCCGGGACATCGCGACGGCGTACACGGCCACCGCGCGGTACGCGTACGAGCCGGAGGCGGTGGCCGCCGGGTTCGTCAGGACCGACACCTGTGTCGCCATGCCCGGCATGGGCGGGGGCATGGGCTACCACTATCTGAACCGGGCCAACGTGGGCTCCACCGACCCCGCCCGGCCCGCCACCGTGATCTACGCGACCGGCGCGGACGGACGGCGGCATCTGGTGGCCGTCGAGTGGATCGTCCGGGACAGCGGGCAGCCGGCCCCCGACATGTTCGGGCGCCCCTTCGACGGGCCTTTCGACCACGCCGTCCTCGGCCGGATCTACGACCGGCACGTCTGGCTCTACAAGGAGAACCCGGACGGCCTCTTCGCCCGCTACAACCCGACGGTGACCTGCCCTTGAGCCGCGGGGCTCCGGGCATGCCGGCGGCCCGGCTCGCCCCCGAGCCGGGCCGCCGGACCTCGTCCGCGGTTACCGGACGAACACGCTCGCCTGGCTCGCGAGGTCCAGGAAGTACTGCGGCGCGAAGCCGAGCACCAGCGTGACCGCCACGCCCGCCGCGATGGCGATGCCCGTCAGCGGCGAGGGCACGGCGACCGTGGGGCCGTCCGCCTTCGGCTCGCTGAAGAACATCAGCACGATCACCCGGATGTAGAAGAACGCGGCGATCGCCGAGGAGATCACACCGACGACGACCAGCGCGCCCGCGCCGCCCTCGGCCGCCGCCTTGAAGACGGCGAACTTGCCGGAGAATCCCGAGGTCAGCGGGATGCCCGCGAAGGCGAGCAGGAAGACCGCGAAGACCGCCGCGACCAGCGGCGAACGGCGTCCGAGACCGGCCCACTTGGAGAGGTGGGTGGCCTCTCCGCCCGCGTCCCTGACCAGGGTGACGACGGCGAAGGCGCCGATCGTCACGAAGGAGTAGGCACCCAGGTAGAACAGGACCGAGGAGATGCCGCTCGGGGTGGCCGCGATGACACCCGCGAGCAGGAAGCCCGCGTGCGCGATCGAGGAGTACGCGAGGAGCCGCTTGATGTCGGTCTGGGTGATGGCGACGACCGCACCGCCCAGCATGGTGACGATGGCGACGCCCCACATGACGGGCCGCCAGTCCCAGGTGAGGCCCGGCAGCACCACGTAGAGGAGCCGGAGCAGCGCGCCGAAGGCGGCGACCTTGGTCGCGGCGGCCATGAAGCCGGTGACCGGGGTCGGGGCGCCCTGGTAGACGTCCGGGGTCCACATGTGGAAGGGGACGGCGCCGACCTTGAAGAGGAGGCCCATGAGGACCAGGGCGAAGCCGATGAGCAGCAGCGCGTCGTTGCCCATGGTGTCGGCGAGCGCCGGGTCGACCGTGGTGACCGCGCCGTCGACGACCTGGGCGATCGTGGCGTACGAGACGGAGCCCGCGTAGCCGTAGAGCAGGGCGATCCCGAAGAGCAGGAAGGCCGAGGAGAACGCGCCGAGCAGGAAGTACTTGACGGCCGCCTCCTGCGACATCAGCCGCTTGCGGCGGGCGACGGCGCAGAGCAGGTACAGCGGGAGGGAGAAGACCTCCAGGGCGACGAAGAGCGTCAGGAGGTCGTTGGCCGCCGGGAAGACCAGCATGCCCGCGATGGCGAAGAGCGCGAGCGGGAACACCTCGGTGGTGGTGAACCCGGCCTTGATCGCGGCCTTCTCCTGTTCGCTGCCGGGGACGGCCGCCGCCTCTGCGGCGAAGGAGTCGACCTTGTGGCCGTGGTCGGCCGGGTCGAGCCTGCGCTCCGCGAAGGTGAAGACGGCCACGACGGAAGCGAGGAGAATGACCCCCTGGAGGAAGAGGGCGGGCCCGTCGACGGCGATGGCGCCCATGGCCGCGATGTGGGCCTTGGTGGAGCCGTAGCCCCCGGCGGCCAGGCCGACGAGTGCGGCGAACGCGGCGACGAGCGCCACGACGCTGAGGAAGAGCTGGCTGTGGTAGCGGGCCCGGCGGGGCACGAAGGCCTCGACGAGGACGCCGAGGACCGCCGCGCCGATCACGATGAGCACCGGCGAGAGCTGGACGTACTCGATGTGGGGTGCCGGGATCTTGTCCAGCGGACCGGCGGCTGTCGTCCACAGGCTGTGGACAGCGGGGGTGCTCACTTGGCCGCCTCCACGTTCGGGATGGTGGGCTGGGGGTCCTGCTGCCGGACGTCCGACAGGGTGTGCCGGACCGCCGGGTCGACGACGTCCGTCAGCGGCTTCGGGAAGACCCCGAGGAAGATCAGGACGGCGATCAGCGGGACGACCACCGCCAGTTCACGCGGGCGCAGGTCGGGAAGCTCGCGCACCTCCTCCTTCACCGGGCCCGTCATCGTCCGCTGGTAGAGGACGAGGGTGTAGAGCGCGGCGAGGACGATGCCGGTGGTGGCGATGATCCCGGCCACCGGATAGCGGGCGAAGGTGCCGACCAGGACCAGGAACTCGCTGACGAACGGGGCGAGTCCGGGCAGCGACAGGGTGGCGAGACCGCCGATGAGGAAGGTCCCGGCGAGCACCGGGGCGACCTTCTGCACCCCGCCGTAGTCGGCGATGAGCCGCGAGCCGCGCCGGGAGATCAGGAATCCGGCGACGAGCATCAGGGCGGCGGTCGAGACGCCGTGGTTGACCATGTAGAGCGTGGCGCCCGACTGGCCCTGGCTGGTCATCGCGAAGATGCCCAGGATGATGAAGCCGAAGTGCGAGATCGACGCGTACGCCACCAGGCGCTTGATGTCCCGCTGGCCGACGGCGAGCAGCGCCCCGTAGACGATGCTGATCAGGGCGAGGACGACGATCGCGGGGGTGGCCCACTTCGACGCCTCGGGGAAGAGTCCGAGGCAGAAGCGGAGCATCGCGAAGGTGCCGACCTTGTCGACGACGGCGGTGATGAGGACGGCGACCGGGGCGGTGGCCTCCCCCATCGCGTTCGGCAGCCAGGTGTGCAGCGGCCACAGCGGCGCCTTCACCGCGAAGGCGAAGAAGAAGCCGAGGAAGAGCCACCGCTCGGTGCCGGTCGCCATGGTCAGCGAGCCGTCGGCGCGCGCCGCCGCGATCTCGGTGAGCGAGAAGTTCCCCGCGACCACGTAGAGCCCGATGACGGCGGCGAGCATGATCAGCCCGCCGGCCAGGTTGTAGAGGAGGAACTTGACGGCCGCGTAGGAGCGTTGGGCCGCCGCGTTCTCGTCGGAGCCGCTGTGGGCGCGGTCGCCGAAGCCGCCGATGAGGAAGTACATCGGGATGAGCATGGCTTCGAAGAGGATGTAGAAGAGGAAGACGTCGGTGGCCTCGAAGGAGAGGATCACCATCGCCTCGACCATGAGGATCAGGGCGAAGAAGCCCTGGGTGGGCCGCCACCGCGGGGAGGAGGTCTCCAGGGGTTCTGCGTCGTTCCATCCGGCGAGGATGACGAAGGGGACGAGCAGCGCGGTGAGCGCGAGGAGCGCCACCCCGATGCCGTCCACGCCCAGTTCGTAGCGGACGCCGAAGTCCTTGATCCAGGCGTGTGACTCGGTGAGCTGGTACCGCTCGCCGCCGGGCTCGAAGCGGGCGAAGGCGACGGCGGCGAGTGCCAGGGTGGCGAGCGAGACGAGCAGGGCCAGCCATTTGGCGGCGGTGCGGCGGGCGGCGGGGACGGCGGCGGTGAGGATGGCACCGACCGCCGGGACCGCAGCCGTCACCGTAAGGAGCGGGAAGGACATGGGGATCACACCGCCCTCATCAGCAGGGTCGCGGCGATGAGCACCGCCGTACCTCCGAACATGGAGACGGCGTACGAGCGGACGTAGCCGTTCTGGAGCTTGCGCAGGCGGCCGGAGAGGCCGCCGACGGAGGCGGCGGTGCCGTTGACCACGCCGTCGACGAGGGAGTGGTCGACGTAGACGAGCGAGCGGGTCAGATGCGTGCCGCCGCGGACGAAGACGACGTGGTTGAGGTCGTCCTGGAGCAGATCGCGGCGGGCCGCCCGGGTGAGCAGCGAGCCGCGCGGGGCGGTGACGGGGACGGGGCTCCGGCCGTACTGGAGGTAGGCGAGACCGACGCCGATCACCATGACGGCGACGGTGGCGGTGGTGATCGCCCCGGCGCCGATCGGCGGGTGTCCGTGCTCGAAGGCGGTGACGGGCTCCAGCCACTTCACGAACCGGTCGCCGACGCCGAAGACGCCGCCCGCGAAGACCGAGCCGAAGGCGAGGAGGATCATCGGGACCGTCATGGACTTCGGCGACTCGTGCGGGTGGGGCTCGTGGCCGTGCTCGTCGGGCTGCCAGCGCTTCTCGCCGAAGAAGGTCATCAGCATCACGCGGGTCATGTAGTACGCGGTGATGGCGGCGCCGAGGAGGGTGACCGCGCCGAGGATCCAGCCCTCGGTGCCGCCCTTGGCGAAGGCCGCCTCGATGATCTTGTCCTTGGAGAAGAAGCCGGAGAGGCCGGGGAAGCCGATGATGGCGAGGTAGCCGAGGCCGAAGGTGACGAAGGTGACCGGCATGTACTTTCGCAGGCCGCCGTACTTGCGCATGTCGACCTCGTCGTTCATGCCGTGCATGACGGAACCGGCGCCGAGGAAGAGCCCGGCCTTGAAGAAGCCGTGCGTCACCAGGTGCATGATGGCGAAGACGTAGCCGATCGGGCCGAGTCCGGCCGCCAGGATCATGTAGCCGATCTGCGACATCGTCGAGCCGGCCAGCGCCTTCTTGATGTCGTCCTTGGCGCAACCGACGATCGCACCGAAGAGGAGCGTGACCGCGCCGACCACGGTGACGACGACCTGGGCGTCCGGGGCGCCGTCGAAGACGGCGGCGGAGCGGACGATCAGATAGACGCCGGCGGTCACCATGGTGGCCGCGTGGATGAGGGCCGAGACCGGGGTCGGGCCCTCCATCGCGTCCCCGAGCCAGGACTGCAACGGCACCTGGGCCGACTTGCCGCAGGCGGCGAGGAGCAGCATCAGACCGATCGCGGTGAGCTTGCCCTCGCCCGCCTGACCGGCCGCGGGGAGCACCGAGCCGAAGGCGAAGGTGCCGAAGGTGGTGAACATCAGCATGATCGCGATGGAGAGGCCGATGTCGCCGACCCGGTTGACCAGGAAGGCCTTCTTGGCGGCGGTGGCCGCGCTGGGCTTGTGCTGCCAGAAGCCGATCAGGAGGTACGAGGCGAGGCCGACGCCCTCCCAGCCGAAGTACAGGAGGAGGTAGTTGTCGGCGAGGACGAGCAGGAGCATCGCCGCGACGAACAGGTTGAGGTAGCCGAAGAAGCGGCGGCGGCGCTCGTCGTGCTCCATGTAGCCGATGGAGTAGACGTGGATGAGGGTGCCGACCCCGCTGATCAGCAGGACGAAGGTCATCGACAGCTGGTCGAGCTGGAAGGCCATGTCCGCCTGGAAGCCCTCGACGGGGATCCAGGAGAAGAGCCGCTGGTGCAGGAGCCGGTCCTCGGCGCCCTTGCCGAGCATGTCGGCGAAGAGGACGAGGCCGAGGCCGAAGGAGACGGCCGCGAGCAGGGTGCCGATCCAGTGGCCGGACCGGTCGAGCCGCCGCCCGCCGCAGAGCAGGACGACCGCTCCGAGCAGGGGCGCCCCGACGAGCAGCGCAATCAGATTGTCCACAGTTCCGGCCCCTTACAGCTTCATCAGGCTGGCGTCGTCGACCGAGGCCGAGTGGCGGGCACGGAAGACGGACACGATGATCGCGAGCCCGACGACGACCTCCGCGGCGGCGACGACCATCGTGAAGAAGGCGATGACCTGGCCGTCGAGGTTTCCGTGCATGCGGGAGAAGGTGACGAACGCGAGGTTGCAGGCGTTGAGCATCAGCTCGACGCACATGAAGACCACGATCGCGTTGCGCCGGATCAGCACCCCGGTCGCACCGATGGTGAACAGCAGGGCGGCGAGATAGAGGTAGTTGACGGGGTTCACCGGGTGGCCTCCTCTTCGTCCCGGTCGCGGCCGAGCCGCTCCTGCGAGCGCTGCTCCAGGGCCTTGAGGTCGGCCAGCGCCTCGGGGGACACGTCCCGGATCTGGCCCCGCTTGCGCAGGGTGCCCATGACGGTCAGCTCGGCGGGGGTGCCGTCGGGCAGCAGTCCCGCGATGTCCACGGCGTTGTGCCGGGCGTAGACGCCGGGGGCGGGCAGCGGCGGTACGTGGACGCCCTCGCGGACGCGCTGCTCGGCCAGTTCCCGCTGGGTGCGGGCCCGTTCGGTGCGCTCGCGGTGGGTGAGCACCATCGCGCCGACGGTGGCGGTGATGAGGAGGGCGCCGGTGATCTCGAAGGCGAAGACGTACTTGGTGAAGATGAGGGCGGCGAGGCCCTCCACGTTCCCGCCGCGGGCGCTGTTGGCCGCGCCGAGGCCGGTGAACTCGGTCAGCGAGGCGTTCCCGATGCCGGCGGCGAGCAGGATGCCGAAGCCGAGGGCGCAGGCGACGGCCAGCCAGCGCTGGCCCTTGATGGTCTCCTTGAGGGAGTCCGCCGCCGTGACGCCGACGAGCATGACGACGAAGAGGAAGAGCATCATGATCGCGCCGGTGTAGACGACGATCTGGACGATGCCGAGGAAGTACGCCCCGTTGGCCAGGTAGAAGACCGCCAGGATGATCATGGTTCCGGCGAGGCAGAGCGCCGAGTGGACGGCCCGCCGCATCAGGATCGTGCAGAGGGCGCCGATGACGGCGACGGTGCCGAGGACCCAGAACTGGAACGCCTCGCCGGTGGAGGTCGCGTACGCCGCGAGGTTCGCGCTCACGCGTCCACCTCTTCCTGCTCGCCCGTCCCGCTCGTCTCGCCTGTCTCGCCCTTGGAGACGGCGACCTGGCGGACGGTGCCGGGCGCGGCTCCGTCGACCAGACCCCGGTAGTAGTCCTGCTCGGTCATGCCGGGGAAGATCGCGTGCGGGGTGTCGACCATCGTCTCTTCGAGTCCCGCGAGGAGCTGTTCCTTGGTGTAGATCAGGTTGGCCCGGGAGGAGTCGGCCAGCTCGAACTCGTTGGTCATCGTGAGCGCCCGGGTGGGGCAGGCCTCGATGCACAGTCCGCAGAGGATGCAGCGGGCGTAGTTGATCTGGTAGACGCGGCCGTACCGCTCACCGGGCGAGTACCGCTCCTCCTCGGTGTTGTCCGCGCCCTCCACGTAGATGGCGTCGGCGGGACAGGCCCAGGCGCACAGCTCGCAGCCGACGCA
Source organism: Streptomyces sp. CBMA291 (assembly GCF_014596525.1). Classification (GTDB taxonomy): domain Bacteria; phylum Actinomycetota; class Actinomycetes; order Streptomycetales; family Streptomycetaceae; genus Streptomyces. The sequence goes on from NZ_MSJP01000008.1 coordinate 53,375, forward strand.
CTTCTCAAGGCCGTCGGGGTGACGGTTGAGCTGGTGGCGGCCGTGGAAGCGGGGCGCCGTCGTCTTCGGCTGCTCCGGGTACTGCTCGGTCAGCCGCTTCTTGAACATGGCCTTGAAGGTCACGCCGAACCCGGCCACCGGATTCTGGAAGTCAGACACCGTCCGTCTCCTTTCCATCACTCGCAGTAGCGGTATCGGGGGCGCCACTGACAACGAGGTCCCGTTCGTGCCGCGGCCCGCGCCGGGGTACGGGCGGCAGGGACTGCCCGGGTTTGGGGGGTACGGGGAAGCCCCCGGCCATCGGGTCGAAGGCGGGTGCGGTCCCGGTCGCGTCGGTGGACTCGGCCTTCCGGTCGCGGAAGGCGTCGGCGACGAAGGAGAGCAGCAGCAGGGCGAGGACGGCTCCGGCGACGTACAGGACGATGCTGCCGAAGGCGATGTTCTCGTTGCGCAGCGCCCGGACGGTGGCGACCAGCATCAGCCAGACGACGGAGACCGGGATGAGGACCTTCCAGCCGAGCTTCATCAGCTGGTCGTAGCGGACGCGGGGCAGGGTGCCGCGGAGCCAGATGAAGAAGAAGAGGAGGAGCTGCACCTTGACGACGAACCAGAGCATCGGCCACCACCCGTGGTTCGCGCCCTCCCAGAAGGCCGAGATCGGGTACGGGGCCCGCCAGCCGCCCAGGAAGAGGGTGGCGGAGACGGCCGAGACCGTCACCATGTTCACGTATTCGGCGAGCATGAACATCGCGAACTTGATGGAGGAGTACTCGGTGTTGAAGCCGCCGACCAGGTCGCCCTCGGACTCCGGCATGTCGAAGGGGGCGCGGTTGGTCTCGCCGACCATGGTGACGATGTAGATGATGAAGGAGACCGGCAGCAGGATCACGAACCAGCGGTCCGCCTGCGCCTCGACGATCTTCGAGGTCGACATCGACCCGGAGTAGAGGAAGACGGAGGCGAAGGCGGCGCCCATGGCGATCTCGTAGGAGATCATCTGCGCGCAGGAGCGGAGTCCGCCGAGCAGCGGGTACGTGGAGCCGGAGGACCAGCCCGCGAGGACGATGCCGTAGATGCCGACGGAGGCGACCGCGAGGACGTACAGCATCGCGATCGGCAGGTCGGTGAGCTGCATCGCGGTGCGGTGGCCGAAGATCGAGACCTCGTTGCCCGCCGGGCCGAAGGGGATCACGGCGATGGCCATGAAGGCGGGGATGGCGGCGACGATCGGGGCGAGGACGTAGACGACCTTGTCGGCCTTGCGGACGATCACGTCCTCCTTGAGCATCAGCTTGATGCCGTCCGCGAGGGACTGAAGGAGGCCCCAGGGGCCGTGCCGGTTGGGGCCGACGCGCAGCTGCATCCAGGCGACGACCTTGCGCTCCCACACGATGGAGAAGAGCACGGTGACCATGAGGAAGGCGAAGCAGAAGACGGCCTTGACCAGGACCAGCCACCAGGGGTCGGTGCCGAACATGGACAGGTCTTCGGCGGCCAGCACGTTCGGGGTCATGCCTGCACCTCCTGGGGGGTCGCCGAACCGATGCGGACCAGGTCGCCGGGGTGGGCTCCGGTGTCGGAGAGGACGCCCCGTCCGGCCGAGTTGAGCGGCAGCCAGACGACCCGGTCGGGCATCTCGGTGACCTGGAGCGGGAAGGCGACGGAGCCGGCGGGGCCGGTGACCCGGAGGGTGTCGCCGTTCTTGACGCCGGTGTCGGCGGCGGTGGCGGCGGAGAGCCGGGCGACGGCCGCGTGCCGGGTTCCGGCGAGGGCGGTGTCGCCTTCCTGGAGGCGGCCGAGGTCGAGCAGGAGGCGGTGTCCGGCGAGGACGGCCTCTCCCTCTCCGGCCCGGGGCCCGCTCTGGCCGGGCTCGGAGGGCTCGGAGGCCCGGTCCTCGGTCCAGCCGCCGAGCCGGTCGAGTTCCCGGCGTACGGACTTGAGGTCGGGCAGTCCGAGGTGGCTGTCGAGGGCGTCGGCGAGCATGTGGAGGACGCGCGCGTCGGTGGGGGCGAGCGGCCGGGTCATCTGCTCGGGCTTGAGCGCGGCTTCGAACATGCGGGCCCTGCCCTCCCAGTCGAGGAAGGTGCCGGGCTTCTCGGCGACGGCGGCGACCGGGAGGACGACGTCGGCGCGTTCGGTGACCTCGCTCGGGCGCAGTTCGAGGGAGACGACGAAGGCCGCTTCGAGGGCGGTACGGGCGCGGGCCGGGTCCGGCAGGTCGGCGACCTCGACGGCGCCGACGAGCAGGGCGGCGAGTTCGCCGGTGACGGCGGCGTCGACGATCTGGCCGGTGTCGCGTCCGTAGCCCTGGGGGAGTTCGCGGACGCCCCAGACGGCGGCGACCTCCTCGCGGGCGCGGGGGTGGGTGGCGGGGCGTCCGCCGGGGAGGAGGGCGGGGAGCGCTCCCGCCTCGACGGCGCCGCGTTCTCCGGCGCGGCGCGGGATCCAGACGAGCCGGGCGCCGGTGGCGGCGGCGGTGCGCAGGGCGGCGGTGAGGGCGCCGGGGATTCCGGCGAGCCGTTCGCCGACGGCGATGACGGCGCCTTCCTCGCGGAGGGCGTCGGCGGCGGCGGGTCCCGCGCCTTCGAGGCCGACCCGGGAGCTGAGGGCGTCGAGCCATTCGGTCTCGGTGCCGGGGGCGGCGGGGAGCAGGGTGCCGCCGGTCTTCGTCAGGCCCCGGGTGGCGTGGGAGGCGACGGCGTAGGTGCGCTGGCCGTGCTTGCGCCAGGCCTTGCGGAGCCGCAGGAAGACGCCGGGGGCCTCCTCCTCGGCTTCGAGGCCGACGAGGAGGACGGCGGGGGCGGCTTCGAGGGAGGCGTAGGTGACTCCGGTGCCGTCGAGGTCCTTGCCGCGTCCGGCGACGGTGGAGGCGAGGAAGTCGGCCTCTTCGCCGGAGTGGACGCGGGCGCGGAAGTCGATGTCGTGGGTGCCGAGGGCGACCCGGGCGAACTTGGCGTACGCGTAGGAGTCCTCGACGGTCAGCCTGCCGCCGGTGAGGACGCCGGTGCGGCCCCTGACGAGTCCCCGGGCGGCGGCTTCGAGGGCCTCGGGCCAGGAGGCGGGCTCCAGTTCACCGGTGTCGGCGTTCCGTACGAGGGGGGTGGTGAGGCGGTCGCGCTGCTGGGCGTAGCGGAAGCCGAAGCGGCCCTTGTCGCAGATCCACTCCTCGTTGACCTCGGGGTCCTCGGCGGCGAGCCGTCGCATGACCTTGCCGCGCCGGTGGTCGGTGCGGGTGGCGCAGCCTCCGGCGCAGTGTTCGCAGACGGAGGGGGTGGAGACGAGGTCGAAGGGGCGGGAGCGGAAGCGGTAGGCGGCGGAGGTGAGGGCGCCGACGGGGCAGATCTGGATGGTGTTGCCGGAGAAGTACGACTCGAAGGGGTCGCCTTCGCCGGTGCCGACCTGCTGGAGTGCGCCGCGCTCGACGAGTTCGATCATCGGGTCGCCCGCGACCTGGTTGGAGAAGCGGGTGCAGCGGGCGCACAGGACGCAGCGCTCGCGGTCGAGGAGGACCTGGGTGGAGATGGCGAGGGGCTTCTCGTAGGTGCGCTTGACGCCGTCGAAGCGGGATTCGGCCTGTCCGTGGGACATGGCCTGGTTCTGGAGGGGGCATTCGCCGCCCTTGTCGCAGACGGGGCAGTCGAGCGGGTGGTTGACGAGGAGCAGCTCCATCACGCCGTGCTGGGCCTTCTCGGCCACGGCGCTGGTGAGCTGGGTCTTGACGACCATGCCGTCGGTGCAGGTGATGGTGCAGGAGGCCATGGGCTTGCGCTGGCCCTCGACTTCGACGATGCACTGGCGGCAGGCGCCCGCGGGGTCGAGGAGGGGGTGGTCGCAGAAGCGCGGGATCTCGATGCCGAGCTGTTCGGCGGCGCGGATGACCAGGGTCCCCTTGGGGACGGAGACGTCGATGCCGTCGATGGTCAGCGTGACGAGGTCGTCCGGCGGTACGGCCGGGGAGCCGCTGACGGACTGGGGCGCGACGGTCATGCGGTCACCTCCTTGTGGTTGTCCGCCCAGGCGGTCGACTTGGCCGGGTCGAAGGGGCAGCCCTTGCCCGTGATGTGCTGCTCGTACTCCTCGCGGAAGTACTTCAGGGAGGAGAAGATCGGCGAGGCGGCGCCGTCGCCGAGGGCGCAGAACGACTTGCCGTTGATGTTGTCGGCGATGTCGTTGAGCTTGTCGAGGTCGCTCATCACGCCCTTGCCCGCTTCGATGTCGCGAAGCAACTGGACGAGCCAGTAGGTGCCTTCGCGGCAGGGGGTGCACTTGCCGCAGGACTCGTGGGCGTAGAACTCGGTCCAGCGGGTGACGGCCCGGACCACGCAGGTGGTCTCGTCGAAGCACTGGAGCGCCTTGGTGCCGAGCATGGATCCGGCGGCGCCGACGCCTTCGTAGTCGAGGGGGACGTCGAGGTGTTCGGCGGTGAACATGGGGGTGGAGGAGCCGCCGGGGGTCCAGAACTTGAGGCGGTGGCCGGGGCGCATGCCGCCGCTCATGTCGAGGAGCTGGCGCAGGGTGATGCCGAGGGGTGCCTCGTACTGTCCGGGGGAGGTGACGTGCCCGGAGAGCGAGTAGAGGGTGAAGCCGGGTGACTTCTCGCTGCCCATCGAGGTGAACCATTCCTTGCCCCGGTTGAGGATGGCGGGAACGGAGGCGATGGACTCGACGTTGTTCACCACGGTGGGGCAGGCGTAGAGACCGGCGACCGCGGGGAAGGGGGGGCGCAGCCTGGGCTGGCCTCGGCGTCCTTCGAGCGAGTCGAGGAGGGCGGTCTCCTCGCCGCAGATGTACGCGCCGGCTCCGGCGTGCACGGTGAGTTCGAGGTCGAGTCCGCTGCCGAGGATGTTGGTGCCGAGGTATCCGGCGGCGTAGGCCTCGCGTACGGCCTCGTGGAGGCGGCGCAGGACGGGGACGACTTCGCCGCGCAGGTAGATGAAGGCGTGCTGGGAGCGGATCGCGTAGCAGGCGATCACGATGCCTTCGATGAGGGAGTGCGGGTTGGCGAAGAGGAGGGGGATGTCCTTGCAGGTGCCGGGTTCGGATTCGTCGGCGTTGACGACGAGGTAGTGCGGTTTGCCGTCGCCCTGGGGGATGAACTGCCACTTCATGCCGGTGGGGAAGCCCGCGCCGCCGCGTCCTCGGAGTCCGGACGCCTTGACGTAGGCGATGAGGTCGTCGGGGCTCATGGTGAGGGCGCGCTTGAGTCCCTGGTAGCCCTCGTGTCTCTCGTAGGTCTCCAGGGTCCAGGAGTCGGGCTGGTCCCAGAAGGCCGAGAGGACGGGGGAAAGGAGCTTCTCGGGGCTGGTGTTGCCGATTTCTGCGGTCAAGGTCATCACTCCCCCTCCTGTCCGGAGGTCTCCGCGCGCGGGTGGACGATTCGGTGGCGGCTCTGCTCGCCCTTGGCGAGGCGGAGTCCGACGAGTGAGGCGGGACCGGCGCCGCCGGTGGCCTCGACGGCGCCGGGGCGCTCGTCGGGGAAGCCCGCGAGGATGCGGGCGGTCTCCTTGAAGGTGCAGAGCGGGGCGCCCCGGGTGGGTTCGACGGTGCGTCCGGCTCGCAGGTCGTCGACCATCCTGCGGGCGGACTCGGGGGTCTGGTTGTCGAAGAACTCCCAGTTGACCATCACCACGGGGGCGAAGTCGCAGGCCGCGTTGCACTCGATGTGTTCGAGGGTGATCTTGCCGTCCTCGGTGGTGCCCTCGTTGCCGACGCCGAGGTGTTCCTTGAGGTCCTCGAAGATGGCGTCGCCGCCCATGACGGCGCAGAGCGTGTTGGTGCAGACGCCGACCTGGTAGTCGCCGGAGGGGCGGCGGCGGTACATGGTGTAGAAGGTGGCGACGGCGGTGACCTCGGCGGTGGTCAGGCCGAGGGTCTCGGCGCAGAACGCCATGCCGGTGCGGGTGACGTGCCCTTCCTCCGACTGCACGAGGTGGAGCATCGGCAGCAGGGCGGAGCGGGAGTCGGGGTAGCGGTCGATGATGGCCCGCGCGTCCTCGGTGAGGCGGGCGTGCGTCTCGGCGGGGTAGGCGGGGGCGGGGAGCTGGGGCATGCCCAGGCTGATCTGGTCGGTCATCGGTCGACGCCTCCCATCACGGGGTCGATGGAGGCGACGGCGACGATGACGTCGGCGACCTGGCCGCCCTCGCACATCGCGGCCATGGCCTGGAGGTTGGTGAAGGACGGGTCGCGGAAGTGGACCCGGAAGGGGCGGGTGCCGCCGTCGGAGACGACGTGGACGCCGAGTTCGCCCTTGGGGGATTCGACGGCCGCGTAGACCTGTCCGGCGGGGACCCGGAAGCCTTCGGTGACCAGCTTGAAGTGGTGGATCAGGGCTTCCATGGAGGTGCCCATGATCTTCTTGATGTGGTCGGGCGAGTTGCCGAGGCCGTCGGTGCCGAGGGCGAGTTGGGCGGGCCAGGCGATCTTCTTGTCGGCGACCATGACGGCGCCGGGCTCCAGCCGGTCGAGGCACTGTTCGACGATGCGGAGGGACTGGCGCATCTCCTCCAGGCGGACGAGGAAGCGTCCGTAGGAGTCGCAGCTGTCGGTGGTGGGGACCTCGAAGTCGTAGTTCTCGTAGCCGCAGTAGGGGTCGGTCTTGCGCAGGTCGTGCGGAAGCCCGGCGGAGCGCAGGATGGGTCCGGTGGCGCCGAGGGCCATGCAGCCGGTGAGGTCGAGGTAGCCGACGTCCTGCATGCGGGCCTTGAAGATGGGGTTGCCGGTGGCGAGCTTGTCGTACTCCGGCAGGTTCTTCTTCATGGTCTTGACGAACTCGCGCAGGGCGTCGACGGCGCCGGGCGGGAGGTCCTGGGCGAGGCCGCCGGGGCGGATGAAGGCGTGGTTCATGCGCAGGCCGGTAATCAGCTCGTACAGGTCCAGGATCATCTCGCGGTCCCGGAAGCCGTAGATCATGATCGTGGTGGCGCCCAGCTCCATGCCTCCGGTGGCGATGCACACCAGGTGGGAGGAGAGCCGGTTCAGCTCCATGAGCAGGACGCGGATGACGCTGGCGCGGTCCGGGATCTGGTCGGTGATGCCGAGGAGCTTCTCCACGCCGAGGCAGTACGCCGTCTCGTTGTAGAACGAGGTGAGGTAGTCCATGCGGGTGACGAAGGTGGTGCCCTGGGTCCAGGTCCGGTATTCGAGGTTCTTCTCGATGCCGGTGTGGAGGTAGCCGATGCCGCAGCGGGCTTCGGTGACGGTCTCGCCGTCGATCTCCAGGATGAGCCGGAGCACGCCGTGGGTGGAGGGGTGCTGGGGGCCCATGTTGACGATGATGCGTTCGTCGTCGGCCTTGGCCGCCGACTGGACGACCTCTTCCCAGTCGCCGCCGGTCACCGTGTAGACGGCGCCTTCTGTCGTCTCCCGGGGAGACGTAGGGGACGTGGTCATCAGCTGTACGACCTCCGCTGGTCCGGAGCCGGGATCTGGGCGCCCTTGTACTCGATGGCGATGCCGCCGAGGGGGTAGTCCTTGCGCTGCGGGTGGCCCTGCCAGTCGTCCGGCATCATGATCCGGGTGAGGGCGGGGTGGCCGTCGAAGACGATGCCGAAGAAGTCGTACGTCTCGCGCTCGTGCCAGTCGTTCGTCGGGTAGACGCTCACGAGTGACGGGATGTGCGGGTCGCCGTCGGGGGCGGAGACCTCCAGGCGGAGCAGCCTGCCGTGGGTGAGCGAGCGCAGGTGGTAGACGGCGTGCAGCTCGCGGCCCTTGTCGCCGGGGTAGTGGACGCCGGAGACGCCGGTGCAGAGTTCGAAGCGGAGCGCCGGGTCGTCGCGGAGGGTGCGGGCGACGCGCGGGAGGTGCTCGCGCTCGATGTGGAAGGTCAGCTCGCCCCGGTCGACGACGGTCTTCTCGATGGCGTTCGCCGGGAGGAGGCCCTGCTCCTCCAAGGCGCCTTCGAGTTCGTCGGCGACTTCGTCGAACCAGCCGCCGTAGGGGCGGGAGGCGGCGCCGGGGAGCCGGACGGAGCGGACGAGTCCGCCGTATCCGGTGGTGTCGCCGCCGTTGTTCGCGCCGAACATGCCGCGCTGGACGCGGACCTCCTCGCCGTGCTCGCCGCGCTGGCCCGGCAGGTTCTGCGCGCTGAGGTCCTTCTCGGGGTTGGGTGTCTCGTCGCTCAACGAAGCAGACCCTTCAGCTCGATGGTGGGCAGCGCCTTCAGCGCGGCTTCCTCCGCTTCCCGGGCCGCTTCCTCGGCGTTCACGCCGAGCTTGGAGCTCTGGATCTTCTGGTGGAGCTTGAGGATCGCGTCGAGCAGCATCTCCGGCCTGGGCGGACACCCGGGCAGGTAGATGTCGACCGGGACGATGTGGTCGACGCCCTGGACGATCGCGTAGTTGTTGAACATGCCGCCCGAGGAGGCGCAGACGCCCATGGAGATGACCCACTTGGGGTTGGGCATCTGGTCGTAGACCTGGCGCAGGACGGGGGCCATCTTCTGGCTGACCCGGCCGGCCACGATCATCAGGTCGGCCTGGCGCGGCGAGCCGCGGAAGACCTCCATGCCGAAGCGGGCCAGGTCGTACCGGCCGGCTCCGGTGGTCATCATCTCGATGGCGCAGCAGGCGAGGCCGAAGGTCGCGGGGAACACGGACGCCTTGCGCACCCAGCCCGCGGCCTGTTCGACGGTCGTCAGCAGAAAGCCGCTCGGGAGTTTCTCTTCGAGTCCCATAGGTGCCCCTCAGCCCCTCAGTCCCATTCCAGGCCGCCGCGACGCCACACATAGGCGTAGGCGACGAAGACGGTGAGCACGAAGAGCAGCATCTCCACGAGCCCGAAAAGCCCCAGGGCGTCGAAGGTGACGGCCCAGGGGTAGAGGAAGACGATCTCGATGTCGAAGACGATGAAGAGCATCGCCGTCAGGTAGTACTTGATCGGGAAGCGGCCGCCGCCGGCGGGAGTGGGCGTCGGTTCGATGCCGCACTCGTACGCCTCTAGTTTTGCCCTGTTGTACCGCTTTGGCCCGATAAGCGTGGCCATGACCACGGAGAAGATCGCAAACCCCGCACCCAGGGCACCGAGCACGAGGACGGGCGCGTACGCATTCACGCTCCTCGCTCCTTCCAGTCGTCCTTGACCGTTGGACCGCACGGCCGGACCTGAAAGATCGCCCCCATGTGAGGCAGTTCACAAGCCCGGCTGCCCCGCATCTTATGCCTGCCCCTCTGTGATCTGCGACACGGGGTACGCCAACGAGTTTGTGATCTCCACCACCTGACGAAGGATCATGAAGTCGGATGAGCGGTGATCTTGTCGCGCGAAGCGCACAAGTGATCACCAGATGTGACATCCAGACTGGTTTCCGCTGCTCGGAGGGGGTGTCGCACTATCAAGTGCTGCTCAGTACAAGCAAATTCGCGGTGGACGCGTTCGAGTGGTAAGGGATTCGGCCATCGCCCGGCCGGGAGGAGCGTCGCGGCCCGGTGGGCGTGTGCGCGTCCTCGCGAGTCCCCGTCAGATGAAAATGTGACCTGCGCCACTACCCCGAGGGCTGGAATAAGCGGGGCTTGGCCATCGGAGTCAAGAGGTGGTAAGCGTCGGGCAATTCGGACGTTTCAGCGAAAACCCATGATCAAGGCCGGGTTACACCCCGTCCGCTTTGTCCGTTACGGCGTCAATAAGGGCGCCAAAGAAGCGGATTCAGAGGTTCCGGACGTAACTGTGGCGCAACCCACGTTTCTTGAAGGGAACCGTGTACCCCTGATAGCGGTTGTACCCATGTCCCACACCGCTCACATAACCAGCCACCGGAAGCCCCGCCGCAGCGCCTCGTCGATCGCGCTGCGCGCCGGAGTCGCCGGTGGCGTCCTCGGCACCATCGCGGTGGCCGCCGCCGCCGGGCCGGCCAATGCCGAGCCGGTGACCGAGACCATCGAAATGCCCACCCTGGGCTCCCTGGAGACCGGTGCGGACCTGGCCGGCGCCGTCGCCGCCTCCGCCGAGGCCTCCCAGCAGGAGGCGCTCGACCAGAGCCTCGCCACGCAGGAGCACTCGGCCCTCCTCAAGGCCGCCAAGGAAGCCAAGACCGCCAAGGCCGAGGCCGACCGCAAGGCCGCCGCCGAGCGCGCCGAGAAGGCCCGCCTCAAGGCCGAGCAGGAGCGCAAGGACCGCGAGGAGGCCGCCGCCCGCGCCTCCCGCGACACCGTGCGCACGCAGCTCACGAGCAACTCCGGCGGCTCCTCCACGTACGCGTCGCCCTCTTCTTCCTCGTCGTCCTCTTCGTCGTCGAATTCTTCGTCGTCGTCGTCGAACGGCGGTGGTTCCTCCACGAGCGGTGAGACCACCACCCAGGCCCCCTCCGGCAACACCGCCGCGATCGTGGCCTTCGCCCGCGCCCAGATCGGCGACTCGTACGTCACCGGCGGCACCGGCCCCAACTCCTGGGACTGCTCGGGCCTCGTCCAGGCCGCCTACCGCCAGGCCGGGATCGACCTGCCCCGCATCTCGTACCAGCAGTCGAGCATGGGCAGCTCCGTCTCCCTGAGCAGCCTTCAGCCGGGCGACATCCTCTACTGGGGCAGCCGCAGCGGCTCGTACCACGTCGCCATCTACGTCGGCGGCGGCAAGTACGTCGGCGCGCAGAACTCCTCGACCGGTGTCGTCGAGCGCTCCCTGGACTGGGACATGCCCTCGGGCGCCGTCCGCATCCTCTGAGCGGACCCCGCAGCACCACCACGCGGAACGCACCACCACGCCGAAGGGCCGTCACTCCACGCGGGAGCGACGGCCCTTCGGCGTATCCGGACGGCCCCTCAGCGGCGCAGTGCCTCCGCGGGCTGGATGCGGGAGGCGCGCCAGGCCGGGTAGAGGCCCGCGACGACCCCCGTGACCAGGCCGACGGCCGGGGCGGCGACCACCGTGCCGGTGTGCATGACCGGGGTCCAGTCCCGGATCAGGGCCACCACGATCACCGTGCACACCCCGAGCGCCGTGCCGACGAGACCGCCCACCGCACCCAGCGCCCCCGACTCCGTGAGGAACTGGACGGTGATGTGCCGGCCCCGGGCGCCGAGCGCGCGCCGCAGACCGATCTCCCCGGTCCGTTCCAGGACGGCGACGAGCGTGGTGTTGGCGATGCCGACCGCGCCGATGACCAGACAGATCGCCGCGAGGAGCAGGAACAGCTGGTCGAGGTCGTGGGTCACGCCCGCGCGCAGCGCCTTGGGGTCCGGTGGCGGAACGGCCTTCAGATACTCGGGGTGGTCAGGACGCAGGGCGGTCGGCGCCTCCCGGGCGATCTGGGCGGCGGCGCCCGTCGCCGTGGTGATCAGCATCTTCGCGTCGCCCTGCTGCGCCGGCCCCCACAGCTTCTCGGCGGTCGTCCTCGGCACCGTCACCGACATCAGGACGTCGGCCCTGCGCTGGACGTCGTCGATGATTCCGGCGACGGTGAAGGGCTCGTCCCCGATGAAGACGGCGGGCCGGGTCTCCAGGGTCGTGATGCCGAGCCGGGCGGCGACGGACTTGCCGAGGACCGCGACCGGCTGTCCCGTACGGGAGGTGAACTCGTCGTACAAGCGCCCCTGGGCCAGGGTCGGCGCCGCCGCCCGCAGGACTCCGGGGGAGGCGGCGACGACGTCGATCCGTTCGCTGCCTCCGCCGCCGTCGCCGACCGGGGCGGAGCGGACGGCGGTGCCGGGGGCCAGCCGGACCGGCCAGTAGACCCCGGCCGCCTCGACGCCGCCGAGCCGTTCGATCCGGGCGTCCGCGTCCGCCGGGAAGGCGGGGTCGGCGAACTCGTTCTGCTCGTGGGCGATGTCCTCGACGGTCACCTCGGTGGCCGTGAGCAGGTTGAACCGCGCGTCGATCTGCGAGGAGGTGGTGGCGGTCAGGCCGAGGATCGCCACGAAGGTGCCGACGCCGAGGACCGTGCCGAGCGCGGTGAGGACCGAGCGTCCGGGCCGCTGGAGCATTCCGGCGACGGCTTCGGAGAGGACGTCACGGGTGGTCAGCCGGGAGGGCTCGACGAGCCGGCTCCGCTTGCGGGCGCGCGGTGGTTTCGGCGGGGTGGCGGCCAGGGTCTCCGTCGGGGAGCCGTCCGCCGGGGCGTGGGCCGGGGGGTCCACCCGGGAGGGCTCGTTCTTCGGGGGCCGTCTCATCGTCGTCCCTCCCCCGCCGTCTCGCTCAGGACGCCGTCGCGGATCGTCACCGTCCGCAGGCCGCGTCGCGCGACCTCCGCGTCATGGGTGATCACCACGATCGTCATCCCGGAGGCGTGCAGTTCGCCGAGGAGGTCGAGGACCGATCCGGCGTTGTCCGAGTCGAGGTTGCCGGTCGGCTCGTCGCAGAGCAGCAGCGAGGGGCGGCCGGCCAGGGCGCGGGCGATGGCCACCCGCTGGCGTTCGCCGCCGGAGAGCCGGCCGGGCAGGGCGTCGGCCCGGTGGGCGAGCCCGACCCGTTCGAGGGCGGTACGGGCACGGGCGCGGCGCTCGGCCCGGGGCACCGCCGAGTAGACCATCGACAGCATGACGTTCTCCGTGGCGCTGCGGTGCGGCAGGAGGTGGAAGGACTGGAAGACGAAGCCGATGCGGCGGCCACGCAGCGCGGTCCGCTCCCCGTCGCGGAGCGACGCCGTGTCGATGCCGTCCAGGAGGTACGTGCCCCCGGTGGGCGCGTCGAGCAGTCCGGCGACGTTCAGGAAGGTCGACTTGCCGGAGCCGGAGGGCCCGACCACGGTGATGAACTCCCCTCTGCGCACGGTCAGTTCGCAGGGGCGCAGGGCGGTGACGGGGGGCGGCCCGGGGTAGGTGAGGCTCACCGCGCGGAAGGCGATGACCGGGGTGTCCTGGTCGTTCACGGCGACCCCTGGGGGGTGACCGGGGCAGGGGCCGCCGCCGCGCCCGGGTTCACCCCGGTGACCACCTCGTCGCCTTCCTTGAGCACGCCCTCGGCGGTGGGGACGACCTCCACGAAGCCGTCGCCGGTGGTGCCGGTGCGGACCTCGACGCGTTCCTGCCGTCCGGTGCCGTCGACGGTGGTGACGACGGTCCGGCCGTCGACTCCGGCGGAGACGGCGGTGATCGGGACGACGAGGGCCTTGCCGTCGGTGGAGGCGGCTTCGATGGTGAGGCGGATCTCCTGTCCGGCGAGGGCCGAGGGGAGTTCGCGGGTGGGTTCGACGGTGAAGAGGTAGCCGACGGCGCCGTTGCCCGGGGCCGCGTCCCCTCCCCCGCCGGAGCCGTCGCCGCCGTCCGGTCCCTGGGGGCCGTTCTGCTGGTCCTGCCGGGAGGGGGTGTCGGCGACCGAGACGACCCGGCCGGCCGTCTCCTGTCCGGTGCTCTCCGCGAGGAGCCGTACCTTCTGTCCGGCGCGGACCATGCCCTTCTGGTGGTCCTGGAGGTAGCCCTGGGCCATCAGTTTTCCGGAGGAGAGGGTCATGGCCGTGCCGGAGAGCTGTCCTCCGGTGCGGGCGGTGACGGTGGCGACGCGGGCGGGGAAGGCCCGTACGAAGACGACTTCGGCCGCCGGGACCATGGGCCCGGCCGCCGCACGGGCCTCCGCGAGGGTCTCGCGGGCGGTGGCGAGGTCTTCGGCGGCCCGGTCGCGGGCCTTCTCCAGCGGCTTCACCTGGGCGGGGTCGGTGTTGGCCGCGAGGGCGTCGCGGGCGTCGTCGGCGGCCCGTTCGGCTCCAGTGACGGACGCCTTCGCGCCGTCCACGGCCGCGCCGTCGTCGTCGACGGCGGGCCGGGGGTCGTAGCCGATGGAGGCGTAGAAGTCCTCGACGGCGTTCTTGGTGCCGGGGCCGAAGGTGCCCTTGGCGTCGCCGCCCCGGCCGTGGCCGAGGTCGGCGAGGGCGCGCTGGAGCTGCTTCACGTCGTCGCCGGTGGCGCCGGGCTTGAGGTCCCGGTAGACGGGGAGGCTGCCGGGCAGGACGAAGACGGGACGTCCGGAGACCTCCATGAGGACCTTGCCGGAGCGGACCGCGTCGCCGCTCTTCACGGAGACCTTGGTGACGACGGGGGCGGAGCCGCCCTCGCCGCCCGCCGCGACGGGGGCGACCTGGAGGGTCTGACCGGCCGCGACGGTGCCGCGCAGGACGACGGTCTCGGCGAGGACCCGGTTCTCGACGCGGGCGACGAGCACGTCCTGCGGCGGCGGTTCGGCGTCGGCGGCGAGCTGGGCCGGGGACCGGATGAGCGAGGTGGCCGCCACTCCCGCACCGGTGAGGGCGACCGCCCCTGCGACGAGGACGGCGACCCAGACGCGGCGCCGGAACATCCGGGCGTGGACGGCGTCGCGGGCGGGGGTGCCGGGGGTGCCGGGGGCCTCCGGCGTACGGAGCGCGATGCCGCCGGAAGTGCCGGAAATCCCCGCCGTACCGGGCGCGATGCCGTCAGAAGCGCCGGGTGTCTCCGCCGTACCGAGCGCGGCGCCGCCCGAAGCGCCGGAAATCCCCGCCGTACCGGGCGCGATGCCGTCAGCCACCGACGACCGTCCCGCTCTCGGCCTGTCCGGCGGTCGGGTCGCACGCCTTCAGGGCGGCGATCACCTGGGGGTCGCTCTTGACCTTGTCGGCGATCGGGCCTTCGAGGGGGGTGTCGCCGGTCGTCGGGTCGGGGTCCGGGTAGTCGCCGACGCCCTTGGCGCGGACGCAGACGGCGTGCTTCCTCGCCGCTTCGACGCGGTCCGGGGCGGCGGTGGGCCGGGTGGGCAGCTTCGCGGCGCAGGTCCTCTCCGCCGAGGTGACGGCCTCGCCGGTGTTGGCGTCCTTGTCGACGCGCTTCTGCCCGCCGACGTCCTGGAGCTTGAGGCCCTGGGCGCCGAGGCAGTCGTAGTACGCGGCCCAGACGGCCGGGTCCTGCGAGGCGCCCGACGAGGGGGCCGGGCCGGGGGCGGGGGCGGCGCTGCTCGGTGTGGCCGGGGCCGCGCTGTCCCCTTCGCTCGCACACCCCCCGAGCCCGAGGGCGAGGAGCAGTACGGGAACGGCCATGAGGCGTCTCATCAGAAACGGTCCTTCCGACGGGGAGTCCCGTCACGGGGCGTCACGGAAAAGCGCGGGAGGGGGCAGACGCGGCGCTGCGCTACGCCGGTACGAGGCCCCTGCGCGAGGTGGCCGGGCGCCCGGCGGGCACCTCGACATGACCGAAGGTAACGCGGGGCCGCCCGGGAGGTAACTGTCTCAACGGACAGTAGCCACCGGCGATTTGGCGATGTTCACATGGACCTCGGCCCGGCTCCGGGCCGCATCGACCACCCACAGCAGTCAAGGAAAGGGAACGACATGCAGCGCACCGCACTCCGACGCGTGGCCGTCACGGCCCTCGCCCTCGCCGCCCTCGGCGGAGGCGCCCTGGCCACCGCTGGCTCCGCTTCCGCCGCCACCCACAAGAACGGCTACCTGGAGTCCGGCGAACTCGGCCTGTACTACAGCCCCGACCGGGGCGGCGCGGTCTTCGACCTCTACGTCGGGGACGACGACTTCAGCGACGACTGGTTCCCGGGTCCCGGCACCGGCGCGGGCCAGCCGGTCAACGACAACACCGCGTCCTACTGGAACAACGACTTCTACACGTGGCTGGTCTACACCGACGCCAGACGCGGTGGCATCCAGGGAAGCCTGCCGGCCGGCTACATCGGCAACGCGACCGCCAACTTCCGGAACAAGATCTCCTCCGCGTACTTCCAGATGTGACGGTTCCACAGCACCACTGAACCGCCGGATCAGCCGCACGGCCCCGGCACCCGCATGACCCAGGCAGCCGTTGCTCCGCCCGAATGAGGCGGGCAGAGCAACGGCTGCTCCATGGTAGGCACGCACACGCCCCTGGAGCACCCATGCGCCCCTTCGCCGCCCGGGCGGCCGGGGCCGCAGCTGCCCCGTCGCTCGCACACCCCCCGAGCCCAAGGGCGAGAAGCGGTACGGGAGCGGGAGCCGCCATCTGGCGTCTCACCGGTGACTGTTTCCACGGACAGTAACCACAGTCCCTCGGGCCATGCCCCCATGGACCTCGGCCCGGCTCCGGGCCGCATCGACCACCCACAGCAGTCAAGGAAAGGGAACGACATGCAGCGCACCGCACTCCGGCGCGTGGCCGTCACGGCCCTCGCCCTCGCCGCCCTCGGCGGAGGCGCCCTGGCCACCGCGGGCTCGGCTTCCGCCGCCACCCACAAGAACGGCTACCTGGAGACCGGCGAGTTCGGCCTGTACTACAGCCCCGACCGGGGCGGCGCGGTCTTCGACCTCTACACCGAGGACCAGGACTTCAGCGACGACTGGTTCCACGGTCCCGGCGCCGGAACCGGCCAGTCGGCCAACGACAACACCGCGTCGTACTGGAACAACGACACCTACACGTGGCGGGTCTACACCGACGCCAACCGCGGTGGCGTCGAGGGAAGCCTGCCGCCCGGCCACATCGGCAACGCGTCCGCGAACTTCCGGAACCAGATCTCGTCCGCGTACTTCGTGTTCTGACGGCCCTGCGGCACCGCTGAACCGCCGGATCAGCCGCACGGCCCCGGCACCCGCCTGACCCAGGCAGCCGTTGCTCCGCCCGAATGAGGCGGGCCGAGCAGCGGCTGCCCCTGCCCCCATGGACCTCGGCCCGGCTCCGGGCCGCATCGACCACCAGCAACAGTCAAGGAAGGCACCAGCATGCAGCGCACCGCACTCCGGCGCGTGGCCGTCACGGCCCTCGCCCTCGCCGCCCTCGGCGGAGGCGCCCTGGCCACCGCGGGCTCGGCTTCCGCCACCGAGAAGAACGGCTACCTGGAGTACGGCGAGTTCGGCCTGTACTACAGCCCCGACCGGGGCGGCGCGGTCTTCGACCTCGTCCTCTCCGACCCGGACTTCAGCAACGACTGGTTCCCGGGTCCCGGCAACGGCGCAGGCCAGTCGGCCAACGACAACACCGCGTCCTACTGGAACAACGACGCCTACACGTGGCTGGTCTACACCGACGCCGGCCGCGGTGGCATCCAGGGAAGCCTGCCGCCCGGCCACATCGGCAACGCGTCTGGGGACTTCCGGAACAAGATCTCCTCCGCGTACATCAGGTTCTGACGGCCCTGCGGCACCACTGAACCGCCGGATCAGCCGCACGGCCCCGGCACCCGCATGACCCAGGCAGCCGTTGCTCCGCCCGAATGAGGCGGGCCGAGCAACGGCTGCCCCCTCCTGGCGAACACCGAGGGTCACGCGGGGCCGCCCATGAGGCCAATCCCTCAACGGACAGTAGCCACAGGTCGTTTGGCGCTGTTCACATGGACCTCGGCCCGACTCCGGGCCGCATCGACCACCAGCAGCAATCAAGGAAAGGCACCAGCATGCAGCGCACCGCACTCCGACGCGTGGCCGTCACGGCCCTCGCCCTCGCCGCCCTCGGCGGAGGCGCCCTGGCCACCGCGGGCTCCGCTTCCGCCGTCTCCCTGAAAGACGGCCACGTGGAGACAGGGGAGCTCGGCCTGTACTACAGCCCCGACCGGGGCGGCGCGGTCTTCGATCTCTACCTGGAGGACGAGGACTTCAGCGACGACCGGTTCCCGGGTTCCGGCGCCGGCGCCGGCCAGCCGGTCAACGACAACACCGCGTCGTACTGGAACAACGACGTCCACACGTGGTGGGTCTACACCGACGCCAACCGCTGGGGCCTTGAGGGAAGCCTGCCGCCCGGCTACATCGGCAACGCGACCGCGAACTTCCGGAACAAGATCTCGTCCGCGTACTACTACAAGTACTGACGGTTCCGCGCGGCACCACTGAACCGCCGGATCAGCCTCACAGCCCCGGCGCACGCATGACCCAGGCAGCCGTCGCTCCGCCCGAATGAGGCGGGCCGAGCAACGGCTGCCCCCCTGGCGGACACCGAGGGTAGCGCGGGGCCACCCAGGCGGTCCCTGCCTCAACGGACAGTAGCCACAGGCCATGTGGCGCTGCCCCCATGGATCTCGGTCGACTCCGGGCCGCATCGACCATCAACAACAGTCAAGGAAAGGCAACGACATGCAGCGCACCGCACTCCGACGCGTAGCCGTCACGGCCCTCGCCCTCGCCGCCCTCGGCGGAGGCGCCCTGGCCACCGCGGGCTCCGCTTCCGCCCTCCAGAGGGACGGCCACGTGGAGGCCGGGGAGCTCGGCCTGTACTACAGCCCCGACCGGGGCGGCGCGGTCTTCGACCTCGGCAACTCGGACGAGGACTTCAGCGACGACCAGTTCCTCGGCACCGGCGCCGGCGCGGGCCAGTCGGTCGACGACAACACCGCGTCGTACTGGAACAACGACACCTACACGTGGCTGGTCTACACCGGCACCTACCGCCAGGGCCTGGCAGCAAGCCTGCCGCCCGGCTACATCGGCAACGCGACCGCGACCTTCCGGCACCAGATCTCGTCCGCGTACCTCGGGAACTGACAGCCCCGCGGCGCCTGAACCGCCGGATCAGCCTCACGGCCCCGGCACACGCATGACCCAGGCGGCCGTTGCTCCGCCCGAATGAGGCGGGCCGAGCAACGGCCGTTCCCCTGGCGGACACCGAGGGTAACGCGGGAGCCGCCCGGGCGGTAACTGTCTCAACGGACAGTAGCCGAAGCTCCTTTGGCGCTGTTCATATGGCCCTCGGCCCCGCCCCGGGCCGCCTCGACCACCAGCAGCAACCAAGGAAAGGCAACGGCATGCAGCGCACCGCACTCCGACGCGTGGCCGTCACGGCCCTCGCGCTCGCCGCTCTCGGCGGAGGAGCCCTGGCCACCGCGGGCTCGGCTTCCGCCCTTCAGAGGGACGGCTACATGGAGGCCGAAGAGTTCGGCCTGTACTACAGCCCCGACCGGGGCGGCGCGGTCTTCGACCTCCGTAACTCGGACGAGGACTTCACCAACGACCGGTTCCTCGGCACCGGCGCCGGCGCGGGCCAGTCGGTCGACAACAACACCGCGTCGTACTGGAACAACGACACCTACAGGTGGCTGGTCTACACCGGCACCTACCGCCAGGGCATTGTGGGAAGCCTGCCGCCCGGCTACATCGGCAACGCGACCGTGAACTTCCGGAACCAGATCTCGTCCGCGTACTTCGAGTACCCGGCGTAACGCGTGCCGCCCGGGCGACAACTGTCCCGACAGAGAACAGAGAGCAGCCGCAGGCCATGCGGTGCTGCCCCCATGGCCTCGGCCCGCCCCGGGCCCCATCGACCGCCAGTAACAGTCAAGGAAGGCACCAGCATGCAGCGCACCGCACTCCGACGCGTGGCCGTCACGGCCCTCGCCCTCGCCGCCCTCGGCGGAGGCGCCCTGGCCGGCGCGGGTTCGGCTTCCGCCGCCACCGAGAAGAACGGCTACGTGGAGACGAACGAGTTCGGCCTGTACTACAGCCCCGACCGGGGCGGCGCGGTCTTCGACCTCTACTTGGAGGACGACAACTTCAGCAACGACTGGTTCCACGGTCCCGGCAACGGCACCGGCCAGTCGGTCAACGACAACACCGCGTCCTACTGGAACAACGACCTCTACACGTGGCTGGTCTACACCGACGCCTACCGCGGTGGCATCCAGGGAAGCCTGCCCGCCGGCCACATCGGCAACGCGTCCGGGGACTTCCGGAACAAGATCTCCTCCGCCTACGTCAAGTTCTGACGGCCCCACGGCACCACCCTCGGCCCGCTCCGGGCCCCATCGATCACCAGCAGCAGTCAAGGAAAGGAAAGGCACCAGCATGCAGCGCACCGCACTCCGACGCGTAGCCGTCACGGCCCTCGCCCTCGCCGCCCTCGGCGGAGGCGCCCTGGCCACGGCGGGCTCCGCTTCCGCGAACGAGAAGAACGGCTTCATGGAGCGCAGCGAGTTCGGCCTGTACTACAGCCCCGACCGGGGCGGCGCGGTCTTCGACCTCTTCGCCAGCGACGAGGACTTCAGCGACGACTGGTTCCCCGGTTCCGGCGCCGGCGCGGGCCAGTCGGCCAACGACAACACCGCGTCCTACTGGAACAACGACTTCTACACGTGGCTGGTCTACACCGACGCCAGACGCGGTGGCATCCAGGGGAGCCTGCCGCCCGGCCACATCGGCAACGCCAGCGGAGACTTCAGGAACAAGATCTCCTCCGCCTACATCAAGTCCTGACGGCCTCTCGGCACCACCCTCGGCCCCCGCCCCGGGCCCCATCGATCACCAGCAGCAGTCAAGGAAAGGAAAGGCACCAGCATGCAGCGCACCGCACTCCGCCGCGTGGCCGTCACGGCCCTCGCCCTCGCCGCCCTCGGCGGAGGCGCCCTGGCCACCGCGGGCTCGGCTTCCGCCGCCACCCAGAAGAACGGCTACGTGGAGTCGAACGAGTTCGGCCTGTACTACAGCCCCGACCGGGGCGGCGCGGTCTTCGACCTCTTCTTTGTGGACGAGGACTTCAGCGACGACTGGTTCCCGGGGCCCGGCAACGGCGCCGGTCAGTCGGTCAACGACAACACCGCGTCGTACTGGAACAACGACTTCTACACGTGGCTGGTCTACACCGACGCCAGACGCGGTGGCATCGAGGGAAGCCTGCCGCCCGGCTACATCGGCAACGCGACCTCGAACTTCCGGAACAAGATCTCATCCGCGTACTACAGGCCCTGACGGCCTCGCGGCACCGCTGAACCGCTGACCCGCCGGATCGTCCTCACGGCCCCGGCCCACGCAAGACCCAGGCAGCCGTTGCTCCGCCCGAATGAGGCGGGCAGAGCAACGGCCGCTCCCATGGTAGACACGCACACGCCCTTGGAGCACCCATGCGTCCCTTCGCCGCCCGAGCCACCGTCCTCCTCCTGAGCGCCGCGCTTCTCACCGCCTGCTCCGCCGAGTCCGGCGACGGGGGCGGTGGCGGCGGTTCCGCCAAGGAGCCCGCGATCGGCACGGTGACCAAGCTCGTCTCGGCGACCGGCCTCTCCTTCCCGCTCGACGGCTACGAGACCACCGACGAGCAGCGCCGCAAGCTGGACCGGGCCCAGGCACAGGTGACGAGCGACTGCATGAAGCGCTTCGGCTTCACGTTCGAGCTGCCCGTGTCGCTTTCCCCCGCCGGGACCGGCGGCGAGTCCCTCCGCTACGGTCTGACCGACCCGAAGACGGCCGAGCGCTACGGCTACACCGCGCACCGGGGCGCCGCCAGTCCCTCCAAGCCGGCCGCCAAGTCCCTCGGCGCGTCCGGCCAGCTCGCGCTCCACGGTCCCGACTCCACGATGGCCGGCCGGCCGATGAGCCTGGAGGAGTCCCGGGCCAAGGACAGCGGCAAGACCGTCAATGGGCAGAAGGTGCCCATCGGCGGCTGTCTGCGCGAGGGCTACCTCACGGTCTACGCGCCGAAGAAGGGCGCGCTCGACAGCATGTTCGTCACCAATATGGCGATGGACGCCAACTCGCGTTCCCGTGAGGACTCCCGGGTCGTCACGGCGGTGAAGGCGTGGTCCGCCTGCATGGCCGAGAAGGGCTACAAGGCCGACGAGCCCGTCAGTCCGCAGGCCGATCTGGGGCTCAAGCCGAACGACTACGGCAGCCCCAAGGGCATCGCGGCCGCCCGGCAGGACGTCGCCTGCAAGGAGCGGGCCAACCTGGTCGGCGTCTGGTACGCCGTCGAAGGCGCCTACCAGAAGCGGAACATCGAGCAGTACGCGGAAGCCCTGAAGCAGGCGAAGACGGAGCTGGACGAGCGGCTGCGGTTCGCCGCCACGCTGGCGGGCTGACCGAGGCGGCACCCGGGACGGCACCCGGCGACCCGCCCGACGCGGCACCCGGCGCGGCGTCCGGCACCCGCCCCCCTCGGGACGGCACCCGGGACGAGACCCGGGACCGCGACGGGACGAGACCCGGGGCCCCGCTCGGGACCGCGACGGGACGAGACCCCGGCCGCACCCGGGGCCGCGACGGGAGCGACCGTGGCGAGGGCAGCGACGAAGGCGGCAGAGGCGTCTTCCGAGGCCCGGGACGTCCCAGGGACGTCCCGGGCCGGGAATTCGGACACCGTTCGGCGACGCGGTCCGGTTAACGTTCCCGAGGAACCCGGACGCTCGGTTCCGTCCCACGCACGCCGTCTCTGGGGGGAGACACATGCTTCGTCGCTGCCCTTACTGCGGTCCCGCACCAGCCGGGCCGGACGCCCGGTCCGCCCGGATCAACCCCGTCACCACCGCACTGCGCCATCTCGACGCCCTGACCGACCGGGAGGTCCAGGTCCTGTCCTCGATGCCCGGCGGCGAGTCCAACACGGACCTCGCCGAATCCCTCGGCATCACCGAACGCACGGTCAAGTTCCACGTCACCAACATGCGGGAGAAGCTGGGCGGGCTGTCCCGGGCCCAGCTCCATCTGCTCGCCCTGTTCACCGAGGTGGTCCAGCCCTGCCATCTCTGCCGGCCGGATCTCCGGGGCCGGGCCGTCGCGCCCCTCGCCCTCGTGCCCCGCGGTCCGGTGACCGCGAGGCTCGCCGTGAGCTGCGCCTGACGGCGCGGGCCCGGCAGGCTCCACCCACCACGGCCTAAGCCTTCGGGGCCACCTTGGACAGGCCGTTGATGACGCGGTCCATCGCGTCGCCGCCCGTCGGATCGGTCAGGTTCGCCAGCATCTTCAGGGTGAACTTCATCAGCAGCGGGTGCGTCAGACCACGCTGGGTCGCGATCTTCATGATCTTCGGGTTTCCGATGAGCTTCACGAAGGCGCGGCCCAGCGTGTAGTACCCGCCGTAGGTGTCCTTGAGGATCTGCGGGTAGTTCCGCAGGGCCAGTTCCCGCTGGGCGGGGGTGGTGCGGGCGTGCGCCTGGACGATGACGTCGGCCGCGATCTGGCCGGACTCCATGGCGTACGCGATGCCCTCGCCGTTGAACGGGTTGACCAGGCCGCCCGCGTCGCCGACGAGGAGCAGGCCCTTGGTGTAGTGCGGCTGCCGGTTGAAGGCCATCGGGAGGGCGGCGCCCCGGATCGGGGTCGTCATGTTGTCCGGGGTGAAGCCCCAGTCCTCCGGCATCGAGGCGCACCAGGCCTTGAGGACCTCGCGCCAGTCCAGCTCGCGGAAGGCGGAGGAGGAGTTCAGGATGCCGAGGCCGACGTTGGAGGTACCGTCGCCCATGCCGAAGATCCAGCCGTAGCCGGGCAGGAGGCGGTCCTGCGCGCCCCGCTTGTCCCACAGCTCCAGCCAGGACTCCAGGTAGTCGTCGTCGTGCCGGGGGGTGTGGAAGTACGTCCGGACGGCGACGCCCATCGGGCGGTCCTCGCGGCGGTGCAGGCCCATGGCGAGGGAGAGCCGGGTGGAGTTGCCGTCGGCGGCGACGACGAGCGGCGCGTGGAAGGTGACCTCGCGCTTCTCCTCGCCGAGCTTGGCGTGGACGCCCGTGATCCGGCCCGTACGGTCGTCGATGACCGGGGCGCCGACGTTGCAGCGCTCGTGGAGGCGGGCGCCCGCCTTCTGGGCCTGGCGGGCCAGCTGCTCGTCGAAGTCGTCGCGCTTGCGGACGAGCCCGTAGTCCGGGTACGAGGCGAGGTCCGGCCAGTCGAGTTCGAGGCGCATTCCGCCGCCGATGATCCGCAGGCCCTTGTTCCGCAGCCAGCCGGCCTCTTCGGAGACGTCGATGCCCATGGCGACGAGCTGCTTGGTGGCGCGGGGGGTGAGTCCGTCGCCGCAGACCTTCTCGCGGGGGAACGCGGTCTTCTCCAGGAGGAGGACGTCGAGTCCGGCCTTGGCCAGGTAGTAGGCCGTGGTGGAGCCGGCCGGGCCCGCTCCGACGACGATCACATCGGCGCTGTGCTCGGAGAGGGGCTGCTCGGTCACGGCGGATCTCCCGGAGGGTCGAGGGGAAAAAGGGGGGGGGATGAGGGAAGTCTATTTGCGGGGCCCGCTGGGGCCTGCGGGGCCCGCGGGGCTCTCAGGGCCCGTGGGGCTCCCAGGGGCCCGTGGGGCTCCCAGGGGCCCGTGGGGCTCCCGGACCCGCCGGGGCGGACGGACCGGCGGGCCCCGGCGGGTGGGTGGTGCTCAGGGTGCGGGCTTGAAGCCCCGGTGCAGGGCGACGATGCCGCCGGTCAGGTTCCGGTAGGCGACCTTCGACCAGCCGGCCTCCTGGAGCAGTCCGGCCAGCGTCGGCTGGTCCGGCCAGGACTGGATGGACTCGGCGAGGTACACGTACGCGTCCGGGTTGGAGGAGACGGCGCGGGCCACCGGGGGCAGCGCGCGCATCAGGTACTCCTCGTAGACAGTCCGGAAGGGCGCCCAGGTGGCGTGCGAGAACTCGCAGATGACGACCCGGCCGCCGGGCTTGGTCACCCGGTACAGCTCGCGCAGCGCGGCGCCGGTGTCCTGGATGTTCCGCAGCCCGAAGGAGATGGTGACGGCGTCGAAGACGTCGTCACGGAACGGCAGCGTCGTGCCGTCGCCCGCCGTGAACGGCATCCAGGGGTGGTTCTTCTTGCCGACCTGGAGCATGCCGAGGGAGAAGTCGCACGGGACGACGTACGCCCCCGCCCGGACGAAGGGCTGCGAGGAGGTCGCGGTGCCCGCCGCCAGGTCGAGGACCTTCTGCGCGGGCCGCGCGTCGACCGCCTTCGCGACCTCCTTGCGCCAGCGCCGGTCCTGCCCGAGGGAGAGCACGTCGTTGGTGAGGTCGTAGTTCGCCGCCACGGCGTCGAACATCGAGGCGACTTCGTGCGGCTGCTTGTCCAGGGATGCTCGGCTCACCGGTCCATTGTGGCAGCCGCCCCCCTGTCGCCCGGGGACCGGCCCCGGCCCCCGGGCCCGGCGTGGCAGACGCCTGGTCCGGAGGCCGGGTCCGGGGAGGGTGCGCGGTCCGCGCGGACGCGGCCTCGCCGCGCCGCTCCCCGGGGGAGCTGTCGATCCGGCGCTTCCGCCGGTCGCCTACTCGAAGTAGACGTGGGCGATGAGGGAGTGCCAGGTGTAGCGGCCGACGATCCCGTCCGCGCCGCCCTGGATGGCCACCCGGCGCTGGAAGGCCACGACCGCGTTGTACGTCTTGGTGCCGAAGATCCCGTCGACGAAGCCGGGCACGTCCTGGGCGGGGACCGCTCCGACCTCAAGCAGTTCGAGCTGGAGTTCACGGACGCACACTCCGCCCGATCCCTTGCCGAGGACGACCGTGGGGATGTCCCAGCCCATGTAGTGCTCGGAGCCGTACTGGTTCTTGCACTGCTGGAGTTCGCCGCCCCAGGAGGCCTGGGCGGCGGTGGCGCCGGGGCCCGCGAGGAAGGCGGCGGCGGTCGCGAGGAGCGCCCCCGCCCAGGCGGTGCGGATGCGGGCGGTACGGGTCTTCATGTCGTGCGGTCCTCCGGGTGGTGGGAAAGGGGGTGGACGGGGCGGGCTCAGCCGTTGGCGAGCTTTTCCCAGGTCCGGGGGCCGACGATGCCGTCCGCGACGAGGCCGCGGCTGCTCTGGAAGCGGCGGACGGCCGAGTCCGTACGGGCGCCGAACTGTCCGTCGGCGAAGGGGCCGTTGCCCAGCTCCCAGGCGGTGAGCTGGATGCGGAAGGCGAGCAGTTCCTGGAGACCTCGGACGCACTCGCCGGAGCTGCCGAGGGAGTACTCCCCGACCGGGATGACGGTGTTGTTGTAGTACCGAGTGCCGTACATGTCCTTGCAGATCTTGTACGCGGAGTCGTCCGCGTGGGCGGCCGGGGAGGAGACCATCAGGGCGCCGGTCGCGGCGGCGGCCAGGACGACGGCCGCGAGGCCCTTCGCGGGGCGGAGCTTGCGCATGTCGGGGAGCCTTTCGAGCGTTTCGTCGATGACGCCGCAAGACTGCCCGGGGGCGCGGGCCCCGTCCGGGCGTCCCGCCGTCCCGGGACCCGCGCGGGGAGGAAACGCGCAGGCGGGGCCGGGGACGAGGGGGTGCGTCCCAGGGACGTCCCGCGCCGGAACGGGACCCCGGGCCAGGTGACTCGGCCCCTCCGGAGGCCGGTCCGCGCCCGAACGGGACCCTCCGGGCCCGGTGGCTCAGCTCCTCCGGTGGACCAGGCGCCCGTCGAGGACCGTGACCAGACAGGTGCCGTCGTCCGCGAAGACGGCGAAGGCGGCGGGAGCGCCGGGGACCAGGGCGAGGGGGGCGGGCGAGGCGCCCTCGACGACGCGCAGGCCGGAGCGGGCCACGGCCGTCCGGACGGCGGGGCGGGTGAAGGGCCCGGCCAGGGAGGTCGTCCCGGCGGCCAGGAGCCGCTGGATGCCGCGCCGGGCGGCGGCGCCCCAGCGGGTGTCGGTCATGCCGAGGGCGGTGAGGGCGTCCCCGGTGAGCGGGTCGGTGCCCAGCTCACCGGCTTCGCGGGGGTCCGGCCAGTAGGCGGACTCCAGGAGGGCGACCGCGTCGGGCTCGTGACGCCCGGGGGTGAGGACGCCATCCCAGGTACGGACACGGGCCCGCTCCCCGTGGGCGGCGGCCAGTTCCTCGTAGGGTCCGGTCGCGGCGACGCGGGCGCCGTCGACGAGGACGGCGTGCCCGGGACGTACGGGGGTCCCGGGCGCTCCGTCGGGGCGGAGGCCCCGCGCGCGGTGGATCGTCAGCACGTCGGCCCCCGTAGGTGTCGGTCGGTGTCAGTCGGCGCAAACCAGGACCGGTCCGCGCCGGTCAGGATCGCTCGGCGCCGGTCGGGAGCGGTCCGCGCCGGTCAGGAGCGGTCGGCGTCAGTTGGCGTCGAGCAGCTTCAGTTCCGGGTGGGCGGTGCCGCCCTCGATGGCGACGGACGAGATGTGCGAGGCGACGCGCTCGTCGACCGGGTCGTTCGCCGGGTCGTCGTGGACGACGAGGTGCTCGTAGGTGGTCGCGCGCTGCGCCGGGACCCGGCCCGCCTTGCGGATCAGGTCGATGATCTCCAGGCGGTTGGAGCGGTGCCTGGCTCCGGCGGAGGAGACGACGTTCTCCTCCAGCATGATCGAGCCGAGGTCGTCGGCGCCGTAGTGCAGGGAGAGCTGGCCGACCTCCTTGCCGGTGGTCAGCCAGGAGCCCTGGATGTGGGCGACGTTGTCGAGGAAGATCCGGGCGATGGCGATCATGCGCAGGTACTCGAAGAGCGTGGCCTGCGTACGGCCCTTGAGGTGGTTGTTCTCGGGCTGGTAGGTGTACGGGATGAAGGCCCGGAAGCCGCCCGTCCGGTCCTGCGTGTCCCGGATCATCCGCAGGTGCTCGATCCGCTCGGCGTTGGTCTCGCCGGTGCCCATCAGCATGGTGGAGGTGGACTCGACGCCGAGGCCGTGGGCGATCTCCATGATCTCCAGCCAGCGCTCGCCGCTCTCCTTGAGCGGGGCGATGGCCTTGCGGGGGCGCTCGGGCAGCAGCTCGGCACCGGCACCGGCGAAGGAGTCGAGACCGGCGGCGTGGATGCGGGTGATGGCCTCCTCGACGGAGACACCGCTGATCCGGGCCATGTGCTCGATCTCGGAGGCGCCGAGCGAGTGGATGACCAGCTGCGGGAACGCCTCCTTGATGGCGGCGAAGTGCTTCTCGTAGTACTCGACGCCGTAGTCCGGGTGGTGGCCGCCCTGGAACATGATCTGGGTGCCGCCCAGCTCGACGGTCTCCGCGCAGCGGCGCAGGATGTCGTCGAGGTCGCGGGTCCAGCCCTTCTTGGTGTCCTTGGGGGCGGCGTAGAAGGCGCAGAACTTGCACGCCGTCACGCAGACGTTCGTGTAGTTGATGTTCCGCTCGATGATGTACGTCGCGATGTGCTCGGTTCCGGCGTACCGGCGGCGGCGCACGGCGTCGGCTGCGGCGCCGAGGGCGTGCAGGGGCGCGGAACGGTAGAGGTCGAGCGCCTCCTCGGGGGTGATCCGGCCACCCGCGGCGGCGCGGTCGAGAACAGACTGGAGTTCGGCCTTCTCGGTCACCGGGTGTGTCCCTTTCGGAGGGGTTCTGAACAGACCGAACCAGCGTACGCCAGCGCCTGCGGCGGGCCGAGCCGGGTGCGGGCGGGGGCCGCCCGGGTCGCCGCCGGAAGCCTTCGCCCGCACCCGCCCGGGTCACCGCCCGAAGCCCTCCCCCACGCCCGCCCCGCACCCGCCCCGCACCCGTCCGGGTGCCTCCCCCGCCCCGTCGGATCGAGGCGGAACCTCCCCGCCCCCGGAGCCCTCTCCCTCTTCGAGGCGTCGGAATTCACCCGATCCGCCCGAAGAGCCCCACGGGAGCCCACAGGACCCACGGGTCTCAGGAAACCCCCGGGGACCCGTAGGAACCCGCAGGAACCCGTAGGAACCGGAGTCGCACGATGACACGCCCGTCCTCCCGAAGGCCCCGTCCGTCCTCCCGAAGGCCCCGTCCGTCCGCCGTCGTCCGTTCCCTGCTCGCGGCGCTCGCGCTCGCCGTCCCGCTCTCCCTGCTCGGCGGCTGCGCCGACGGCCGGCCGGTGTCGCTCGTCTTCGGCGGTCCCTCGTCGGGTCCCCGGGCGGCGCCGGGGCAGCCGGTGACCGTCTATCCGAAGGGGCCGAGGGCGCGGTTCACCTCGGTCGGAGAGGTGGGCGACGGGACGAGCGTGGGGGTCGCGACGGTCACCGGCCGGAAGTCCGGTTTCACGGGCCGGGTGTGGGTGTGGGCGCCGCCGCAGTATTTCGAACCCCAGTACGCGCACAGTGGCTTCCCCGTCCTGGAGGCGCTGCCGGGCGGGCACGGATATCCGGTGAATTACTGGATGGGCACGGATCTCGGACTGGAGTCGGGGATCTCTCGGTGGTCGAGGGAGGGAAAGAGCCTTCCGTTCATCGTGGTGATGCCGGTTCTCAACCCGGACTTCGACCACTACTACGACGGGAGTGATATTCCGGGGCAGCCGAGAATGGGCACCTGGATCGCGGAGGACGTGCCGGATTTCGTCCGGGCGAATTTCCGGACGTTCGCCTCGCGGGACGGCTGGGCCTTCATGGGCTCGTCGTCCGGCGGATTCGTGGGGCTGAAATCGGTGCTCCAGCACCCGGACCGGTTCAAGGCGGTCATCGCGTCGGGGCCCGACATCGTGCCGGACTCGCCGCTGTGGCGGGGGCACGAGGCCGAGCGGCGGGCGAACGACCCGGGGCGTCTCGCACAGGCGCTCGTACGGCGCCCGGACGTGCCCGGCAACGAGGTGTACCTGGCGTTCCAGCTCGGCTCGCGGGAGACCGCGCTCGCGCCGCTGGTACGGCGGTTCGTCCGGACGTACACCAAGGGCCCGGTGAAGAGCACGCTGCTCGTCGTCCCGGACGGCGGGCACAACGCGCGCACCTATGTGAAGGGGCTGGAGAGCGGCTCGATCGAGTGGATCAGCCGCCGTCTCCAGCCCCCGGTGCCGGACCGGACGGTCTGGGCCGGGGACGCCCCGGACCCGGCGCCCGGCCAGGACCCGACCGCGCGGGTCAGTGCCGTTCGGGCGCGAGCAGTTCGACCGTGACGTCCGGGGCGAAGCCGGTCGTGGCGCCGGTGCGGCGGGCGAACTCGCGGACCCCGGCGAGCTGCTCGGGGCCGAAGCGGAAGTCGAGCGTACGGAAGTACCGCTCCAGGAGTTCGGCGTCGAAGGACTCCCAGCGGGCGGCCTGCTCGGCGACCTTGGCGACCTCTTCGAGGGAGAGGTCGCGGGAGGCCAGGAAGGCCCGGTGGACCTCGTGGACGGTCTCCGGCTCGCGTTCCAGATAGTCCTTGCGGGCGGCCCAGACGGCGAAGACGAACGGCAGGCCCGTCCAGTCCTTCCACATCTGCCCCAGGTCGTGGACCTGGAGGCCGAGCCGGGGCGCGTCGTGCAGGGAGGCGCGCAGGGCGGCGTCGCCGATGAGGACGGCGGCCTCCGCCTCCTGCATCATCAGGCCCAGGTCCGGCGGGCAGGTGAAGTAGTCGGGCGCCACGCCGTACCGCTCGGCGAGGAGCAGTTGCGCGAGCCGCACCGAGGTGCGGGAGGTGGAGCCGAGCGCGACACGCGAGCCGTCCAGCTCTTCCAGAGGGCGCTGGGAGACGATCACGCAGGACATGACGGGGCCGTCGCAGCCGACGGCGATGTCGGGCAGGGCGACCAGGTCCCCGGCGTTGCGGAGGTACTCCACAAGGGTGATGGGGCCGATGTCGAGATCGCCCCGGACGAGCCGCTCGCTGAGCTTCTCGGGGGTGTCCTTGGTCAGCTCCAGATCGAGCAGCGTTCCCGTTCTGGCCAGGCCCCAGTAGAGGGGAAGGCAGTTCAGGAACTGGATGTGCCCGACGCGGGGCCGGCTGCGCTGGTCGTCGGTTGCATAGTCCACATCGTGAGGCTAGACCCGTCTCGTACCGTGGGCATCGCCGGGGCGCCGGAGGCGTGTCGGAGCGGTGTCGGCGGGGTGTCGGCGGGTCACCCTCGTCAGCGTACGGAGCGAGATCAAACATGCGAGTGACGTGATCTTTCCCTCTACCGTCTGCGGCACCCTGCGTGCTACGCTCAACGCAAGTTGCAGTTTGGTTTCCCTTGCAGTACAGAGCCTGCGGAGCATGTGACCCGCAGGCTTTTGTAGTTTTCAGACTTGTTTCAGGTTCTGGAGCAGGGCAACCCTTTGGCCCAAGGAGGGCTTATGGCTACCGGAACCGTCAAGTGGTTCAACGCTGAAAAGGGCTTCGGCTTCATCGCCCAGGACGGCGGCGGCCCGGATGTCTTCGTCCACTACTCCGCGATCAACGCGAACGGTTTCCGTTCGCTTGAGGAGAACCAGCTCGTGACCTTCGACGTCACGCAGGGCCCGAAGGGCCCGCAGGCGGAGAACGTCTCCCCGGCCTAAGTTGCCCGGGTCGGCGAATACGCACGACTAGAGCAGTACCCAAGGAGCCCCGCTCCGTGCCCCAGGGCACGAGTGGGGCTCCTGCCTTTTCCGGAGTCCTTGCCGGGCGGGGTGCCGGCCCCGTACGTACGCTGGGTCCATCGGCGACCACAGGGAGTCCCCATGAACAGCGCCGCTCTGCTGACCGACGCCTTCGGGCGGGTGCGGGAGGCCGTCCACGAGGCCGTGGAGGGGCTCGGCGAGGACGTGCTCGCGGCACGGGTCGATCCGGAAGCCAACTCGATCGCCTGGCTCGTCTGGCATCTCACCCGGGTCCAGGACGATCATCTGGCCGCCGCCTTCGGCACCGGGCAGCTCTGGGAGGCGGAGGGCTGGCGGGAGCGGTTCGGCCTGCCGTTCCCGAAGGAGGCGACCGGGTACGGGCAGACGAGCGCGCGGGCCGGCGCGGTCCGGTCCTCGGCGGAGCTGCTGCTCGGCTATCACGACGCGGTGCACGCGCGGACGGTGGAGCTGGTGGGGGCGCTGCGGGACGCGGACCTGGACCGGGTGGTGGACGCCTCCTGGGACCCGCCGGTCACCCTCGGCGTACGCCTGGTGTCGGTGCTCGCGGACGACCTCCAGCACGCGGGCCAGGCGGCGTACGCGCGGGGTGTGGTGGAGCGGCGGGAGAATCCCTGACGGCGGGTTCCACCGTCGGCCGAGGCGTACGACCCCCTCCGAACCGCCCGTATCCGAACCGCCCCCATCCGAACCGCCCGTACAACCCTCCGGCCCGAACATTTGTCTGCCTCTGTGGCTCCTGCGACCGCACGGGAGCGTCTTCCAAGGGGGCAGCGCCATGCAGCGACAGGTCACACCGGAACAGCCGACGAGGCGGGGCACGCGACCGGCGCGGGGCCGGGGCCTCGCCCTCGCCGTCACCGCCGTCCTCGCCGTCACCACCGTGACGGGCACCCTGCTCACCGGCCCGGCCATGGCGGCCCAGGCCCCGGCCGCCACCGCCCCGACGGCGAGGACCGCGAAGACGGCGAAGGCCGCCGCCTCGGTCTCCCTCCCCGTCGACGCCCGGATCGTCAGCACCGGCACCACCGGTTTCCTGACGGCCCTCGCCGACGCCGCGGGGCAGGACGTCCTCACCTGGACGAGGTTCGACGGCGGCGGCAGCGAGGTCGTCTTCGGTTCCCGGGGCTACGACACCGGCTCCGACACCATCGTGACGACGGACGGCAGCCGCTACACGGTCCGTGACATGCGGACCGCCGACCAGGCGACGATCGACCCCGTGCGCGAGCTGGGCCCCGGCGCCCAGGTCGTGGGCGTGGTCGGCGCGACGCTGTACGTGTCGGTGCCGAGCTACGGCTACCAGGACCTCTACCAGCTCCAGAAGCTGAACGGGGTGATGTTCAAGAACAAGATCTCGTACGGCTCCGGGGACACCCGCTTCCGGGTCTTCGGCGGCTCCCGCTCGGCGGCGGGCGCCCCGCTGATCCTGGGCGAGGCGGACATCAACGGGGTCACCGCGTACTTCCACACCGTCTACAAGGGCGGGCAGGTCTACGACTACATCCGGGGCTCCCAGAAGTGGGACGCGACCGCCACGGG
Organism: Streptomyces sp. CBMA291; assembly: GCF_014596525.1. Lineage (GTDB taxonomy): Bacteria > Actinomycetota > Actinomycetes > Streptomycetales > Streptomycetaceae > Streptomyces. The sequence goes on from NZ_MSJP01000008.1 coordinate 85,626, forward strand.
CGCGATCTCCGACACGTACACGGCGTGGACCGAGCACACCCCCGACGGCGGCTACACCCTGGCCGTCGACAAGCGCTCCGGGCTCGACCCGGTGCGGCGGATCCCGCTCGGCCACGGCCCGAGGGTGCCGGTCGTGGCCGGGTTCGTCGGCGACTGGGTGCTCTACGGGAGCCCCGGCGGTGCCGACACGGGCGCCCGGGACCCGATGAGCGCGCTGACCGCCCGCCATCTCGTGACGGGTGAGACGACCGCCCTCCTGGACCACCTGACGAGCGTGGCGACCGGCCCGGACGGCTCGCTTCTGGTGCGCGGCGGCACGGTCGCCGAGGGCGAGGGGCTGTACCGGATCTCCGACGCGGGCGGGCGCCCCCTGTCCACCCTCGAAGTGGGCACGGGGGTGCCGACGGGGGTGCGGTTCCTCGGCCAGGACGTGCCCCCGGTCCTGGACACCGACATCAACCGGAACCCGACGTACATGTCGTGGTCGCTCTCCCACGAGCACACCCGGCTCGACATCACCCTGCGCCACCTGGCCACCGGCAAGTCGTTCAGGCAGACGATGATCGGCGCGGGGAAGAACCCCAGGTTCATGTGGAACGGCGTCCTGGACAGCGGGGTGCCCGCGCCGAACGGCGCCTACGCGTGGGAGGCGGTGGCGACACCGTCCAACGGCATCGGCGGCCCCGCCACGCTCTCCGGCACGACCAGGGTGGACCGCGCGGCCAACAGCCACGACTACAGCGACAACGGCACGGCCGACATCCTGGCCCGGGACGCCTCCGGGACGCTGTGGCGGGACGACTCCTACGACTGGTACACGGACGGTCGGCTGTACCCGGCGGGCCGGACGAAGGTCGGTGCGGGCTTCCAGATCTACGACCTGATCGAGGGCGCGGGGAACCACGCGGGCGCTGCGGCGGCGGACTTCGTCGCCCGGGACAAGTCGGGGGTGCTGTGGAGCTTCCTCGGCAAGGGCGACGGCACGTTCGCCCCCCGGACCCGGATCGGCGGCGGCTGGGGCGTCTACACCAAGATCGCGGCGGGTTCCGATCTGACGGGTGACGGCCGCCCGGACCTGGTGGCCGTCGACACGGCGGGCGCGCTCTGGCTCTACAAGGCCACCGGCAAGTGGGACGCCCCCTACGCGCCCCGGGTGAAGCTGGCCGCCGGGGGCTACAACACGTACGACCAGATGACGGCGGTCGGCGATGTGGCGGGCGACCGTGCCGGGGACGTCGTCGCCCGGGACACGTCGGGTGTCCTGTGGCTGTTCCTCGGCAAGGGGAACGGCACGTTCGACCCCCGGATCCGGATCGGCGGCGGCTGGGGCGCGTTCACCCACCTCGTCGGCATGGGCGACGCCGACAACGACGGCACGGACGACCTCCTGGCGTACGGCCCCGGCGGCACGTACATCTACAAGGGGACGGGCTACCACACGGCCCCGTTCCGCCGCATGGACTCGGCGTTCTACCGGGGCGAGGGGACGAAGTTCAACTCGCTTTCGTGACCGGCTGATGGCGGCGCGGGCGGCACAGAGGGTCACGGTCGTGCGGCCCGGCCGCCCGTGTCGGCCTCACGTCCCCACCGTCAGCGGAACGTCCGCCCACACCGTCTTGCCGACCTCCCGGTCCCTGACCCCCCACGAGGTCGAAAGGGCCGCGACCAGGAGCAGGCCGTAGCCGCCTTCGTCCGGGTCCGCGTTCGGCGACGGGCGTTTCTCGCCGCGCGCGTCGGAGACCTCCACCCGTACGTGGTCGGCGCCCTGTCGCATCCGTACCTCGAAGTCCCGCCCCGTCACCCTGCCGTGCCGGGCCGCGTTGCTGGCCAGTTCCGCCATCACGAGTTCCACGGATTCGGCCGCCAGGCCGGTCACTCCCCAGTCGGCGAGCTGGTTCGCGGTGAACAAACGCGCCAGGCGTGCGCCCCGGCGCGTGGGAGAGAGCCGGAGCGTGAACTCACCGGTTGGAGTGGCAGTTTCGGAATTCATGGCTCAGAGACTGGCCGCCTGGCCCTAGCCTGACCAGCAACGACGCGACGACGTCGGCGTAACTGTACGAGTGCGCCAAGAAGGCGGTGGAGATGGCTGGGAAAGCGGGAGAACGACCCGAGCGGCCCGCTGAGGTCGATGGTACGACCCACCTTTTCAGGGCTCTAGGGAAAATCATCAGAACTCTGCGGAGGAACGCGGGTATCAGCCAGACGGAGCTGGCCGCGCTCACGCATGTCAGCGAAGACCTCATCTCCGCCATCGAGCGGGGAGTCCGCGTCCCCCAGCCGGACTTCCTCATCCAGATCGACCCGCTCCTCAACGCGGGCGGCGCGCTGACCGCCGCCTCGGAGGACGTACGGACGGCCGTGTCCCGTGCGCGGGTACGGCATCCGAACTGGTTCCAGGACTTCGCGAAGGCTGAGGCGGAGGCGGTTGCGCTGCACTACTACGCGCCGCACGCCGTGCCGGGCCTTCTCCAGACGCAGGCGTATGCGGATGCCGTCTTCCGGCACCGCCGCCCGCTCCACGACGACACACAGATCGAGAAGCTGCTTGCCGATCGGCTCTCCCGCCAAGCCATCTTCGAGAAGCAGCCCCTGCCCACACTCAGCTTCGTCATTGAGGAGGCTGTCCTTCGACGCCCGATGGGCGGTCGAGAGGCCTTCCGGGAGCAGCTCCAGCGCCTCCTTGAGGTCGCTCAGTTCCGAAACGTCTACCTCCAGATCATGCCGACTGAAAGGGACGGACACCCGGCACTGGATGGCCAGTTCACCCTGATCACGCTCCTCGGCCAGCGGGAGGCCGCGTACACCGAAAACTACGGAACCTCCCGTCTGTTCGTCGGCCTCGAAGAGGTACGCACGTACACCGAGCGGTATGGAATTATGCGCGCACAGGCACTCACACCACAGGAGTCCCTGGAGTACCTCAAGCAACTGCTGGGAGAGCTATGAGTACGGCAGATCTGACCTGGTTCAAGAGCAGCTACAGCGGCGGCTCGGGCGGTGCCTGCATCGAGGTCGCTTACGACTGGCGTAAGTCCAGCTACAGCAGCGGTGAGGGCGGCGAGTGCGTCGAGGTCGCCGCGCACGCCACCACCATCCACATCCGGGACTCCAAGAACCCCCACGGTCCGCAGCTGGCCGTCTCTCCGGCTTCGTGGAGCGCGTTCGTGGGTGTGGCCACGACGGTGTGACCCGTACGGCGGCGCCCGCTCACCCCGTGGAGGGTGGGCGGGCGCCGTCGTGTCCGCTCGTCAGAAGATCAGGTCGTAGATGTCCCAGCCCCAGCCGATCTTCTTCGGCTTGCCCGTGGGGACCAGACTGTAGTTGCGGTAGTCACCCTGGTAGAACCAGAGGTTCCCCGACTTGTCGCGAGCGACGAGGTCATCGTAGGACTCCCGGTCGTCGAGGGTGCCGGACCAGGAGAGGCTGTCGTAGACGTTCCAGCCGCCGCCGACCCGGGCGCGGGGCTCGTTGCCGCGGTAGCCCCATGCGTACGACCAGAGGACACCGGACGTGTCACGGCCGATGGCGCTGGCGCTCCCGCGGGTGGCGACCAGGGCGCTGTAGACGTTCCAGCCGCCGCCGACCCGGGTGCGGGGCGTCAACAACGTCGTCGCGTCGGTGCCGGTGCCGGTGCCGGTGCCGGTGCCCCAGGTGTACTGCCAGAGGACTCCGGTCTTGTCGCGGGCGAGGAGACCGTAGCCGTTGCTCGTGAGGGCCGTGTACTGGTTCCAGCCGCCGTCGACGCGGACGCGCGGCTTGAAGGGGGCGGCGGGGTCGCCGGAACCCTTGTAGTACCAGAGGACACCATCCCGGTCGACGGCGACGAGATCGCCGTGGCCGTCGGCGTTCCGCCGGGATGTCGGGGTGATCGAGGTGTAGACGTTCCAGCCGCCGCCGATGCGCTGCCTGCCGCGAAGGACGGGCTTGGCGGCGTGGTTGTTGGAGGGGTACTGCCAGAGGACTCCGGCCTTGTCACGGGCGAGGACGGTGGTCCGCCAGCCCGCTTCGGGGGTGCCCTTGACGAACTCGAAGACGACCGGGCCGCGATCGCTGACGCCATGCTCGTCGTACACCTCAAGCGTGGCGGTGAGGGTCCCGAGGTGCTCGGTGCCGGTGATGGCGTCGATCCGGAACTCGTAGGTGAAGAAGCGCTTCCCCGAGAGGGTGGTGTCGGGGAGCTGGACGATGAGCCCTGGCTGTTCCCAGGAGCAGGGTTGGAAGGCGCCGCCGTCGACCGCGCAGGTGGCGGTGACCCCCCGGTAGGCCTGGAGGTCCTCGTCGCCCGCGTCAAAGAGCTGGGTCGGCAGCAGGAGTCGCGCCTTCACCGTGTCGCCCGCGAGCCACGTGGGCCAGACCGTGACGCGGGTGGTGACCGCGCCTTCCTCACCGGAGGGGACGACGAGCGGCCCGGCCTCCTGCTGGACGGTGCCGCGGGAGATGGCGGCGAGGGGGGCCTGCGGGGTGGGAGTGGCCGCCTGGGCGGCGGGGGCGGTGGCGAGGGCGAGGGCGAGGGCTACCGTGACCGCCCTGATCAGAGCTTTTCCGCGCGGGTGTCGTGCCATGAGGGTCCTTCTTGGCCGGTGGGACGTCTTGGTGGGGCTGGGGGTTCTGGAGGTTCTGGGGGTTCTGGAGGGGCGGTCAGAGGATCGGGTCGCAGATGCCCCAACCGTGGCCGCTGCGGGGGTGCCGGCGGTGCCGGTGGCCGTTGTGCGGGTGGTCGCGGCGAGAGCGGCGGGGGCGATGCCGACGGTCAGGGCGGGCGCGACTGTGTCTGCGACTGCGCCCGCACCCGCGACCGCGAGAACCGGCGCGTGCTTGGGTCGAGCCATGAATCCCCCCCCAGGAATTCTTGGGCTGTAGGTGCTTCGTTCGGATCATGGGACCGGGCTCGACGCCGAATGGTTGTACGGGTTTCTGGGGGTGGGTCACCTTGGCGCCAGGGAGTGAACCCCTGGATACGGGTTCGAGGGCAGGCCGACGGGGCCGCTTCGGAGGCTGCGGAGGGGCGGCCTGCGCGCGGATCCACGGGGAAGGCGGGGCCCACGGGGAAACCCCCGGTCAACCCGCCACCCCCACCCCGACGCCTCGCACGGGTTTCCAGAACGGAACGCTTCACGGGGGCCGGGGCCTCTGAATCGCCGGGCGCCGCCCCACCCCCGAACCATCGGCAGAAGCTCCCGCGCCTGCTTCACCAAGACCTCGTCCGCCAAGGCGAACCGACCTCACTCGGCTGGGTGATCGTGAGACGACCGAAGACCGACTCCACGTTCACCTGGGCACCGTAGAAGATCCAGAAGCCTTCCACCGGCATCCGCGAGCGGCCGGGGCGCGACGGCACCACACCCAGGCTGACGTTCGACAGGAAGCCGACGTCGAGGAGGCGACCCGGCTGCCCGGCCGGCACGTCCGCGCCGCCGGTGGGCGATACCCCGCCCGCTCAGCCCCGCGTCCCGGCGGGCTCTCCCCGAGTCGTTCCGCGAGAGCCCGCCGGGCCTGCTGGGCGCTGGAGGAGGGAGGGAAGGAAGGAAGGGGGGGGAGGGACCGGGCAGTGCGGCTACCCGAGCAGTCGGCGGAACCGCGCGTTGCTCGACGCGGCCCCCTTCCCCCCCACCCGCGCCGACCACTGCCGACACATCGCCTCCACATACGCCCTGACGGCCTCCGGATCCGCCGCTCGCCACGACTCGAAACGCCCCAGCCACTCGATGGCCGCCGCCGGTTCCTGATCGCACTCCATGAGGCGTACGGCCGTATTCGCGGCGTCCACCCATGCCGGACCCAGCGCGGGCATGGCCCAGTCGACGAGATACGCGCCTTCGCCGGTCGCCGGGATCAGGATGTTGTGCGGGTTCGTGTCCGTGTGGAGAAGCGAGGTTCCGTCCAGCAAGGACGCCTCTTCGGAATTCAGAAACCCTCCGAAGCGGTCGGCAAGCCTCGGGAGACCCCCGCGCGGGCGCCCACGGGCGAGATCCTTCCGGGTCAGGACCCGCTCGATCTCCGGAAGATCCCGCGTCCCCGGCCTCAAGTCCGCGTGCCGCCCGTCCACATGGGCGAAGGCCAGACAATGCCATCCCGCGACCTCGAACCTGTGCCGGATCACGGGACTGATCCCGGCCACGAACCCGTTGACCCTCTCCTCGTTGCGAAGACCGCCGACACCGTCTTCGTCCGAGGCCGGCACCCCCTTGAGGAACAGGGAACCGTGCGAGACGGTCCTGAGCACCAGGGCCACGGAGCAGTTCAGCCCGGAAGAGACCACTTCGCTCCCCAGCACTCCACCCGTGCGCTTCACGACGGCATCACGGAGAGCAGACGGCAGCGCGGCCCAACCCATGCGTTCGCTCATGCTTTCCTCACGCACGGGAACGGGGGCCGGGGGGAACCGGCCCCCGTTCCATCCGACTGGGCTCCTACCGCGTGTCACCGCACTTCCGACACCGAATCTTTCCGGACCAACCGACCCGCCGTCACGACGGCGGGGCCCCGGCACCGTGGACGGCCGGCTCCGTCAACTCCGTGAACGTCTGCGCGTACATCGCCGTCTCACTCGGCTGGGTGATCGTCAGGTGGCCGGAGACCAGCTCCACGTTCACCTGGGCACCGTCGAAGATCTAGAAGTCCATGCCCGGCAGGTCGAGATCCGTCGCCCTGCGCCTCGGCAGCCAGTCGGACTCGTACCGCGTGTAGTCGCTCAGGGGCTCGGAGACGATACGGGCCCGCCGTACGACGACCCCCCGGGCGACGGCATCCCGTACGGCATCGTGCCAACCACCCCACCAGGACTCCCTGTCCCCGGGATCCGGGCGGTGCCCCTGCCGCCAGCGGAGGAACTCGGGGCCGTCGGGCCTCTTCAAGGTCACGCGACCCTCCGCTGTCGAGCAGGTGCGCGTCGGCGAACACGGGCCTGTCGCTCCGACGTGACCCCAGCAAAGGCGAATCCCGGCCTGCCGCCCTGGCATCAACCCGCCATCGGCAACAGCTCCCCCGCCTGATCCTGGCGAAGCCCGGCCCTCGACTCGCCGGGAAGCGAGGAACGTTGCCTTCGGCACCACCACTCGCCGACCTCCCTCACTCTTTCGGGTGGGACGCCCATGTCATCCCCGGCGGCCAGGGCCACGCCGTCGCCTCGGCGGCCGAGGGCACCACCGTGCCGGAGGAGAAACCGCCGGGCGCCCCCCGGACGCCTACGCCCCCGCCGCCCACCCGGCCGTGTTGGAGTACGACTCGTAGCTGTGGCGAGTGTCCCGGCCCCACGTCTCGCCCGTGAGCTGCTCGTACGCCCGGTCGGGTACGTAGAGCAGGGCCTCGGCCCAGACCAGGCCCTCGGCGTACGGGGCGAACCGCTCCGGGTCCCGCAGCACGCTCTCGTACTCCTCGCGTCCGGCCGCGACGACCGCAGCGCGGGTGTAGAGGAACTGATCGCCCGACAGCCCCTCGCCGAACTCCCTGCGGTCCAGCCGGTACAGGGCCCGGGAAAGCTGCTCGGCGAAGCCGGTCGCCTCGGCCACGGAGCCGTCGGCCAGGCGGGCCGTCAGGGCAGCGGCGAGTTCGTCGCCCTCGGGGTCGGGGAGAGCGGGGGCGCACGCTTCGATGAGCTGCCAGAAGGCGTTCTCGTTCATGCCGGGAAGCATGGCGGAGGGGTCTGACAAGCCGTGAACACCGGCACCACCACCCCCGCCTCCCCCGTCCGGCCCGCCTCCCCCGTCCGGAACGTCACCTCCAGCTCCATCCCGACCCTCAGGGCCTCCTCCGGGACCGCCACGACCTCCGTCATCATGCGCGGGCCCTCCGCCAGGTCGACGACGGCGGCCACGTAGGGGACGCGGGTGTCGAAGGGCGGGAGGTCGTTGCGGTGGACGGTCGACCAGGTGTAGAGCGTCGCCCGGCCGCTCGCGGTCTCCCAGTGGACGTCCTCGCTCCAGCAGAACGGGCAGAACTCGCGCGGGTAGTGGTGCGCGCGGGCGCACTCCGCGCAGCGGCGCAGCAGCAGCCTGCCGTCCGCCGCCGCGTCCCAGTAGGGGCGGGTGAAGGCGTCGATGTCCGGGGTGGCCGTCATCCGAGGAGTCCGATCGCGTGGTCGAGGGACCAGGTCTGCCAGGACATCGCGAGCAGGGCGACCAGCGAGACCAGCGCCATCATCGCGTTCTGCCCCTGCTCGGCCCAGTCGTGGATCATCAAGGCGAAGTAGAGGAGGTTCAGGAGCAGGCCGCCCAGCAGGGCCACCGGGGTGAGGAGGCCCGCCACGAGGCCCAGGCCCAGGGCGAGTTCCGCGTACACCACGACGTACGCCATCAGCCGGGGGCGGGGTGCCACCACCGCCTCGAAGCCCTTCCGGACCAGCGGCCAGCGGTGCCGGGCCGCCACGTCGGCGGCCCACGCGATGCCGGTGCCGCGCTCGAACCAGCCCTTCCTGTCCTTGTGCCGCCAGCTCTCCAGCCACCACAGGCCGAGGCCGATACGGAGGACGGCGAGCCATTCGGCGCCGGTGAGCCAGACCGTATGCATGCGCTCCCCCTCGATGAACCCCCGCCTTATCTGACGGTACGTCAGTTCAGCGCAGGGGGCGCGCCCGCGCAAGAGGCCCGTCGCGCGCGGAGCCCCGTACCGCCCAAGAACCCCTCACGCGTGACCGATTCGCAACCGAACCCCCTCCCCGTCGAGACCCACTGCGTGTACACGTCATTACGCTCAGCAGTCATGGCCACCAGCACCCCGGAACCCCCCGGACCGCCCGCCCACCCCGTCTACGTCATCGGCGGCGGCCCCGGCGGGCTCGCGGTCGCCGCCTGCCTGCGCGCGCGGGGCGTCCGCGCCGTCGTCCTGGAGAAGTCCGACGCCGTCGGCGCCTCCTGGCGCGGCCACTACGCCCGGCTGCGGCTGCACACCACCCGGCGCCTCTCCGGGCTCCCCGGGCTGCGGATGCCCCGCTCCTTCGGGCGCTGGGTCGCCCGCGCGGACGTGGTCCGCTACCTGGAGACGTACGCCGAACACCACGAGCTGGAGATCGTGACCGGCGTCGAGGTCTTCCGGGTCGAACGGGACGGCACCGAGTGGATCCTGCACGCGACCGGCGGCCGTCGGCTCACCGGGCGCGCGGTCGTCGTCGCCACCGGCTACAACCACACCCCGCGCCTGCCCGACTGGCCCGGACTCGACGCCTACGAGGGCGAGTTGAGCCACGCCCTGGGCTACCGCACCCCGGAGCCGTACGCCGGGAAGGACGTCCTCGTCGTCGGCGTCGGCAACACCGGGGCCGAGATCGCCGCCGACCTCGCCGAGGGCGGTGCCCGGCGGGTCCGGCTCGCCATGCGGACCGTCCCGCACCTCGTGCGCCGCTCCACCGCCGGGTGGCCCGCCCAGCGCTCCGCCGTCCTCGTCCGGCGCCTCCCCGTACCCCTCGTCGACCTGCTCGGCAAGGCGCTCGCCCGGGTCGCGGCGCCCGACCTCTCCGCGTACGGGCTGCCCCGGCCCGACACCGGTCTCGCCACCCGGCAGCGGGCGGGCGCGGTCCCGGTGCAGGACGTGGGCCTGGTCGCCGCGCTGCGGAGCGGGAAGGTCGAGATCGTGGCCGCCGTGGACGACCTGGCCGGGCCGGAGGTCGTCCTCGCGGACGGCAGCCGGATCACCCCGGACGCGGTCATCGCGGCGACCGGCTACCGGCGCGCCCTGGAACCGCTCCTCGGCCACCTGGGCGTCCTCGACGACCGGGGCCACCCCGTCGTCCGAGGCGCCCGCTGCCCCCGCGAGGCCCCCGGCCTCTACTTCACCGGCTTCGTCAACCCGCTGAGCGGCATGCTCAGGGAACTGGCCCTCGACGCGGAGCGGATCGCCCGCCGGATAGCCCGTACGGGGGGCTCGGCTGCCGGGCGGGGGTGAACCCGTACGGGACCCTCGGCAACCGGGCGCGGGGTATCCCCTGCGGGGACCTCGGGGGACCTCGGGGGACCTCGGGGGACCTCGGGGATCCCGTACGGGAACTTCCGGGCGGGTCAACCCGTACGGGAACTCCCGGGCGGGTCAACCCGTAGGGGAGCTGCCGGGCGGGTCAACCCGTAAGGGAGCCCCCCGGCGGGTCTTCCCGTACGGGAACTCCCGGGCAGGAACTCCCGGCCAGGAACTCCCGGCCAGGTCACCCCGTACGGATCCCCCCGGCGGGCAACCCCCTACGGGGTCAGAACGTCGTGTACCCCTTCCAGCCCCAGCCGAGCCTGACCCTGCTCTTCAGGCCGCCCTTGCCGTCGCCGTCGTACCGCCACAGGAGGCCGTCCGTGCCCTGGGCGACCACGTCGGGGACGCCGTCGCCGGTCAGGTCTCCGGTGCCGGTCAGGGAGAGGCCCTGCCAGCCCCAGCCGATCTGCTCGCGGCTGTCCTCGTACCGGTACAGCTCACCCGTGCTCCGCTGGGCGAGGTACGAGGTCCTGCCGTTCCTCCGCAGGTCGCCGACGGCCGTCATCCGGTACTTCCCGTAGTCCCAGCCCTGGCTCCAGCGCTGCTGGAACCCGCCCTTGCCGTCGCCGGGGTACACCCACAGCTCGCCGGTCTTCCCGTCGAGCGCGAGGACGTCCGGGTAGCGGCTGCCGATGCCGTTCACGGGACCGCGCGAGAAGTCCCCGGAGGACGTCAGCTCCATGTCCTTCCAGCCCCAGCCGATCCGCACCTTCGGGCGCAGCCCCCCGTTCCCGTCCCCGTCGACCCGCCAGAGGTCGCCCCGGGAGTCCTGGGCGAGGACGTCGGGGAAGCCGTCGCCGCCGAGGTCGCCGACGGCCGTGAGCCGGTAGTCCTTCCAGCCCCAGCCGATCTTGACCCGGCTCTTCAGACCGCCCCTGCCGTCGCCGCCGTACCGCCAGAGGGCTCCGGCGGGGTCCCTCGCGAGGAGGTCGGCGACGCCGTCCCCGTCGTAGTCGCGGCGGAAGGTCTCCCAGCCCGGGTTCCGGCCGACCGGCTGGACCCAGGAGAGGGAACTCGCCGAGGTGCCGGGGGTGTTCAGATCGCGCGTCCCGCCGCCCAGGGTGGTGACGGTGGCGTTCGGGGCCGTGTCGCCGAGGTACGCGATCATCCGCCCGTCCGGCGACCAGTCGGGCCGCTGGAGGGGCGGCTTCGCGACGACCGTCTCGGGGGTTCCCTCGGGGGCGTCCAGATCACGGACGCGCAGCTCGTAGCCGTGGTCGACGTCGCCGATGTAGGCGAGATGGCGGCTGTCGGCTCCGAACGTCGGACCCTCGCCCGGGGCCACGGGCTTCGGGGCGCCGCCCGTGCTCGGGTCCCAGACGTGGATCACGCCGTCCCGGACGAAGGCGACCCGCCCGTCGGGGGCCGTGTCGATCTGGGTCTCCGAGACCTGGCCGACGTCGGGGAAGCCGGCGGCGAGGATCCCCGTGGCGACGTCGACCGAGTTCATCCGCGCGCCGTCGCCGTCGAGCCCCCTGGAGTAGCCCAGATAGAGCCGCCTGCCGTCGGGCGTCCACTCCAGCTCGGCGAGGATGCCGCCGTGTCCCTCCATCCTCCTGAGGAGCGGGCGGGCGTTCGTGCCGTCGGCGTGCGCGATCCAGATGTCCGACATGCCGCCGCCGTTGTCCTCGCGGGCGATGAAGGCCAGGTACACGCCGTCGTGCGAGTACGCGAAACCGCTCAGCTCCGCCGTCCGGGAGAGCCCCTTCCCCTGGGGCATCACGATCCGCCGGTCCGTGCCGTCCGCGTCGACCGTGACCAGCGTGTTCGTACGGGCCTCGCCGACGTACGCGTGCTCGACGAAGGCCACGCGGGGCTTCGGCACCTCGTCGACCGGCTGGGCCTGGGCCGGAACCGTCCCGGACACGGCGAGCGCGGCGGAGGAGGCGAGGACGGCCAGGGCCGTGGCGAGGGCACGGCGCCGGCCGCGCGGGGTGGCGGCGGTCGTGGTGGCAGTGCCGGTGGCGGTGGCGCGGGCGGTGCGGCTGATGTTGCCCGTGCGGCTGGTGCGGCGGCTCAAGAGACCTCCAGGGCCATGTCATGGAATGTCGTCACCAAGGCGCCATTCGCGTCTTACGGGGGTGAGACCCTCCCGCGCCCCGAATGGTTGTACGAGACCCCTCTCCCGTACGCCCCACGCATGCCTCTCCCGTACGCCCCGCACAGGCCCTCCCCCGTACGCCCCGCACACGCCCCCTCCGCTTCCCCGCGCACACCCATTCCTGACTACGCGTCAGTTCTGTAACCTGACTAAGTGTCAGCTCTTTTGGATGGGTGAGGGGCGGTCTCCACCATGCTCGGATCGACTCACGGCACCTTCACGGCCGGTCTGCGCGCCCGGGTGGTCGCCTGCGGGGAACCGGACCGCACCGCCGTGCACGGCGTCGCCGCCGCCCCCGGCGACCTGGACGTCAGCGGGCGCCCGCTGTACGCCCCCGTACCCGATCTGGACCTCTTCTTCCGGCCCCGGTCCGTCGCCGTCGTCGGCGCGTCCGACGCCGAGGGACGCCCCACCACCGGCATCACCCGGCAGCTGCTCGCCTGGGCCGACCGCGTCGGCGCCCGGCTCGTGCCCGTCCACCCCACCCGTACCCGCGTCTTCGGGCTCGACTGCGTGCCGTCCGTCGGCGCGCTCGCCGACCCCGTCGACCTCGCCGTCCTCCTCGTCGCCGACCCGCTGCCCGTCATCGAGGAACTGGCCGGGACCAAGACCCGGTTCGCCGTCGCCTTCGCCTCCGGGTTCGCCGAGACCGGCGAGGCGGGCGCCGCCGCGCAGGAGCGGCTCGCCGCCGCCGTACGCGGCTCCGGGCTCCGCCTCCTCGGCCCCAACACCAACCTCAACGCCTTCGAGCACTTCCGCGACGACCTCGAAGGCCCCGCCGTCGCCCTCATCACCCAGTCCGGCCACCAGGGGCGGCCCGTCTTCACCCTCCAGGAACTCGGCGTCCGGCTCTCCCACTGGGCCCCCACCGGCAACGAGGCCGACCTGGAGACCGCCGACTTCCTCTCCTACTTCGCCGGGCGGCCCGAGGTCGGCGCCATCGCCTGCTACGTCGAAGGGCTCAAGGACGGCCGCTCCTTCCTCCTCGCCGCCGACCACGCCGCCCGCGCCGGCGTGCCCGTCGTCGCCGTCAAGGTCGGCCGCACCGAGACCGGGGCCCGTACGGCCGCCTCCCACACCGGCAAGCTCACCGGCGCCGACCGGGTCGTCGACGCCGCCATGCGCCAGTACGGGATCATCCGCGTCGACGGGCTCGACCAGCTCCAGGACACCGCGACCCTGCTCGCCCGCGCCCGCCGCCCGCAGGCCGAGGGCGTCGCCGTCTACTCCATCTCCGGCGGTACGGGAGCCCACTTCGCCGACCTCGCCACCGCCGCCGGACTCCACCTCCCCACCCTCTCCCCGGCCAAGCGGGACGAGCTGCACCAGTGGATCCCGGAGTATCTGAACGTCGCCAACCCCATCGACAACGGCGGCCACCCCGTCGGCGACTGGCGCGGCCGGAAGATCATCGACGCGATCCTCGCCGACCCCTCCGTCGGCGTCCTCGTCTGCCCCATCACCGGCCCCTTCCCTCCCATGAGCGACCGCCTCGCCCAGGACCTCGTCGACGCCGCCGAGGCCACCGACAAGCTGGTCTGCGTCGTCTGGGGCTCCCCCGTCGGCACCGAGGACGCCTACCGCACCACCCTCCTCGGCTCCTCCCGCGTCGCCACCTTCCGTACCTTCGCCAACTGCGTCGGAGCCGTCCGGGCCTATCTCGGCCACCACCGCTTCACCACCGCCTACCGCTCCCCCTTCGACGAGGCCCCCCGCACCCCCTCGCCCTCCTTCCGCAAGGCCCAGGCCCTGCTGCGGCCCGGCGCCCGGCTCAGCGAGCACGCCGCCAAGCAGCTCCTGCGCGCCTACGGGATACGGGTGCCCCGCGAACAGCTCGTGACCAGCGCGGCGGCGGCCGTCCGGGCGGCCGGGCTCGTCGGCTACCCCGTCGTGATGAAGGCCTCCGGCGCCCGGCTCGCCCACAAGACGGAACTCGGCCTGGTGAAGATCGGCCTCACCTCCGCGAGCCAGGTCCGGGACGCGTACCGCGAACTCACCGACATCGCCCGCGCCGAGGAGACCGACCTCGACGGCGTCCTCGTCTGCCAGATGGTCGGCCGGGGCGTCGAGATGGTCGTCGGCGTCACCCGGGACGAGCTGTTCGGCCCCACCGTCACCGTCGGTCTCGGCGGGGTCCTCGTCGAAGTCCTCGACGACACCGCCGTACGCGTCCCGCCCTTCGGCGAACAGGAGGCCCGCTCGATGCTCGGCGAACTGCGCGGCCGGGCCCTCCTCGACGGCGTACGGGGAGCGCCGCCCGCCGACGTGGACGCGCTCGTGGAAGTCGTCCTGCGGGTCCAGCGGATGGCCCTCGAACTCGACGGCGACCTCGCCGAACTCGACATCAACCCGCTGATGGTGCTGCCGCGCGGGCAGGGCGCGGTGGCCCTGGACGCGCTGGCCGTCTGCCGATAGGAGCCCCCGTGCCCCCCGTACCCCCTTCGACGCGGCCCCCCGCGCCCGACCTGCTGCACTCCGTCGAGAACGGCGTCTCGCGGATCGTCCTCAACCGGCCCGAGGCGATGAACGCGGTCACCTGGGACCAGCGGGAACGGATCGTCGCCCTGCTCGACGCGGCCTCCGCCGACCCCGCCGTACGGGCCGTCGTGATCACCGGCACCGGCCGGGGCTTCTGCGCGGGCGCCGACCTGCGGGGCGCGCCCGCCACCGGATCGCGGACGACGGCCGGGGAACGGGCGACGGCCGGGGAACGGACGACCGGGGAGCCGGTGGCCGGGGAGCCGGTGGCCGGGGAGCCAGTGGCCGGGGACGTGAGCCGGACGATCCGGCGCGGGGCCCAGCGGTTCATCGGAGCCGTACTGGACTGCGAGAAGCCGGTCATCGCGGCGGTGAACGGGACGGCGGCGGGGATCGGGGCGCATCTGGCGTTCGCCTGCGATCTGGTCCTGGCGGCGGAACAGGCCCGGTTCATCGAGGTGTTCGTCCGGCGCGGGCTCGTCCCCGACGGCGGCGGCGCGTATCTGCTGCCCCGGCTGATCGGCCCGCAGCGGGCGAAGGAGCTGATGTTCTTCGGGGACGCGGTGTCGGCGGCGGACGCGCACGGGATGGGCCTGGTGAACCGGGTCGTGGCGGCGGAGGAACTGGACCGCACGGCCCGCGAATGGTCCCAGCGCCTGGCCCAGGGTCCGACGCGCGCCCTCGCCCTCACGAAACAGCTGGTGAACGCGTCCCTGGACACCGACAGGGCGACCGCCTTCGCGGCGGAGGCGGTGGCGCAGGAACTGAACATGACGACGAGGGACGCCAGGGAGGGCGTGGCCAGTTTCCTGGAACGGCGGGGGGCGCGGTACGAGGGGAGGTAGGGGGAAGGGTGTGGCGGGGGTGTGGTCGCGGTACGGGGGGGTGGGCGGGGCCTTCTGTCCTGACCCCTCCGTAAGGTGTGCGCACACGACACACACCGCTCCGGGGGGAACGGCATGCCCGACTCCGCGCACTCGCGCACCCGAAACCGTACGAAGAGAACCCGGAGGACCCGGGGAACCCGCGGCCCGGGTGGCCCTGGTAGCCCGGGTAACCCTGGTAGATCACGGAGATCGCTTCTCCTGGTGCCCGCCCTGCTGACCGCGCTGGTGGGGGCGCTGGTCCCGACGGGGGCGGCACTGGCCGCGACACCGGCACCACCGCCGTCCAGCGCCGCCGCACCCGCGGGCACCCCGGCCACCACCCCGGAACCGGAACCGGCCGCGCAGACCCCGTCGGAACCGGATACAGCCGCGCAGGATTCACCGGAACCGGAACCGGCCGCCACGCCCTGCCGGGTACTGCCACTCGCTCCCCTGGGCGATCCCGGTGACGCGGTCGCCACGGTGCGCCTGGAGCCGCACGGTTCCGCCTGTCTCACCGTGACGGTGGAGAAGCCGGGACTGCACAGGGTGAACTTCCGCTACGGAGACCTTGAGGTCTCCTCCGGCGGCGTGCCCGTCCCCTGCCGCTCCCTCCAATTCGCCAAGCTCTGCGAGCTGGCCGCCGGCACGTACCGCCTCGACATCTCCCAGACGGGGAGCTACCCCAGCGACATACGGGTCTCGGTCATCCCGCTGATGACGGGCCCCGGCTGCACGGGCCCTCTCGGAACCGACGTCGGCGCGCCCCCCACGACCGGCACCACCGCCGACCCGCTCGCCGTCGTCTGCCACACCTTCACCGCCGAGCCGGGCTCCCTGGTCCGGGCGGACCTTGATCCGAAGCCCGGCACGAGCGTCGACGGCCAGATCGTCGACAGCACCGGCAAGCCGCTCTGTTCCCTCGGCTACGACTGTCTCCTGCCCCTCGGCGGCACCGGCGACTACCGCGTCCTCGCGACCCTCCGCTTCGAGACCACCGACGGCCCCCGCCCCTACACGGTGCGGGTCCAGCGCCTCTCCGACCCCGTGGGCTGCGCCCCCGCGTCGGTGACCCCGTACGGCTCCGCGCCCGCCCCGAACACCGCCCCGGGCTCCTGCTGGACGTACACCCCGGCCACGACGAGCATGTACGAGATCCGCACCGTCAACGCGGAGGGGGGCTCCTACCGGGCCGCCGTCTACGATCCGCAGGGCCGGATCTGCACATCCCCCGGCGACTGCACCCTCACCGCGGGTGTCGCGTACACCCTGGTCGGCGACGGGGCCCTGAGCCTGCTCGACCTGTCGTCCTCGCGGGGCTGCTCGGACGTGACGCTCGCGCGGCCGCACCGGGACGCCATCTCCGTGCCCGGCGAGATCGACTGTGTGAACCTGCCGGTGCCCCGGGGCGCCCACGTGGCCGTCCTGACGGGCGCCTCCGCCATCAGCCTGAGGCTCGGCACCCAGGTCGTCGACGCGACCGGCAAGCGCGTCTGCCATGACGAGGAGGCGTCCACGGGCGCCTGCGTCCTGGACGGCACCGCCCCCTACCGGGCGCTGGTGGAACGGCAGAACAACGAGACCACCGGCCCCTACGGGCTCGTCGTGCACCGCACGGACGCGCCGAGCGACTGCCGGATCCTCCCTGCGGGCGACTTCGGCCCGGACCCGGCCCACGCGGAGACGGCCACCGACCCCGACACCTTCGCCGAGTGCCTGACGATTCCCGCGTCCGACCACGCCGCCCGCGAACTGATCACGATCGCCCGCGACGCGTCGGGCGTCTCCTTCGACAGCCGCGTCTTCGACGAGACCGGGCGCGGAGTCTGCGCCCTGGAGAACCAGGCCCTCGCCGACTGCCCGCTGACCCCCGGCCTCTCGCACACCGTCCTCCTCAGGAGCCACTACCGGCCTGCCTCGTTCACCCTCACGCGCCGGGACATCACCAGTACCGCACGCGGCTGCGTCGAGACCCCGGCCACCAAGGCCGGCGCGCCGAGCGTGCCCGGCGTCCCGAGCATGTCCGGCTGGCTCGTGTGCCACCGGGTGACCACCACCGACGCCAGGGACACACTGCACCTGAACGCCCGGTCCACGAGGTGGGAAGCGTTGGTCGGCCACCAGGTCTACACGGCGACCGGCGAGCCCGCGTGCGAGGGCTTCGAGTGGGGCTGCGCGGTCACCGGCTCCACCTCCTACCAGGCGATCGTCATGACCGGAAGAACCGAGCCCGGCTACCGCCTCGACGCCTTCCGCATCGCGACCGCCACCGGGCCCGCGCCGGAGTGCGCCCGGGGCCCAGACGTCACCTACGGCTTCGGGATCTCGGTCGGGGTGCTGAGCGAGGAGAGGCCCGCGGTCTGCTTCGCCCTGTCGACGGCGGAGCGCGACCTGTACGCCCTGTCGTTCACCCCGCAGCCGGACATCCGGAAGTCGCCCACACCGTGGATGTACGACCGGGCGACCCGACAGAACGTCTGCTCCCCGGCCAGCGGCAACCGGAACTCCTACGTCTGCCGGGTGCCGGTCGAGACCTACGAAGGGTGGACGCCCCGGCCGACGATCCTCGTCTTCGGCATGCCGGCGACCCCCACCCAGGCCACGGCGGAGACCCAGGCCAAGGTCGTCTGCTCCTCCTGGTGCGGCCCCGTGGACCCGGCGGTCGACGCCCTCACTCCCGGCACGGTCGGCGCCGGGAAGATCACGATGCGGCTCACCGGCACCGTGCTGCACGAGAAGAACGTCGTCCAGCTCAGCAGGGGGAGTTACCGTGCCCGGTCGACGACCCTTTCCGTCGCCCCGGACCTGCGGAGCATGGAGGTCTCGCTCGACCTGACGGGCGCTCCGCTCGCCGCGCTGAACGCGAGCGTGACCACGCCGAACGGAGCGACGTACCAGCTCGACAACGTCACCGTCGTCGCTCCTCTCCACACCACCGTCACCCCCGCCGTCACGGGCACCCCGGTCATCGGCGCCAAGGTGACCGCCACGGCCGGGACCTGGTCCCCCTCGGCCGACGCGTACGCCTACCAGTGGCGGGCGAACGGCGTCGCCATCGCCGGGGCCACCGCCTCGGCGTACACCGTGCCCGCCGCGCTCCTCGGCAAGCAGCTCGGCGTGGCCGTCACCGCCCGCAGGGCCGGGCATCCGACGGTCACGGCCGTCAGTGCCGCCGTCCTGGTCAAGGGCCCGGCGCCGAAGCCGGTGAAGGCGCCGTACGTGTCCGGGACCGCGCGGGTCGGCGGCAAGGTGACGGCGGCCGTGGGCGGTTGGTCGCCCGCGCCGACCTCGTACGCGTACCAGTGGCGGCTGAACGGCGCCGCGGTCGCGGGCGCGACCGGGGCGAGCTACACGCCTCCGGCGACCGCGCGGGGCAAGAAGCTGACCGTCACCGTGACCGCCCACCGCACCGGGCACCTCAGCGGTACGGCCACCTCGGCGGCGCAGACGGTCGGGTACGGGCTCGCGCCGAAGGCGACCCGGGCGCCGTACGTCTCGGGCACGGTGAAGGTGGGCCGCACGCTCACCGTGAACCGGGGCGCCTGGACGCCCGCGCCGACCTCGTACACGTACCAGTGGTACGCGAACGGGCGGGCCGTCGCCGGGGCGACCCGGGCCACGTTCACCCTCGGCAAGGCGCAGCGCGGGGCCCGGATCAGCGTCAGGGTGACGGCCCTGCGCACCGGGCACACGACGGGCACCGCGTGGACCAGGTCGACGGGGGCGGTCGCGCGCTGACTCCCCGGCGAGGGGCACCCCTTCCCTTACGGCCCCCGGGGCGACGGCACGGTCCGCCGCCCCGGGGGCTTCCCATGTGACGACCCGTCAGTTTCAATGAGGAGCGTGATGGGACACGCGGGGATGGCGGCCAGCGCCGTCCGACACCTGAGAGCGGCCGGTTCGCCGACGGCCGTGGAACCACTGCCCCGGCCGGCCCTGCGCGCGGTACGGGAGGACGAGCGGCCGCCCGTCGACCCGGCCGCGTTCCGCCGCGTCCTCGGCCACTTCGCCAGCGGCGTCACGATCGTGACCGCCCTCGACGACCGGGGCCCGACGGGCTTCGCCTGCCAGTCGTTCGCCTCCCTCTCGCTCGACCCGCCGCTGATCGCCTTCATGGTGGCCCGTACGTCGACGACCTGGCCGAGGATCGCCGCCGCGGGCACCTTCTGCGTCAACGTCCTGGGCGCCGGGCAGGCGGAGCTGTGCCGCGCCTTCGCGGTGCGCGGCGCGGACAAGTTCGCGGGCGTCGACTGGACCCCGGCCCCGGCGACCGGGGCGCCCCGCCTCGCCGGGGCGCCCGCCTGGGTCGACTGCGCGATCGATGCGGTGCACACGGGTGGCGATCATCTGATCGTGGTGGGCCGGGTGGCGGACCTGGGAGCGGAGGAGGAGGGCGGGGCGGCCCCCCTCCTCTTCCACCGGGGCCGGTTCGGCAGCCTGGCCGACTGACACCCGTCCCTTCCGCCGGGTCAGGTCACCGACCCCTGAAGGTCCCACAGCCTCTTCATGCCCGCATCGAAGTAGGGGCTGTCGTTGTTGTTGCTGGACCCGTTGTGGATGTAGCTCGTCACACCATTGATGTTCCCGAGTCCCGTGGCGGGGTTGTAGGCCCGCAGCCAGGGCCCGCCGCTGCCACCGCCGTCGAAGCCCGCGCCCTCCATCATGATGTTGGCGCTCTGTAGGGAGGAGGTCTTGGTGCGCCCGGCGAACTGGTACTGCGTATAGCCGCTGTCGTACCAGAGCGGATACCCGGCGATGAGCAGGTCCTCCTCGTCGGTGTAGTTCCACGACATGCCGTTGCCGCCGACCGCGTCGACCACCCGCTGCCCCGCCGCGTTCCGATTCACGGTGACCAGTGCGAAGTCGTACGGGGTGCCGCCGCCGTCGACCCAGTAGTCGAAGGTCAGGAAGGACTTGGCGGTGAACTTCCCGTACGGCGCGAGCTGACCGCCCGTGTTGTAGGCGGGGATGAAGACCCAGCCCTGCATCCAGATCCGGTCGTCATCGGGCGGCCCGCCGTTCCCGCTGCCACCGACGGCGACACAGTGCCCGGCGGTCGCCACCATCATCTTCGACGGGCTGTTGATGGAAGCGGCGGAACACCACTGGGTCTCCTTCGGAAAGCGGGGATCGACGTACTCGACCTTTCCGACGGTACGGATGAGGGCGGTGTCCGCCGCGATCTCGGGGGCGAACTCCCGCTCGATACCCTGGATTTGAGAGGGAGAGAGCCCTTGGGCCCAGGCCCGGGAAGCAGACTGCTTGGTCACGGGCTGCCGGGAGGCGGCTCCCTCGGACGGGGCCTGCCGGGAGGCGGCTTCCCCGGAGGTGGCCTGCCGGGAGGTGGCTTCCCCGGAGGTGGCCTGCCGGGAGGTGGCTCCACCGGTTGCCGTCTGATGGGAGGCGGCTCCCCCGGGCGCGGGTGCCGCCGGAGCGACCGACCCGGCCGGGCCGCCCATCCGTGCGGTGCCGACCGTCCGGGACACGACGTGCCCCTCCGGCAGCGCCGCCGTGAGCCGGGCGTCGGCCCGCCCGCCCTCGCCGTGGACCTGCTCCACAAGCCGGGCCTCGGCGGGGGTGTCGACCCCCGTGTCGTACCGGGTCGAGGCGATCGACCGGGCGTCCCCCGTCCCGTACGCGCCCGAGGCGGCACCCGCCTTCGCGCCGCTCGCCACCCCGGACCCCGCCCGGCCGGCCACCCGCTCCGGCCCGACGGCCGACGCCGGTACGGCCGTCAGCCCGAGCCCCGCCAGGGCCACCGCCACCAGCGCTCCCCGCACCAGCCGGTCCCCGCCCCGCGATCGGGCCCCGTACACCGCTCGCCTCATCCCGCTTCCTCCCCGCGGACATGGGGGCTCGCCGATCGCGCCCCCCGTGCCGCGATCGTCACGGCCACCGGGACCACCGGGGAAGAACCACCACACGATTCACGCCGCCGCCCCGCCCCTCCCGGAACCGGCACCCCACGGCCGTACGGCCGAGTGAACTGCGAACACCGGCCGCCGTACCGCCGAGGAGGCCCCGGCCGCCCGGACGACATTGGCGCGATCACCGCGCTCGGCCCGTACCGGGTTGTCCACTCCACGCCAGACGGGTCCTTCACCCCTGTCGGGCGGGGCAGGGGAGGTCGGGTGTGGTGTGGTTCGGCGAGCAGGTGGCCAGGGCGAGCGAGTGGAAGGCGGTGCCTTCCAGGTAGTGGCCGAGGGACACGTCGCCGCCCCAGGCGAGGCGTTCGACGGCGCTGTGCGCATCGGTCACCGGGAAGACGGCCACGGCCTCCCGGTGACCGGGGCCCAAGCTGGATCCGTTCACTCCCCGTACGCGGCCCACCATTCGGGGAAGGGCACGGCCCGTGCCATGGCCGTGTCCCGGTAGGCGAGGAATCTGGCGAGGTGGCTCTCCCCGAGGAATTCGGCCCCCAGGTACGCGCCCTCCGCGTCGTACTCCATGGCTCCGACGGTCCGTTCGTCGAAGAGCCAGAAGTCCGGGGCGTCCGGGAGGGGATTCTCCCCGCCCGTGGTGTCCAGGATGAAGAACTCCTCGCCCACCGCCATGTTCCGGCGGTATCCCCAGGAGAGTTCGAAGCGCAGGTAGTCCGTCAGGGGACGGGAGAGGATGTGCACGCGGTAGATCCGCTTGCCCGCGCGGGTCGCCTTCTCGACGGTCTTCGTCCAGCCTGCGGCCTTGTACGCCTCCGGCTGCGGCTCGCCCGCGAGATACGCGCGATAGGCGTCGACGCCACCGGACTTGCTGTAGTCGTCCAGAGTCTCCAGCCGGAAAGCCTCCCGGTCGAATTCCCCCAGCCAGTCGCCCAGTGTCTTAGACGAGATGGTCACGCGTCACCTTCCGTCGGGTGCCCCGTCCGATGTTCCCGGTCTCCCCCACGGCTGACAAGGGGTTCGGGTTTCCGTTACGGGAAACCCGGGGTCGTGGCCCTCGGCCCCGGGCGTCTGATCACCAGGGCCATCAGTGCCGCCGCCGCGCACAGGGCGCCCGAGGCGTACCAGACCACGTCGTAGGTGCCGAAGACGTCTCGGGCCACGCCGCCCGCGAAGGCGACTGCCGCCGCGCCCACCTGGTGGGAGGCGAGGACCCAGCCGAAGACGATCGCCGAGTCCTCGCCGTAGTGCTCGCGGCAGAGGGCGATCGTCGGGGGGACCGTCGCCACCCAGTCCAGGCCGTAGAAGACGATGAAGAACAGCATCGGCGGATGCACGGTGGGGGCCAGCAGCATCGGCAGGAACAGGAGGGATATCCCGCGCAGCGCGTAGTAGACGGCGAGGAGCCTGCGGGCTTCGAAGCGGTCGGTGAACCAGCCCGAGGCGATCGTGCCGACCACGTCGAAGACGCCGATCACGGCGAGCAGTCCCGCCGCCGCCGTGACGGGCATCCCGTGGTCGTGTGCCGCCGGTACGAAGTGGGTCTTGACCAGGCCGTTGGTGGAGGCGCCGCAGATCGCGAACGTCCCCGCGAGCAGCCAGAACGGGCCCGTCCTCGCCGCCTTCAGGAGGACGGTGACCGCGCGGCGCGCCGCACCCGGCACCGGGGCGGGCTTCTCCGCGTACTCCCCGCCGTACGGGGCGACGCCCACGTCCGCCGGGTGGTCGCGCAGCAGCAGCCAGACGAAGGGCACCACCGCGAGCGCGGACAGCGCGACCGTCACGGCGGCGGGGCGCCAGCCGTGGTGCTCCACCAGCCAGGACAGCAGCGGCAGGAAGACCAGCTGCCCGGACGCCCCGGCGGCGGTGAGGATGCCGGTCACGAGCCCCCGCCGGGCGACGAACCAGCGGTTCGTGACGGTCGCCGCGAACGCCAGCGCCATCGACCCGCTGCCGAGCCCCACCAACACGCCCCAGAAGAGGACCAGTTGCCAGGCCGCCGTCATCCAGACGGTGAGCAGCGAGCCGATGGCGATCACCGTCAGGGCGCAGGCGACGACCCTGCGGATGCCGAAGCGGTCCATGAGCGCGGCGGCGAAGGGGGCGGTGAGCCCGTAGAGGGCCAGGTTCACCGAGACGGCGAAGCCGATCGTGCCCCGCGACCAGTCGAACTCGGCGTGCAGGGGCTCGATCAGCAGTCCCGGCAGGGAGGCGAAGGCCGCCGCGCCGATGATCGTGACGAAGGCGACCGCCGCGACGAACCAGGCGCGGTGGACTCGGGGGGTACGGGGGGCCGGGCCCTGGGGCGTACGGGCTGCCGGCGTCTCGGTTGTCTGTGCCATGCCATCGAGCATTCCGGCCCGCCCCACGCCCGGCCATTGGCCCGAATGACAGCTTTCGAAGGGATCGGGCCATCGCCCCCCTTCACCCCTCCGTCCGGCCGTCCGGCCCTACGCCCGGCCCAGCGTCCTGATCGGTCGTACCGACAGCAGTGCGCACACCACCAGGACCGCGATCCCCGCGCCCGTCAGCAGGACCGTCTCCGTGCCGACCGCCGCCGCCACCGGGCCCGAGAGCGCGCGTCCCACGCCCATCATCAGGAGCGAGCCCGCCACGTCGTACGCGTGCATCCGGTTCAGCGCCTCCTGCGGTACGTGTGTCTGCACCGAGGTCGACCACATCACCAGCCAGAACGCGAAGGCCGTCCCGCCGATGAACTGGCCCGCGACAAGCAGCGGCACCGGGGCGCCCATGCCGAGCAGCATCAGGTTGACGGGGAGCCCGAGGAGGGCGACCGCGCCCGCCGCGAGCGGGGTGCGGGGGCGGACCCGGATCGCGAGGAGGCCGCCGAGGGCGCTGCCCGCCCCGTTGACGGCCATGAGCACGCCGTACGTGGCCGCCCCGTGGTCCGCCGTGACCAGGCTCGCGGTGAGCGGCACCATGGGGCCCGCGACGGTCAGCCCGTACACCGTCCAGATGCATATGACCCCCCAGAGCCAGGATCGGGAGGTGAACTCCCGCCAGCCGAGGACGAGTTCGACCCGGAGCGAGTCCCGCCGCAGGGAGTCCGAGGGAATCGGCACGAGCCGCATCAGGCCGAGGCAGAGGGCGCTGACGGCGAAGGTCACGCAGATGACGCCGAAGGCGGCGCCCGCGTTCCAGACGGCGACGAGGACACCCGCGGCCGCCGGGCCCGCCATCGTCATCAGGGCTTCCACCACCCGCAGTACGGCGTTGGCCCGCTGCACGTCGGGGGCGATGCGCGGGATCGTGGAGGCGACGCCCGGCTGGAAGAGCGCGGCGCCGACGCCGCTGAGGGCGGAGAGCGTGTAGACCGCCCACAGCGGGGGGCTGCCGAGCGCGAAGGAGACGGCGAGGATTCCCATGCCGGGCAGCCTCAGCAGATCGGCGAGGATCATCATCCGTCGGGCGGTGAACCGGTCGGCGAGCACGCCGCCGAAGAGGACGAGGAGCGCGAAGGAGGCGGTCCACGCGCCGAGCGCGTAGCCGACGGTGGCGCCGGGGCGTCCGGCGCCGAGAAGCCCGGCGGCGAAGGCGACCGGGACGGTCCCCTCGCCGAAGACGGCGACCGCACGGGCGACGAAGAAGAGCCGGAAGTTACGGTTCCACAGCGGGGGCGGGGCGGGCGTGACCGGCTTCGCCATCGGGGTGGCCGGGGCGGCCGGGTCCACCGGCGGGACCGGGTCGACCGACGAGGCCAGGGCCACCGGCGGGACCGGGTCGACCGGCAAGGCCGGGTCCGCCGGGTCCACCCGCAAGGCCGGGTCCGCCGGGTCGACCGGCAAGACCGGGTCCGCCGGGTCCACCGGCAAGGCCGGGTCCGCCGGGTCGACCGGCAAGACCGGTGTGGGAATCCGTTCAGGAGTCTCAGACTTGTACGTGTTGTCCGTCACGGACACGAACAGCTATCAGCGATTGGTCTGAACCACCACCGATTTTCGGAGGGAGCGCCACCCGTGCCGTCGCCGCACCGCGTCGTCGTCCTCGCCCTACCCGGTCTCCTCCCCTTCGAGCTGGGCATCCCGCACCGTATCTTCGGCCGCGCCCGGGACACCGGGGGGAACGCCCTGTACGAGATCCTCACCTGCTCCCCGATCGCGGGGCCCGTCCCCACGGACGCCGACTTCTCCATCCACGTCGAGCACGGGCCCGAGGCGCTCGCCACCGCCGACACCGTCGTCGTCCCCGCCTCCTACGAGCTGGGCCCGGTCCACGACGAGGGCAGGCTCACCGGCGAACTCGCCGCCGCGCTCGCCCACATCCGGCCCGGCACCCGGCTCGTCTCCATCTGCACCGGGGGTTACGTGCTCGCCGCCGCCGGATACCTCGACGGGCGCCCGGCCACCACGCACTGGGCCTCCGCCGCGCACTTCCAGCGCCTCTTCCCCCGGGTCCGGGTCGACGCGGACGTCCTCTTCGTCGACGACGGCGACGTCCTCACCTCGGCGGGCGTGGCCGCCGGGATCGACCTCTGTCTGCACATCGTCCGCCGCGACCACGGCACGGCCGTCGCCAACGACGTGGCCCGCGGAACCGTCGTACCACCACACCGGGACGGCGGCCAGGCCCAGTACATCGAGCGCCCGCTGCCCGAGCAGGGCACCCACACCACGACCGCCGCCCGCGCCTGGGCCCTCGCCCATCTGCATGAACCGCTCCAACTGCGGGACCTCGCCGAGCGGGAGGCGATGAGCGTACGGACCTTCACCCGGCGTTTCCGCGACGAGGTCGGCATCAGCCCCGGCCAGTGGCTCACCCAGCAGCGGGTGGAACGGGCCCGGCATCTCCTGGAGACCACCGGACTGCCCGTCGACCGGATCGCCCGGGACGCGGGCTTCGGCACCGCCCAGTCCCTACGGGTGCACCTGATGAGCGCGATCGGGGTGACCCCGACGTCCTACCGGCGCACCTTCCGCTCCGGAGCGACGGTCTCCGGCTGAACCCCGGCCGCCCGCCCGTCCACACGCCGGTCCGCACGCCCGTCCCCGCGCCCGGCCACCCGCCGCTCCCCCAGCGCGCCCGCCAGGGTCAGCAGGACCGTCAGGGTCACCCCGTAGAGGATCGCCGTCGACGGGGCCGCCACCTTGAGCAGCCCGCCCGCGAGGGTGCCGCTCAGGGCGTATCCGGCGCCGACGGCCGCGTACATCACGGAGTATCCGGCGGCGAGCGCGGACGGCGGCAGGACCTGCCGGAGCATCAGGTTGCGGGTGAGGATCGCGGGGGCCATGAGCAGTCCGGCGCCCGCGAGGGCGGGTCCGATGCCCGCCGCGCCGGGCAGCACGGCCACGAGCGCGACCCCGGCGGTCACCCCGAGCGTCAGCAGCACCGACTGCGCCGGAAGCCGGCCGGGCCAGCGCCCGCGCAGCCCGTACAGGAACGCGCCGACGGCCGAACCGGCCGAGAACCCGGCGAGCAGCGGGCCCGCCCAGCCGATCCCGATACCGCGTTGTTCGAGCAGCGCGGGCAGCATCAGCTCGGCCAGCGCGAGCAGGGTCAACGCCCCCGCGCCCATGAGGTACACGGGCCAGGCGGCGAGCAGTGCGCGGCGGACGGCGGCGCCCCGCTCCTGCGGTCCGGTGGCCCAGCCCGCAGGGAGCAGCCGCAGCCCGGTCGCCGAGAGGGCCATGGCCGTCCCAGCGAGCAGCAGCGGCAGGGCGGGGTCGACGGCGAGCGCGAGCCCGGTGGTGAGGGCGGGCGCGGCGGCCCAGATACCGAAGGTGAGGACCGATTCCCAGCTCATCGCCTGGGTGACGGACGTCTCCGGGACCATGCCGGTGAGCAGGGCCCGCAGTCCGCCGGGTACGGCGGCGGGCCCGCCGCCCGCGAGCGCGGCGAGCGCGCAGAGGACGGCGGGGTGGGCGCCGGGCCAGAGCCCGACGCCGAGGAACCCGACGGCTCCCGCCACGAGCCCGGCGACGAGCTGCGGCCGGGCCCGCTCGGCCCGCATCCGCATGCCGAGGACGGGCGCGCCGACGATCTCCCCGAGGACGTAGGCGGCGGCGAGCACCGCGCCGTACGAGTACCCGCCGGGCTGCTCCCGTACCAGGAACACCAGCGCGAGCGGCGCCATGGCGACGGGCAGCCGCCCGGTGACGGCGACGGCCGACCAGACGAGCACGGGCCGGGTGACGAGCGCGCGATAGGACATGTCCAGGACCGTAGGGGAGGACCCGCCTGCTGCCCAGAGTGCGTCGGGGGCGGGCTTTCCCCTACGGGAGCCCCTGTCACCGGAAGTACCCACGGGAGCCCCCGGCCCCGCATGGCGTCAGGGGCGTCCCCGCCACCGGAAGCACCCGGGGGCGCCCCTGCTCGCGCTCAGCGCCGGGGTGCCTCCCCTACGGGAGAGCCCCGGCCCCACACGGCACCCTGGTTGCCCCTGGGGGCCCCGACCTCGCCCAGCGTCCGGGTTGCCCCCTACGGGAGACCCCCGGCCCCGCTCAGCGTCCGGGTTCCCCCTACGGGAGACCTCGGCCCCGCCCAACGCCCGGGTTGCCCCCCTGCGGAAGCCCGCGCCCCCACCCAACGCCCGGGTTCCCCCCTACGGAAGCCCCGCCCCCCACCCAGCGTCAGGGGCGCCCCCTACGGATGACCCGGCGGCCAGGCGCGCTCCCCTCCTCGGCGCCCGGTGGCCCCCTCAGAAGACCAGCCCGAGCCCGTTCGTCGAGAGGTCCGCGTGCGTCTTCTCCGCCGGTCGGAACGGGACCTTCCAGTCGCCCGTGCTCTTGTACAGCGCGGGCGCGCCCCCGGGCCTGATGCCGAGGAGGTCGGGGCGGCCGTCGCCGTCGACGTCTCCGGCACCGACGACCCGGGTGAACGTGTTCCAGCCGCCGCCCACCTTCGTACGGGCCGCGAAGGTGCCGTCGCCCTTGCCGAGGTACTGCCACAGGACGCCGGACTTGTCGCGGGCGACGAGGTCGCCCGCCGGGCCGCCCGCGATGTTCCCGACGGTCGCGATGTCGTCGTAGACGCCCCAGCCGTGGCCGATCCGCTTCCGCGCGGCGAAGGGCCTCTTGTAGTCGCCGGTGCCCGCGTAGAGCCAGAGGGCGCCCGACTTGTCGACGGCGAGGGCGTCCGCGCGCCCGTCGCTCGTGAGGTCGCTCCCGGCCACGATCCTGTCGTAGACGCCCCAGCCGCCGCCGATCCTGATCCGCTCGGTGACGCCTCCGGTGCCGGTGCCCAGGTAGAGCCAGAGGACGCCCGCCTTGTCCCGGGCCAGCAGGTCGCCGTGGGCCGCGCCGCCGAGGTTTCCGGCCGCCTCGATCCGGTCGTAGATGCCCCAGCCCCGGCCCATGACGGCCGCCGGCTCGCCCGGGTGGATGCCGGGCTGCTCGCCGACCGTGCCCCGGTAGAGGTCGTGGCGCCAGAGGCGGCCGACGGAGTCCCGGCTGAGCAGGTCGGGGGTGCCGTTGTCGTTGAAGTCGTGCGGCACGGCCTTCCGGACGATCTTGAGCTGCCCCTTGCGGACGGCGGCGGGGCCGATGCCGTTGCCCGGGGTGACGACGACCTCCCAGGCGTAGTCGCCGTTGTGGAGCTGCTGGCTTCCGGAGTGGGACGAGGTGGACCAGGCGCCGTCCGTCCACGCGAACGCCGGGTCGCGGTCCCGCTCCGAGGTGAAGGTCTGCATCTTGCCGGTGCGCAGGTGGCGCAGGGTCAGCGTGGCCTTCTCGACGCCGCGGGAGGCCTGCCAGCGGAAGGTGAAACCCTTGTTCCGGTCGAGGTCGAGGACGTTCGGCGGGACGGCGACGTCGGTGAGGACCAGCTCCGTGCGCTTGCCGTTCGTCGCGATCTGCTCGGTCTTCGGGGTTCCGTCGGCGGCGATCGAGACGCGGTAGGCGCCCTGGTCCCGCCCGACGAGGCCGCCGGTCGCGTAGAGGTCGCCGTCCGGGGTGTACGAGAGGCTGTCGGCCTGGTCGAGCAGCTTCACCCTCTTCCCGGTGGTGAGGCTGTAGGCGGTGAGGGGGTAGTGCACGCTGGGGAGGGATGTGCCCAGGCCCTCCTGCTGCCCGTACACGACCCAGTCGCCGAGCACGGCGGTCAGGAAGGAACCGCCGCCCAGCGGCCCCTTCGCCACCGGGACCTCCCGTACGGTGCCGTCGGCCCGCTTCTTGACGAAGACCCTCGGCTGGTCGCCCGCCCCCTGCTCGGACCAGGCGACGTGCGTCGTGGTGCCCGTGCCGTAGCCGGTGAGCCCGTCGTGGATCTCCTCGACGGTGTTCTCCGCGAGGTCGATCAGACCCCACTGGCGCTCGTTGTCCTTTCCGAGGAAGGCGATCTCGGCGAGGCCGGGGGTCCCCTGGGTGACCTGGACGCTGAACGCGTACCCGGGAAGCCCGGCCACCGGTGTCACGTTCTTCGTGTAGCCCGTCCAGGTGTGCTTGCGGAGCACGGTGCCCTCGGAGGTCCGCACGGTCGTGAAGACCGCGTCGGCCGCCGCGCCGGCGTAACTCACGTACCCGTCCGGCGTGTCGCCGATGGAGACGGTCCGGTCGAAGCCGCCGCCCGCGCCCGCGAGCCGCTGCCTGACCACTCTCTGGCCCTTGTCCTCCTGGACCTGGTAGTCCTGGGTCCGCGTCGAGTACAGGCCGAAGTAGCCCGGGGACGACCAGCCGGGCTCGCCCGCGTACGGACGCCAGGTCGTCGCCTTGTCCTTGGGCGAGTACGTGAGGATGCCGTTCACCCCGACCCCGGCCAGCCTGTCGTCCGCCGGGTACGGGATCGGGGCCGCGGCGGCGGACGCCGTACCCGCCGCGGAGGCTCCCGCCACCGCCGGGACGGCGCTCGCGGAGACGGTCAGCGCGCCCGCGCCGAGGGTGACGGCGAGAACGGTGGTGACGGCCGCGGTGAGCCGACGCCGGGCCGGGCGGAAAAGGGTCACGTGATCATTCCTCCTGGGGACGCCGGTTGCCGGGTGCACGCCGTCCGTCCCGTATGACTCACGACAGGACGGATGGTTGTACGGATCCTCGATGTATCCGCACGTCAGGGCGCCACCACTACGGGTTACGAGAAGGTCAGCACCCCCCGTGCCACCCGCCCCGCCGCCGCGTCCTCGACGGCCCGTGCGAAGTCCTCCACCGGATAGGTGGCCGTGACCAGTTCGTCGAGCAGCAAGGCGCCCGAGCGGTACAGCTCGGCGTAGAGGGCGATGTCCCGCTGGGGGCGGGCGGAGCCGTAGCGGCAGCCCAGGATCGACTTGTCCAGGAACATCGCGGCGGGCAGGAACGCCGCCTCCGCCTTCGGCGCGGTCATCCCGAGGAGGATCGCCTGCCCGTGCCGGTCGAGCAGGTCGACGGCGGTGCGGACGAGACCGGTGTGCCCGACGCACTCGAAGACGTGGTCGGCGCCGGTCGGCAGGATCTCCCGGACCGCCCCGGCGGAGGGGAGGAAGTGCGTGGCGCCGAACCGGCGGGCCGCCGCCTCCTTCGCCGGGTTGGTGTCCACGGCCACGATGGTGAGCGCGCCCGCGATCCTGGCGCCCTGGAGGACGTTGAGCCCGACGCCCCCGGTGCCGAGGACGACGACGCTCTCGCCCCGGCCGACCCGCGCCCGGTTCAGTACGGCCCCGACCCCGGTCACCACCCCGCAGCCCATGAGGGCGGCCGAGGTCAGCGGGATATCCTCGGGGATCCGTACCGCCTGGACCGCCTTGACGACCGTCCGTTCGGCGAACGACGAGTTCGACGCGAACTGGTGGAGCGGCCGGGCGTCGCCGGTCCGGGTGAACGGCCGGCCCGGCCGCCCGATCGCCTTGCGGCACATGGTCGGCCGCCCCCGGTCGCAGTCCGCGCAGGCACCGCAGTTGGCGAGCGTGGACAGGGCCACGTGGTCGCCGGGGACGACATGGACGACCCCGGGACCGACCGCCTCGACGACCCCGGCGCCCTCGTGCCCGAGCACCACCGGCACCGGGAACGGAATGGTCCCGTCGACGACCGACAGATCACTGTGGCAGAGCCCGGCGGCGGCCACCGCCACCAGCACCTCGCCGGGACCGGGGTCCCGCACCTCCAGATCGTCGACGACGAGGACCCGCTTCCCGTCGAAGACCACGCCCCTCACGAGGCACCACCGGGGGCCGCGCCGGAGGCCGCGCCGGAGCCGGGACCCGCCGCCGGAGCCGCACCGGAGACCGGAGCCGTACCGGAGACCGAAGCCGCGCGGGAGACCGAAGCCGCGCGGGAGACCGAGCCCGTGTCAGATCCCGGAGCCGCTCCGGAGCCCGGAACCGCACCAGGGCCCGGGACCGGCTCCCCCGCACTCGGCCGGGCGTCCGGCCGGGCATCCGACCCCGCGTCCGCCCGCGCGTTCGGCCGGTCCCCCGACGCCGCCGCCCTCGCCATCTCCTCAAGGCGGGCCAGCATCGGCATCGGGTCCGTGCCCACCGTGCCCGGCAGGAAGTCGGCGATGCGCTGGGGGGTCCAGCCGCCGCCCTCCGCGTAGCCCGCCCGCAGTTCGCGCGGCTGCGCCCAGACCGCGATCTTGGGGCCCGCGATCGTGTAGACCTGCCCGGTGATCCGTTCCTCCCTGGCCCGGTCGGAGAGGAGGTAGACGACGAGTGCGGCCACGTCCTCCGGCTCCCCGATCTCCTTCAGTTCCATCGGTACGTTGGCCGACATGCGGGTCCGCGCCACCGGGGCCACCGCGTTGGCCGTGACGCCGTACTTGTGGAGGCCGAGCGCCGCCGAGCGGACGAGTGAGATGATCCCGCCCTTGGCGGCGGAGTAGTTGGCCTGGGCCACGGAGCCCTGGTGGTTGCCGCTGGTGAAGCCGACGAGGGTGCCGCCGCCCTGCCGCCGCATCACCGCCGAGGCCGCCCGGAAGACCGTGAACGTGCCCTTGAGATGGGTCGCGACGACCGGATCCCACTCCTCCTCGGTCATGTTGAAGAGCATCCGTTCGCGCAGGATGCCCGCCACGCAGACGACCCCGTCGAGCCGTCCGTACGCGGCGAGGGCCACGTCCACGACCCGCTGTCCGCCCGCCATCGTCGCGATGTCGTCGGCGACCGCGACGGCCGCGCCGCCCGCCGCCTCGATCTCCTTCACCACCGCGTGGGCGACCTCCGATGTCGGTTCCCCGCCCTCGATCGACACCCCGTAGTCGTTGACGACGACCTTCGCGCCCTCCGCCGCGCACGCGAGGGCGACGGCGCGGCCGATGCCCCGCCCCGCGCCCGTCACGGCGACGACCTTGCCAGCCAAGAAGTTCCCCACGCCCGGCCCCTTCCCGCAATTTCTGACGGTCCGTTAGATTCGTTCGTGGTCCGGATTCTACGGTCCGTCAGATACCGGAGAACAAGCCCCCGGAGGCCCCGATGTCTCTGCCCGCCGCCTTCCACGAGATCGCCGCACGCGTCAACAACTGGGGCCGCTGGGGCCGGGACGACGAGATCGGCACGCTCAATCTGGTCACCGACGAGGTCGTACGGGAGGCCGTCGCCACCGTCCGTTCGGGGCTGCGGATCCCGCTCGCCGTCGACCTCAAGCAGGACGGCGTCCAGACCGGCGTGATCCCCGGCCGGGTCAACCCACTGCATGTGATGGTCCAGGTCAACCAAGAGCTTTTCGGGCCCGGTACGGTCGCCACCAGCGACGACGCCGTGACCCTGGGCCTTCAGGCGGGCACCCACTGGGACGCCCTGACGCATGTCTCGCACTCGGGCCGCATCTACAACGGGCGCCCCGCCGCCACCGTCACCCCGCACGGCCGTTCCGCGTTCAGCGGTATCCACACCGCCCGCCATCTGGTCTCGCGCGGTGTGCTGCTCGACGTGGCCGCCGCGAAGGGGCTCGAACGGCTGCCGGGCTCGCACGCGGTCACCCCGGAGGACCTGGACGAGGCGGCGGAGTTCGGCGGGGTGACCGTACGCCCCGGTGACGTGGTGCTCGTCCGCACCGGGCAACTGCGGACGTATCTGGCCGGGGACCGGCACGGGTACGCTTTTCCGTCACCCGGGCTCTCGGTCCGCACCCCGGAGTGGTTCCACGCGCGGGATGTCGCCGCCGTCGCCAACGACACGCTCACCTTCGAGATCTTCCCGCCGGAGATCGAGGACCTGTGGATGCCGGTGCACGCCCTGGACCTGGTGGAGATGGGGATGCTCCAGGGGCAGAACTGGAACCTGGAGGAACTGTCCACAGCCTGTGCACAGGAACGGCGCTACGCCTTCCTGCTCTCCGCGATGCCGGAACCCTTCGTCGGCGGCACGGGGACCCCGGTGGCTCCGGTGGCCGTTCTGTAGACGCGGAGACGGAGAACGGCGCGGGCTCCACGGGGACGGTGCGAGGGGTACGGAGAACGGCGCGCGGCCCCGGGCGACC
The DNA here is from genome assembly GCF_014596525.1 of Streptomyces sp. CBMA291. Classification (GTDB taxonomy): domain Bacteria; phylum Actinomycetota; class Actinomycetes; order Streptomycetales; family Streptomycetaceae; genus Streptomyces. Next base: position 119,239 of record NZ_MSJP01000008.1, read on the forward strand.
GGTCGGTGGCGGTGTCCGCGCGCGCCCCGAGCGCGGCGCGGATCCCGCCACCCGGCCGCGATCCGCTCGCGCCGAGGGCGCCCGCCCGGCAGACGCGCCAGGCCGTGCGGCCCTCGGCTCCCCTCACCGCGAATCACTCATCCAGGGTGGACAAAACTGGACGAACCGTCAACACGGCACCCGTCCGGGGGACACGGCGCCCTCCTCGCGCGCGGGCGGCACCGGGGCCGGGGCCCGGTCGATCTCGCACCAGATGCTCTTCCCCGCCCCCTCGGGCTCCCAGCCCCACCGGTCCGCGAGTCCGTCCACCAGCTCAAGGCCGCGCCCGTTGGTGTCGTCGCCCAGCGCGTGCCGGGGCAGCGGCGGGCGGGAGCTGCGGTCGGAGACCTCGACCCGTACCGATCCCTCGGCGGCGAAGAGCATCCGGAGCACGGCCGGGCAGCCGGTGTGCACCACGGCGTTGGTGACCAGCTCCGAGACGATCAGCACCAGCGTCTCGGCCAGCGGTTCGTCCTCGCCTATGCCCGAGCCGGCGAGCCGCGAGCGGGCCCACCTCCTGGCTCGCCCCACCTCGGCCGGGTCGGCCCCGACCTCCAACTGAACCTGAAGCACCTGCACCGCTCACACCATCCGAACCGGCGGACACACCTTCACGGAACGTGATTCCCTTACGGGACAGCATGGTTGGCGTGCAGACACCGCAACAAGCGCTTCGGGCATATTCCAGCGCGAAGGAGTACGCATGGTCCATACTGTGCGACGCACGTCGCGGGGAGTCGAACGCCGGGCACGAGAAGCGGACATACCCTCCCACGGGGCCGCCTCCGGGGCGACACCGGGACGTTCCGGGGCAACGAGCACTCGCACTCGACGGAGCGTACCGGAGCCGGAAGCCGACTCCGGTCCGTGACGGCCCGGCCGAAGGACACAACCCGGTATCGACGTTCCGTGACCCGGCGAAAGCGGAGCGCGACCGGTTCCGGGTCAGAGCGCGGCGGCCAGGGCCTCCTCCGCGCGGGCGGCGGGCAGCCGGAGCGCGGCCCGCACCCAGGCCCGCTTGAGGTGCAGATGGACGTCCGCCTCCCAGGTGAAGCCCATGCCCCCGAAGACCTGGAGGCAGTCCCGGGCGTTTCCGGTGGCGGCCGTGTCGGCGAGCAGTTTCGCCCCGGCGATCTCGGCGGGGTCGGCGGTGAGGGAGGCCGCGCGGACGGCGGCGCGGGCGAGTTCGGCCCGCACCAGCATCCCCGCGCACAGGTGCTTGACGGCCTGGAAGCCGCCGATCGGGCGCCCGAACTGTTCCCTCTCCCGGGCGTACGAGACGGCCGCCTCCGTACTCCACCGCGCGCTTCCGACCTGCTCGGCGGCGGTGAGGAGCACGGCGGGACCGACGGCGGGACCGACGGCCCGACCAGCCGTGTCCCCCGCGAACCGGCCCGGCACCCGGTGCAGCGGTGTCAGCGGGTCGACCGGGCGGATCGGCACCGCGCCCGAGGCGTCGCCGAGTACCACGTCGGACTCCGTCAGCCAGGGCACGAGCCCTTCGGAGACGTCGGTGACCACGGTGGTGCCCTCCGCCGCCCCGGGGACGCCTCCCGCCGCGAGATGGGTGGCGACCAGGGGGCCCGGGAGCAGGGCCCGGCCCGCCTCCTCGAAGAGCAGGACCGCCTCGGGCAGCCCGAGCCCCACCCCGCCCTCCTCCTCGGGGAGCCGCAGGGCGAAGAACCCGGCGGCGCCCAGCTCCCGCCACAGCTTCCGGTCGAGCGCCGGGGCGTCGACGGCCGCCCGCAGGGCCGCCCGGTCGAAGCGGCGCGCGAGCATCTCCCGTACGCCCCTGCGCAGCGCCTTCTGGTCCTCGGTGAGTCGGAAGTCCACGGTGGTCACCGGCCCTTCGGCAGGCCGAGGAGGCGCTCGGCGACGATGGTGCGCTGGATCTGGGAGGTGCCGGCCGCGATCGTGTAGGCGAGGGAGGAGAGCCGGTCGAGGTTCCAGGGCCGGTCGAGGTCGAGCGCGTCGGGTCCGAGGACGTCGGCGGCCGTGTCGTACAGCTCCTGGCGTGCGTGCGAGTAGTGCAGCTTGAAGACGGAGCCGCCGGTGCCGGGCACTCCGCCGGTCGCCTGGGCCTCGCTGACCTGGGCCTGCACCAGCCGCCACAGGGCGCGGAACTCGGCGGAGAGCCTGCCGAGGCGGCGGCGCAGGACGGGGTCGTCCCAGGTGCCGTTCTCCCGGGCGGTGCGGGCGAGTTCGCCGAGGAGGCGGCGGCAGGCGACGACCTCGCCCGCGAAGGCGGTGCCGCGTTCGAAGGAGAGGGTGACGAGGGTGACGCGCCAGCCGTCGTTCTCGGCGCCGACCCGGTGGGTGACGGGGACGCGGACCTCGTCGAGGAAGACCTCGGCGAACTCGGTGGACCCGGCGAGGGTGCGCAGCGGCCGTACGGTGACGCCGGGGGCGTCCATGGGCAGGGCGAGCCAGCTGATGCCCCGGTGGCGGGGGGCGTCGGGGTCGGTCCTGACGAGGAGTTCGCACCAGTCGGCGACTTCGGCGTGGGAGGTCCAGATCTTGTGGCCGGTGACGACGTACGCGTCGCCGTCCCGGACCGCCCGGGTGCGCAGCGAGGCCAGGTCGGAGCCCGCGCCGGGTTCGCTGAAGCCCTGGCACCAGACCTCGTCGCCGCGCAGGATGGGCCCGAGCCAGCGGGCGCGCTGCTCGGGGGTGCCCTCGGCGGCGATGGTGGGCCCGGCGTGGAGGAGTCCGACGAAGTTGGCGCCGACGTAGGGGGCTCCGGCGCGCTCGGTCTCCTCCAGGAAGATCAGCCGCTGGGCCGGGGAGACACCCGCGCCCGTACTCGTACCCGTACCCGTATCGGCGTCCCCGGACCCGGACCCGGCCCCGTCCCCGGACACGGACCCGGACCCGCCCCCGGACCCGGACCCGCCCCCGGACCCGTCCCCGCTCCCGTACCCCTCGACCCATCCCGCCTCGTGCAGCCTGCGCTGCCAGCCGCAGTCGTAGGCGCGGCGGGCGGGCCAGTCCAGGGGGTCGGGGCGGGCGGGGAGGGTGGGCAGGGTGGCGGCGAGCCAGGCCCGCAGCCGGGCGCGGTACTCCTGCTCCTCGGGGGTGGCGGTGAGGTCCATCAGACGATGCCGAGGCCGAGCATGCGGATGGCGTTGCCGCGCATGAGCTTGTAGACGGTCTCGTCGTCGAGCCCCCGGACGTGGTCGAGGGCGACCTGCCGGGTGTGCGGGAAGGTCGAGTCGACGTGCGGGTAGTCGGTCTCGAAGGTGGCGTTGTCGCGGCCGACGGCGTCGAGCGAGGCGATGCCGTGCTTGTCGCGGAAGAAGCAGCAGAAGATCTGCCGGTAGTAGTACGTGGAGGGGGGCTCGGGGACGGTGTCGCGGACGCCGCCCCAGGCGCGGTGCTCCGCCCAGACGTCGTCGGCGCGTTCGAGGGCGTACGGGATCCAGCCCATCTGGCCTTCGCTGTAGGCGAGGGTGAGGCGGGGGAAGCGGACGAGGACGCCGCTGAAGAGGAAGTCCATCATCGAGGCCATGGCGTTGTTGAAGCTGAGGGACGCCTGGACGGCGGGCGGGGCGTCGGGGGAGGCGGCGGGCATCTGGCTGCTGGAGCCGATGTGCATGTTGACGACGGTGCCGGTCTCCTGGCAGACGGCGAAGAAGGGGTCCCAGTAGCCGGTGTGGATCGAGGGCAGTCCGAGGTGGGTGGGGATCTCGGAGAAGGTGACGGCCCTGACGCCCCGGGCGGCGTTGCGGCGGACCTCGGCGACGGCGAGGCGGATGTCCCAGAGCGGGATGACGCAGAGCGGGATGAGCCGGCCGCCGCTGTCGCCGCACCACTCCTCGACCATCCAGTCGTTGTAGGCGCGGACGCAGGCGAGGGCGACCTCCTTGTCATGGGCCTCGGCGAAGGTCTGGCCGCAGAAGCGGGGGAAGGTGGGGAAGCAGAGGGAGGCCTCGACGTGGTTGAGGTCCATGTCCTTGAGGCGTTCGGCGGGGTCCCAGCAGCCGGGGCGCATCTCGGCGCGGGTGATGCCCTCCAGGGTCATGTCGTCGCGGTCGAAGCCGACGGCGGCGATGTTCCGCTTGTACGGGAACCTCAGGTCCTCGTAGATCCACCAGTCGGCGGGGGGCCCTTCGGGGTCCATGGTGATCCGGTACTTGCCGCCGACGTAGGCCAGCTCGCCGATTCCGGCGGTGAGCGGCCGGGGTCCCCGGTCGCGGTACTTCGCGGGCAGCCAGGTCTCGAAGAGGTGGGCGGGTTCGATCACGTGGTCGTCGACGCTGATGATGCGGGGCAGGTCCGTCACGGCCCCTCCTTTTCCAGGATTTCTGATGACCCGTCAGATCTCGGCGGCATCAGGCTAGCCCCGCGCCCCTGGACCGACAAGGACCGGACCTCTACGCTCTCCGCACGATCTGACGTGTCGTCAGCCATTCGGCTACGAGGGGGTACGGGCATGAACGCCACCGCACACGCCCTGAGCGGTTCCCGCACGCTCTGGGAGCTGGTCGAACGCCGCGCCGCCCTCACCCCCGACCGGCCCGTGCTCCTCCAGGGCGACCGGGTCCTCACCTTCGGCGGGCTGCGCGACCGGGCCGAGCGGTGCGCCGCCGGGCTGTACGCCATGGGGGTGCGGCCCGGCACGGTCGTCGCCTGGCAGCTGCCCACCCGGATCGAGACCGCCCTGCTCTCCTTCGCACTCGCCCGCCTCGGCGCCGTACAGAGCCCGGTGCTGCCCTTCTACCGGGAGAAGGAGACCGGCTTCGCGCTGCGCGCCTCACGGGCCGAGTTCTTCGCCGTCCCCGGCGTCTGGCGCGGCTTCGACCACACCGCCCTGGCCCGGCGGCTCGGCGCGCGCGGGGTCTTCGAGGCGTACGGGACGCTCCCGGACGGCGATCCGGCGGTGCTGCCCCCGCCGCCCTCCTCCGGGACCGACGTCCGCTGGATCTACTGGACCTCCGGCACCACCTCCGACCCCAAGGGCGTCCTGCACACCGACCGGTCCCTGCTCGCCGGCGGCTCCTGCCTCGCCCACGCGCTGCGGCTCACCGACGCCGACGTCGGCTCGATGGCCTTCCCTTACGCGCACATCGCCGGGCCCGACTACACGGTGATGCTGCTGCTCTACGGCTTCCCCGCCGTCATGATCGAACGGTTCGCGCTGCCCGGGGCGCTCGACGAGTACCGGCGGCACGGCGTGACCGTCGCGGGCGGCTCCACCGCCTTCTACGCGATGTTCCTCGCCGGACAGCGCGAGGACCCCGGCACCCCGCTCATCCCCACCCTCCGGCTGCTCGCGGGCGGCGGCGCGCCGAAGCCCCCGGAGATCTACCACGCCGTGCGCGCCGAGCTGGGCTGCCAGCTCACCCACGGCTACGGGATGACGGAGGTCCCCATGATCACCATGGGCGACCCGGAGGACACCCCGGAGAACCTGGCGACCACCGAGGGGCGCCCGCCCGCCGGGATGGAGATCCGGATCAGCGGCTCCGGCGAGGTCCTGCTGCGCGGCGAGGCCGTCTGCCGGGGCTATCTCGACCCGGCGCAGACCGCCGCCGCCTTCGACGAGGACGGCTTCCTCCGCACCGGGGACCTCGGCGGGCTCACCCCGAGCGGCCATCTCGTCCTCACCGGGCGGATCAAGGACGTCATCATCCGCAAGGGCGAGAACATCTCCGCCAAGGAGATCGAGGACCTCCTCCACGGGCACCCGGGCGTGGGCGACGCCGCCGTCATCGGCCTGCCGGACCCCGAGCGCGGCGAACGGGTCTGCGCCGTGGTCGAACAGCCCCCGGGCGCCGCCCCTCTGGACCTCCCGGCGGTGACCGCCTTCCTGCGGGCGGCCGGGCTCGCCCCGCACAAGCTGCCGGAGCGCCTTGAGGTGGTGGACGCGCTGCCCCGCAACGAGACCCTGCGGAAGGTCCTCAAGTACCGGCTCAGGGAGCGCTTCGGCGCCGGACGCCGACCCGCCGGACGGGACTGACGGGCCCGGGACCTGCGGCGGGACCGGGCGCGGGGCCTGCGGCGGGACCGGGTGCGGAGCGGGCGGCGGGACCGGCCGGCGGCGCGTCGGCCCGGGTCGCCGTGAGGGCCTCGGGCACGCTCGCGTACACCTCGAAGAGGCGGCGGACGCCGAGCGCGGCGAGCACCCGGCCGACGTGCTCCTCCCCGTCCTCCGGCAGGATCAGCCGGAGCCGTCCGCCGCAGGAGCGCAGCAGACGGCGGGCCGCGATCAGCACGCCGACCCCGCTGGAGTCGCAGAACCGCACGGCGGACAGATCGACCACCAGATCGTGGCGGCCGCCCGCGACGGCGTCGTGCACCCGGCGCCGTATCGACGGAGAGGTGATCAGATCCATCTCCCCGCGCACACGGAGCACCGTCCAGGCGCCGTACTCGTCCTCGTCGACCTCGATCGTCGTCACGGACCCCGCTTGCCCCGACGGGAACGGACGAAACCCCTGAAACGGCGGATGACGCTTTCCTTACCATCCGGGCCCGCGTCAAGGGCGCACTTGCGGCAAACCGACGTGGTCCTCCGGTCAGGCCACTACTTTGGAAGAAAACGGCGACCGGAGACCGTGTCCGGGGGCCGCCGGGAAGCGGGGAGGGCTGGAGGGCCGGATGGCGACGGAGACACCACTGCGCTGGGACCGCAGGATGCAGCAGCGCCTGGCCCGCGGCGAGGCCGCGGCGCTCGGCGAGCTGTACGACCGGTTCGCCTCCCTGGTGCACAGCCTCGCCCACCGCGTCCTCGACGACGACGAGGCGGCCGACCGGATCACCCGCGAGGTCTTCGTCTCCCTCTGGGAGAACCCCCACGCCTACGACCCCCGGCAGGGCAGCATGCGTTCCTGGATCGCCGGAGAGGCCCAGCGGCAGGCCGTGCACCGGCTCCGGCAGGACGAGGCCACGGCGTACGCGGAGACCGGCCGGGGCTCCGCGGAGGAACTGGAGCAGAAGGTGCTCAAGGCCTCCGTCGCCGCCCGCGCCGACTACATCGTCACCTCCATGCCGACCCCCCTGCGGGCCGCCCTCGACCTGGCCTACTTCCAGCGCCGCGACTACCGCCAGACCGCCGCCGACCTCGGCGTCACCGAGGACGAGGCACGACGCCGTCTCCGCCTCGGGCTCCAGCTGCTCTCCACCGCCCACACCCGGGCCCTCGACGGCGGCGCACCGCCCGGCTACGGACGAGCGCTGTGACCGGAGCGCACGACGACACCGAGGAGGGGCCCGGGGTGGAACCGCGGCCCGTCGAACCGGCCCTCACCCATGGAGTGCTCAAGTCCCTGCTGGGGGCCTGGGCGCTTTCCGCGTGTTCGGCCGGGGAGAGCAAGGCCGTCGAGGAGCACCTGACCTCCTGCGCGCCCTGCGCCGACGAGGCCCTGCGGCTGCGCGACGCGGTGTCGCTCCTCCACGAGGACCGCGATCTGGACCTCGATCCGCTGCTGCGCTCCCGCGTCCTGGAGAACTGCCTGGGCCGCCGCCCCGCCCGTATCCCCATACCGGAGTGGGTCACCCCGTACGACGCCGAGACCGCCCGGCTCGACGCGCTGCTCCGGGACATCGGCGAGGCCGAGTGGCACGCGCCGGTACGGCTCCGCTGGTACGAGGACGACCGGCCGTCGCACCGCAAGGCCACCGTCGCCGGGGTCCTCGGGCATCTGATGGCGGTCGACGGGGTGGTCTCCTCGGCCCTCGGGCTCGACGACCCGCTGGGCGCGGGCACCCCGGAGCTGTCGCCGACCGAGCGCACCGAGGCCTTCTGGTCCGGGCTCGACCGCCCGGCGGGCCGGACCCTGCGCGGGCCCTGGCGGCAGCAGAGCCACACCCTGATCCGCACGGTCTCGTTCGCGGGCCGGGGCGTGGCGGACCTGACGGTCACCTACAAGGACTTCGCGCTGCCGCTGCGGGACGCGCTCCTGGAGCGCGCCTTCGAGTGCTGGGTGCACGCCGACGACATCGCGACGGCGGTGGACTATCCGTACGCCCCGCCGAGCAGCGTCCATCTGCACGGGATGATCGACCTGGCGGCGCGGCTGCTCCCGGCGGCGCTCGCCGGACGGCGCCGGTCGGGGCTCGCGTCCCCGCCGCGCGGTCTCGTCGAGGCGGGCGCGCCGGGCCGTTCGCTCCATCTGGAGGTGGAGGGAGCGGGCGGCGGGCACTGGTACATCGCCCTGGACTCCCCGGCGGCGATCGGCTCGCCCGACCAGGCGGTGGCGCAGGTGGCGCTCGACGGGGTGGAGTTCTGCCAGCTGGTGGCGGGGCACGTCTCGCCGGAGGAGGCGGCGGTGGGGCAGGACGGGGACCGGGAGGCGATCCGCGACGTCCTGTGCGCGGCGGCTTCGCTGAGCAGGCTGTAGCGGGAGCGGCGCGCGCCGGAGGGGCCGCGCCGGAGGCGGCGCGCGGTGGGACCTGCCCGCGCCGGGAGCGGCCTGCGGTGGGACCGGCGCGCGGTGGGCGGCCGGTCCCGGTCAGGTCCGGTGTGTCAGGCGAAGACGACCGTGCGGCGTCCGTTGAGGAGGATGCGGCGCTCCGCGTGCCACTTGACCGCGCGGGCCAGGGCCTGGCACTCCACGTCCCGGCCGACGGCGACCAGTTGGTCGGGGGTGACCTCGTGGCCGACGCGCTTGACCTCCTGCTCGATGATCGGGCCCTCGTCGAGGTCGGCCGTCACGTAGTGGGCGGTCGCGCCGATCAGCTTCACGCCGCGCGCGTGCGCCTGGTGGTAGGGCTTGGCGCCCTTGAAGCTGGGGAGGAAGGAGTGGTGGATGTTGATGATCCGCCCGGAGAGCTTCGTGCAGAGGTCGTCGGAGAGGACCTGCATGTAGCGGGCGAGGACGACCAGTTCGACCTGCTGCTCGTGGACGAGGTCGAGCAGCTCCGCCTCGGCCGCCGCCTTGGTCTCCTTGGTGACGGGGATGTGCCGGAAGGGCAGCCCGTAGGAGCCGACCAGCTCCTCGAAGTCCGTGTGGTTGGAGACCACGGCGACGATCTCCACGGGGAGCGCGCCGATCCGGGAGCGGAAGAGCAGATCGTTCAGGCAGTGGCCGAACTTGGACACCATCAGGACGACCCGCATGGGCTGGTCCGCGCGGTTGATGACCCAGTCCATCACGAAGGAGTCGCCGACGGCGGCGAAGCTGGCGCGCAGCTTCTCCACGTCGACGGGCGCTTCGGCGGAGAAGTGGACCCGCATGAAGAAGAGCCCGGTGTCGCGGTCGCCGAACTGCTGGCTGTCCTCGATGTTGCAACCAGTGATGAAGAGGTAGCTCGACACGGCGTGCACGATGCCCTGCTTGTCGGGGCAGGAGAGGGTGAGGACGTACTGGTCGGTCATCCCGTCAGCCTGCCACACCCGGGGGCGCCGCGGAGCCTGCCGTCCGTCAGACGGACCGCGTCATGACGCGGAGCAGGTCGAGGGAGCGCGGCGGCGCGTCGGGGTCCTCCCCGTCGGCCCGCGCGAGGCGTACGTGGGCCTCGCGGGCGGCATGGACGGCCTCGGGCCAGCCGGGGTGGCCGAGGTAGGCGGAGACGGGCGCGTCGGGGCCCACCTGGTGCAGGATGCGGACCACCCGCCGGACGGCGACGTCGACGAGGGCCGCCTCGGTGGTGTCGCGGAAGATGGCGCCGACGTACTTCTCGGCGGACCAGTTGTCCAGCCAGGTGTCCTCGACCAGGCGGTAGACGGCGTCGGTGACGTCGCCGTACCCCTCCTGGCCGGCCAGCCAGGTCGTCTCGTGGAACCCGGGGTCGGAGAGCATGTGCAGCGCGGAGCGCACGTTGCTGCGCCAGCGCCACCACGGCATGTCGTTGAGCGGCATGCCGCCTATGGTGGAGGAGCGACGGCCGCGGCGGGAAGGGTTCGCTGGACTGGACATCCTTCGATCGTACGGTCCGACGTCCGAACGGTGCCGCCACCCCCGGAGGGCCCCGCCCCCCGCGCCACCCCCGTAATTCACCGTCGCGTCACCCCCCGTTGAACCGCACTCACTCCCGCGTTACCCAGGAGGAGGAAATGTGCGTGTCCATGACCGGTAGGCGACTTCCCCCACTCTTCGCGTACGTCACAGCCGCAGCGGCCGCTGCCTCCCTGCTCACCGGGTGCGGCGTGCTCCCCGGCACCACGGCGGGCTCCCGGGAGCCCGTGACCGTGATGACCTGGGCGCCCGACCAGACCCGGGCGACCAACATGCCCGGCATGCCCGCCATGGCGCAGGCCTACGCCCGCTGGGTCAACGCCCAGGGCGGCATCGACGGGCACGAGCTGCGCGTCCTCACCTGCAACGAGCACAACACCCCCTCCGGCGCCGCCGACTGCGCCCGCCGGGCCGTCCACGAGAAGGTCGTCGCCGTCGTCGGCTCGTACAGCCAGAACGGGCGCGCCTTCATGGCCCCGCTCGAAGCGGCCGGCATCCCCTACATCGGCGGCTACGGCATCACGGAGGACGAGTTCACCAGCGCGATCTCCTACCCCGTCAACGGCGGGCAGGCCTCCCTCATCGCCGGGCACGGCATGCAGCTGGCCCAGGAGTGCCGGACGGTCTCCCTGGTCAGGCCCGACACCCTCGCGGGCGACAAGATGCCCGAGCTGCTCAACTCGGGTCTGCGCAAGGCCAGTCACCGCGGCGCCGTCGACATCCCGGCCGTCGAGGACGCCGCCGAGTACACCAAGCAGGCGGGCCGGGCCCGGGAGAAGGCGGGCAGCGAGAACGGCTGCGTCACCGCCGTACTCGGCGAGCGCACCCAGACCTTCTTCGACTCCTTCCGGCGCCTGCCCGAGGAGGAGCGCGGCTCCGGCGGCAAGCGCGACGCGGTGCGGATCTCCTCGGTCCTCGGCAGCGTCGGCCAGCCCGTCATCGACCGTACGGGCGGCGCGCACAGCCCCTTCGAGGGCGCGTACGTCACGGGCTGGTACCCGGAGGCCGAGGACAGGGCCTGGGAGCCGATGCGGAAGGTCATCAAGGAGCACGCCTTCGCCGACAACCGGGTCGACCCGGCCGACGCGGGCGTGCAGACCACCTGGATCGCCTACACGGTCCTCAAGGCGGTCGTCGAGTCCCTCGGCACCGACCACGTCACGGCCACCCAGATCACCCAGGCCCTGGACCGGGGCGAGCGGATCGACACCGGGGGCCTCACCCCGACCCTGCGCTGGCGGTACCAGGATCTGCTCGGCGCCCCCGGCTTCCCCCGGATCGTCAACCGCAAGGTGACGTTCCAGGTCGTCCGCAAGGGCCGTCTCGTGGCCCAGCGCCCCGGCTTCGTGGACGTCGGCCAGACGGTCCTGACGGCACCGTGAGCCCCCGCGCCGGGGGGTGAGACCGCATGCGCCCGGCGCGGGAGTACGGCCTCGTCACCCGGCGCACGCCCCCGAGCCGGACGTCCGGGCTCACGCCCCTGCGTCCGGCTCACACCCCGGCGCGCGGACCTAACCGCCGGGTGCGCGGCCTCACCACCGGGTGTACGGCCTCACGCGGGGCGTACGGCTAGCGGCCGGGCATACGAACTCACAGCCGGGCACGGCGTCCCCACCACCGGGTGTACGGCCTCACGCCGGGCGTACGGCTAGCGGCCGGGCACACGGACTCACAGCCGGGCCGCGCGGCCTCGCCGCCGGGCGTACGGCTCACAGCTGGGTGTACGTGCGCTTCTCCAGGCCGTACTTGTCGGCGGTCGGGTTCCACAGCCCGGCCGCCTTCTTCTTGGCGTTGGTGGCCTCGCCGCTCTTCTCCGTCGCCTCGACCGTCCGGTTCGTCGAGTGCGCCTTGCCGTCCTTGCACGCCTTCTTGGACTTCATCTGGTCGGCCCAGGCCGCGTAGTGGTCGTCGGCCGCTGCCGACGCCTGCCACGCCTTGGTGAGGGCGGCGGTCAGCGCGGGGCTGTCCGGGATCTTGTCCACGCCGAGCGACTGGAGCCGGGTCACCAGGCTCCGGCGCTGCTCGGCGGCGGCCCGCAGATCGGTGGCCGCCTTGTCCAGGTCCTTGCACTGCTTGATCAGCTCGACCGAGCTGATCACCGTGTCCCGGCTGCTGCTGCTGTCCGCGAGCAGCTTGCTCAGCTCCCGCGCCTGCGGCTCCGCCGGGTCGGCGGGCTTCTCCTCGGCGGGCGGCGCCTCGGTGGTGGGCGCGGCGGAGTCGGCCGCCACGTTCTGGCTGCCCTTCTCGGGCGTCTTCTCGTCGCCGCCGCTGAGCAGCACGCCCGCGCCGAGTCCGACGACGGCGCAGCCCGCCACGACCACCGCGATCAGCGCGACCGGCGACTTTCGGCGCGGGGGCTCGGGCTCGTCGTCGTAGTACGCGTCCTGATAGGCGTACTGCTGCTGCGGCGGGGCCTGGTGATGCTGCTGGGGATGAGGAGGCTGGTGCTGCTGCTGGTACGGGGCGGGGGCCGGAGGCTGCTGGTACGCCTGGGTGCGCGGCGGCTGCGGAGCCCTCGGCGTCTCCGTACGGAAGAGGCTGTCGAACTCCGCGGGCGGCTGCCGCTCGCCGGGCTCCCGCGCGGGTACGGGCGCGATGTACTGGGTCGCGTCGGAGGCGCCGGCGGGCGCGGGGCCCTGCGGCGGGACCGGGGATATGTGCTGGGTCGCCTGGAGGTCACCGGCGGCGGGCGGCGGGTAGCCGTATCCCGGCGGCGGCGCCGGGGGCATCGCGCCCGGGTACGCCGGGGGTGTGCCGCCGGTGACCGGCGGGATGTGCTGGGTGGCCTGGAAATCGGCCTGCGGGCCGGGGTAGCCGTAACCGGGCGGCGGGCTCTGCGGAGCGGCCTGCGGGCCCGGGTATCCGTAGCCGGGCTGCGGGTTCCGGGGGTCGGTCTGCGGGGCCGGGTATCCGTAACCGGGCTGCGGGGCACGGGGGTCGGCCGACGGGCCGGGGTGGCCGTAGCCGGGCGGCGGGGGGCCCTCCGCCGGGACCGGTGGCAGGTACTGGGTCGGCTGGGCGTCCGCGGCGCCCGGGACCGCCTCCGGCGGCAGCGGCTGCGCGGGCGGCAGTGGCTGTCCGCCCTGCTGCCCGGCGGCGGGACCCCAGGCGCCGTCCCACGACTGTGCTCCCCCGTGGGCGTTGTTCGCCGGGGGCACCGCCGGGTACTGCGGCTCCGGACCCTGTCCGTTCTGCGTCACCGGGACTCCTACTGATGGACCAACGGAATCGTCGGCTCACGCTACCGGGTACGCGCCGGGCTCCGCACACACGTGTGAGCCCGGTTACACCAACGTCACCCACCACCCTCGAACCAGGCCCTCCTGATCGGGTCGAGCCCCCACCGACCTGCCCCGATCCACCCCAACCACCCGGCCCGGCCCACTCCGGGGCCACTCCGCCCCAACCGCCCGAGCCCGTCCCGCTCCGGGCCCGACCACCCGGCCCGCACCTTCCGCACCGGCTCGGACTCCCCCTGCGCGGGAACCCACGCCGACCCGGCCCAACCCAGCCCGGCCCGATCCGCTCGTGAACAGGCCCACCTCACTGAGGAACAGGCCCGCTCCGCTCAGGAACAGGCCCCCCAGAAGCAGACCCCGCGTCACCCCGCCCCGATCCGCTCGGGCCCGGCCCCCGTCCCGTGGCCCCTCCTACGCCGCGTACATCTCCATCCGCGCGCCGAACTCCCTCACCACCGGCTCCCCCGCGTAAGGCGCGAGGCGTTCGCGCAGGTCGTCCAGGTACTCCGTGCCCCGCGAGGAGCGCAGGGTGCCCAGGAGTTCGAGGGCCTCCGTGCCCGTCCGGCAGGCCTGTTCGACCTCGCGCTGCTGGACGCGGGCCGTGGCGAGGAGGGCCAGGCCGATCGCCCGGCGGCGGACCCGGGTCTTCGGGTGCCCGGCGATCGACTGCTCCGCCGCCCGCGCCGCCGCCTCCGCCTGCCCCAGGTCCCGGTGGCAGTGGGCCAGTTCGTCCGCCAGATAGGCCCCGTCGAAGTGCGCGATCCACGAGGGGTCGTCGCCCGCCGCCGGGTCGGCCCGCTCCAGCGCCTCCTCGGCCCGGCCCGCCGCCGTCTCGAAGGCGCGGACGTCCCCGAGGAGCGCGTGCCCGCGCGCCTCCGCCGCGTGGAACATCGCCTCCGCGCGCGGCGGCACCTTCCCCCGCGCACCCTCCTGCGCCGCCCTCGCCAACTGCGCGATTTCCCGGGGGGTGCCGAGCTGCGCGGCGAGATGGCTCATCGAGGCGGCGAGGACATAGCCGCCGTAGCCCCGGTCGCCCGCCGCCTGCGCCATCCGCAGCGCCTGGATGTAGTACCGCTGCGCGAGCCCCGGTTCGCCGGTGTCCACCGCCATGTACCCGGCCAGCTCGGTGAGCCGGGCGACCGCCGCGAACAACTGGCGCCCGATCGCCTCCCGGTACGAGCCGGACAGCATCCCCGCCACCACGCTGTTGAGGTAGTGGACCACCACCGGCCGCACGTGCCCGCTGCCGAACCGCCGGTCGAGGTCGACGAGCGAGTCGGTCATCTCCCGTACGGCGGCCACGTCCGCCACCCCGACCCTGGCCCCCGCCATCCGCGCCACATGCGCGTCGGGGCCCGTGATCAGCCAGTCCCTGCTGGGCTCCACGAGCGCCGACGCGGCCACCGAGGAGCCGGAGAGGAAGTCCCGCCGCCCCACGTCGCTCCGCCACAGCTCGCAGACCTGCTCGATCGCCCCCGGCACCGTCGGCGCGAACTGGAGCCCCACGCCCGCCGCGAGGTTCCGCCCGTTGGCCATGCCGACCTCGTCGATCGTGACCGTACGGCCCAGCTTGCGGCCGATGGCCTCGGCGATGACACCGGGCGCCCGGCCGCGCGGCTGCTGGCCGCGCAGCCAGCGCGCCACCGACGTCTTGTCGTACCGCAAGTCCAGGCCGCGCTCCGCGCCGACCATGTTCACCCTGCGGGCGAGGCCGGCGTTGGAGCACCCGGCTTCCTGGATGAGCGCCTGGAGCCGTTCGTTGAGCTGACGCGGAACGAGTGGCCTGGCTGCCATGAGTACCCCCTGAGCCCTGAGGAGATCACCGAGGAGAAATCACTGCCCGGTGGATATCCGGTCAATGCCGAAGTGAACACGCGAACCGGACACGCCGACGGCGGTCGCGCCGACGCCCCCTTCCCTCTCCGTACCCAGCACCGCCGCCCGCCCCTCCGCGCGCCCCCGCCCATGCTCCGATGCGCCCCGCGTGCGGGGCCCTTGCACCCGCCCCGTCCCGCGCCCCGCCCGTAACCCCGGCAGGTGGGGGGAGTTGTGCACGGCGTGGAAGAGACCATGGGAGTCAACGAGACCGAGACCGCCGTGCACATCCCCGTCCAGCGCGGCGAGCAACTGCTCGACAGCGCCGTGCGCTACACGGAGGAGCGGCACTGGGACGTGGTTCCCGGGACCTGGCTGGAAGCCGTCGACGGCGGAGAGCGCTGCTCCTGCGGTGCGCCGCGCTGCCCCGCGCCCGGCGCCCACCCCGTACGGCCCGACTGGTCGGCCCAGGCGACCGGCAGCGGTGTCGGCGCCCGGCGGATGTGGACCAAGCAGCCGGGCGCCTCGATCCTGCTGCCGACCGGCCGCGCCTTCGACGCGATCGAGGTCTCCGAGTCCGCCGGTTTCCTGGCGCTCGCCCGGATGGAGCGGATGGAGCTGCCGCTCGGCCCCGCCGCCTGCGCCCCGGACCGGCGGATGTACTTCTTCGTCCTGCCCGGCGCCGCCGCCAAGGTCCCCGATCTGATCCGCGCGCTCGGCTGGTCCCCCGCCTCGCTCGACCTCGCCACCCTCGGCGAGGGCCGTTACGTCGCCGCCCCGCCCACCCGGGTCGGCGGGCGCGGTGCCGTCCAGTGGGCGCGGCACCCCTCCGCCACCAACCGCTGGCTGCCCGAAGCGGAAGAGCTGGTCAGCGCCCTGGCCTACGCGTGTGGCCGGGAAGCGGCGGACGCGCGGGGCCGGAAGGCTTGATCCAGGAGAGTGAGATGTTTCACCCGTAGGGTGGTACCCATACGTGACGGGGACCACCGAAAGGGTGACGCACCATGCCTGACCAGGCATTTGACGAAACGTTCGGCGCGGCGGGGGCCGCGCGGCAAGGCGGAGCGGTGCCCGCCGTCCGGGTCGAAGGACTCTGGAAGCGTTTCGGCCAGCAGATCGCGGTGAACGGGATCGACCTGACCCTGCCCGCAGGCAAGTTCATCGGTCTCGTCGGGCCCAACGGTGCCGGCAAGACCACCACTCTCTCCATGATCACCGGACTGCTCCGGCCCGACCACGGACGCATCCTGGTCGCCGGGCACGACGTGTGGGCCGACCCCGAGTCCGTCGCCCAGGTCAAGGCCCGGATCGGCGTCCTTCCCGAGGGCCTGCGGCTCTTCGAGCGCCTCTCGGGCCGTGAGCTGCTCGCCTACAGCGGGCGGCTGCGGGGGCTGCCCGGCGCCGAGGTCGACAAGCGGGCCGCGCAGCTCCTCGACGTCCTCGGTCTGACCGGCTCGCAGAACAAGCTGGTCGTCGACTACTCGACCGGTATGCGGAAGAAGATCGGCCTGGCGGCGGCGCTGCTGCACAACCCGGAGGTCCTCTTCCTCGACGAGCCCTTCGAGGGCGTCGACCCGGTCTCGGCGCAGACCATCCGGGGCGTCCTGGAGCGGTACACCTCCTCCGGCGCCACCGTCGTCTTCTCCAGCCACGTCATGGAACTGGTCGAGTCGCTCTGCGACTGGGTCGCCGTGATGGCCGCCGGGCAGATCCGCGCCCAGGGCCCGCTCGAACAGGTGCGGGGCGACGCGCCCTCGCTCCAGGCCGCCTTCCTCGAACTGGTCGGCGCGCAGGGCAGTGACGCCGGGGCCTCGCTGGACTGGCTGGGCGGCGGGACGCAGCGATGACCGTCACCACCCCCGCCCCGGCCGCCGCACCGGCCGCCGGGTCCTCGCTCACCTCGGTCTTCGTCCGGCTGAAGCTGACGCTGCTGCGCAACGGGCTGCGCCAGTCCGGCGGGCGTACGGCCGCGTACATCGTCACGATCGTCTTCGGCGCGCTCTTCGTGGCGGGCACGGTGCTGGGCTTCGTCCTGCTGCGGGGCCACGCCGACGCCGGCACGGTCGCCGTGCTCCTCGTCGGGGTGCTCGCGCTGTCCTGGGCGGTGATGCCGCTGTTCATCCCCAGCGGTGACGAGACCCTCGATCCCTCGCGGCTCGTGATGCTGCCGCTGCGGCCCCGGCCGCTGGTCCGGGCCCTGCTCGTGGCCTCGCTCGTCGGCGTGGGCCCGGTCCTCACCCTGTTCCTCGCGGTCGGCGCGGTCCTCGCCCTCGCCCAGGGCGCGGCGGCGGTGGTCTTCGCGGTGCTCGCGGTGCCGCTGGTGACGCTGACCTGTGTGGCGCTGTCCCGGGCGGTGGCCGCCGCGAACATCCGGCTGCTGACCTCCCGCAAGGGCCGGGACCTGGCGCTGCTCAGCGGTGTGGTGATCGCGGTCGGCATGCAGTTCGTGAACCTCGGCGCCCAGCAGCTGGGCCGGGCCGGGAGCCTGGAGTCCCTGGAGCCCGCGGCCGAGGTCGTCGGCTGGCTGCCGCCGGCCTCCGCGATCGGGGCGGTGGAGTCGGCGGGCCGGGGCGAGTACGCGGTGGCGGTGGCCCGGCTGCTGCTCACGGCTGCGGCGCTCGCGGCGCTCGTGTACTGGTGGCAGCGGAGCCTGGTGCGGCTGATGGTGGAGCCGGACGGTTCCACCATCGGTGCCGCGTCGGACGCGGGCCGGGAGAAGTCCGCCGGTCCGGGGCGGCTCGGCGGGCTGCTTCCCGAGGGGCGTACGGGCGCGGTCATGGAGCGCAGCCTGCGGTACATCTGGCGGGATCCGAAGACGAAGGCGGCGTGGGTGACCTCGCTCGCGGTCGGTCTGATCCTGCCGCTGTTCAACGCCTTCCAGGGCGGGGGCTCGCTCTACTTCGCGTGCTTCGCCTCGTTCATGCTCGGCATCCAGATGTACAACCAGTTCGGTCAGGACACCTCGGCGTTCTGGATGGTGGCGCAGACCATCGCCACGAAGGCCGACGCGTACGCCGAACTCCGGGCGCGGGCCCTGGCGTTGCTCACGGTCACCCTGCCGTACACGGTCTTCGTGATGGTGGTGACGGGTGCGGTCATCGGCGACTGGACGGAGCTGGCGCCCGCGCTCGGCATGGCGCTCGCGCTGCTCGGGGCGATGATGGCGTCGGGTGCGGTGGCCTCGGCGAACTTCCCGTACTCGATTCCGCAGGACAGCGGTTACAAGAACGTGGCGCCGGGGCAGGGCGGGCTCGCCTGGATCTCGATCATGGGCGGCATGGTGGTGAGCGCGCTGCTGTGCGCGCCGGTCATCGCGTTCCTGATCTATCTGCACGTCGCCGACCTGGAGGGGCTGCTGTGGCTGCTGCTTCCGGCGGGCGCGCTGTACGGCGTGCTGGTCGGCTGGGCGGGTCTGAAGGTGGCGGCTCCGCGTGCGGCGCGGCGCCTGCCGGAGATCCTGGCGGCGGTCAGCAAGGGCTAGGGCCTGGCACGGTCGCGTGCACGGATGCGTGAAGAGGCGGCGGTGACCGGATCGGTCACCGCCGCCTCTTCCCGTTCCGGACCGCTCAGCGGCCTTCGTACCCCCCGTCTCCGTGACCGTCTCCGTATCCGCCCTCGGGTCCGCCGTCGCCCGGGGTGACGGGGACGGTGACGCGGGCGGGGGGTGAGGTGACGCTCAGACCGGTGGTGCCGGTGCCGTGGGCGGTGGCGATGTTGGCGAGGTAGCCGCGCCGGGCGTCCTCCTCGGTGAGGGTGTGGGGGGTGGCGGTGCAGATGGTGGACGCGCCGGGGGCGAGGGAGGCGGTCGGGCAGGTGACGGGGCCCGCGACGGGGTCGACGACCCGGATGTCGTGGAGGGCGCCGTCGCCGGTGTTGGTGACGGTCAGGGTCCAGTGGACGATGTCGCCGGGGTCGTTGCGGCCGTCGCCGTCGGTGTCGGTGACCTCGGCGGTCTTCCCGAGGGCGAGCGAGTCGCCCGGGGCGGGGGCCGTCCCGGTGGTGAGGACGGCGCGGGCGGGCGCGGAGACGACCTCGGTCCCGGCGTCGTTCCGGGCGGTGGCGGTCGCCGTGTTGACGACCTCGCCCGCCTGGGCGTCGGCCTCGGTGACGGTGTACGTGGCCGTGCAGGTCACCGTGGCGCCCGCGTCGAGGGTGGTCGCCGGGCAGTCTGCGACCGGGCGGGTTCCGGTGCCGGTGAAGGCGGTGTCGTCGACGGTCAGACCGGTCAGGGCGGTCTCGCCGGTGTTCTCCACCCGATAGGTGTACGTGACCTCGTCGCCGGTCGTCGCCGTCTCGGGCGCCACCGACTTGGCGAGGCTCAGGGACGAGGTGGCGACCCGGACGGTGGCCTCGGCCTCGTGGGAGGTGACCGGGGCTCCGTCGTCGTCGCGGGCGGCGGTGGCGATCGCGGTGTTGACGATGCCGCCCGCCGCGATGTCGGCCTTCGTCACCTCGTAGACGGCCGTGCACTCCGTCTCCTTGCCGGGCGCGATCTCCGCTGCGGGGCAGGTCACGGCGGGCGGGGTACCGGTGCCGGTGAAGGCGGTGTCCTTGACGGTGACGCCGTGCAGGGTGACCCCGCCGGTGTTGCGCACGGTGTAGGCGTAACGAACGGTGTCGCCCTCGCCCGTGACCACGTCCGGGTCGGCGGTCTTGTCGAGGCTGAGGGAGGCCGTGGGCCGGGCGGTGACGGTGACGACGGAGGAGTCCGAGTAGATCGTCACCCCGCTCGGGTTGGTCGCCGAGGCGACGGCGTCGTTGGTGAGGGAGCCCGCGTCGATGTCCGCCTGAGTCACCTCGTACGTCGAGGTGCACTCGGTCGACGCGCCGGGCGCGAGGGTGGACTGCTCGCAGTGGACGAGCGGGCGTCCCCCGGTGCCGCTGAAGTGGATCTCGACGATCGCCGTATCGGTGAGGGTGGTGGCGCCGGTGTTGGTGATGTGGAAGTGGTACGTCACCGTGTCCCCGGCGGCGTCGATCTCGGTGGGCTCCGCCGTCTTCGTCAGTGTCAGGGCGGATTGCGCCGGGGCGGTGAGGACCTGGGTGGCGTCGCCGGACCGGACGGCGAGCCCGTCGGGGGCGGTGCCGGTAGCGTGCGCGGTGTTGGACACCGTGCCTTGTTCGATGTCGGCCTGGACGAGGGTGTACGTGCCCTGGCAGACCACGGTCTCGCCGGGCGCCAGTGGTTCCGTCTGCTCCGGGCAGGTGATCTCGGGTACGGTGCCGCGACCGGTGAACTCGGTCTCGGTGATGCCGATGCCGCTCATGCTGGTGTTGCCGGTGTTGCGTACCTGGTAGGTGTACGTGATCACGCGGCCGACGGTGAAGCTCGCGCTGTCGTCCGGCGTCGCCTGCTTGGTCAGGCTGAGCCGCGCGTCGAAGAGGGCCTCGAAGTGGGTCTTGGCGTCGGCGCTGCGGACTTCGGTGCCGTTCTGCCAGGCGGTGGCATGCGCGGTGTTGTCCACATGCTTCCGGTCGATGTCGGCTTGGACGGCGGTGTAGGCGACGGTGCAGGTGAGGTGTTCGCCGGGGGCGAGGGTGCGGTCGGAGCCGGGCGGGCAGACGAGCGGTCCGGGCTGTCCGTGGCCGGTGAACGCGGTGTCGACGATGTCCGCGTTGGTGACGGTGGTGTTGCCGGTGTTGGTGAGGATGAAGGTGTAGGTGACCGGGGCTCCGGCGTGGTCGACCGCGTTCGGGCTGACGGACTTGGCGAGCGTGATCGCCGGGGCACGGACGGCGGTGACGTGCGCCGACGCCTGCGGTGACTCGGCTGAGGCGCCGATGGCGTCGCGCGCCTTCGCGGTGGCCGCGTTGTCGATGCCGCCCGCGTCGATGTCCGCCTGGGTCGCCTCGTAGACGACCGTGCAGTCCGTGGCGGCGCCCGGGGCGAGGGTGGTCTGCTCGCAGGTGGCCGCCGGGAGGTCGCCGGTGCCGGTGAAGCCGTGCTCGGTGACGCCCACCTCGTGAAGCCCGGCGAGACCGGTGTTGGTGACGCGGTAGGTGTAGGTGACGTCCTGCCCGGCGGCGGTGACGGTCTCGGGGCTCACGGACTTGGTGAGACCGATCTCCGGCGAGGGCTGCACGGTGCCGACGGTGACCGCGTCGTCGGCGCCGACCGGGTTGCCGAGGCTGTCGTTCCCTTCGACCCGGGCGCTGTTGACGAGTGGCCCGCCGCCGAGTTCCGTCTGGGTGACGGTGTGGGTGAGGGTCGCGCAGGTGGCCTCGTGCGCGGGCAGCAGCCCGCCGTCCGGCAGTGCGCAGGCGAGGGGACCGGGCTGCTGGGAGTCGGTGAGGGTGAGCGCGGGCACCGAGGTCTCCCCGGTGTTGTGCACGGTCAGGGTGTACGTGACGACCTGGCCGGGCTTGTCGACGACGAGCGGGCTTGCCTGTTTGACCAGTTCGAGGCCACCGGTGCCGCGCGCGGTGTTGGTGACCGTGCAGGTGTAGGCGCCACCGGACCGGGGCAGGGCGAGCGTCCAGGAACCGGCCCCGCCGGTCAGCGGCACGGTGGCGCCGCTCGCGTCGTTCACACAGGCGGCGGAGGTGTCGTAGAGCCTGGGGTCCGGTGCCAGGTCGCTCCCGGCGAGCCGGTCGGTCACCTGGTACGTGTGGGCCGGGGCGACGCTCACCGGGCCGGTCTCGGCGCGGGTCCCGCCCCGGGTGTCGGTGCCGGTGGTGGTCGCCCCGGCCAGCTCCTCGCCGCCGGAGCCGCGCAGGCTCACCCGGAACTGGTCGAGCGGGGTGTTGCGGCCCTTGACCCGCTTGACGACGTTGACGGTGCTCGCCGAGGCGGCCACGCACTGGGCGCCGTCGGAGAAGAGCGTCCCCGGGCTCTGCGGGAGGGCGGTGGCGGTCCGGGTGGCGAGATCCACCCGGTAGAGCACGCCGGAGGTGGCCGCGTGCACGTACAGGGAGGTGCCGTCGGTGAAGCTGCTGCGGGTGTCGGCCTTGCCGATCCCGCCGGGCATCCCGGTCATCTCGCCGAGGAAGGTCCGGGTCTTGGTGGCGGGGTCGAAGTAGATCAGCCACGGGAGACTGATGCCGGTCAGGTCCACGACCCCGTAGAAGCCGGTCCCCGACGGGCCGTTCATGTACGTCCAGTCGCCGAGGGCGCGGTACTGGCTCCCCGGGTAGCCGAGCATGTCCCTGCCGAGGACCTGTCCGTAGGTCGGCGAGCCCGGCACCAGGTCGATCTCCGACCAGACGGAGGGCAGGCTGCCGAGCAGCCACAGGTGCCCGTGGGCGTCGAAGTCGCCGCTGGTGTCGCCGCCGCTGCTGGTGTAGCCGACCCGGGTGGTCCGGCCGGAGCTGTCGATCCGGACGATGGCGGAGGCGTTCGTGCCGTAGAAGTAGCCGTCCAGGGTGTTGAAGCCGACGGTGTCCAGGGGGATGTTGACGCTCCCCACGACGGTCGGGGCACCGGTCGCGGAGTCGACCCGCACGATGTCGTACGGTGGCGCTCCGCTGTCCGAGGTCCGGAAGAGATAGCCGGTGCGGGTCCCCGGCGGACCGGGGCAGTCCCACTCCCCCTGCGCGGCCACCGGCGCCCCCGAGGCGACGAGCACCGCTCCGACCAGGGCGAGCAGCGCCACCCAGAGCCGGAGCAGCCCACGCCGTCGTGGTACGCGACCGAACGCCCCCTGACGTCTCGCCATCCGAACGGTTCCTCTCGTGCACATCGAAGCGCGGGCGTCTGCCACGGTGCACGGGAGGAACGGGGATCATCGAAGACACATCGAACCGGCCCTCGAAAATTCTTCGCAATTAAGTCGAACGGGCCATCGGGCGCCGGGGCCGCCGCACGACGGGGCGGGCAGGGCGGGGCCGGTCAGGGCGGGCCGGTCGAGGTGCTCGTGTGCCGGTCAGCCCTTGAAGAGGTCGAGGGCCGTCCTGACCGCCTCCAGGAGGGGCTGTCCGATCGTCCCGACGCCGACGGCGACGGTTTCGAGGGCCCGCAGCGACCGGCGGCGGACCGCCGGAGCGACGGAAGCGCCCTCCGCGAGGGCGGGCAGGGCCTCGTCGATGGAGTCCCGGTACCCCGCCGGGACCTCGCCGCGCAGGGCCCGCGCGAGACCGGCGACGAGCGCCTCGGCCTGCTCCGGGGTGAGTCCGGGGGCATGGTGGTGGTGGACGATGCCGGTGTGGCCGTCGCCGCCGTTGATGTTGACCACGTCCCCGAAGTGCTGGTTCCCGCCCGTCATTTCACCACTCCCGTGTGGTTGCTGCCGCCGTAGATGTTCACCGAGTCGCCGAAGTGGTAGTCGCCGAAGTTGGTGATCGCCAGCGACGCCACCGAAGCGTGCAGCTCCGCGTCCGGCTGGTCGATCGCCTCGGCGATCTCGAACACCAGTTGGTCCAGCTGGTGGCGGTCGCCCGTCACCAGGGCCGTGGACCACCCGTTCGTCTCGATGGCGAGGACGTAGGGGCTTGAGGCGAAGACCACCGCGAGGGCCTGGCCCAGGAAGCCGATGAGCAG
This sequence comes from Streptomyces sp. CBMA291, assembly GCF_014596525.1. Lineage (GTDB taxonomy): Bacteria > Actinomycetota > Actinomycetes > Streptomycetales > Streptomycetaceae > Streptomyces. The sequence goes on from NZ_MSJP01000008.1 coordinate 142,707, forward strand.
GAACGAGAGGACGACCAGGACCGGTTGCATGATGTCGTCGACGTCGGAGGAGTCCCCCGTCTCGTTCAGGAACCACGAGAGGGGCACGAGGGCCAGCAGGGTGAGACCGCCCCGCTTGAAGAACCGCGTGATCGCCTCGCCCCGGCGGGGTGTCAGCTTGAAGGTGTAGACGCGGACGATGTTCTCCAGCGGATAGGCACCTCCGTACACCCAGAGCAGCCGCTTGCTGATGACCAGACTCTCCCGGGGAGGGAGGCGCCGGGGGGCGGCGGAAGCGGGCGCCTGTTCCGGCTTCCGCGGGACCACTTGCGCCGGTCCCGGTGGCGGCGGCGGCCCTTCCGGTCTCGGCGGTCGTCCCGGTGCCGGTGGTTCCTCCGGTCTCGGCGGTGGTTCGGGCGTTCCCATGTTTCCCCCTGGAGTGACGCCGTTGCGGTGGCACTCATTACGGACCCCAACCTCCAGGCGCACAAGGCGAGTACAGGCCGCCCGGGGCCTGGAACGGGCCACCGGGCGGGCCTTCGCACCCGACGGCACGACCGGCCGCCGCGCGGGTGTCACGGCGGTGCGCATGACGGGCCGCGCGGGTGTCAGCACGGTGAGCACGACAGGGGCGGGGTGGCCGACGGGGGCGGACAGGAAGAGTGTTGGCCGGGGTGTGGGTGTCGGCCGAGGTGCAGGGGCGGCCGTACGTGGGGGGGTGTCAGCCGTACGTGAGGGGGGCGTCAGCCGTACGTGGCTGTCAGCCCGTCAGGACGCCGTTCAGGAAGGGGCCGACGGCTTCGCGCCAGGCGTCGGGGTGCTCGTAGTGGAGGAGGTGGCCCGCGTCGGGGATCTCCGCGTACGCCCCGTGGGGCAGCACCCGGACCATCTCCTGAGCCTCGGCCCTGCCCAGTTGCCCGTCGAGACCGCGCAGGACCAGGGTGGGGCAGCGGACCTGGGCGAGCGAGTCCCAGTGGGCGTCGTGCACCCAGGTCTCCCGGGAGGTCAGCATCTGGCCGAGGTCGAAGACCGGGCGCCAGCCGTCCGGATGCTCGGTCATCACCTCGGCGAAGAAGGCACCCCGGGACGGGTTCGGCCGCTCCGCCCACGGGTCCTCCTCCGCGAACCAGCGGCGGGCCGCGTCGAGCGACTCGAACGGGGTGGGCCAGCCCTGGAACCAGTCCCGCCACTCGCGCTGCGAGGCCGCGCCCAGGGCCGAGGCCCGCATGTCGCAGATGACGAGGGCGCGGACCAGGTCGGGGCGCTCGGCGGCGAGCTGCCAGGCGGTGAGGGCGCCCATGGAGTGCCCGATGAGGGTCACCGGGCCGAGCCCGAGCTGTTCGACGGCCGCCGCCGCGTCCGCCACGTACGCCTCACGGGTGAAGGCGGCGGTGGCGGACTTCTCGCTCCGCCCGTGGCCGCGCTGGTCGAGGGCGATGGTCCTGGGGTGCGGGCCGGGGTCCGCCGCGAGCCGGGCGACCGCCGGGGCCCAGTGCCCGGCGTGCCCCATCAGTCCGTGGAGGAGCAGGACCCCCGAACCGGGCCGCGCGGACCCGCCGGGTGTGAAGTCCCAGGCCGCCAGCCGTACGCCGTCGGCTCCGGTGACGTCGAGTCGTCGCGCCATCCCTGGCACCCCCTCTTTCCCACGAACCACGTCAGACTATCGAACTCATATTCGAAAATGCGCTCCTGCCACAGAACACCCCTCGTATGAGTGACAGGGCCCCGGGGTTGGCGACCGCTGCCGAGGGGAGATCTTGAGCGGGAGGCGGACCGCTCGGGGAAAAGACGGTCCGAGGGGATCGACCTTGAGAGCTCGGGGCTCCAGGTCACCTCAGGGGAGGACAGGCCCCGGCGCCCAAGGGCGCCGGGGCCCTCTGCCGCCGAGCACCACACACGGCCCACTGCCGGGTGCAGTCGCGAGACCCGTACGTCCGCTGCCGGGTGCCGCCGCGAGACCCGCACTTCCAGCGCCGGACGCCGCCGCGAGACCCGCACTTCCGATGCCAGGTGCCGCCGCAGGGCCTCCCCCGCCGGGCGCCGCCGGGCGGGTGCTTCCCCCGCCGGGCGCCGCCGGGCGGGTGCTTCCCTCGCCGTGCGCCGCCATGCGCCCCCGGCCTCCGGAGCCGGTGTCCTCCAGGTGCCCGGCGGGCGCGTCGTCCCCGGTTTCGGGTCCCGTACCCCCTGGCGTACGGGCGCCACCACGGCGGGCGCCGGGCCCCGCCGGGGCGTCGGCGCGGGCCCTGGCGGGCGTACGGCAAGTGCTCGCTGCACGGCCCCACCCCTCCCGGTCTCGCACCACTCGCCCCAGCGTGGCACGGGAATCGCGCGGGCGGGGCCATTCCGGCGTAAACCGGGCCGCATACGGCGCCCATCCGCCATCACGCGCGGGGAGAGCCCCACCGCGCCCCGGCGGACAGGCGCGCGCGAGGGCGTGTGGGGGCATCCTGCGCCCCGTACGGGAATCCCCTGTACGGGAAGGCCCCCTACAGGAAGGGCCCGTCCAGGAAGTGCGCCGTACAGAAGCGCGCCGTACGGAAGTGCCCCGTGCAGAAAGCCCCCGCACAGCCGACCAGCCCCTCCCTCCCCTTCCCCTCCCCTCCCACGAAAACGCCCCACCCCGGCGGCCACTCGGCCGCCCGGGTGGGGCGTTTTCCGGTCCTTCGGTCTTCCGGTCCTTCGGTCTTCCGCCGGAGGCGCCGTCAGCGCTTCGCGACGAACACGTGGGCCGCGACCTCCGCGCCCAGCTCCGCCGCCTCGCCGCTGCTGCCCACCAGGACGCCGCCGGCGGACTCGGTCACCGAGACCACCGAGCCGGGCTGCACGCCCGCGCGCCGCAGCGTGTACATCAGCTGGGCGTCCGTCTGGATCGGCTCGCCGATGCGGCGGACGATCACGGTCTTGCCCTCGCTGGCGTCCAGGTCCGCGAGCGACACCATGGAGTCGTCGAGGAACGCCTCGGCCTCCGCCTTCTCGCCCAGCTCCTCAAGGCCCGGGATCGGGTTGCCGTACGGCGACTCCGTCGGGTGCCGGAGCAGCTCAAGGACGCGCCGCTCCACCGCCTCGCTCATGACGTGCTCCCAGCGGCAGGCTTCCGCGTGCACCTGCTCCCACTCCAGGCCGATCACGTCGACGAGCAGACACTCCGCGAGGCGGTGCTTGCGCATGACGCGGGTGGCGAGGCGGCGGCCCTCGTCGGTCAGCTCCAGGTGCCGGTCGCTGGCGACGGCCACCAGACCGTCCCGCTCCATCCGGGCCACCGTCTGGCTCACCGTGGGGCCGCTCTGGTCGAGCCGCTCGGCGATCCGGGCACGCATGGGGACCACACCTTCCTCCTCAAGTTCGAGGATGGTGCGGAGGTACATCTCCGTTGTGTCGATCAGTCCGGACATTCGTGCCCCTCGATCAGTCGTGCGCTGGCCCTGCCCCAATTCTGACGCATCGCACCGACATCCGGGCCGCACCCGTGCGAGCGGTATTGACAGAGCAATGGTCCAGACCGCACCGTGAGCGGCGACCAGGGCACGACCATGACGAGACGGCGGCCTGACGCCGACGAGAAGGAGCTTGCGGAATGGGCGACAGCGTGGGCGAGAGCAAGCTGGCCGGACGGTTCTTCGACGCGGCGATCGAGCTGCTCCAGGAGGTCCGGGACGGCGATTCGGCCGAGATCGCCGCCGCGGGCGCCGCGATCGCCGAGGCGGTCGCCAACGGCAACCGGCTCTTCGCCTTCGGCGCGGGCCACTCCTCCCTCGCCGCGCAGGACGTCGTCTACCGGGCCGGTGGCCTCGCCCTGATGAACCTGCTCGTCGTCCCCGGCGTCGTCGGCGTCGACGTCATGCCGGCCACGCTCGGCTCCGCCCTGGAACGCGTCGAAGGCCTGGCCGGTGCGGTCCTCGACTCCTCGCCCGCCAAGGCAGGGGACGTTCTGATCATCATCTCGCTCTCGGGGCGCAACGCCCTGCCCGTGGAGATGGCGCTGAACGCGCGCGCGCTCGGCCTCACCGTCATCGGTGTCACCTCGGTGGCGTACGCGACGGAGACGAAGTCCCGGCACGTCTCGGGCACGTACCTCAAGGACCACTGCGACATCGTCCTGGACTCGCGGATCGCGATCGGCGACGCCGAGCTGACCCACGAGGGCATCGAGGCGCCTTTCGCGCCCGCGTCCACCGTGGTGACCAGCGCGCTCATGCAGGCGACCCTGGCCGCCGCCGCCGAGGAGCTGGTCCGGCGCGGGATCGAGCCGCCGCTGCTTCGCTCCGGGAACGTGGACGGCGGGCACGAGTGGAACGGGCGCGTGATGACGGAGTACGGAGACCGGATCTTCTACCGGCACTGACCGGCGACGCCTTCGAGACGCCCGAAGGGGGCGGTGACGAGTTCCGTCACCGCCCCCTTCGTCGTACTTACGGGAGTCCCGGGGTCCACCTCGTACGGGAGGACTCCTGGTACTTAAGGGGACTCCTAGTACTTGAGGTCCTTCTGCTCCACGGTCAGCCGGCCCGCTATGGAGAGGTTGCCGTCGGAGTCGAGCACCGCGATGAGCTTCTTCGTCGAACCGTGGTAGGTCGTGAAGTAGACCTTGTCCGCCTCCTGCGAGGAGGAGTGGTTCGTGTTCACCGACAGCTCGATGCTCACCGGCGAGCCGATGACCAGGTCCTTCTTGTCAGTGCCCGGGTAGACGCGGCTCGGCGTGAGCGAGATGCGGGCGTGGTTGTCGCCCTCGTTCCAGTCGCTCGCCTGTCCGAGATCGATGTCGGCCATGGTGCTGTCCCTCCGTTGCGGTGAAAGAGCTTCCAGACCCGGGGAAGTGCGCGCCCTCCCCCGAACGTGCACAGAACCTACTCAGCGCCTCCACGCGGGGGCAGTGGAGTACCGAGCGATGGCCGATTCCCATCCATGTTCGTCGCGATATGAATTCGAACGTGCGCACAGCGTGACGACAGATGCGGATGTTACGGGTCTTAAGGCGACGACGTCTCAGCGGCAGGCGGCAGGTCGAGTACCGCCGCGACCCTCGACGCCACCGCCTCCGCGAAGACGACGTCCTCCCGCTCGAAGGCCGGGCGGCAGGAGGACCGCAGGAAGGTGACGACGCCGAGCGTCCGGCCCCGGGACCGCAGGGCCACGCAGATCGCGTGCGCCGCCTCCCCCGGCCACAGGTGCGCGTCCGCCCACACCTCGGCGGTCCGGCCCGCGCTGGCCCGGACCGTGCCCACCCGGTCCCAGGCCTGGAGCGCCGGGTGCCGGGGCCCGTACCGCAGCGGGATATTGCCGCCGACCACCGGGGATGCGGGACCCGGCGGCGGTACGGGGGTGGTGAACGCCCTGGTCAGACGCCGGTCACCGGCGACCCGGTCCACCAGGGCGTGATCGGCGAACCCGGCCAGGGTGAAGTCGAGGAGGACCGCCATCGCCTCCGCCGGGTCCTCGCACTCGGCCGCCGCCGCGCCCGCCCGGTGCAGCTGGCTCCACCGGAACCGCATCCGGTCCGCCTCCCTGATCGCGAGGCGCTCCTCCGTGACGTCCTGGAACAGCCAGGCCACCCCCAGCGGCACGGGCTCCTCCGCCATCGGCGAGGCGAGCCGCACGAAGCCGCTCCGCCAGCACCTGCGCCGCTCCCCGGCGGCGGTCCGCAGCGTCACCCAGACCTCGGCGGGGGTGGGCGGGGTGCCCTCGGCGAGGACGTGCTGGAGCGCGCCCTCCAACTCCTCGGCGCCGTGCACGATCACATCGCCGAGCGGGCGCCCGAGGAGGGCGGTGCGGGCGGTGCCGAAGGCACGGGCCGCGTGCCCGTTGACCGTGGCGGGGCGCAGATCGGCGTCGACGAGGACGACGCCCCAGGGCGCGTCGTCGAAGAGGGCTTCGCTGAGCGCGACCGAGCGTTCCAGGTCGAGCTGGACGTGGACCTCGCTGAACGCGCAGTAGACACCGGCGGGGGCGCCGTCCGCGCCGCGCACCCCGGCCGACTGGCTGCGGACCAGGACCCGGCCGCCGTCCTTGCGGAGCAGCGCGAGTTCGTGGACCTGGCGCCCGGGGCCGTTCATGGCGCCCATCAGTCTGCGCAGGACGTCCTCGGCGTCGGCGGGGCGGGCGGCCCACCCCTCGAAGCCGTGCCGCCCCACGGCCTCGGCGGCGGACCAGCCGAGGATCCGCTCCGCCTCACGGTTCCAGTGCGTGACCGTGCCGTCGGCTGCGAAGGCGCAGAGCGCCGCGTCCATTCCGTCGAGGAGGGCGGCCAACAGGTCGGCCCCCGCTCCGGGAACGGAGGCGGTGTCGCTCGCGGACCCCGTGAATGCACTCATCCCGACCCCCCATACTGCGGCCATTCAACTGGAACGTGACGCAGGGCACATCACCTTCGTGGAAATCGTTGCATCGCGGAGACGAATACGGGCAGAGGCGGTGGCGTCGGAGGGCGGCGAGAGGCCGCCAAGGACGCGTCAAGACCCGACCCCCGCAAGGCCCGGATCCCCCAGGCCCCGGACCCCTCAGGCCCCGACCCCCTCAAGACCCGGACCCCTCAAGGCGCGAGGCGTTCGACCCGCCAGGTCTCGCCGTCCGGGCCGCCTTCGCGGACGTAACGGAGCCGGTCGTGGAGGCGGTTCTCGTGCCCCTGCCAGAACTCGACCGCGTCCGGGACGACCCGGACGCCGCCCCAGTGCGGCGGGACGGGGACCTCGGTGCCCTCGGGGTGACGGACGGCCAGATCGGCGTACCGGGCGAGGAGTTCCGCGCGGGAGGCGAGTACGGAGGACTGGCGACTGGCCCAGGCGCCGAGCTGCGAGCCGTGCGGGCGGGTGCGGAAGTAGGCGGCGGTCTCCTCGGGGGCGACGCGCTCGGCGCGCCCGGTGACGATGACCTGCCGGGCCAGCGGGTGCCAGGGGAAGAGCAGCGAGACGTACGGGTTGGCCGTGAGTTCGGTGCCCTTGCGGGAGTCGTAGTTGGTGAAGAAGACGAATCCGGCCCGGTCGTAGTGCTTGAGGAGGACCGTACGGGAGGACGGGCGGCCGTCGGGGGTGGCGGTGGAGACGATCATCGCGTTCGGCTCGTGGATCGCCGGGTTCTCGGCGGTCTCCTTGAACCAGCGGGTGAACTGCGCCATCGGCTCGGGCGCGAGGTCGGCGGCGGAAAGCTCCGTGGTGCGGTACTGCTCGCGCATGTCGGCGGGGTCGAGGACCTCGGCGGGAGCGTCGCTCGCGGGCGCGGCGTCGGGCACGGAGTCGGGTGCGGGCGCGTGATCGGTCACGGGCTCATTGTGCGACAGCGGCTCCCGCCGGTCACGGGCCACCGACGGGGCGGTGGCCCCCACCCGGCCGAAGGGCCCGGCACGGCGAGGAGTCCGGTCCGGCCGGGGCTCGTGCGTGGTGGCCTCGGCCCCTGCGGAAGCACCTCATTCTGCCCATTACCAGGCGCGGCCAATCCTTCCTCCCCGGATCGGGGGAGTGTGCCGGATGTCACGCTTCCCCGCATCGTCGGAACCGTACAGACTCTGGGCCTGGACGACTGTCGAAACCCGACCATCGACCACTCGGTTTGATCGATCATCGATTAGAGGAGCCGCCTGATGTCCGACTTCGTACCCGGGCTCGAAGGAGTCGTCGCGTTCGAGACGGAGATCGCCGAACCGGACAAGGAGGGCGGCGCCCTCCGCTACCGGGGCGTCGACATCGAGGACCTCGTCGGCAGCGTCTCCTTCGGCAACGTCTGGGGCCTCCTCGTCGACGGCGCCTTCAACCCGGGCCTGCCGGCGGCGGAGCCGTTCCCGATCCCGGTGCACTCCGGGGACATCCGGGTCGACGTGCAGTCCGCGCTCGCGATGCTGGCCCCCGTGTGGGGTCTGCGCCCGCTCCTCGACATCTCGGCCGAGCAGGCGCGCGACGACCTCGCGCGCGCGGCCGTGATGGCGCTCTCGTACGTCGCCCAGTCGGCGCGCGGTCAGGGGCTCCCGATGGTCCCGCAGAGCGAGATCGACAAGGCCGAGTCGGTCGTCGAGCGCTTCATGATCCGCTGGCGCGGCGAGCCGGACCCGAAGCACGTCAAGGCCGTCGACGCGTACTGGACCTCGGCCGCCGAGCACGGCATGAACGCGTCGACGTTCACCGCGCGGGTGATCGCCTCGACCGGCGCGGACGTGGCCGCCTCGCTCTCCGGCGCGGTCGGCGCGATGTCCGGCCCGCTGCACGGCGGCGCGCCCTCCCGCGTCCTCGGCATGATCGAGGAGATCGAGCGCACCGGGGACGCGAAGGCGTACGTGAAGCAGGCGCTGGACAAGGGCGAGCGCCTGATGGGCTTCGGCCACCGCGTCTACCGCGCCGAGGACCCCCGCGCCCGCGTCCTGCGCCGCACCGCCCGCGAGCTGGCGGCGCCGCGCTTCGAGGTGGCGGAGGCGCTGGAGAAGGCGGCCCTCGAAGAGCTGCACAACCGGCGCCCGGACCGGGTCCTGGCGACGAACGTGGAGTTCTGGGCGGCGATCGTCCTCGACTTCGCGGAGGTCCCGGCGCACATGTTCACCTCGATGTTCACCTGCGCCCGTACGGCGGGCTGGTCGGCCCACATCCTGGAGCAGAAGCGCACGGGCCGCCTGGTCCGCCCGTCGGCCCGCTACACGGGCCCGGGTCAGCGGAACCCGAGCGAGATCGAGGGATACGGGGAGATCGCGGGCGCGTAGGAGTACGAGGCAGTACGGCGAAGACCTCCGGGGCGGTGGCGGTGTCCGGTCCCCCACCACACCGGGGGTCTTCGCGTCCCACCACGACACACGCCCCCGAACCGACCGGACCGGCTTCACCGCAGGTGATGAACTAGCCATCCTTCAGCCGAGGGAGAACTATGCAGCGCCGAATCATTTCACTCGTCGTGAGCTTCATCGCCATTCTTGGCATCGGAGTCGTGGCGGCGCCTGCCGCCCTGGCAACTCCTACTGGCTGCGGCGACCTCAGTAACGGCCAACTCTGCGTGAATAAGCCCGCGCGCGCCTCGGGAGACTTCGAGACCAGCTACTACCGGCACTCCGGCGAAGGCAGCATCACCGTCACTTTGGGTGCGCAGTTCAAGAACCCGGACGGGACCGTTCACCCGACCGACTGGATTGCCTCGCGGACCATCAAGGTCGGTACGGTTGGCAGCGCTTCCCGCTACTACACCACCGACTCCGGCTGGTGCGTTCGTGGCGCGATGAAGTCGGGCAACACCACGTACATCACCAAGTGGCTCTGCTACTAGCCGTCGAGGCGGTGTAAAGTGCGGCCGGCCCGAACGGGTCGGCCGATCGCCGTATCGGGCGATGCTTGAAGTCGACGATCCCTGTGCTGGTGGCATCCATGTGGCACGTCATTCTGTACATCAACCCGTACTCCACGGCATTGATCCTCCTCGCCATGCTCCTCCTCTGTTTCCTGGCGTTCAGGAGCGAGCGAGTAAATACAGGTGGAGCCCGCGCGTCATTCGCCGCCCTCCTCTTTCTGACGCTCGTGGCGACACTGACGCCACAACAACCGATCGGGTCGAGCGATTACCATGTGTGGATGATTCCCGGACAGGGAATCCTTTTCGATTATTCCGCCATGGAAGGACTCGAAAGGTCGATGTATCTGCGTCAGCAGATCGCCAACCTTCTGATGTTCGTTCCCCTCGCGGTCGCTTTCCGCTTCGCTTTCCCCAAGTACGGTTCGTGGGGACCTGTGGTGATGGGCCTGCTGCTCAGCCTGTCGATCGAGGCAACGCAGTGGGTGATGGCCGCCGGACGGGTCGTGGACATCGACGATGTGATCGTCAACTCGGCTGGAACCGCCCTGGGCGCCCTTCTGTGCCTCCTCGGAGAGCGGCTCGCGCAGGTCGGCCGGGGCAGGCGCCGCTCCCGGAAACGGGCAGCCTCTCACCGGCGTTCCTTCCCGTCGGCATGACAGCGCCCGCCCACCTGCCGGGGGGGGGGAGCGGGCGCATGACGCCGTGGCCGTACTGGTCAGACGCTCGTGGTCACACCCACGAACGCGGTGCGCTCCTCCGGCGTGTGGCGGGCGCTGGTGGTGTTCCTCAGGCAGTAGCGGGCGGGCGGGCCAGGGTTCGAGGCGAGCCAGGTTCGAGGCGGGGCAGGAGGGTGAGCGAGAACAGCCCGGACCGGCTTCACCCCGCGCAATGCCCGGCCCCGGGGCAACGCCCGGCCCGCGCAGCACCCAGCCCCGTCCGGCTACGATCCGGGGATCGCTTTCGGGGAGGCCGCGTTGGGGGTGCACGGGGGCGAGGTCATGCTGTTCTTCTGCTGGTTCTCGGGCCTTGCCCTGGTGGGGGCCTGGCAGGTGCGGAGGGTTGTCAGGGCGGGGGCGGCGCTCGCCCCGTGGCGGGCCGGAGCGGTCTTCGGGGCCCTGGCGGTCCTCTCCTTGGTCCCGTTCCTGCTCGTCACGCTCTTTCGCGGTGCCGGGGCGGGCAGCAGTGTCTCCCTCGTCCCCTTCCGTGAATTCCGGGACGCCTTCTCCCGGGCCGAGATCGCCCTCTCCGATGTGACCTTCTTCAATTTCATCGGAAACATGCTTCTCCTCGTACCGTTCGGGGCGGGCCTCGCGTTCCTGTGGCCCGCCCCCCCGCCGCACGCTCAAGGTGGCCCTGACCGCCTCGGTGGTCTCCCTCGCCGTCGAGGCGTCCCAGTACGCGCTGCGCCTGGGCCGGGTCTCGTCCGTCGACGACGTCCTGCTCAATACGGCCGGCGCCGCGCTGGGCGCGCTTCTGGTCCGCCGCTGGAGCCGACGGCTGCCCGTCGCCCCCAGCGCCCTCGAAGACCCTGGCCCGGGTTGCCCGTTCGCCCATCGGACGCTGCCCTGACGGACCTTGTGCCCCGTCGGCCCCGCCGGTTAGACAGGGAGGAACGTACCCGTACCACGCCCTCCAGGGGGATTTCCATGCACGCCAAGGACGCACCGGCGCCGTCGACCGCGACGAGGGCGGAGGCGGGCGCTCGTCGTGACGGGCCGCGCGGCGGAACGGTCACCCCCGCCACCGGTGTCGGCGGTGCCCTGTCCCCGCAGTCGGTCCTCGCCCTCCAGCGCACGATCGGCAACGCCGCCGTCTCCCGGATGATCGAGGAGTCCCGGCACCAGCACGGCGCCGGGTGCGGCCACGCGCAGAGCCCTGAGGCCGCGCCCGCCCCCGTACAGCGTTCTTCCGTCCACGGCGTCCTGCGCAGTTCCGGGAGCCCCCTCGACGACGGCACCCGTGCCGACATGGAGTCCCGGCTCGGCGCCGACTTCTCCGATGTGCGCGTGCACGACGACAGCGCCGCCCGCGCCTCCGCCGCCGAGGTCGGCGCCCGCGCGTACACCTCCGGCAGCCACATCGTCATCGGCGCCGGCGGCGGCGACCGCCACACCCTCGCGCACGAGCTGACGCACGTCATCCAGCAGCGTCAGGGCCCGGTCTCCGGCACGGACAACGGCTCCGGGCTGCGCGTCTCCGATCCCTCGGACCGCTTCGAGCGGGAGGCAGAGGCGAACGCCCGGCGCGCGCTGTCGGGCGCGGCTCCGGCGGCGCCGGAGGCCGCCACCGCCGGTACGCGGCCCGTCCAGCGCGCGACCGAGGGGGCGCGGCCGGCCGTCCAGCGGGTGGTGACGGGGCAGGAGGGGACGTCCTCGTCCTCCGCCCCGTCGTACGGCACCGAGATCACGACCGCGCAGGAAGCGGCCGCCCACGGGCTGACGGCCGACAACACCCTCGTCGTGAACGCGGGGCACTCCGGCGACATGTACCACGTCCGGGCCGCCATGCTCCTCGACCCGACCCTCAAGCTCCTCATGTACGGCCTGCTGGACGACTTCGACGACGACGTCGACATCCCCCGGATCTCCGGCTCCGTACGCAGCAGGCTGATGACGGACGAGATTGGGCCGAGAGAGGAGCGAACGGCGGAGTTCAAGGCGACGAAGATGCGGCTCCAGCGAGGATCCGGCGACCGGGTGCCTCCGGCTGACATCACCACGCCGAAGGCCATCAAGACATGGCGCAAGGCTCAAGTGGACGCCGACATCGCCACGGAGCAGGCTCGGCTGGACGCCCACGAGACCGCCCTTGAGGAGCGGATCGGCACCACCATCGCCGGAGACATCACCAGCGAGAGGGACAACCGCCCCCGCGCGAAGCGTGCCATCGCCCGCAAAGCGCTGCACATGTACCAGCTCCACGCGGATCTGGGGCCCGCCCGGGTCTTCTTCACCAAGAAGTCCGGGGACAGCCTCGGGCTCGCGCACGGCGGTGGCGAGAACCTCTCCACCAACAAGTTCAGGAGCGGCATGACGGCTCAGAACGCGCGGGTCGGCGCCGAGGGCGGCGAGGAGCGGATGCAGGACTTCTACCGCGAGTACGCCGCTCCGGACGAGACCACCGCGCAGGCTTTCACCGCCGCTCGCGCGACGGCCGGTCACCCGCTGAGCAGGTTCCGGGCGGGCGTCCCGTACGTCATCGTGAACTACCGGGACAGCGGCCACACCGGGGAGGGGAACGCCCCCGCGCTCGACACCGGGCGGGAGGGCCTCGACCAGCTCCAGACCATGATCAGCGAGCATCCCGATCTCGGGGGCGCGCAGCCCGTGCTCATCGGCGGGTACCCGGAACCGAGCACCGTCAACGGGCCGCACCTGCTCAAGTACTGGGAATGGCCGGGGATGACGGGCCGCCGATCCGAGCTGGCGCTGCTCCACTACCTCAACGAGAACTTCAGGATCGTCGGCGCGATCGGCATGCGCAGCGGCGTCACCGACCAGTTCGCCTTCGCCGGGATCAAGACGCTGTCGATCGACATCTCCCCGAACCAGGCCAGGCCCGGGGAGGGTGAGGTGGTGGACGACGGGACGGACGTGGAGAAGTACCCGTCCAAGGGTTGGGAGCGCGGCGGGAAGCTGGAGGCGATCCTCGGTCCGCAGTACGGACGGGCCTTCCTCCGCGAGGCCAGGACCGACGACCAGAAGGTCACCGACAGTACGTGGGCGGGCTCCTTCGGGGAGGAGGACCGGAAGATGCTCCGTGACGCGATCGCGTACTTCTTCGCCGAGGCACGCTCCGACGGCAAAGCCCTCGCGACGGCCGAAGACTTCCGGCACTCCTCGCATCCGCTGCACCAGGACAGCCTCGACGAGCTCGAACAGAGCACCACGCTGGGCGAGGCGAAGAAGGCGGTGATCCGCGCGAGGATCGCGGCACAGCAGGTGTAGGGCGTCGACACCACCGTCCCGATGCCGCCGTCCCAGCGCCACCGCCCCGACACCGTCGTCCCAGCGTCATCGCCCACCAGCGGTGTCCACCACCGTTGTCCACCACCACCGTTGTCCAAACCCTTCCCCGTGACGGCTCCTTCGGCACACCGCCGAGGGGGCTGCGGGTCGTGCGCGGCGCCGACCTGGCGCACCGAACGGGGCATACTCGTCGGACATCCCGATCAGGAGGCAGCGTGAAGGCCGAAATCATCCGCACCGACCGGCTGACCCTGCTGCCCCTGAAGGCCGAGCACGCCGACGAGATGGCCGTCGCACTGTCCGATCCCGGCCTGCACACCTTCATCGGCGGCGCTCCGGACACCGCCCAGGCCCTGCGCGCCCGCTACGCACGCTGGGCGGCCGGCTCGCCCGTCCCCGCCGAGTCCTGGTGCAACTGGGTGATCCGGCTCCGCGACACCGACCGTCTGACCGGCACGGTCCAGGCCACCGTCACCACCGACGACCGCGGAGCCTGCGCGGAGATCGCCTGGGTGGTGGGAACCCCCTGGCAGCGGACCGGCATCGCCACCGAGGCGGCCCGCGGCCTCGTCGCCTGGCTCCGGAAGCACCCCCCGGTGCACACGGTCGTCGCCCACGTCCACCCCGACCACCAGGCATCCGCCGCCGTCGCCACCACGGCCGGACTCGCCCCCACCGACCAGCGGCACGACGGAGAGATCCGGTGGCGGCTGACCACCGGCTGATCCGGCGTATCCCCAGGTCCTGACGGCATGACGGCGCCCGCCCACCCGTCGGGGTGAGCGGGCGCCGCCGCCGTGGCCGTACCGGTCAGACGCTCGTGGTCACGCCCACGAACGCGGTCCACGAAGCCGGGGAGACGGCCAGCTGAGGACCTTCGGGGTTCTTGGAGTCACGGATGTGGACGGCGGCGGGGTGAGCGGCGACCTCGACGCACTCGCCGCCCTCGGGGCCGCTGTAGCTCGACTTGTACCAGTCGTAGCCGACCTCGACGCAGTTGCCGCCCTCGCTGTCGCTGTAGCTCGACTTCCGCCACTGGTAGGCGACTTCGATGCACTCGCCGCCTTCGGAGCTGCTGTAGCTGCTCTTGAACCAGGTCAGTTCTGCGGTGCTCATAGCTCTCCCAGCATCTTCTCGATGAACACCAGGGACTCTTGTGGGGTGAGTGCCTGTGCCCGGATAATCCCATACCGCTCGGCGTATGTACGTACCTCGTCATGGTCGGTAATCAGCCGGGCGTGCCCGTAGATCTCGGTGTACGCGACCTCCCGCTGCCCCTTGGGCGTGAGCAGGGTGAAGGACCCGCCCAGGTACGGGTGTTCCGCCTTGTCCAGAGGCATGATCTGAAGCTCGACGGACCGGCGTTGCGCCACATCGAGGACACGCAGCAACTGCTCTCGGTGGATCTCCGGACCGCCGAACGGCCGGAGCAGGACGGCCGCTTCCAGCACGAAGCTGATCGTCGGAGTGGGCCACCGGTCGAGCAGGACCTGTCGGGAGATCCGATCGGACACGCGCTTCTCGATGATCGCCTCGCTCAGGAGCGGCCGTCGATGTTCGAAGAGGGAGCGCGCGTAGGCGGCCGTCTGGAGGATGCCCGGCACCGCCTGCACCTCGTAATAGTGCAGAGCCACCGCCGCGGCCTCCGTCTTGGCGAAGCTTTGGAACCAGCCCGGGTGCCGTACCCGTGCCCTCGCCAACGCGGCCCGTACGTCCGTGACCGCCGCGATCAGGATGCCGTCCGCGTTGAGCAGAGGGTCCGCGAGGATCAGGAAGTCCGGCTGGGGGACCCGTACGCCCCTCTCGATCGCGGAGATCAGGTCCTCGCTGACGTGCGTGATCGAGGCCATCGCCGTCTGACTGAGTCCCGCGCGGCGGCGCAGGATCCTGATGATTTTGCCCAGCGCGTTGAACAGATGCGCCGTACCGTCCACTTCGGAGGGCTGCTCGGGCCGCTCCTCCGTATTCACTGCCATCCCTACCGCCTTCTTGACGCACTCGTGCCGTCACTCAGCGTCGTCGTGCCGCTGCTCGTCAGGCTAGAACCAGGGGGCGGGGCGAGAGGGCGGAATCCGTCGAACCGCCACTCCAAACGGTGAGTTCGCACTCCGGGCGTCCGCCGCGCGCCGGGGGTGTGCGCCCGCGCGCGCCCGGTCACGTCCACCGCATCGGGACGAACATGCGGACCACCTCAGTCGACGGGAGGGTTCTCCTTCCAGTGGTCGTGCTCGTCCGCCCACCACGCGACGGCGCAGTCCAGGCACCTGAGACGCCAGCGGTGGTCCTCGGTCCTCTTGTCGAAGGTCTTGGAGAGGATGACGGCGGTACGGCCGCACTTCACGCAGCGAACGGGGGGCTCCCGTCCTTCCGTTGGCATGGGGACAAGGCTAGTGCCGCCCCTGACCGGCCGGGACCGGCAGGGACTGGGGGAGGTCCCGGCCCCGGCGTACGGTCACCCCTGGTGGATCTTGAGACTGCCAGCAGCCCATGGCAGGCTCGGACCGGCCGAAATCCTGCGTGAAGGCGTCGACGGCCGAACCGGGATGCGGCCCGAACACGAGATGCGGATCGACGAGGAAGCCCGCGCGGCCCACCGCGCGAAGATCGAGCAGGCCGCCAGATCGGCCGCACCCATCAAGACCCAGGCCGTCGCTTCCGGATCCTGCCTGGCCCGCGCCGCCCGGCACGATCCGGAAGAGACGACCTAGCCGGACGAGCCCGGCGTACCGGCCGACCGTGATCGTTCTCGGCTCCGGCCGCTGTACCGGTGTTCCCCGAGGCCGTCGTCCAGCAGCTTCGCCCACTGGGCGACCACCCGGTCGCGGCGGGCGCCGTCGTCCGTGAGGAGGGTCGCGAGGCCGAGGCCCCGGGCCATGTCCAGGAGGCCCTGGACGGTTTCGCGGACGCCGGGGCGGGACTCGTCGGCGCCGAGGACCTCGACGGCGACCCGGTGCGACTCGCGGCCCACCCGCGCTTCCAGTTCCGTGACCCGGGCGCGCAGTTGCTCCTCGCCCGAGGCCGCCACCCA
Organism: Streptomyces sp. CBMA291; assembly: GCF_014596525.1. Taxonomy (GTDB): domain Bacteria; phylum Actinomycetota; class Actinomycetes; order Streptomycetales; family Streptomycetaceae; genus Streptomyces. The sequence continues at coordinate 158,934 of NZ_MSJP01000008.1, forward strand.
CAGGTGGAGCGCGGCCCGGAAGAGCGGTCCCGTGAAGAGGTCGACGAGCGCGGCGACGGCCTCGTGCCGGTCGCGGGAGGGCAGGGCCCGCAGCGCGTTCGAGCGTTCCTCGGCGACGTACTCGACGGCGGCGGTGAACAGGTCCTCGCGGGTGCGGAAGTGGTGCTGCGCGGCGCCCCGGGAGACTCCGGCGCGCTCCGCCACGACCGCGACCGTGGAACCGGCCCAGCCGTGCTCGGCGAGACAGGAGACGGCGGCCTCCAGGAGCCGCTGCCGGGTGGCGCGGCTGCGGTCCTGCTTGGGTGCGGTCACAGCCGCCATGCGGGGTCCCGTCTTTCGAGGAAGGCCGTCATCCCCTCGCGTGCGTCGGCGGAGGCGAAGAGCGTGGCCGACTTCCGCACCAGGTCCTCCGCGTCACGTTCGAAGGTTTCCAGGACTCTAGCGGTGACCAGCCTCTTCGCTTCGCGCAGGCCCTGCGGGGAGGCGGCGCGCAGGGCGTCGAGGATGCCGGGCAGTTCCTCCTCGCCCGCCGTGACGAGCCCGGCGGCGCGGGCTTCGGGGACGCCGAAGCGCTCCCCCGTCAGGTAGTAGCGGGCGGCGGCGCCGGGTTCGAGGCGGGGCAGGAGGGTGAGGGAGACGACGGCGGGCGCGACCCCGATCCGTACCTCGGTGAGCGCGAAGTCCGCCGCCGCCCCGGCCACCACGAGGTCGCAGGCGCCGAGCAGGCCGAGGCCCCCGGCCCGTACGTGCCCGGTGACGTGGCCGACGACCGGCTTGGGCAGTTCGACGATCTGCCGGAGCAGGTCCACGAAGGCGTACGGGCTGGCGGGGCCCTTCAGATCGGCGCCCGCGCTGAACGTCGTACCGGTGTGGGTGAGGACGACCGCGCGGACCGCCGGGTCCTTGCCGCAGTCGGCGAGCGCGGCGGAGAGTTCGGCGACGAGCGCGGCGGAGAGGGCGTTGCGGTTGGCCGGGGAGTCCAGGGCGAGCGTGGTGATGCCCCGTTCCCCGGTGACGGCGATCAGATGGTTCATGCGCGCTCCCCCACTTCCCTGGTCCGGACCTCCCTGTCCCGGAGTTCCCTGCGGAGGATCTTCCCCGAGGCGGCCCGGGGTACGCCGTCGACGAAGGCGACGGCGCGGATCTTCTTGTACGGGGAGACCCGGGCGGCGACGTACGCCATGAGGTCCTCGGCGGTGAGGCCGGGCGCGGAGTCCTGGCGTACCACGAACGCCTTGGGGATCTCCGTACCGTCGGCGTCGACGACTCCGATGACGGCGGCGTCGGCCACGCCCTCGTGGGTGAGGAGCAGCGCTTCGAGTTCGGCGGGGGCGACCTGGAAGCCCTTGTACTTGATGAGTTCCTTGACGCGGTCGACGACGAAGAGCCAGCCGTCGGCGTCGACCCGGCCGACGTCCCCGGTGTGCAGCCACCCGTCGGCGTCGATCATGGCGGCGGTGGCCTCGGGCCGGCCGAGGTACCCCTTCATGACCTGCGGCCCCCGGATGGCGATCTCGCCCTCCGCGCCGGGTTCGGCGTCCCGGGCGGGGTCGTCGAGGCGGAGGATCCGCATCTCGGTGGAGGGCAGCAGCCTGCCGACGGTGCCGGGCGGCGGGTCCTGGGCGTCGCGGGGGACGGCGTGGGTGCCCGGGGACAGCTCGGTCATGCCGTACGCCTGGAGGACGGGCGGGAGTCCGAGCCGGGCGGAACAGGCGGCGGCGAGGGCTGCGTCGAGCGGGGCGGCGGCGCTGACGACGTACTCCAGGGAGGAGAGGTCGTAGTCGGCGACGGACGGGTGCTTGGCGAGGGCGAGGACGATCGGCGGGGCGACGTACAGACCCTTGATGCGGTGTTCCTGGATGGCGCCGAGGAAGGTGCCGAGTTCGAAGCGGGGCAGGACGACGACGGTGGCGCCACGGCGGAGGGGCGCGTTCATCAGAGCCGTAAGCCCGTAAATATGAAAAAAGGGAAGGATGGCGAGGATGCGGTCACCGGGGCCCATGGGGATGACCGGTTCCAACTGGGCGAGGTTGGTGGCGATGGAGGCGTGCGTCAGCATCACGCCCTTGGGGACGCCGGTGGTGCCGGAGGAGTACGGGAGCGCGGCGAGGTCTTCGGCGGGGTCGAGGACGGTCTCCGGGACGGGCGCGGTGCAGCCGAGGAAGGACTGGAGGGACGGTACGGGGTCGCCCTCGGGCGGCTGGTCGCAGACGAAGATCTCCCGGATGCCTCCGGCGAGCGCGGCGGCGGCGCGGGCGGCGGGGAGCAGCGGGGAGACGGTCACGATCCAGCGGGCGGCGGAGTCCCGCAGCTGCTTGGCGAACTCCTCGGCGGTGGCCAGCGGATGGACGGTGGTGACGGCGGCTCCGGCGCGGGTGGCGGCGTAGAAGGCGACGGGGAAGAGGACGGTGTTGGGGCTGTGCAGGGCGAGCACGTCCCCCTTGCGGACCCCGGCTTCGGCGAGCCCGGCGGCGACCGTCCGGTGGAAGGCGTCGACCTGCCCGTAGGTGAGGGTGAAGCCGGTGGCGCCGTCGATCAGCGCCGGGGTGTCGCCCCGCTCGGCGGCGCGCCCGAGGACGACGTCGTGGATGGGCTCGGAGAGGGGCTGAACGGGCTCGTACGCACTGCGGAACACCATGCGGACCTCCGGGGAGAGGGGAGGGGGCGGGGGTGGATCACGGACAGGCGGGGGGCTCTCGGGGCGTGGGGAGACCTTGGCAGGGGACTGGAGAAGAATCAAGCGTGCTTGCATGATTTCGAGGGCGGGGCGGGGAGCGGTCACGTCCACCCCGTACGCCTCACGGGCGGCGAGCCGCTTGAGGCGGCACCCGAACAGGGCGGCACGGCCAGGACCCGTGACCTGCGCCGTCGCGCGGGGGCGCGGGGAGTACGTAGACCGTGGCCGGCGCTGAGCAAGTGAAGGCCGCCGTCACGGGGGCGCGCGGGGAGGCACGAGCACCTGTCGGTGCCGCGAGCCGCGCGGGGGCTGACGGGCGCGGAGTGGCACTCGCTGCGCGAGTCACGGACCTAGGTCCGGGGGCTGCCCGGCCGGGGGCTGCCCCCTGCCCCTCCCGACCCGCGCCTGGGCCGGAAACAAGACGGTCCCGGTGCGTCCCCGCGCCGAAGCACGGGCACACCGGAACCGCCCACCGGGACACGCGCCCGGACGCCTACATCCGCCCGTCCCGCACCGCGTCCACCAGAGCCCCGAGGGCCCCGAAGCCCACGAGGAGCGCGGGGCCGGTCGGCACCTTGCTGTCCCGGACGGCGACGAGCCGACCTGCGGCATCGGCGATACCGCACTCGACGCACTGCGCGGTGCTGTCCGAGTACGTCGACTTCCACCAGGTGAGGGGGAGAGTGGAGGCGTCGGCGATGTGGTTCATGGGAAGTTCCTCGTCTCTCTGACCATTCGGTGGCCGCTCGACGGCGGGATGGTCACCGAAGCCGAGGACCTTGACGCTGCCGACCAGCCCGCCTGTGTTCCCCGGACGCGTGATTCCGTTCGGGCCACCCGGTAAGGGCAATGGGCCGGGCGCCCCGGGCGGAGAAAGTCCGCCGACGACAGCGCCCCTCATGTGGCCCCTGCGGGGTCATACGAGGGGCGTGTCGCGTATGAGGACGTTCCTCGGGATCGCCACGAGCGCGCCTAGAGAGCGCCCTCGGCCACGCTTCCGATGAACGTCTTCCAACCGTCCAAGGTGCTGCTCAGGACGGGACCCGCCTGCACCTTGCTGTCACGCGTGACGACCATGTCATCAAGGTAGGCCACCTCGACGCACTCACCGTTCCCGTTGCTGTGGCTCGACTTGAACCACTCTGCGTTCTCAACCCTGTCCATAGCTCCCTGCTACCTCAGAGATCAGATGTCTCGACGCCTGCTCGTCGAGCGATGCTTCCCAGATGCCGTCGAAGGCGGTGTCGTACTGTTTCACCTCCCCTTCCTTGTCCAGGTAGAGGCCCCCGGTGTACCCGTCCGCGTAGACCGTGGGCGGTTCCGTGGCGACCCCGTCGCCGGTCAGCGGGAACCGAAGAATCACGAATGGGCCCGTGACGACCCCCAGGTGCATCCCGGCGGCGAACGGCACCACGCGGAGTGAGATGTTCGGCAGTCCCGCGACATAGACCAGATGGGCGAGCTGCCGTGCCATCACCTCCGGTCCCCCGACAGAACGCCGCAGCACCGCCTCGCCCAGCACGACACGCACGGCCAATGGATCGGTGACCCGGGTGAGAAGCGCCTGCCTCTCGATGCGGAGGCGTACACGTCCATCAAGGTCCGCGTCACCAATCCCCCGGATGTGCGTACGGATGATCTCGCGTGCGTAGCCATCCGTCTGGAGCAAGCCAGGAACTAGATCACTGCCGTACACCGAGACGCTTTCCGCAGCCTCTTCGAGGCCCACGTACACATCGAACCCCTCCGGGATCGAGTCACCGTACGCATGCCACCAGCCGCGCGCCTTCGTCTCCTTCGCCAGGCCCATCAGCGCCTCGGTGAGGTCCGGCGGAGCGCCGTACACCTGGCACATCGCCTGGACGTCCAGGCTTCGCAGCGGAGTCTGGCCCGTCTCGATGCGCCACATCTTCGCTTCGGACCATTCCAGCTTCTTCGCCGCCGCGCGCACCGTCAGGCGCGCCCGATTGCGAAGCTCTTTGAGATTTCGACCCAGTTGACGACGTGGCACGGTCGATCCGGTCGGACCTTCTGCCATCTCAGCCCCTTCTCACAGTCCTCATTATGAAGGACTTTCGCCCCTCGCCATGAAAGCGGTCCGGCACTCGCCACGCACTACAAGACATCCGTTCGACACCTTTGCGGGCGGTACAACGGCATGAAGTCTTGCATGGGGTTGGGGATGCCATGCAGCCTGGCATTCCGCTCACCGTGAGCGAGCATTCCGCCGCTCGTCCGTCTGAATTCAGGCCCAACTCACCTGTCCCAGACGGCACTTGCCCGTGAGGAAAACCCATGCTCGATCTTCCGCCGGCGCTTCCGCCCACCCTCCACACCCCGACGGCCGCTCCCCCGCCCACGCTGATCCTGGCGAGCAAACCGCAATCCGCCCGAGCAGCGCGGGAGTTCGTGCGCGAGTTTCTCCGCCACCACGCTCCGGAGGCTCCGGAATCCCATGTCGACGCCGTCATTCTGGTGACCAGCGAACTGGTCACCAATGCCTACCGGTACGGCACCGAGAACGAGGATCTGATCCGGGTGGACCTCCACGCGGAGACGGACCGGACACACATCGAGGTCCACGACCCCACGCGACGTGCACCGCGCCGCCGCCCCGCCTCCGACGAGCGCAACCGGGGACGCGGCCTGATCGTCCTGGACGCGCTGTGCGGGGAGGCGTGGGGCGTCGGCGTCCGGCCGCTCGGGAAGTTCGTGTGGGCAGAGGTGCCGTGGACCGCCTGACGTGGACGAGCTGGATCCCGAAGAGGCCGTGCACCCGTATCCGTCGAAGAGCGCGCCACGAGTCCTGCGGGGTCCGAACGGCCACGGCCGACATCTGGCGTCTGGCGTCTGGCCTCTGGCATCCACTCGCCTTCCACGAGTGCCTGTCGGTGTCGTGGTCCGCGCGGGCGCCGACCGGCGTTTGAGGGCGGGGGCTCCGGGGCAGGGGACCTCGCACCAAAAACGGAACGGTCCCGGCGCATCCCCGCGCCGAAGCACGGGAACGCACCGGGACCGGTCGGCCCGCCGACGTCTTGCAGACGTCGTGCCGACGTCGGCGCCGAAGCGATCAGCCCTCGCAGGCCACCCCGTCGCCGTCGCGGTCGAGATGGCTGTCGTAGCCGGGTTCGCCGCGGTGGATGGGGGCGGCGCCCGCCGCGCGGGCGGCCGTGCAGTTGCGGTAGTAGACGCTGCTGCCGGCCGCCTCCTGGGTGGGCTCCGGCTCGGGGGCCACGGTCGGCGGCTGGGTGGTGGGCCGGGGCCGGGGGGCCGGAGGCTCGGTGGTCGGCTTGGGCGCCGGGGGCACGGTGGTCGGCTTCGGCGTCGGCTTGTGGAGCACGGTGTCCGGGGACTTCGGGCAGGGGATGCCCGGCTCCGTCAGGTACACCACGGGCACGGCGGCGGCGACCGGCTCCCCGGCCTCGGGACGCTGGAAGCAGACGAGCCAGTCGTCGTACTCGGCGGGAAGCTCGACGTCCTTGTAGACGGCGTAGGACCGGCCCAGATTGTCGGTCAGGAGCTGCTTGGCGGCCGTGTACGCACCACCGACGAGCGAGGGCATCACGGGAGCGTCCTCGGTCTTCTCCGGAGACGGAGTCGGAGTCGGCGTCGGGGTCGGCGTCGGGGACGCGGTGGTGGCGACGACCGGCTGCTTGGCCTTCGCGTCGTCCTCGGGCTTGTCCGGGGCGGGTATGAGGAAGGGCAGCAGGAACCACAGTCCGGAGAGAACGGTGGCCAGGATCTTCTGCTGCTGCTTCCAGAGGCTCGTCCAGGCAAGGGCGATGCCCGCCGGCGGGAAGATCACCAACAGGACGATGATCAGCGCGGGGTGCTGCCACCAGCGGCGCCGGGGCAGCGGCGGGGGCGGGGGCGGGGGTGCGTACGGGTGGGAAGGGGGCGGCGGGTACACGTACGACTCTCCCGGGAAATGTGAACCATGTGTGCGCAAAATACAGAGACCGCACACATGATATTCGGAACCGGAAGAGGGTGTGGGGGGAATGCCGGGGCTGGTGGTACGGGCAGGGCGAGGGTCCCACGGCTCCGGGAGGAGCCCCGACATCCGAGGGACCGTCACGCGGACCCACTGGGTCCCGGGCGGCTGCGGCCTGCCGCTCCGGGAGGACGCGGGGCAGGAGAATCATGCTCCTGGAAGACACGGGGCAGGAGAATCATGACGGCGTTCCACTCCTCCGCGCTGGACGGCGTGGCCCGGAATCCGGCGCTGCCGACGCCGCTGCTGCTGCGCCTGCTCGCCTTCGAGGGCGACGGCGGCCGTCCGCCCCGTGACGCTCCTCGGCGGGCCGGACTCCCCGAGTCGGCCGTCGCCCTCGTCCTGGCCCACCCGCACCCGGGCGCCCGGATCGACTTCGCCATGAGTGCCGGGGCGGAGCCCGCGCAGAGGGCCCGGCTCGCGGACGATCCTTCTCCCCAGGTGCGGGCGGCTCTCGCGTACGGGCCCGAGGTGTACGACCCGCGTACGAAGGTCCTGCCGCTCCCGGACGCGGTGTGCGCCCGTCTGCTCGACGACCCGGATCCTTCCGTCCGTTCGGCGCTGCTGGAGTCGCCCCATCTGGCGCCGTCGTTCGTGGCGTCCATGGCCACGCATCACCACCCGGCGGCGCGCCGGGCAGCGGTGCGGGCATGGAAGGCCCTGTCGGCGGGCGAACGGTCGGCACTGCGGGCCGACCCCGATCCCGAGGTGCGACGGGCCGCCGCGCTGCGAGAGTGCCGAACGGACACGCGCCTCACCGCCGCACTGATCCGCGACCCGAGATCCGCCGCCGAGGCGCTGCGCCGAGGGCTCCTCGTCCGCGCCGACGCCGAGCGCTACGTCGCCGAACGGACGCACCTGACGGCCCTCGCCGAGAACCCGTCACTGCCCGCCGACCTCGTGGAGCGGCTCGCCGTCGACCCCGACGAGGACGTACGGCTCGCCGTCTCCCTCCGGCCGGAGCTGGAAGAGACACGACGCATGGCAATCGACTTCACGGCCGGGGATCTCGACAGGGGCGACGGCGTGCGGTGGGTACGGGACGGGCTCGCCGACCCCGAGGTGCTGCGGCGGGCCGCGACCTCCGCGCACCCGCTGCTCCGACGCGCCGCCGCCCGAAGCCCCCGTCTGCCGCCCGACCTGCTGCGCCTGCTCGCCCGCTTCGAGGACCCCGTGCTGGAGAACCTCCTGGGCATTCACCATCCCGACACCCCGGAGGAGGTCCTGATGCGTGTGTACGCGCGGCTCGGCGGGACGTTCTCCGCCTGGATGGCGGAAACGCACCCCCACTTCCCCCGTAAGGGCCTCACCGCCCGCTACGCGGACCACCCGGACGGGAACTACCGCCGCCTGGCCGTACGGGACCCGGCCGCCACACCGGAGCTGATCGAACGGCTCAGCCACGACCCCGCCGTCCGGACACGCCAGGCGGCGACCCGCGACCCGCGTCTTCCGCTCCCCCGGCTCCGCGAGGCCCTCCACGTCCCCGAACTGGCCGCCGCCGCGGGCGCCAACCCGGCGCTTCCGGAGGGGGAGATGGCCGCAGTCCTGGACCGGGCCCGCGTCCCCGCCTGACCGGCGAGCCGAAGTGCGGCACGGCACCCGCGCAGGAATCGTCCACACCGGAGCAAAGGCTCCCTCCACCAGGACCCGAGCCCTACGCTCCTCGTCATGGTTCTCGAAGCGCGCAAACCTCCCAGGGGCCCGATCACGCCGAAACCGGCCCCGAAGCCGCGAGGGCCCATCACACCGGACAAGAACCCGCCCGCGCCGCCGGACCACCCTCCGCCGCCCGGAGCCTGAGATGTCCACAGGGCGCATCCGCTGGGATCAGCTCCCCGAAGCTCTGGTGAAAGCCGTCGGGGAGCGGCTCGGTACGGCGTTCACGGCGCGGGACGCGGAGCACTCGGCGGCGGCGGGGGTCGCCGCCCTGCTCGACCTGGCGGCGGGGGCGCCTGACATCGGCCCCGGCTCCTCCCCCTCCCCCGCCTCCGCATCCGCGTCCGGCACCGTCTTCGTCAAGGGGCAGCGCGACCCCGCCCCCGCCGTCGGGACCGCGTCCGAGGAGGACGGTTCCTGGTGGGGGCCCGGCTGGTCGCCCGTGGACGAGCTGGATCTCGAAGAGGCCGTGAACCCGTATCTGCCGAAGAGCGCGCCTCGGGTCCTGTGGCGTCTGGACGGGTACGGCTGGCAGCTGCTCGCCTTCGAGGGCGTGCCGGGGCGGGGCGCGGACTTCGCGCCCGGCTCGCCGGATCTCGCGCCGGTCGCCGCGGCCCTGGCCGAGCTGGCGCCGCTGCCCGCACCGCCCGGGGTGCGGCTGCCCACCGCCTGGGACCGGTGGGGCTACTACTGCGCCGCCGCCGACCGGGGCCTGCTCGCCGGTTCCCGGCTGCTGCACACGGACCCCGCCTCGACCAACATCCTCGTGGAGGAAGGCGTACGGGCCCGGCTGGTCGACTGGTCGTGGGCGACGGCCGGTCCGGTCTGGATCGATACGGCGCTGTGGGGGATGCGGCTGGTCTCCACCGGCGGGCACTCCCCCGAGCAGGCGTGGCGGTGGGCGGCGCGGGTGCCGGGCTGGAGCGCGGCCGACCCGAAGGCGGTCGCGACCCTCGTACGGGCGGAGGCACGGCGCTGGCACGATCTCGCCGCCGAGCGCGTGCCCACCGCCGACTCGATCGCCCGGTCCGCCGACGAGTGGGCCGGTTTCCTCGCCGCCCGCGAGGGGGACTGACCCGCGCGGGCCGGTCCCGCGAAGGGGACTGCCCCGCGCAGACCCGGGAGGTCGCCGTCACGAGGGAACGGAACCCTCGCGTGTCACACGGAGAACCCCAGCATCACCACCACCCCCGCCAGTCCACAGACGAAGCCCGCCAAGGACAGGAGGCGGTGGGGGCCCCGGAAGAGGCCCAGGGTGCCGGAGGTGAGGGCGAGGACGGCGGTGAGGAAGGGGATGCCGGAGCCGACGTAGGCCATGGCCGCCACCCCGGCCACCGTGACCGCGCCGAGGGCCAGCGAGGTGGGGCCGTACGCCGAACTCGCGTCGTCCTTATAGTCCTTGGTCATCCTGTGCGGCCCCTCCCCCTCGATCTCCAGGCCCGACCAGGGTCGCACTCCTCAGTACGACTTGGGCAGCCCCAACGTCTGATGGGAGACGTAGTTCAGGATCATCTCCCGGCTCACCGGGGCGATACGGGCCACCCGTGCCGCCGTGATCAGGCGGGCCAGGCCGAATTCCCTGGTCAGGCCGTTGCCGCCGAGGGTGTGGACCGCTTGGTCCACCGCCTTCACGCACGCCTCGCCCGCCGCGTACTTCGCCATGTTCGCCGCCTCGCCCGCGCCCGCGTCGTCGCCCGCGTCGTAGAGCCGGGCCGCCTTCGCCATCATCAGGCGGGCCAGTTCCAGTTCGATGTGGGCCTGGGCCAGGGGGTGGGCGATGGCCTGGTGGGCGCCGATCGGGGTCTTCCACACCTGGCGTTCCTTCGCGTACTCCACCGCCCGCGCCAGCGCGTACCGGCCCATGCCGATCGCGAACGCGGCCGTCATGATCCGCTCCGGGTTGAGCCCCGCGAAGAGCTGGAGCAGGCCCGCGTCCTCGTCGCCCACGAGCGCCTCCGGCGGCAGCCGCACATCGTCCAGCGTCAGCTCGAACTGCTTCTCCTGCGCGTCGAGTTCCATCTCTATGTGCCGCCGCCCGAAGCCGGTCGTCTCGCGCGGGACGATGAACAGGCACGGCTTCAGCGAGCCCGTCCGCGCGTCCGACGTACGGCCCACGATCAGCGTGGCGTCCGCGATGTCGACGCCCGACACGAAGACCTTCCGGCCGTTGAGGACCCAGCCGGTCTCCGTGCGGGTCGCGGTGGTGGTGATGCGGTGCGAGTTGGAGCCCGCGTCCGGCTCCGTGATGCCGAAGGCCATCGTCAGGGAGCCGTCCGCGAGCCCCGGCAGCCAGGTCCGCTTCTGCTCCTCCGTGCCGAAGCGGGCGATGACCGTGCCGCAGATCGCCGGTGACACCACCATCATCAGGAGCGGGGCTCCCGCCGTGCCCGCCTCCTCCAGGACGATCGACAGCTCGGCCATCCCGCCTCCCCCGCCGCCGTACTCCTCGGGCAGGTTCACACCCAGATAGCCGAGCTTGCCCGCCTCCGCCCACAGGGCCGCCCGGTCGAATCCGGGGCCATGGCGGCGACCGAGCGCGGCGACGGCGGTGCGGAGCGCGGTGTGCTCGGACGGTTCGATGTCGGTGCTCATACGGACGGTTCCTCCTGTGCTTCGGTCAGGACAGGGCTTGGGGTGGGGGTGGGGGTGAGGGTGGGGGTAGGGCCGGGGTGGGGGCTTCGGTGGGGGCTTCGGTCAGGGGTGTTCTTCCGGCAGGACTACGGCCAGCAGGGTGCCCATCTCGACCTGGCGGCCCGGTGTGGCGTGGAGTGCGGTGAGCGTGCCGGAGGCCGGGGCGGTGACGCGGTGTTCCATCTTCATGGCCTCCAGCCAGAGCAGTGGCCGGCCCGCCGTGACCCGGTCGCCGACGGCGAGACCGTCCGCGACCCGGACGACGGTGCCGGGCATGGGGGCGAGCAGCGAACCGGGGGCCGTCCGCTCGCGAGGGTCGGCGAAACGGGGGCGAGGGACGAGCCGGTGCCGTCCCGCGTGGACGACACCGTCCCCGTACGCGTCGACGTCCATGTGCCGTACGACTCCGGCGACTTCGAGGCTCACCCGGCGCGGCGCCGTCGCCACGACCCGGATTCCGGCGGGGGCCGTGACCTCGTACCCGCCGTCCCTGGTGGGGCGGTAGCGGACCTCGATCTCCCCTTCCTCCGCGCTCCCTCCCTCTCCCTTCCGGGTGATTCCGTAGGTGCGGGTCTCGTCCTGCGAGCGGAGGTTGCGCCAGCCGCCGCCGAAGCGGCCCCGGGCGGTGGTCGCGGCGGTGGCCGCCGTCGCCAGGGCGGCGGCCACCGCCGCCGCCTCCGCGCCTCCCCCCTCGTCCCCGGGCGCGGTCAGCCCGGTCAGGTGCCGGTCGTAGAAGCCGGTGCTCAGCCCCTCCCCCGTCGTGAACTCGGGGTGCCGCAGCGAGGCGACGAGGAGGTCCCGGTTGGTGACCGGGCCGTGCACCCGGGCCCGTTCCAGGGTGTGGGCGAGCTTGCGGACGGCCTGCTCGCGGGTGGCCGCGTGGACGGTGACCTTCGCCAGCATCGGGTCGTAGTGGACGCCGACCGCGTCCCCCGCCTCGTACCCCGAGTCGACCCTGACCCGACCCTCACGGGGGAACCCGAAGGCGTGCAGGACCCCCGTCTGCGGGGCCCACGCGCGGGCGGGGTCCTCCGCGTAGAGGCGCGCCTCCACCGCGTGGCCGTGTGGCGCGGGCGGTTCCGGGGGCAGGGCGTGACCCTCGGCGATGCCGATCTGGAGGGCCACGAGGTCGACCCCGTACACCTCCTCCGTCACGGGGTGCTCGACCTGGAGGCGCGTGTTCATCTCCAGGAAGTGCGCCCGTCCGTCGGCGACGAGGAATTCGACCGTGCCCGCGCCGACGTAGCCGACGCTCTTCGCCGCGCGGACGGCCGTGTCCAGGAGGGACGCTTCGAGCGGGGCGGGCAGTCCGGGCGCGGGCGCCTCCTCGATCACCTTCTGGTGCCGCCGCTGGAGGGTGCAGTCCCGGGTGCCGAGCGCCCACACCGTGCCGTGGGCGTCGCAGAGCAGCTGCACCTCGATGTGCCGCCCGTCCTCCACGTACGGCTCGACGAACACCTCCCCGTCCCCGAAGGCACTCGCCGCCTCCGTCGACGCCGACGCCAACTCCCCTTGCAGAGACGCCAGTTCGCGTACGATCCGCATGCCTCGGCCGCCGCCGCCCGCCGCCGCCTTCACCAGGACGGGCAGGTCTGCCTCGCGGACGTCCTCCGGTGCGAGGGGCGCGATGCCGAGGAGTTCCTTCGCCCGGGTCTTCGACGCCATCGCCTCGATCGCCTCCGGCGGCGGACCGATCCACGTCAGCCCGGCGGCCAGCACCGCCCGCGCGAAGTCCGCGTTCTCGGAGAGGAAGCCGTAGCCCGGGTGGACGGCGTCGGCGCCCGCCGCCCGCGCCGCCGCGATCACCAGATCCCCGCGCAGATACGTCTCCGAGGGCGCCGCTCCCGGCAGCCGTACCGCCGTGTCCGCCTCCCGTACGTGCAGGGCTCCGGCGTCCGCGTCGGAGTACACCGCCACCGTGGCCAGGCCCAGTTCCCGGCAGGTGCGGAAGACCCGGCAGGCGATCTCGCCCCGGTTCGCGACCAGTACGGACGTCATCATCGTCAGTGCCCTCACATCCGGAAGACGCCGAAGCCGCCGCGTGCGCCCTCGACCGGTGCCGTGTGGATCGCGGACAGACACAGTCCCAGGACCGTGCGGGTGTCGCGGGGGTCGATGACCCCGTCGTCGTAGAGCCGCCCCGAGAGGAACATCGGCAGCGACTCGGATTCGATCTGCGCCTCGACGAGCGCCCGCAGTCCGGCGTCGGACTCCTCGTCGTACGGCTGTCCCTTCGCCGCCGCGCTCGCCCGCGCCACGATCGAGAGGACCCCGGCGAGCTGCTGCGGGCCCATCACGGCGGACTTGGCGCTGGGCCAGGCGAAGAGGAACCGGGGGTCGTACGCCCTTCCGCACATGCCGTAGTGCCCGGCGCCGTAGCTCGCACCCATGAGGACGGAGAGGTGCGGGACCTTCGAGTTCGACACCGCGTTGATCATCATCGCGCCGTGTTTGACGATCCCGCCCTGCTCGTACTCCTTGCCCACCATGTAGCCGGTGGTGTTGTGCAGGAAGAGCAGGGGGATGTCACGCTGGTTGGCGAGCTGGATGAACTGCGCGGCTTTCTGCGACTCGGCGGAGAACAGCACGCCCTGGGCGTTGGCGAGGACGCCGACCGGGTAGCCGTGCAGGCTCGCCCAGCCCGTCACCAGGCTCGTCCCGTACAGCGGCTTGAACTCGTCGAAGTCCGAGCCGTCGACGATCCGGGCGATCACCTCGCGCGGGTCGAAGGGGATCTTCAGATCGCCGGGGACGATCCCGAGCAGCTCCTCCGCGTCGTGCTTCGGGGGCTCCGCCGGGCCCGGATCGGCGTACCGCTTGCGGTGGTTGAGGCGGGCGACGATCCGGCGCGCCTGGCGCAGCGCGTCCGGCTCGTCGACGGCGTAGTGGTCGGCGAGCCCGCTGGTGCGCGCGTGCATCGCGGCGCCGCCGAGCGACTCGTCGTCGCTCTCCTCGCCCGTCGCCATCTTGACCAGCGGCGGACCGCCGAGGAACACCTTCGAGCGTTCCTCGATCATCACGGTGTGGTCGGACATCCCGGGGACGTACGCGCCTCCGGCGGTCGAGTTGCCGAAGACGACCGCGACCGTGGGGATGCCTGCGGCCGAGAGCCGGGTCAGATCGCGGAAGAGCGCCCCGCCGGGGATGAAAATCTCCTTCTGGGAGGGCAGATCGGCGCCGCCGGACTCGACGAGCGAGACGACAGGCAGCCGGTTGGCGTACGCGATCTCGTTGGCCCGCAGTGCCTTCTTCAGCGTCCACGGGTTGGAGGCGCCGCCGCGCACGGTGGGGTCGTTGGCGGTGATCAGGCACTCGACGCCCTCGACGACCCCGATGCCGGTGATCAGGGACGCCCCTACGGTGTAGTCGCTGCCCCAGGCGGCGAGCGGGGACAGTTCGAGGAACGGCGAGTCGGGGTCGACGAGCAGTTCGATCCGCTCCCGCGCGAGCATCTTGCCGCGCCGCCGGTGCCGCTCGGTGTACTTCTCGCCGCCGCCCGCGAGCGCCTTGGCCTGCTCGGCGTCGAGCGCGGCCAGCTTGTCGAGCATGGCGGCGCGGTGGGCCCGGTGGTCGTCGCCGTCGGGATCGAGGGCGGTGGGGAGGACGGTCACAGGAGACCCTCCGGGGTGACCCTGACGGGGGTGGCGGGGTGGCTTCTCTTCGGGACGGCCGGGTGGCTTCCCTTAGGGGCGGCGGGAGTGGCCGGGTGGCTTCTCGTCGGGGTGGCCGGGGGAACGGCGGGCGCGGTCACAGGAGTTCCTCCGGGATGTCGAGGTGGCGGGAGCGGAGCCATTCGCCGAGGGCCTTGGCCTGGGGGTCGAAGCGGGACCGGGAGGCGACGCCCTCGCCGAGGATTCCCGCGATCGTGAAGTTGAGCGCCCGCAGCCCCGGCAGGACGTGCCGGGTCACGTCGAGACCGGCGGTCTCGGGCAGCAGCTCCCGCAGCCGGTCCACCGTGAGCGCGTGGGCGAGCCAGCGCCACTCGGCCTCCGTGCGGACCCACACCCCGATGTTGGCGTCGCCGCCCTTGTCGCCGCTACGGGCCCCGGCGACCCGGCCGAGCGGCGCCCGCCGTACGGGCCCGGCCGGCAGCGGCTCGGGAAGGGGCGGTTCGGGTACGGGTGCCAGGGCGCGGGTCCGTACCGGGGCGGGGACGGCGTGCCGGGTCCCGTCGGGCAGGACCGCCGTGTGCGGGACCTCCCCTACGGGCACGGACGCGCTCTCGCACACCCCGTAGGGGGCGCCCCTGCCGGGTGGGGCGGTGACATGGAAGCCGGGGTAGCTGGCGAGGGCGAGTTCGATCGCCGCCCCTGTCAGGGTCCGGCCGGTCCTCTCGGGGTCGGGGTCCCGGACGACCAGGCGCAGCAGGGCGCTCGCGGTCTCCTCGGTGGCGGCGTCGGGGTGGTCGGTGCGGACCAGTTCCCAGTGGGTCTCCGCCGGGGGCGCGGCGGACAGCGCGTCCTCCAACTGGGCTCGCACCAGGGCGGCCTTGGCCTCGATGTCGAGGCCGGTCAGGACGAAGACGACCTCGTTGCGGAAGCCGCCGAGCCTGCTGATCCCGACCTTGAGGTCCGGGGGCGGGGCCTCGCCCCGTACTCCCTCGATCCTGACCCGGTCGGGCCCTTCCGTGACGAGCCGTACGGTGTCGAGGCGGGCGGTCGTGTCGGGGCCGGGGTAGCGGGCGCCGGCCGTCTCGTAGAGCAGTTGGGCGGTGACCGTGCCGAGGTCGACCAGGCCCCCGGTGCCGGGGTGCTTGGTGATCACCGCGCTGCCGTCGGCGTGGAGTTCGGCGAGGGGGAAGCCGGGGCGGCGCAGGACGGCCGGATCGAGTTCGCGGAAGAAGGCGTAGTTGCCTCCGGTGGCCTGGGTGCCGCACTCCAGGACGTGCCCGGCGACGACCGCGCCCGCGAGCCGGTCGTACTCCTCCGGGCCCCAGCCGAAGTGCCATTGCGCGGGGCCGGTGACGAGAGCCGCGTCGGTGACCCGGCCGGTGACGACGACATCGGCACCGGCCGCGAGGCAGGCGGCGATCCCGGCGCCGCCGAGGTAGGCGTGGGTGGCGAGCGCGCCGCCCTCGGCGGGCAGCCGGTCGCCCTCGACCCACCCGATCCGGGTCGGCAGGCCGAGCTTCGCGGCGAGTGCGCGCAGGGCTTCGGCGAGACCGGCGGGGTTCAGCCCGCCCGCGTTGGCGACGATCCGGACTCCGCGCTCGTGGGCGAGGCCGAGGCCCTCCTCCATCTGGCGCAGGAACGTCTTCGCGTACCCGGCGGCGGGGTCCTTCAGCTGGTCGCGACCGAGGATGAGCATGGTCAGTTCGGCGAGATAGTCGCCGGTGAGGACGTCGAGCCCGCCCCCGGTGAGCATCTCGCGGACGGCGTCGAAACGGTCACCGTAGAAGCCGGAGGCGTTGCCGATACGGAGAGCGGGGGGTGTGGGGGGCGTGGGGAGGCTGGAGGGGGTGGGGAGGCTGGAGGAGGGGGTGGGGGGCATGGGGTCAGGCCTCCTCGGGCTTCCCGTACGGGTCGGGTCCCGGGGGCGCGGGCCGCTCAGGGTCCCTGTACGGGTCGGGTCCCGGGGGCGCGGGCCGCTCAAGGTCCCCGTACGGGTCGGGATCCAGGACCCCGTACGGGTCAGGTACCCCGTCCCTCCGGGCCTCCCCCTTCTCCCGGCCCTCCCCCGCCGGGCCCGCGAACGCCTGGGCGATGTCCAGCCAGCGATCGGCGTCGGTGCCGTGGGCGGTCAGGGCGGTGTCGGCGCGGTGGACGCGCTGGGTGACCAGGAGGCAGAAGTCGAGGGCCGGACCGGTGACCCGGTCGGCGGCGTCCTCGGGGCCGTACCCCCACGGCTCGCCGCCGGGGCCGGTGATCTCGACCCTGACCGGGCCCTCGGGCAGCGGCAGACCCCGGACGAGAAAGGCGTAGTCGCGGGCGCGGTGGCCGATCCAGGCGACGTGCCGGAGCCGGGCGGTGGGCACCCGGACCACCCCGAGGGCGTCGGCGACGTCCTGTCCGTGCGCCCAGGTCTCCATGAGCCGGGCGGTGGCCATCGCGGGGGCGCTCATCGGCGGCCCGTACCAGGGGAACCGGGTCCCGGGCGGCGCCGCGCGCAGGGCCTCCTGGAGCCGTGCGCGGCCGGTGCGCCAGTGGGCGAGCAGCTTCGCGGGCGGCAGCCCCGCGCTCTCCTCCGTGCCCTCGTCCACGAAGCGTTCGGGCGCGGCGAGGGCCTTGCGGGTCTCGGCGGCGAAGGCCTCGGCGTCGGTGGCGGCGAGGAGTGCGGCGCGGTCGGTCCAGGCGAGGTGGGCGATCTGATGGGCGACGGTCCAGCCGGGAGCGGGGGTGGGGGCCGCCCACTCCTCCTCGCTCAAGTCGGCTACGAGGCGGTCGAGTTCGTCACTCTCGTCGCGCAGGTCGTCGAGGAGGACGACGGGGTCGGACACGGGGCGCTCCCCTCGGGGGACGGGCGGTCTCGGGCCTTCGCGAGGAGCATGGCAGCGACTCCATAAACAATCAAGCGTGCTTGCTTTACTTCTTGCGGCGCCGGGCCGTCCCGTACGGGCACGCCGCGCCTGTCCCGTACGGGCACGCCGCGCCCGCCGCGCGCGGGCACGCGCCCGTACTGGCTCGCGTACCCGCCCCGTCCGCTCCCCCCTCCCCCTCCCCCTCCCCCTCCGGGTCATCCCGTAGAGGTACGCGGCACCGCCCTCGGGGCCCCCAGGGGATGACCCCGAATCGTGCCTGGCGGGGCCGACTCCGGCCCTCTCGCGCTCCTAGCGTGGTCGGCATGTCGTCGTCACTGTTCACCTTCACCCTCAAGGACTTCAGGGCCCAGCTGCGCCGTCTCGTCCTCACCGGTTCGGCCGTCGCCGTCGGGGTCGCCTTCCTCGTCCTGTCCGTCGGCGGCGCGGGCGCCCTCGTCCAGTCCTACGAGCAGTCCGCCGCCGCCGACGTCGGCGACGCGCCCGTGCAGGTCGTCCCGGTGAACGGCCCCGCCCTGCCCGCCGACGCGGCCACCCGCGCCGCCCGCGTCCCGCACGTCACAGCCGTGGCGGAGCGGCTCGTCGGCCACGCCAACGTGATCGCCCCCTCCGGGCGTCCGCTCGACGACCGGGCCCTGGTCACCTCGATCGCCGCCGAACCCGCCCTCCGCTGGCAGCGTCTCGACGAGGGGCGCTGGCCCGAGGGCCCCGGCGAGGCGGTCCTCGACCGGGAGAGCGCGGACCGGGTCGGCGCCCGCGTCGGCGGCACCGTACGTCTGACGAAGGCCGACAGCGGCACGGCGGACGTGCGGCTCACCGGTCTCCTGGACACCTCCGCCTCGAACGCCCTCGCCGGGCAGCCCGCGATCGGCGTGCCGTACGCGCGGACGACGGCATACGCGACCGACCTCCGCGCCACCCACCTGGACCTGGCCATCGCCGCGGGCTCCGACGACCTCGCCGTGGCCAGGGACGTCACGAAGACGCTCGGCGACGACACGGCCGCCTACACCCACGCCGGGGCCGTCGACCAGGCCAAACGGAGCGCCGGGACCATGTACGCGGTCGTGCTGACCGCCGCGCTCTCCTTCGTCCTCATCGCGATGGCCGTGGCCCGCATGGTCGTCACCAACACCTTCTCCGTCGTCCTCGCCCAGCGGGCCCGGCAGCTCGCCCTGCTGCGCTGCGTCGGCGCCGACCGCGACCAACTCCGCACCCTCATCCGCCGTCAGGGGCTGCTGCTCGGCGTCCTCGCCTCCGCCGCCGGGCTCGCGGCGGGCGCCGCGACCTGTGCGCTCGGGACCGCCCTGCTCGCCCTCTCCGACTCCACCGAGGGCCTCTCGCTCATGCCGGGCGGCTGGACGTTCGCGCTCGCCGGGATGTTCGGGGTGCTGCTCACGCTGTGGGCCGTACGGAAGCCCGCGAAGGCGGCGGCGGCCGTCCCGCCCGTCGCCGCGCTCGCCGCGAGCGGCGCCGCGAAGCTCCCCGAGCCGGGCCGCCGGGCGGTCCGCGAGGCCGTCTCCGTCCTGATGCTGGCCACCGGCGCCGGGCTGCTCGTCCTCGGCGCGCTCGGCGGTTCCGCGCTGTCGCTGCTCGCGGTGACGGTCGGCGCGATCCTCACCTTCTTCGCCGTCCTGCGGTACGCCCGCCACCTCCTGCCGCCCGTGGTCGGACTGCTCGGTCTGGTGCTGCGCCGCCCGTTCGGGACCGTCGGCCGGATCTCCGTACAGCAGTTGCGGGCCAACGCGGGCCGGACCGCAGCCGCTTCCTCCGCGATGCTCGTCGGCGTCACCGTCGCCGTCTCCGCGGTGACCGCGATCGGCGCCGCGAAGGGCGGGCTGGACACCATGCTGTCCAGCCGTATGCCCGCCGTCTTCGCCCTGGACACGGACACCGGACGGGTGCCCGCCGACGCGCTCGCCGCGCTGCGCGCCACCGACGGGCTCGCCGTCACCCCGGTCCGTACCCTCGCCGTCACCGTCGACGGGCGCCGGACGGTCGTCGCGGCGGCCGACCCGGCGGGGCTCAACCCGGACGCGCCGGGCATGGCGGCTGCCAGGGCCCTGAAGGACGGCGAGGCCCTCGGGTTCGCGGCCGGGTCCCGGGAGGTCACCGTCGCCGGGACCCGGCTCGCCCTCGTCCCCGGCGCCCCCGTGCTGCCGTCCTCGCTCTTCCCCGAGGCGACCCTGTACGTCACCGGCGCCACCTTCGACCGGCTCGCACCGGGCGGTACGGCCCCGGTCTCCACCGTGCTGCTCAACCCCCGGGTGGACACCGGCCACGACACGGCCCGCGCCGCCGTCGACCGGGCCCTCGTCTCGCACCCGGAGATCCGGGTCGCCGACACCGGCTCCGACGCCGAACTCATCCGGGGCACGCTCGACCGGATGATGCTCGTCGTCACCGTCCTGCTCGGCTTCTCCGTCGCCATCGCCGCGATCGGCGTGGCCGCGACCCTGATGCTCACCGTCGAGGAACGCACCCGGGAGTTCGGGATGCTCCGCGCGATCGGCCTCGCGGGCGAACAGCTGCGCCGTGTCCTGACCCTGGAGTCGGCGCTCCTCGCCCTCTCCGGCGCGCTCGCCGGGACGGTCCTCGGCCTGCTGTACGGGACGCTGGCCGCCCGCTCGATCCTCGCCGGCCACGTCTCCCCGCTCGAAGCACTCGCCTCCTCGGGCGGTACGGCCCTGATGGTCCTCGGCATCCTGACGGCCACCCTCCTCACGGGCATCGCCGCCTCGGTCCTGCCCGCCCGGCGCGTCCGGGGGATGGTGGTGGTGAACGCGCTGCGGGCGGAGTGAGGGGGGATGGGGGAGGGGGGAGGGACGGGGGTTGCGGGGGCCTGTAGGGGTGGGGCCCTGACGGGGGGCGGGACCGGGCGGGGTGCGGGACCCTGACAGGGTTCGGGCCCCTGACAGGGTGCGGGACCCTGACAGGGTTCGGGTCCCCGACAGGGTTCGGGTCCCTGACAGGGTTCGGGTCCCTGACAGGGTTCGGGTCCCTGACAGGGCACGGGGGCCGGGCGGGGGCGGAAGTCCCCTCCGCCCCTCCCCTACGGGCGTCTACGCTCCCGCCATGACGATCACCTACGAGTGGCGCGGCGGCTTCGAGAACGGCGCCGTCAACGCCCTGCACGCGGAGGGCTTCGGCCATCCGGTCCCGGACGTCGACTGGCTGACCCGGGTGCGGCGGCACAGCCTCGGCTGGGTCTGCGCGCGGGACGCCGGCGACCTCGTGGGCTTCGTCAACGTCGGGTGGGACGGCGGCGTCCACGCGTTCGTCCTCGACACCGTGGTCGCGGGCGACCACCGCAGGGCCGGGATCGGAGCCGCGCTCGTCGCCGAGGCCGTCCGGCACGCCCGCGACGCCGGATGCGACTGGCTGCACGTCGACTTCGAGGACGACCTGCGCTCCTTCTACGTCGACACCTGCGGGTTCCGGCCGACGGCGGCGGGGCTCATCGCGCTCTGAACGACGGGCTACCCGAGCGCGTTACCGGGCGTGTCATCGGGCACGTCATCGGGCACGTCATCGGATGCGTCAGCGGGCACGTCACCAGCCGGAGGTGCCGTCCGCTCCCCGCCCTCTGCCTCTGCCTCTACCTCCATCTCCGTCTCCGCCCCGTGCAGCCAAATCTCCTCAGCGGGGTCGAACTCGCTGGTGGTCATCTCCCGCGCGCGCCAGCCGAAGCCGCAGACGGCCAACGGGCCCTCGGTCAGCGGATCGAGGCCGAAACCCCGCTCGATATCGACCTCGTTGATCGCCGAGGTCACGAAGGCGCCGAGGCCGAGTTCGGTCGCGCTCAAGTACAGGGTCTGGGACAGGTGCCCGCTGTCGAGCACCAGGGCGCGGTAGGCCTTGGCGTGCCGCCGGTACTTCCAGAAGCTGCGCGCGTACCTCGGCACGAGGACCGCGAGGACGGGCGCGTCGGAGAACCAGTGCTGACCGGCCAGGGCCCGGAGCGCGAACCGGTCCAGCGGTTCGGCGGGGGCGGGCAGGGGCGTCAGAGCGTGATCGACGGGGTGGTAGTGGTAAAGACCGGGGGCGAGACCTTCGACGTTCCGCACGATCAGATACGCCTCGGTCGGGTGCAGACCGCCTCCGGAGGGCGTGTTCTTCTTCAGGAACACGGTGTCGTCGTCGACCCGCACCCGCGCCCGCGCGGCGAACACGCGTTGCAGCATGTGCGCGCAGAGCGCGAGCGGCAGGGCCCGCTCGCCGTCGAAGTTGCGGCAGGTCGCGCGCCGCGCCAGCATCGCGTCGAACGCGTTGCCCTCGACGTGCGGCAGCGGCACCCGGTCGTCCGCGTCCCCGTACTCGCGTACGTGCGGGGGCGGCGGGCCGAGCTTGCGCCGCAGGTCGGCGGCGGTGGTCAGCTCGTTGGCCTCCATGCTGACGACGCTGTCCAGCCCCTCCCAGCGGGCGAGCCGGTGCATCATCGCGGCGGGCGGCCACCAGTGCCCGGCACGCAGGACGTCATCCCGTTCACGGTGCCGCGTACGACTCTCGCCGCCATCCCTTACGGGACCGTCCGTACGGGGCCTGCCGTCGTCCCTTACGGGGTGCCCCGTACGCCCTTCGTCGCCCCGTACGGGGTCGTCCGCGTGTCCCTCCTCCTCGGCGATCACCAGGCCGCTGTCGATCAGCTCGGGCACCAGGGCCGCGTCACCGGCGTTCAGCGTGTCCGTCTCGCTCCACTCGCCAGGACTCAGCCGACCCAGCAACTCCCTCTGTTCCAGCGTTACTTCGACCTCCGCATCGAGATGCGCGGCCAAGGCCAGCCATCGTCGGGTGCGGCGCAGGCCCGCGCCTCCGGTCAGCAGTGACTCCAGGTCGAAGGCCACCTCTTCGCGAGGTTCGAGGAACAGCACGGCACAACGGCGAATACGCATCGGGATCCGTTCGGCAGACGGCGGGCGACGAATGGCGGACGACAGATGACGGACGACGGGGGTACGGATCCGGCGTGCGGAATACGGTATCGGCGATGCCCCGGACGGACTCCCGCGCCAACTGGTAGGGCGGCTATGGTTTTTACCATGCGGACACAGGTACCGGGGACCGAGAAACTGCACCTTCCGACCGATGTCATCGATCGTCTGCTCGACCTGCTGAGCACGGACGACCACTTCCGCCGACTCTTCACGGAGAACCGCCACGCGGCCCTGACCCAAGCCGGTTGCTCCCTCACCGAGGAACAGCTGCGCGCGGCCTCGCCGCTCCACTGCCTGACCGTGGAGCGACTGGCCGACAAGGAGACCATCGCCGCCGCCCACGCGGAGCTGCGCACCCACCTCATGGCCGACGCCGCCTACAACAACCCGCACCTTCTGGACGTCGGGACGACACACGCGGCACTGCGCTCCAACTGAGCCTTCACACCGACTTGTCGGAGAGAGACGCCATGCCATCGACCACACCCGACACCAAGCCGCGCATCCCGCCCCGGGTCGCCGATCGGCTGCTCGAACTGCTCGCGACCGACGACTCGTTCCGGGCACTGTTCACGGCCGACCGCCACACGGCGCTGGTCCAGGCCGGTCTCGACGCCGATCCGGCACTCCTCAAGGAGGCCGCAGAGCTGCGCTGTCTGCTCGTCGACGAACTGGCGAGCAAGAGCGACATCGCCGCCGCGCGCGAAGCCCTCACCGCGCATCTGACCTCGGACGCCAGCCACACCAACCCCCACGCCTTCGAAGCGGGGGCGATGCACGCGGTCCTGCGCACCGGCTGACCCGGGCGGTCGGCACGTGAGGGCGGGGCCGCCCCTGATGTGGCTCGGGGGCGGCCCCCGGTGCGGGCTCGGGGGCGGCCCCCGGTGCGGGCTCGGGGGCGCCCCCTGGCGCGGGCTCAGGGGCGCCCCTCGGCGCGACTCAGAGGCGTCCCCCAGCGTGACTCGGGGGCGTACACCCACACCGGACCGCCACCGGACCGCCACCGGGCCACTCCGGATCACGCGCCGCTCACGCGCCCCTCACGCCCCCGAGGGGAAGACCGTCGCCGCGTACGCCGCCGCCGCCGGAGCGGGCTGGAGGGCCGCGTGCGCCGCTATCGCGTGCAGATCGCGCCAGGCACGCTCAAGCCCGCCGCCCGAGATGAGCCCCCGGGCCCCGCCGGACCGCATGAGCCGCTCCACCGCGCCGACCAGCAGATCCACGGCCACGGCGGAATCCCGCTGGTTGAGCGCGGTGGCGAGCACCCCGGCATCACCCCCGGACCCGACACCGGACCCGACACCGGACCCGGACCCAGACCCGCCACTGACACCGACACCGGAAACGGCACCAGCACCAGCACCAGCACCAGCACCAGCAGCAGCGCCGTATCCGACCCCCGTGCCTCCGGAAGTGCCGGCCCCGCCCCACTCGTCCGCCCGGACCGCCGCCGCCCGCAGCAGCAACCAGGCCGCGTCGATCTCCGCCGCGCAGCGGGCGAGGGTCTGCTGCGCCACCGGGTCCTGGGTGAGCGGACGGCCGTCGGGGAGGCGGCGCAGGCCCGTGAGGACGGTCCACGCGTCGAGCGCGCCGCGCGCCGCACCCAGCGCGGGGGCGGCGAACAGCAGGGCGGCGACCAGCGGATACGGCACCTGGTGGCAGGGGGCGGGGGCGCGGCCGGGCTCCGCCGCCTCGCGCGCCCCGGACATCAGGGTCTCCCGCAGGAACGTGCGGCGCTCCGGCACGAAGACCGCCTCCGCCTCGTCGATCACCACACTGTGGCTGCCGGTGGCCCGCAGCCCCACCGCGTCCCAGGTCTCCTTGACCCTGACCCGCTCGCGCGGCACCGCGAGGACCCGGTAGGCGGGCGCGCCGGTCCCCGTGTGGTCGAGGGAGGCAAGCAGCACCCACTCCGCGTGCTCGATCCCGCTCGCGAACGCCCACTCCCCCGAGAGCCTCCAACCGCCGGGGACACGGGTGAGCCGCCCCGCCGGGGGAACGACCGCGGCGGCGATACGGGTGTCGGGCGAGTCGCCCCACAGGTCGCGCTGGCCCTCGGCCGGCAGATGCGCGGCGAGCCGCCCGTGGGCCGCGAGCAGCACCCCGCACCAGGCGGTGGAGGCGCAGGCGGCGCCCACCCCTGCGATGGTGTCGAGCAGTCCGGTGAAGGTCCCGGCCGTGCCGCCCCAGCGGCGGGGCACGAAGTGGCGGGCGAGCCCCGCGTCCGTCAGGGCGGCGACCACCTCGGGGTGGAGCCTGCCGGAACGCTCCGTCTCCTCGGCATGCCGGGTGGCGGCGGCGTAGACGTAACCGGCGGCGAGCGACGCGTGCACGACCGGAAAGGGAGACGAGGAGTGAGACAGGGAGGGAGGCAGGGACGAAGACGGGGAGGGAGACGGCGAGGGAGCCGGGGACAGGGGCAGCGACACGGACGGGGGCACGGACTCGAACTCGGACTCGGACTCGGACGAGGTGGCGACGTTCATGACGCGGGCTCCTTCAGTGGCGGTAGTGATGCGAGGCTGTGACAAGTAGAAAAAGATTCGGTCCGGAAGGTATTTTCTGAGAGGCCGTCATCGACTGCATGAGGGCCGGAACACTGCGACGGGAGGCGGATGCTCGGTGAGGCAACAGGACAGGGCCCGCATGACCTACGACCTGGTGATCGGAGCAGCGGCGGCCGAGTTCTCCCTGCACGGATTCGCGGGGACGAACCTGGCCGACATCACGGCCCGCACCGGACTGACCAAGGGAGCCCTCTACGGACACTTCTCCTCGAAGGCGGATCTCGCGGGTGAGCTGACCCGGTCCTTCGAATCGGGCTGGGCCGACGCCCTCGCCACCGCCGTCGAAGAGGCGGAGAAGGGGGACGCGGCACTGCCCGCCCTGCGCGGACTACTGGTCGAGCTGGCGCACCGGCTGTACAAGGACCGGCCGTTCGCCGCGGGGCTGCGTCTGGTCCTCGACGCCGCTCGCGCCGAGGAGACCGTCCCCGTCCACCTCGCCCATCTCTGCGGGGTGGTGGCTCTCCTGCTCCGGAGGGGCCAGAAGGAGGGTTCCGTCGCCGAGACCCTTCCGGCCGACCTCCTCGCCCAGCTCGTGGCCGCGTTGCTGGTCGGCGCCCCGGCCGTGGTGACGGCGACGGACGCGACCGATCCCGCAGCCCTCGTACGCGAGGTGTGGGACGTGCTCGAACCCTCGCTCGCCACCGCCTCCCGGTCGACGTGCGGAGGAACGGCCGGACGGTAGAACGCGAACGGCTCGGCGTACGGACGGAAGACGTACGACGGGAAGGACGCGCGCGGGAAAGACGTACCAGGGATTCGGACCCCGTGGCCCCCGTGGCGGCGGGGTCTTCCCCTAGGGGTACGGGACGTGGAGCGCGGAGCGCGGGGAAGGCGTCGGCCGGGCCGGTGGGGCGGCAGCCGGAAGACGGCGGCTCCGGGTCGAGGTCGCGGGCGGCTCCCCCGGGCGCGAGGGCTCCCCAGGAGGGGGCTCCCCGGGCGGCGGGGCGGCGGCGGCGAACCTCAGGCCGCCTGCGGCTCTCTCACCCGACGGCTCACCGCGACGGCGGAGGGCACGGACACGGAGACGGTCACCGACACCGGGACGGAGGCCGACACGGGGACGGAAGCCGACACGCGAGAGGCCGATGCGGAAGCGCGTACGGACGGACACACGGGCAGAGCCACCGCGGCCACCGGCGAGACGGAGACGATCGGCACGGACACGACGGGCGCGGAAGCCATGACGGGCACGGTCGCCGCGACGGATCCAGCGGCCACGGCAGACACAGCGGACACACCAAACCCGGCAGCCACAACAGGCACGGTCGCCGCGATGGTTCCGGCAGCCACGGCGAGCACAGTCGACATGACAGGCCCAGCAGCCACGACAGGCGCAGTCGACACGACAGCCTCGGCGGCCACGACGGACACAGGCGCCCCGGCGGCCACGGCAGGCACAGGCGCCCCGGCGGCCACGACAGCCCCGGCGGGCCTGGTCGCCCCGGCGGGCCCGGTCGCCCCGGCGGTCTTCGGTCCGGGGAGTCTGCCCCAGGTGGCCAGTTCGGCGGCGGTGGCGGAGGCGAGGTCTTCGCCCACCAGGACCGGGTGGCCGACCGCGCGCAGCAGCGGCAGGTCGCTTTCGTCGTCCGCGTAGGCGTGGCAGTGCTCGGGATCGAGGCCGAAGGCCGTCATGATCCGGCGGGCGGCTTCCGCCTTGGCCTCGCCGATCATCGGCGCGCCGATCAGTTCCCCGGTGAGACGTCCCTCCGAGGTGACCTCGGGGACGGAGCAGACCACCAGGTCCGCGCCGACCTCGGTGGCCAGCGGGTCCAGACAGGCGGAGAAGGCGCCGGAGACGAGGACGACGAGGTCGCCGGCGCGTGCGTGGCGGCGCAGTGCCTCGTGTACGGGGGTGTGGAAGAGGCCGTCCGTGCGGGCCGTGGCGTACCAGGCGCGGCCGGTGACCTCCAGCTCGTCGAGACGGCTGTCGGCGAGGAAGCGGTAGAAGGAACGATTCACCTGCTCCCGTGGCGTCCCCGCGCGGATCTGGTCCTGGAGCGAGGCCTGTGCCGTGGCGAGCCGTCGGGCCGCTCGCTCGTCATGCCCCCAGAACCGGGCGAGGAGGCCGGCCATGCTCTTGCAGGTGATCAGGGTCTCGTCGACGTCGAAGAAGGCGGCCCGGACGGGAGCGAGGCTCATGCTCTTCCCCCACTGCCGCTCACCCGGACCTTGCCCAGCCGCTTCGCGACCAGCCGTCCGCCGCCTTCCGTCGCGCCACCGCCCAGCGGCGCGCCGCCGCCGACCGGCGTACCGCCGCCGATGGGTGCGCCCCCTCCGACGGTCGACGCGCCCCTGCCGACCGACGAGGCGCCGAGCGCCGCTCCCGCACCCAGGGGGGTGCCGCCGCCCAGGGGCGTACGGCCGCCCAGGGGCACGGCCCGCCGGGGCCTCTTCCGCTCACGGAGCACCGGGTCGGCGATCTCGTCCTGGGCGGTGTCGACCAGGTCCAGGATGCGTTCCGCGAGGGGCCTCAACCGGACGCCCGCCGGGGTGAGTTCCACCGAGCGGTTGCCGCGCCGCTGGAAGAGCGGGGCTCCCATGTCCTCTTCCAGGCCCTTGATCTGCGCGGTCACGGCGGGCTGGGAGTAGTGCAGGTTGTGGGCCGCGCGGGTGAAGCTGAGCTCTCGGGCCACCTCGCGGAAGGCCCGTAAGTGCTGGAGTTCCATCGTCTGCCTTTCTTGCCTCGGTTGCTGCTGCGTGGGTGGTGCGTACGCGCCGGGCCGTCGGGCGGGTCAGCCGGCGCGGCGCGCCAGGCCCGTCGCGAGGACGCGTTCGCCCTGCGTGGCCGAGAGGCGGATCCGGCCGTCGCCGGTCGGCGTGGCGTCGATGGTCACGGCCTCGGAAAGCTCGCCGAAGACGGCGAAGTCGGCGTCCAGGGAGAGCAGGGCGCCGTGGGCGCCGTCCGGGAAGTCCAGGAGGTCCGCGGGGGCCTCTCCGTCCGTTCCGCAGGGTCTGCCGGTGCGGAGGGCCGCCTGCCGGAAGGCCTCCAGGAGGAGCATCCCGGGCACGTGGTCCGAGGGGTGCTCGAAGTAGCCGGGGTGCGTGGTGTCGACGTGCAGCCGCCACTCGCGGGCACCGGCCGCCCCGCTGCCCTTCCCGGACAAGGGGCGGAGCACGCCCCGGCCTTCGGCGGGCGGGACGGGCGAGCCGGTCGCGGGGGCGGGCGTCCCGGTCCCCGCGCTGCGTCCGCGCTGCCGGAGGCGGGCGTACCGTACTCCGTCGATCACCGTCACCGAGGCGGAGGCGCGGGCGCACTCCCGGCCCGCGACCTCGATCACCATGTCGAAACGGGCGTCGAAGCGGCGCGGGTTGCGCGGTCCCTCCGGGGTCACGACCTTCACGTCGAGGACCACCGGGAGCGGGCCCGCGCCGACGCGGAGGGCGGCCGGGTCGCCGATGCGCAGGGACAGCGCCTTGAAGATGAAGTGGTGGCCGAGAGGCACGTCGTGGTGGCGGTGGCTCAGGAAGATCCCGGCCTGCCGGACGACCTCGACGAGGAGCATGAAGTCGGCCTGCCCGGTCCCCTCCGGGCGGTAGAGCGCGTGGTTGCGGGGAAGTTGGGCGCCGACGAGGAAGCGGTCGCCGCCCGCCATGACGGAGTCGGTGAGGAAGACCTCCGTCACGGAGGCGCGGTGCACGAGCCGTCGTGAGACAGTGCGGTCGTAGCCGATCCCCTGCTTGGCCTCGCGTATCAGGGCCTCACGGGACTTCAGCGCCGTCAGAGGCCCCAGGGGCTCAAGAGGATCGAGAGATTCGAGCGGCTCAAGGGACTCCAAGCGCTCAAGAGGCTCAAGAGGCAATACGTTCTGAAGCACACCGGTGGACATCAGTTCCCCCCTCAGGATGAGTCAGCACGGTGACGAGGAACCTTCGCAGCCCCTCGGCAGCAAGAAATATACCTTCGAGAATGTATATTGCAAGGCGTTGGAACGAGAGAGGCGGACAGCATGGCGACACTCAGAAGCGAGCCGAAGCAGGAACGCGCCCGGCGAACGAAGGTCCACATCCTCCGGTCGGCGGCCGAACTCTTCGCCGAGCGCGGGTACGCGACCGTGACCCTCCAGGACGTGGCCGAACGGGCCGAGATGACCAAGGGAGCGGTGTACTTCCACTACACGAACAAGGAGGCACTCGCGGTCGCCGTCGTACAGGAGCACTACGCGCGCTGGCCCGAGATCCTCAAGGGCGCCGAGGGCACCCACGAGGAGCCCTTCGACACGCTCACCGCCGTGCTCGACACCGTCACGCGGGCCTTCTCCCGGGACATCGTCGTCCAGGCGGGGGCCCGGCTCCAGATCGAGCGGGCCCTCATCGACGCGGAGCTTCCCGAGCCGTACGTCGGCTGGGAGGACTACCTCGGACGGCTGATCACGGAAGCCCGGGACGCGGGCCAACTGCGGGCCGGAGTGGAACCGCGCGCCGCCGCCCGGGTCCTGGTCGCCGCCTTCTTCGGCATGCAGCACATCTCCGACGTCCTCAGCAGGCGCAAGGACCTGCCCGAGCGGTACGAGGAACTGCGCACCGTGCTCCTCGATGGGATGCGCTGCTGACCGGCCGCGTATCAACCACGAGGGACGGGAAACGGCGTGGCCCCCCACCGGTGGTGGGAGGCCACGCCGTAGGCGTTTCAGGGACGCTCGGCGGATCCGCGAGGGATCAGGAGCGGGTGCCCGAAGCGACGGGCGCCGGGGCCGAAGCGGAACCGGAAGCGGAGGTGGAGGTGGAGACGGTGGGGGCCGGGGAGGCGGCCGGGGCGGGAGCCGGGGCCGGGGTCGCCTTGGCCGCGATCCGGCGCAGGTAGAGGTTGTTGAAGACCAGCGCCGCCGCGGTGAGCGCGGCACCGACGATCTGGACGCCCGCCGGGACGACACCGGTCAGGGCGGAGATCACGAAGGCGGTCACCGGGACGACGTCCATGAAGAGGACACCGTTGAGCGGGCCGAGGTAGCGGTTGCCGAAGTTCCAGCCGAGGACGCCGACGAAGCCGGCGATGATGCTCATGTAGGCGAGCTGGGGAAGGATCGAGCCGACCGCGTGCGCCGTCGGGACCGGGACACCGCCCGCGGCGAGGATGATCGCGGTGATCACGGTGGCGCTGGCGAGACCGAGGACCGTGGTGATCGCGGTGTACTTGATCGGGGACCAGCCCGGGAAGAAGCCCGCGCCCGAGGTGTAGACGACCCAGCACAGGGCGGCGAAGAGCAGCAGCGCGTCGGCGCCCGCCTCCCTCGGGGAGGAGATCAGCGAGCCGATGTCACCGTTGGAGACGACCAGGATGGTGCCGACGAAGGACATCGCGATGAAGGCGAGCGAGAACTTCGGCGGAACGACCTTGCGCAGCACCCAGTTCACCAGGAAGCCCATCATGGGCATGGTGGCCATCATGATCGAGGCGTTGAGCGCGCCCCGCTCGCCGATCAGGTCCTGGCCGAAGAAGACGAGGAACTGGAAGCCCGCGAATCCGGCGGTGCCGAACAGCCAGGCCAGGCCGATGCGTTCGCCCTTGAGACGCAGCCCCGCCCGTCCCTCCCGCATCCGGAGGAAGACCAGGAACATCGCACCGGCGATGGTGTAGCGCATGACCGTGAAGGTGAACGGGTCGATGTGCTGGAGGGTGGAGTCCATCAGGGGGAACATCGCGCCCCAGGACACCGTGGCCAGGAGGCAGAGGAGGACGCCTCGCGTGTACGTGTTCTGACTGTTCATGACTCTTCCTGTCAGGCCTGAGCCGGCTGGGAGTTGGGGGAGGTACGGGAAGTCGTGCGGGGAGGCACGGGAAGGGTGTGCGGGGAGGCACAGGGGTGGTTCGGGGTGTTACGGGGGGGGTGGTGCGGGGACGGTGCGGTGGCGGTACGGGGGGGGTGACGGACCGGGACCGGAAGGCGGTCCGGGGGCCGGGGGCCGGGGTGGACGTCCGCCCGGGGGTGCGGGCGTCCGCCCCCGGCCTCCCGGGGGCCGTCAGACCCCGACCGGCTCCGCCTCGCGCGCCGCGGCCACGAGGGCTTCCGTCGCGCGGACGTCGATCAGCGGCAGCACCGACTCCAGGAGCTGGGCCGCCCTGACCTTTCCGGTCGGGCTGTACGGGATGGCGTCGACCGGCACCACGTACGCCGGGAGGCAGGGCACCCGGCGCGAGCAGGCGGCGCTGACCGCCCGGTAGCCGCTCTCCTGCCGTTCGGGCGCGACCGGGGTGAAGGGCACGATCAGGACCTCGCCCGCACCGGCGAGCCGGGTCCGCAGGACGGCGGTCTCCCGGACGCAGGGCAGGTCCATCAGGTCCGCCTCAAGCCCGAAGATGTTGACGTCGAGCGGCTTGCCGCCCTCCGCCTTGGCGACGCCGTCGTTGCGTCCGGTGAGTTCGAGCCGCCCGCCCTCGTCGACGAGACCGCTGTCGCCGGTGAGCAGGAACCGCTGGGTGCGCCCCCCGTAGTCGAGGGTCATGAACTCGGGCTCGCTGGTCGCGTAGCTGTCCATCAGCTGGTAGCTGGCTATGGCGACCCGGCCGCGGCTTCCCTTGGGCAGGGGCCGGTTCTCGGCGTCGAGGACGACGACGGTGTTGCCGGGCATCGGGCGGCCGGAGCGGGCGGGGGCCACGTGCAGTTCCTCGGGGCCGATCATGACGTTCACGCCGGTCTCGGTGGTCCCGTAGTAGAGGTGCAGGACGGGGCCGAGCCGGTCCCAGGCGTTGTTGATGACCCAGCGGTTGAGGTGGCGTCCGCCGGAGAGCACGAAGTGCAGCCGGGACGTCTTGTGCAGGTGCTCGGAGTCCGGGTGGGCGACGACCCGGGCGAGGACGGGCGGCACCATGAGGGTGGTCGACACGCCCTCCTCCTGGATGATCCGTATCAGCTCCCCCGCGTCCTCGTGCGCGCCGAGGACGACGGTGCCGCCGAGGGTGAGGAAGATGCGCGCCCAGCCCGGCCCGGAGGCGTGGTAGAGCGGCACGGTCACCAGGTGCACGTCCTCCTCGTCGAAGGCGTACTGGTCGACGAGGTCGGCGAATCTACGGGCCTCGAAGGAGGTGCGCCGGACGACCATCTTGGGCACGCCGCTGGTGCCGGAGGTGAAGGAGAAGGCCTCGAAGGGCTGCTCCACCGGCTGCGGGTCGCCGGGCGCCGACACGAGGAGGTCGGTGAAGCTGACCGAGACGGTCTTGCCGTCGGGCAGGTCGGCGGGCTCGCTGTCGATGAAGACGTCCAGGATGTCCCGGCCGCCCGGCCAGCCGCACTCCTCCACGAGGGCCCGGTGGGCCTTGGAGGTGATGACGACGGTCGGCTCCAGCTGGTCGAGCGCGGCGGCGGTGGCGACGGTCCCGGCGGTGTAGTCGAGGCCGACGCAGGGGATGCCGAGCGAGCTGACGGCGGCCATGGAGACCACCAGCTCCCAGCTGTTCTCGGCGAGGAAGACGGCTCGCGCGGGCCGCGTCTCGGGCAGCAGGTCCTGGATGGCGCAGGCCACCCGGCTGACCTTGTCGGCGAAGCTGGCCCAGGTCATCCGGGTCTCACCGTCGACGACGGCGATGCGCTGCGGCCAACGGGTGGCGTGCTTGCGGATGTCCGCGATCTTGATCATGGAGAGAGCTCCTGAAGTCGAAAGGTGCGGGGAGGACGAAGCCGGGGAGGTCGTACGGGGTGCGTGGGGCGCGTGCAGGGGGGCGTGGTGCGTGGGGCGCGTGCGGGTGCGCGGGGCGTGGGGCGTGGCTCCAGAGGTGCGGTGGGGGGATGCGGTACGGGGAGGGGTGCGGGTGCGGGTGCCCTAGGGGGTGGGGCCCTTAGGGGTGCGGGTCCGGGGTCCGGGGGTCAGCCGGGGTCCGGGGTCAATCGGGTCCCGAGGTCGGCCGGGCTCCGGGGGTCAGCCGGGCTCCGGGGTCAGCCGGATTCCTGGGTCAACTGACTCCGGCAATCGGCTAGTTCGTAAGTCAGCCGGTACCGGGGTCGTCCGGTCCCGGAGGTCAGCCGGGTCCGGGGTCAGCCGGGTCCGGGGCCATCCGGTTCAGGGGCCATCCGGTTCCGGGGTCAGCCGGAGGTGGTGGCGCCCGCTGCGACGGCCGCGGTGGCGTTGGCCGCCGCCGTGACCGTGGCGGCGGTGGTGGCCGCCGCCGAGACGGCCGCCGCGGTGGCGGCGAGCCGTTCGGCGGTCAGCCCGCCGAGCCCCGCCGTCAGTTCGGCCGTCAGCTCGGCCGTGAGCGGCACCGCCAGGTCGGCCGTGAGCGGCACCCCGCCGGTCGCGGCGCCCCGCGCGGCCGGATCGCCCGCCGAGGCGGTCGGGTTGCGCAGGGTGTAGATCTCGCAGCCGCTGGACCGCAGCGAGTCGATCTGACTGAGCGTCCGCTCGCAGAGCTTCTCGCCGGGGACCGTGATGGGGATGCCGGGCGGGTAGGCGATGATGAAGTGCTCGGAGGTGCCCGCGGCGAGCGCGGCGGAGGCGCTGCGGTAGGTGCGCTGGATGGTGCGCAGGGCGTCGAGGAGCCGGAGCAGGGTCGCCTCGTCCACACCGATGTGGATGTGGAAGAGGACGGCGTCGCCGCTCTCCCGGGCGACGTACAGCGCGTACTCGTCGAAGAGCATCCGGCGGAAGTCCGCCGCCGTGATCCCGAGGGCGCTGATGTCGACGAGGACCCGGGTGGGGTCGTCGCTGACGAGCTGCTCGGCGTCGGTGAGGTGCCCGTCGGGTCCCAGCGGGCGGTACGCGGAGAGGCGCGGGTCCGTGGCGAGTTCGACGCGCAGGGTGCGGGCGAGGCCCAGGGAGCGCCCGAGCAGCATCTCCCCCTCGGTCTCGGCCTGGAGCCGGGCCAGGTCGAGGCTGGCGAGTACGGGCCAGCTGGGCGAGGTGGTGTGGTGCTGGAAGAGTGCCTGGGCGGTGCGCTCGCGGGCCTCTCCGTCACCGATGAGGTGCAGGTACGAGCCCTGGCGGAGCGCGGACATCGACTTGTGCGCGGAGTGGGTGACGGCGACGTTCATGTCGAACCGGGGGTCTCCGGCGCGGAGCGTCTCGACGGCGTGCAGCGCGGTGAGCGGGCGCAGCCGGGGGTGGAAGCGGTGGGCCGCGCCCCAGGCCTCGTCGACGAGGACGGAGACGCCGGGGTGGACGGAGGCCAGCTCGGCGAGGACCGTGGGGAGGTCGTAGCGGACGCCGTCGTAGGAGACGGCGGAGAGCACGACGGTGTCGTACGGGCGGCCCTCGACGGCGGCGGCGCGGAACATCTCCAGGAGCCTGGGGAGGTCGGCGTAGGTGCGGGGGCACTGGTCGCAGCAGTTCTGCATCGGCGCGTACGAGACGCTGACACCGAGCGAGTTGAGGGCGAAGTGCACCGACTGGTGGCAGGAGCGGTCCGCGAGGACCCGGGAGCCGGGCTGGGTCAGCGCGGTCAGGGCGACCCGGTTCGCGGTGCTGGTGCCGGCGGAGAGGAAGAACGTGGCGTCGGCGCCGAAGCTGCGGGCGGCGAGACGCTGGGCCTCCCGGAGCGGGCCCCTGGGCCGGAAGAAGGAGTCGAGCATCGTGCCGCTGTAGGACACGTCGGCCGCGAGCTGCGCGGCGCCGAAGAGCGCCTCGTAGGTCTCCCTCATGTGGGAGTCGCGGATAGACCGGCCGTGCGAGAGGGGCAGCGCGTGGAACGTGGCGATGTCACGACGGGCGACTGCGAGCACGGCGTCAGCGAGGGGTGTGGTCCTGCCGTCCGGGTAGGCCCCGGAGCGAGCCGGCCGAGGGGCCGGCTCCGGAGTGGAGCTGGTGGATGCGGTCATGGAGCTATGAAATAAAAACCTTCGTGAAGGTATCAACTGTAATCAGCGAGCCTGATGGAGCCGGAACGAGGACGCCTTCCGGACCAGGAGTGATGACGGAGGGCGACGGGGGGCGCGGGGCGCGGCGGGGGCGCGATCGAGGGTGCACGACCGGGGCGGGGCGGGACCGGGAGTGCGGATCCACGAGGCGGCCGCCTTCGGCGTTTCGCCGTCGCCGCGCCCTTGACAGCGCTACTCGGCACACGGGATGGTACGTGTGCCAGATGGTACGGGTACCTTACTAAATAGTCTTCGGAGGCAGTGAGGATGGCTGTTCAGATTCGCGAGCTTCACCACATCGGGCTGGGGATGGGCAGCGCGACCGCCGATGCGGCGCGCGACTACTACCGCGACGTACTCAGCCTGACGCAGGACGCCGGGCGGTGGCACATTCCCGGCATCCACGGCTACTTCCTGGACATCCCCAGCGATGTGCAGATCCACCTGCTGGGCAGCGACGGGCCGTCGCCGTACAGCCAGGGGCCGGGCAAAGACCCCGTGGAGAACCACATCGCGCTGGCCGTCGACGACGTCCTGGAAGCCGAGGAAGAACTCAAGCGCCTCGGCGTGGACTACTTCACGCTCGACAACGTCGCCTCGCCGAACCTCAAGCAGCTCTTCCTGCGCGACCCCGCGAACAACCTCGTGGAGATCCACCAGCTCGGGTCGTGCCGGTGCCGCAAGAGCCAGCGCCCCGCGCCGGCCGGTCCCGCCGACTGACGCTTCACTCGGAAGAATCACCATGCTCTTCGACATCGCCGCCATGGCCGTCAAGCCGCGCTACAACCTGCTGGCCTCGCTGATCGTTCCCCGGCCGATCGCCTGGGTCACCAGCGTGGACGCGCGCGGCCGGCTCAACGCGGCGCCTTTCTCCCTCTTCAACCTGGTATCGGGGACTCCCCCCGTCGTGGTGCTCGGAATAGGCAACCGCGAAGAACGCCCGAAGGATTCCGCCCGCAACATCGTCGAAACCGGCGATTTCGTGATCAATCTGGTCAGTGAAGAACTGCTCGGGGCGATGAACGTCACCGCCGTCGAATTCGCCGAGGACGTCGACGAAATCGCCGAGGCGGGCCTCGCGACGATCCCGTCGCACGCCGTCGGTCCGCCGCGCATCGCGCGCAGTCCGGTCTCACTGGAATGCACCTACACGCGCACCGTCGAACTCGGCCAGGGCCGCAATCTGTTGATCGGCGAGATCGTCTACGCCCATGTCAGGGACGACGTGATCCTCAACCCGGACCGCGGATACATCGACGCGGCGCGGATGAACCTCGTGGGACGGATGCACGGCGGCGGCTGGTACACGACCACCACCACGCCTTTCCGTGTTCCCGGGATCCCGGCCGACGGATCACATCCGACCGCGTCTTCGCCGGACCCTCAGGAACCGGAGTCGGGGTCCTTGAGGTGAACCCACAGCTTGCCGAGGATGCGCTGCAAGTCCTCGCGGTCGCGGTCGTCGAGCGTGGAGACCAGATCCCGGCACGCGTCCTCGAAAACCGGTACCGCGTCGGCCACGAAGTCCTCGCCGGTCGGCGTGATCTCGATGGGCGTGCTGCGGCGGTCCTGGACCTGCCGGGTCCGGGCGATGAGCCCGCGCTTCTCCAGCCAGTCGATCACCCCGGTGGCGCTGGCCTTGGAGATCCCGAGGTAGTCCGCGATCCCGCTGGGTGTCTGCCGCATTCCCCGCGACGTGTCGTCCTCGGCGGATTGCGCGGCGAAAATCATCAGGACGTCGAGCTTGTTCTCCGAGATGCCGAGCCGGTCCAGCCTGCGGTTCACCGCGGCGATCACGTCGTCCGCCACCCAGAGCATGGTCAGACCGAGTGCGGCCGGGCTGATGTCGCGGTCCGGCGCGGACCGCGACAACACGCGCAGCACCGGGCTCATCGCCTCCGCCGCCGTCCGCTGGACACGACGGGTGCCCGACGGCCGCCGACGGCGTCCGGAAGCGCTGTTCTGTGGCAAGGACATTCCCCCAGTCTAGGCCGCACCCCGTAACTGCCGGGCCGTCAGCGCACCGGCCCAGGCGCCCCTGGGAACCGCCGAAAACAACCACGAACCGAACGGAGACAGACAGCAGTGCTGACCGCCGCCGAAATTCAGAACGTCGCCGAGCAACTGGAGAACGCGCAGATCACGCGTCAGCAGATCCGGCAGGTCTCGCTGTCGTATCCGCACATGACGATCGACGACTCCTACGCCATCCAGCAAGCGTGGATGGCCATCAAAACCGAATCCGGGCAACGCGTTCGGGGCCACAAGATCGGCCTGACATCCCGTGCCATGCAG
Organism: Streptomyces sp. CBMA291; assembly: GCF_014596525.1. Lineage (GTDB taxonomy): Bacteria > Actinomycetota > Actinomycetes > Streptomycetales > Streptomycetaceae > Streptomyces. Next base: position 195,948 of record NZ_MSJP01000008.1, read on the forward strand.
ATGTCGTCGAACATCACCGAACCCGACTACGGAGTTCTGCTCGACGACATGTTCTTCGCCGACGACGCGAACCTCCCCATGGATTCCTTCATCGTCCCCCGCGTCGAAGTGGAACTCGCCTTCGTCCTCGGCACCGAACTGTCCGGCCCGAACTGCGGCGTCGTGGACGTCCTCGACGCCACCCGCTACATCATGCCCGCACTCGAAATCATCGACGCTCGCATAGAACAGCAGGACCGGGACACCGGCCGGACCCGGACGGTGCTGGACACCATCTCCGACAACGCGGCCAACGCCGGAGTGGTCCTGGGCGGACGGCCGGTGCGCCCGGCCGACGTCGACCTGCGGTGGGCCGGCGCGATCTGCTACCGCAACGCGGTGATCGAGGAGACCGGCGTCGCCGCGGGGGTGCTCAACCATCCGGCAGCCGGTGTCGCCTGGCTGGCGAACCGGCTGGCCGCCCGGGGCGTCGTGCTCGAACCCGGCCATGTGGTGCTGTCGGGATCGTTCACCCGCCCGGTCTTCGCCCACCCCGGGGACACCTTCCACGTCGACTACGGGCCGCTGGGTTCCCTCGCGTGCCGGTTCGGCACACGCACCGAAGGGGCAGGCGCATGAACGAGCACGCCTTCCTCCAGGCCGACCGGGAAGGCCCGTCGCTCGGCCTGTGGCTCGGCCTGGCCAACCCGTACACGGCCGAACTCTGCGCGACCATCGGGTTCGACTGGGTGCTGGTCGACTCCGAGCACGCGCCCAACACCCTTCAGACCGTCGTCTCCCAACTCCAGGCGATCGCCGCGACACCCGCCGTACCGGTGGTGCGACCGCCGACCTCCCGGCCCGAGGCCATCAAGCGGTACCTCGACATCGGCGCGCGCACCCTCCTCCTGCCCATGATCGACGGACCGGAGCAAGCCGCGGCGGCGGTCGCCGCCACGCGTTACCCGCCGGAGGGAACGCGCGGCGTCGGCAGCGCGCTGGCGCGCGCGTCGCGCTGGGGGCAGGACACGGAGTACCTGTCGACCGCGAACGACCGCACCTTCCTGATCGCGCAGATCGAGTCTCCGCAAGCCGTCGCCTCGATCGACGACATCGTGGCCGTGGAGGGGATCGACGCGATCTTCATCGGCCTGTCCGACCTCGCCGCGACGATGGGCCATCTCGGCGAGCCGACGCACGCCGGTGTCCTCGCGGCCTTCCGGTACGTGGCCCAACGCGCGCACCACGCGGGCAAACCCGTGGGCACCCTGGCCGGAAATGAGCGGCTCGCGACGATCGCCAAGGCGGCGGGCTGCCAGTTCATCGCCGTGGGCACCGACGTCGGACTGCTCACCCGAGGGGGCGCGCAGCTCCTGAGCGCCCACCGGACCGCCGAGCGGCCCGCCCGGCCCGCCGTGTACTGAACGTCCGACGCGCACCACACGGTGGTCCGGTCAGCGCTCCGGGGCGACGCGGCCGACCTCGATCTCCGCCGTCGAGCGGGCCCCCAGCGCCCGTAGCGCGTCGGAGACGACGAGCGTGATCCAGGCGCCCGCGTCGACCGTCCACTCCGGCGCGACCGCGGTGAACACCACCCGGCGCGGGCCGCCTTCCCCTACGGGATCGACGGCGCCGCCTTCCCCTACGGGTTCCGGGTCCTCCACCCGGAGGACCCGGTGTGCCCGCGCGGTCACCAGGGCGCGCAGCTCCTGCGGGTCCACGGGCTCCCCCGGAGTGGTCTCGACGGTGACGCGGGTGGCGGCGGACGGGGCCGACAGGGCGTACCAGTCGGCGTCCGAGCGCAGGGCGAAGCGGGCGTCAGGGGCGAGCCCCAGGGGGAGGCGGGTCGCGAGCCGGGTGAAGCGGAGGTCGCCGACGCGCGCGAGGGCGTCGGCGAGCACCCGGGCCATGGGCAGGACGGGCAGGAGCTGCGAGCGGAGCCCGACGGCGGGGTAGCCCGTCAGCCAGGCCAGCCGCCGTTCCTTCCCGTCCCGTGACCAGTCGCCCCCGGCGTCGGCGAACCCCCACCGCTCGCCGTCCAGCGCGCCCGCGCCCAGCAGCGTCGTACTCCACCCGTACGCGAGGGCCCGTTTCACCGCCAGGCTGTACAGGTCCTCGTCCAGGTCGTGCGCGGCGACGACCTCGTCGAGCCAGGGGTGCGGTGTGTGCACCCCGTGGACGGCGACGGTCATCGTCGGACTCGCCGAGGCGGGCGCCACGCCCATGTTTTCCCCCTGGGGATCAACCGGCTCCGCAGGCGAGGACCTGCGTCGGAGTCACCAGTTTCTCCGGCGTATCCGCCTCGCCGATGATGTCGACGTCCACCCGGCTGCGCCACTTCGTCTGCGCGCCGCCCACACAGGTCTTGCGGGCGTTGGCCCGTCGGGAGCTGCCGCCGCCCTGCTTGACGGTCTTGGAGCCGGTGGCGACCGTACGCCAGCCGCCCCCCGACTTCTCCACCTGCAATTCGACGGTGACCTTCGCCTTCGCGCTGCCGCCGTCCGGATCGATCCACCACCCGTGGGCGGAGGCGGTGATCGGCGGGGTGCTGGAGATGTGCACCCGGTCACCGGCGGTGAAGAAGACCCCGACCCCGGTCTCCCGAGTGGAGGTGGTGGTGACGGACGGCTGGTCTCCGTCGGACGCCCACGCGGGGACCGACCAGGAGAGCACGGTGGCGAGCGCCACGCACAGCACACGCGAGGCGACAGGACGAGCACGCACAGGGGACCTCCAGAAAGCGGAAGACACGTGCCCGGATCCTGCCCGCGCCGCCCCCGCTCCCCGCCCCTCCCCCTAGGGGATTCACGTTCGAAGGGTGAATCCGGAGTCCCTGACGCCCCTAAGGGCCCCGGCGTCCCTGAGGGCCCGCTCCCGACCCCCTCCGAAGCCCCCCGGGGGCGGGCCCCGAAACCCCTAGGGTCCCGAGACCCCTAGGGTCCTGAGGGTCCCGGCTTCTCCCGGCGGCCGATCTGCGAGCGCACCGCGCCCATGCTCGCCGCGATCACCAGGGCGATGGCGAGGGCGTCCGTCAGGACGAGGGACTGATGGAGGACGAGGAAGCCCGCCGCCGCCGCGATGGCCGGTTCCAGGCTCATCAGGATCGCGAAGGTCGGTGCGGGCAGCCGGCGCAGGGCGAGGAGTTCCAGGGTGTACGGGAGGACCGAGGACATCAGGGCGACCCCGAGTCCCAGACCGAGCGTCGACGGGACGAGAAGCCGGTCGCCCGACTCCAGGATGCCGAGCGGCAGCGTCAGGATCGCGCCGAAGCCCATCGCGAGCGCGAGCCCGTCCGCCTGCGGGAAGCGGCGTCCGGTCCGCGCGCTGAACACGATGTACGTGGCCCACATCGCGCCCGCGCCCAGCGCGAGCCCGGCACCCGCCGGATCGAGCCGGTCGAAACCGCCGCCGCTGAGCAGCACGACCCCGCCGAGCGCGAGCCCCGCCCACAGCAGGTTCACCAGGCGCCGGGAGGCGATCACCGAGAGGGCGAGCGGACCCAGGACCTCCAGGGTCACCGCCGCGCCCAGCGGTATCCGGTCCACGGCCAGGTAGAAGAGGGTGTTCATGCCCGCCATCGCCGTACCGAAGGCGACGACCGTGCCCCAGTCGGCACGCCCGTACCCGCGCACCTTGGGGCGGCAGACGATCAGCAGGACGGCGGCGGCGAGCGCGAGCCGCAGCGTCACCACGCCGAGCGCGCCCGTCCGGGGCATCAGGAGCACGGCGACGGCGGAGCCGAACTGTACGGAGAGCCCGCCCGCGACGACGAGCGCGACGGGCGCGAACCGGTGGCCCGCGATCCCCCGGGCGCGCGCGCCCCGCACGGCGGCCATCGGCTCCGCGCCGACCACGGCACCTCCCGTCGGGGCCGCCTCCTTCACCGGACTCTCCACCGCACGACTCCTCACACGTTCATCATCTTGCACTTACAGTGCAGGATAGTGCACCGCAAGTCCCCCTTCGCCTCCCCGCCCCTCCCACGCTACGAGCCCCCGCCCACAAACGCGGAACGCCGGGGTGTGCGCACGGCGACACCGCGAGAACACCCCGGCGCTCCGGGTGATCCCCGGGGTCCCGAGGTACGCCGGCCCCGCCCCGGCTTCGCCCGGACATGCCCCTGCCCGCCACCCGCCCCTCAGGGCTCCTCCCCCAGTCCCTCGTCCAGGCCCTCCGCGAGGAGTTCCGCCAGGTGCCGGGCGCGCCCGCCCGTCAGGTCGGCGATCTGGGTGCGGCAGGAGAAGCCGTCCGCCAGGATCTCCGTGTCCGGGGCCGCCGCCTGGAGCGCCGGGAGCAGCCGGTCCTCCGCGCAGGCCACCGACACCTCGTAGTGGCCTGGTTCGAAGCCGAAGTTGCCCGCGAGTCCGCAGCAGCCGCCGACCGGGCCGCCGGTGAGCCCCGCGCGCTCGCGCAGCCGCCGGTCGGGCCCTTCGCCCAGGACGGCGTGCTGGTGGCAGTGGGTCTGGCCGGTGACCGGGCGGTCCAGACGCGGCGGGCGCCAGTCGGGGGCCAGTTCCTCCAGGGCCTCGGCGAAGGTACGGACGGAGGCCGCGAGCCGGGCCGCCCTCGGATCGTCCGGAAGCAGCTCGGGCAGATCGGTGCGGAGGGTCGCCGCACAGGAGGGTTCGAGGACGACGACGGGACGGGGGGCGGGGGCGGGGGCCCCTGGGGTGGGGCCGTGGCCGGATCCGTTCCCGGGGCCGGATCCGCTCCCGGCAGCGACGGCATCCGCCCCCGCCCCCTCCGCCCCGTACAACGTGTCAAGCGTCCCCCGCATCACCCGTCTCGCCGCTCCCAGTTGCCCCGTCGACACATAGGTGAGCCCGCAGCACACCCGCCCCCGGGGCAGGGCGACGCCGAGTCCCGCCGCCTCCAGGACCCGTAGGGCCGCCCGGCCCACCTCGGGGGCCAGATGGTCGGTGAAGGTGTCGGGCCAGAGCGTCAGGGCCGGCGGGCGGGACGAGGCGCGCTCGGCGAACCAGGAGGTGAAGGTGCGATCGGCGACCCTCGGCAGGCTCCGCTCCGGGGTCACCCCCGCCCACCGCGCGGCGAACGGCAGCCGCGCCGCCGCGTTCAGCGCCCGACCGAACAGATCCAGCCAGTGCGGCAGCCTGCCCATCGTCCAGTGGGAGCGCGGCCGGCGCAGGAAGCCGAGCGGCCCCGCGTAGTGCCGGTCGAGGAACTCCGCCTTGTACGCGGCCATGTCGACGCCCACCGGGCAGTCGCCGCGGCAGCCCTTGCAGGACAGGCAGAGGTCCAGCGCCTCCATGACCTCCGCCGAACCCGCCCCTCCGGTGATCACCTCGCCGAGGGCCATCTCGTGCAGCAGCCGCGCCCGGCCCCGGGTCGAGTGCTTCTCCTCCCCCGTCGCCCGGTACGAGGGGCACATCACGCCCGGCCCGGCGACCGGGCCCGTCTCCCGGCACTTGGCCACGCCGACACAGCGCGCGGCGGCCCGCCCGAGACCCGTAGGGGGCAGTCCGGCGAACCGCAGCCCCTCGTCGAGGGCGCGGGGCCGGACGAGCATCCCCGGGTTGAGACCCCCGTCGGGGTCCCACACGTCCTTGACCGCGCCGAAGAGGGCGACCAGCTCGTCCCCGTACATCCTGGGGAGGAGTTCGGCCCGCGCCTGCCCGTCGCCGTGTTCCCCGGAGAGCGAGCCGCCGTGCGCGACCACCAGACCGGCCACCTCCTCGGAGAAGCGGCGGAAGTCCCGTACGCCTCGGCTCGTCCACAGGTCGAAGTCGATCCGGACGTGGACGCAGCCGTCGCCGAAGTGCCCGTAGGGGGCTCCCCGGAGGCCGTGCGCGGCGAGGAGGGCGCGGAAGTCGCGGAGGTACGCGCCGAGGCGGGCGGGCGGCACCGCGCAGTCCTCCCACCCCGGCCAGGCTTCGGTGCCGTCCGGGAGGAGGGTCGCAGTGCCCGCCGCGTCCTCCCGGATGCGCCACAGCGCCCGCTGCCCCTTCGGGTCGGTCACCACGGTCGCGTCGAGCGCGTCCGCCGCCCGCACCAGACGCCGGGCCGCGGCCTCCCCGTCGGCCTCGCAGAACAGCCAGGCACCGCCCCGGGGCAGCCCCGCGCTCCCGTCCCGTACGAGATCGGCGGCCATGCCCTCCACGGTCAGGGGGCCGTAGGGGAGGAGGCCGGCCGCGGCGTCGGCCGCGGCGCTCTCGTCGGCGTATCCGAGGACGACGAGCACGGGCGCGGCGGGCAGCGGGACCAGCCGCACGGTGGCCTCCGTGACCACCCCGAGGGTGCCCTCGCTGCCGCAGAAGGAGCGGGCCACGTCCACCCCCCGCTCGGGCAGCAGTGCGTCGAGGGCGTACCCCGAGATCCGGCGCGGGAGCCCTTCCGGGTAGCCGGTACGGAGGAGGGCGAGGTTCCGCCCGACGAGATCGAGGAGCCCGGGAGGCGCGGCGGACCCGGCCCCGCGCCCGGCCCCGGCCCCGCGCCCGGCCCCAGGCTCGGCCCTGGGCGCCCCTAGGGGAAGCCCCGCCCCTAGGGGAACTCCCGCCCCTCCCCCGGCCCCCAGCGTCAACCGCTCGCCCCGATAGGTCATCACTTCCAGGGAGCGCACGTTGTCCGCCGTGGTGCCCCAGGCGACCGAGTGCGCCCCGCAGGCGTTGTTGCCGATCATGCCGCCGAGGGTGCAGCGGCCGTGCGTCGACGGGTCGGGGCCGAAGGTCAGCCCGTACGGGCGGGCCGCCTCCCGGAGCCGGTCGAGGACGAGCCCGGGGCGGACGACGGCGGTCCGTTCCACCGGGTCGAGGGAGACCACCCCGGCCATGTGCCGTGTGAGGTCGAGCACCACGCCGGTGCCGGTCGCCTGGCCGCCGATGGACGTACCGCCGCCGCGCGCGACGACCGGCGTCCCGTGCGCCCGGCACACCGCGAGCGCCGCCGCGAGATCGTCGGCGTCACGGGGCGCGACCGTACCGACCGGCACCCGGCGGTAGTTGGAGGCGTCCATCGTCGTCAGGGCGCGCGCGGCGGCGGAGAAGTCGACTTCTCCGGCGACGGCCGCCCGCAGCTCCGCCGCGAGTCCGGCGGCTTCCCGGGCCTGTTTCTCGTGTGTTCCCACAAGGCCAGGATGTCTCACTTCTCGTCTCATCCGGCGGACATGCGGCGACCGGCCCCTTCCCGACCCGATACCCTCCGCCTCGTGGCTGATATCCAGATTCCCGCTGACATCAAGCCCGCCGACGGCCGTTTCGGCGCGGGCCCCTCCAAGGTGCGTACGGAGGCGCTGGACGCCCTGGCCGCCACCGGCACCTCCCTCCTCGGCACCTCCCACCGCCAGGCTCCGGTCAAGAACCTGGTCGGCGAGGTGCGTTCCGGTATCCGCGACCTCTTCTCCCTCCCCGAGGGGTACGAGGTGATCCTGGGCAACGGCGGCTCCACCGCCTTCTGGGACGTGGCGACCCACGGGCTCATCGAGCAGAAGTCCCAGCACCTGACCTTCGGCGAGTTCTCCTCCAAGTTCGCGAAGGCGGCCAAGCTGGCCCCGTGGCTGGCCGAGCCGACCGTGATCTCCGCCGACCCGGGCAGCCACCCGGAGCCGGTGGCCGAAGCGGGCGCCGACGTCTACGCGTACACGCACAACGAGACCTCCACCGGTGTCGCCGCCCCGATCAAGCGGGTCGCGGGCGCCGACGAGGGCGCGCTCGTCCTGGTCGACGCGACCTCCGGCGCGGGCGGTCTGCCCGTCGACATCGCGGAGACGGACGTCTACTACTTCGCCCCGCAGAAGTCCTTCGCCGCCGAGGGCGGTCTGTGGCTGGCGGTCTTCTCCCCGGCGGCCCTTGAGCGCGCGCAGCGGATCCACGCCTCGGGCCGGCACATCCCCGAGTTCTTCTCGCTGCCGACGGCGATCGACAACTCGCTGAAGAACCAGACGTACAACACCCCGGCGCTCTCGACCCTCTTCCTGCTCGCCGAGCAGCTGAAGTGGATCAACGGCCAGGGCGGTCTGGACTGGGCGGTCTCGCGTACGAAGGAGTCCTCGGACGCGCTGTACGGCTGGGCCGAGGAGTCCAAGTACGCGACGCCGTTCGTCACGGACGCGGCGAAGCGCTCGCAGGTCATCGGCACGATCGACTTCGCGGACGAGATCGACGCGGCGGCGGTCGCGAAGGTCCTGCGCGCCAACGGCATCGTCGACACCGAGCCGTACCGCAAGCTGGGCCGCAACCAGCTGCGGATCGCGATGTTCCCGGCGATCGACCCGGCGGACGTGCGCGCCCTGACGGCGTGCGTGGACTACGTGATCGGCAAGCTGTAACGACGCCCCACGGCACACAGCCGTACGGAAGGGCCCGGCACCGGGGACGCGGTGCCGGGCCCTTCGCCGTTCCCGCGGTCTACCAGTCGGTGAGGTCCACCACGCGGCGGCAGTGGGGGTCGTCGCCGGGGGCCGAGGTCCGCCACGCCTCGTCGAGCAGCGAGGAAAGCGCCGCGAGGAGAGCGGTGAGCGCGCCACCGGGCCGTACGTCGACCGCGCTCACGCCCGGCACCTCGTCGCCGTCCACGTAGAGGCGCAGCAGCCCGTCCTCCCTGAAGCGGAACCCGCGCAGCGCCGTGTCCGCCCGGGTCGGCCGCTCGGGGTGGGCGAGGCAGCGCAGGAGGGTGGCGGACCAGTCGTCGTGGGTGAAGGGGGCTTCCTTCACGCGCGCCGGATCGACCTTGAGGAGTTCCATGCCGAGGACGGTGGAGACGGCGTTCGCGGGGTAGATGTGCGTCCCGGTGTGTACGGCGCGCAGCAGGGCGACGACATCGTGCGAGGTGAACAGGTCCTCGCCCGAGCGGAGGGGGATCTCGTACGCCTTCAGCCGCGCGGGCACCCGCTCGCCCCGCCCCCCGAGGGCCACCCGAACCGCCGGGGAGTCCAGGGGAGCGGGCAGCACCGCCCGCACGTGCTGGTCCTCAAGGAGGGGCGCGTGGACGTACTCCAGGAGGAGGCTGGCCACGTCCCTCTGAAGGTCCTCGATCTCGTACTCGTCCTCGTTCACCGGGCTACTCATTCACCCAGTGTGGGCACTTGGTCATGCCCTTGCAGTAGGCGGTGATGACGCCCACGACGTTGCCGGGACCGGCGTCGTACTTTCTGTCTGCGGTCTTGCAGGCGTACCGCGCCTTGACGACGATCTGCACGCTGCGGTGTCTCGGGTGGGAGGCCCATCCCCAGTACTGGATGTTGGCGCCATCCACCTTGTCCACGTTGCCCCGGAGCGGGATGTTCACGATGGCGCACTTCTTGATGTTGTGCTTCCCGGAGAAGTGGTTCCATCCGAGTTCGCCGTTGCCCACGCGCGTGGGGATCTTGCGTCCGTCAGGGTCGGTCGCGTTGCACTTGACCCTCTTGTCCCAGTAGGGGCCCGGGGCCGCATGAGCAGGGGCGACCGATCCGGTCAGGAGCATCGCTACCACAGCGCCCTGCAACACGCTTCGAGTGATGTGCTCACGGCGGGGATCATCGCATCGGGAGCGGGCGAAGAGGGCGTCGCTGGTTCCCGCTCACCCGATCGGACCACCGCCTGCCGTCAGCGGCGGCGGAAGAGGCGTTTCGCGCCGAGGACCAGGACGGTGGCGCCCGCGAGGACGAGGAAGCCGACGAAGGCGTTGCCCTCGTCCTCCTTCCCGGGCGCGCCCTGCGGGTCCTTCGTCGCGCCCGAGGGTCCGGTCCCGGTCCCTGGAGCGGCGGACGACGGGCCGGTGGGCGTCCCGGCGCCGGGGCTGTCCACCCGGAGGACCCGGCTGCGCTTCCCCTCGGAGCCGAACATCAGCGCCGCGCCGTCCCTGGTGTACGTCACCGACTCCGCCTGGCCCTGGAACGGCACCGGGACGTGCTTCCCCTCGCCGTCGAGGCTTCCGCCGCCCGTGCCGCCCTCCTTCCAGGCGTACTCCTCGGCGCTGAAGTAGCCGCGCAGGGTGAGCCGTCCGCCGTCCGGCGAGAACGCGCCATCGGTCACCCACGGCACCTCGCCGATCCGGCGGAAGACGTTCGTCCCCGAGGCCGAGAGCCGCTCGGGACCCGCGTACAGCCCGCCGCCGCTCTGCTTCTTGCTGGCTATGTACACCCGGCCGGTCTTCGGATGGACCATGAGCGCCTCGGCGTTGCGCGGACCGTCGGCGTACTTCACGACGTACTGCTTCGCCGACACCGTCTGGTCCTTGAGGACCTTCGGCTCGGGGAAGCGGTAGATCCACACGTGGTCCCAGGTGCCGTCGAGGTTGTCGCCGATGTCGCCGACGTAGATGTCACCGTCCGGCCCGACCGCGATGGCCTCCATGTCCCGGGGGGTGCCGACGCCCTTCATGGTCAGGGTCGCGACCGTCTCACCCGTACGGGAGTCGACGCCGTAGATCAGGGGCGCGTCCTGGTCGTTGTGCGTCCAGTAGATCCCCGGGTGGGCCCGGCTCGCGGCCAGCCCGCTGGACTCGGTGATCCTGGAGTCCTCGATGGTGAAGTCCCGGTCGGGCTCCGGCCCTTCGGCACGGGCGAGACCGGCCGGAAGCAGCACCAGGGCCGCCGCCGTGCCGAGGGCGCAGAGAGCAGATCGCATGCCCCCAGCCTCCCACGACCGGAAAAACCCCGAAGGGTCCCACCCTTACGGGGCCCGCCCCCTACGGGGTCCCACCCCCACGGGTCTCCCCTTACGGGCCCGCCGCCCGGCCGCCGTGGCTCAAACGAGATCGCCGAACTCTCGCCGGAAACTTCGGCGCGATACGGTCCGCGCCATGGGGAGAAACCTTCACAGTGGAGGTCGGCTCAGGCCGATCGATCTCGCGCGTGGACACGGTCTGTCCACCCAGGCGATCAGGGAGTACGAGGAGTCGGGCATCCTGCCCGCCACACCTCGCACCCCGCACGGTGACGGTGACGGCGCCCCGCACCCGGCGGCGCTGCGCGCGTTCCTCGCGCTGCTGCCCGGCCACGGGCACCGGGTGACGGCGGAGATCATGCGGGCGGTCAACGAGGACCGGGTGGAAGAGGCGCTCCGGCTGGTCGACGAGAGCCACGCCCTGCTCCTGGAGGACCGCAGGGCACTCGCCGCCGTGGAACACGCCCTCCGCGACCTCGACGAGGGAACCGGCACGACTCCGGACGCCCTCGGCGCGACTCCGGGCGCCCTCGGCACGGTCGGCGCCCCCGGTACGGTCGGCCTGGCTGGCACGGTCGGCGCGGTCGGCGCCCCCGGCACGGTCGGCGTGGCTGGCACGGTCGGCACCCCCGGCGTCCCGGGCACCCCCGGCACCCCCAGCTCTCCCGACCTCCCCGGCACCCCCAACCTCCCCGGTATCCCCGCCGCCACCCCCTCCGGCGTCGTCTTCATCGGGCCCCTGGCCGCCGGGCTCGGCATCCGACCCGCGACCCTGCGCAAATGGGAGCGCGCGGGCCTGGTCCGGCCGCACCGCGATCCCCTGACCGGATACCGGGTCTACGACCAGACGGCCGTACGGGACGCCCACCTGGTCCATCGACTGCGCCGGGGCGGCCAACTCCTGGAACAGATCGCCCCGTTGATCGAAAGCGTCCGCGCGGCGGGCGGCCTGGACCCGCTGGGCGCCGCCCTGCGCGACCGGCGCCGCAGACTCGCGGACCGGGGCCGGGCGATGCTGACGGGAGCGGCGGAACTCTCGGCATACCTCGACGAGCGGGACCGCGACGGCCGGGACCGCGACCGGGGCGGGGACGCCGTCCGGGAGGAGCCCGCCACCCCGGGGTCCCCCAAGGGGGAGACCCGGACCCCTACGGTCCCCTCCCCCCGTGGTCCGGATCACGTCGCCGGTGCGGGAAGACGTCCGCGATGATGTGACCATGCGTTTTCTGTTCGTCGGCGACAGCATGACCATCGGCAGCGTCGGCGACTGGACCTGGCGCTACCGCATGTGGCGCCATCTGGAGTCCGCCCTGCCCGGCGAGTTCGAGATCGTCGGGCCGCGCACCGGCCTCTACGACCCCGCCGCCGACGCCCCCGGACCGGAGGCGTACGCCGATCCCGCCTTCCCCGCCGCCGCCCGACGGCATCTGGCGGGCTGGGGCGAGGGCTGGCTGCACATGGCGCCGCTCATCGGCGGGGCGGTGACGGAGACCGGCGCCGACGTCCTGCTCGTCTCGCTCGGCCTGATCGACCTCGGGTTCTACACCGACAGCGGGCAGACCGAGGAGAACGTCCGGACGTTCCTTGCGGCGGCCCGCGCCGCCAACCCGCGCGTCCGGACCGTCCTGCTCCCGGTCATCCCCAACGTACGCGCCGGGAACGACGCCTTCTTCGCCGCCGAGTGCGCCCGCTTCAACGACCTGCTGGCGAAGACGGTCGCGGACCTGGACACGGCCGCCTCGCCCCTGCTGCTCGCGACGGTCCCGGAGTCGTACACCCTCGAAGCCGACACCTACGACGGCACCCACCCGGGCCCCACCGGGGAACACAAACTGGCCGCCGCCTTCGCCGACGCGATGCACCAGGCGTGGGGGCTCGGGGCCCCCTACGGGGCCGGCCCCGACTCGACCGCGCCCCGCCTGTGACGGGACCGGGATCCTGCGGCAGGAGCCTCGGCGCTAGGCCGCGTCCGGGGTCCAGTCCTCGCCGCGCAGTTCCTCCCAGAGGGAGCGGAGGGCGGCGATCTCGCGGTCCACGGTCACGTGCTTGTCGTCCAGGTACATGAGCTGGACCCGGCGGCCGTCGCGGCCACGGGCGTACGAGATGACTTGGGGCTGGCCCTGACCCAGGCCCGCGCTGGGGTTCGGGGCGGAGCTGATGTCGCGGATCTCCTCCCAGGCGAGCCTGCGGGTCCTGATCATGCCCCGGACCCGGATGCCGCTGCGGTCGACATAGGTGGCGCAGAGGCGGGCGGCGGTGACGATCCAGACGACGAAGGCCAGGAGCAGCCCGATGATCAGGGTCTTCGCCCCGCTGCCGAGGCCCTCGTCCTTGAGGACGGGCAGGAGTCCGGCGGCCACGGTGATCAGCACCGCGATGTAGACGCCGGTCATCCGTCCGGGCTTGACCTTGTACGAGCGTGGCAGGACGTTCTCGGATTCCATGGTTTCCCCCAGTTGATCCCGCGTGACCCCTTATGGCGGGACCTCAGGGTAGGGCTCAACACCCTTACGGGATAGGGGAGTTCATGAAACCGAAAAGCCCGGCGCCCCCTAGGGGACGCCGGGCCGCCGGACTGCGGGCGCCGTCGCGACGACGCCTCCTCACCGCCTCACCAGGCGAAGGCCTCCGGGGACGGGCCGGGGCCCGGGAAGATCTCGTCCAGGGAGGCGAGAAGCTCCTCGCTCAGCTCCAGTTCCAGGGCGCGCAGCGCGCCCGCGAGCTGTTCGGGGGTGCGGGGGCCGACGATCGGACCCGTCACACCCGGCCGGGTGAGCAGCCAGGCGAGGGCCGTCTCGCCGGGCGCGAGACCGTGCTTGTCCAGCAGGTCCTCGTACGCCTGGAGCTTCGCCCGGGACTCGGGCTCGGCGAGCGTGGCCGCCGCGCGTCCCTCCGTACGGCGCTTGCCCTCGGCCTCCTTCTTCAGGACGCCGCCGAGCAGCCCGCCGTGCAGCGGCGACCAGGGGATGACCCCGAGGCCGTACTCCTGGGCCGCCGGGATGACCTCCATCTCGGCGCGCCGCTCGAAGAGGTTGTAGAGGCACTGCTCGCTGACCAGACCGACCGAGCCCCGGCGGGCGGCGGTCTCGTTGGCCTGGGCGATCTTGTAGCCGGGGAAGTTGGAGGAACCGGCGTAGAGGATCTTGCCCTGCTGGATCAGGACGTCGACCGCCTGCCAGATCTCCTCGAAGGGGGTGGACCGGTCGACGTGGTGGAACTGGTAGAGGTCGATGTAGTCCGTGCCGAGGCGCTTGAGGCTGGCCTCGACGGCACGGCGGATGTTCACCGCCGACAGCTTGTCGTGGTTGGGCCAGGCTTCGCCGTCGGCGCCCATGTTCCCGTACACCTTGGTGGCGAGGACGGTACGGTCGCGGCGCCCGTCGCCCTTCGCGAACCAGGAGCCGATGATCTCCTCGGTGCGGCCCTTGTTCTCGCCCCAGCCGTAGACGTTGGCCGTGTCGAAGAAGTTGAGCCCGGCGTCCAGCGCCGAGTCCATGATCGCGTGGCTGGTGGGTTCGTCGGTCTGAGGTCCGAAGTTCATCGTGCCGAGGACGAGGCGGCTGACCTTGAGTCCGGTGCGTCCGAGCTGCGTGTACTCCATGGGCGCCAAGCCAACTCCCTGGAGTGCGCTCGAAGCAAGCACCTTTCCACGGCGTGGGAGACGGGCCGGGCGACGGACCGGAAGGCGGGCCGGGCGACGGCGGCGCGAGGGGCGCTCGGGCGGCTACTGACCGGCGATCGACGTCACCGCGATGATCGCGAACATCAGTACGAGCACGCCGGCCATGATTCGGTTACGGGTCTTCGGATCCACCCTTCGAGGTTACCCGGCCCCCGCCGACGCCTCCCACCCCGCCCGTCCCGTTTGTCCCGCCCGCCTTGCCCGTGCCGCCCGTACCGCCTGCCCCGCCCGTACCGCCTGCCCCGCCCGTGGCGGTCGTCCCGCCCGTACCGCCCGTCCCGCCCTCCAGCGGCCAGCCGTCCACCCGCTCGTACCGTGGCTGCTCGCCCCGCACCCCGTCCACCGGCAGCCGGGAACGGACGAGGGACAGTTCCGCCGCCTCCCACCGGCTCCCCTCGAAGCCGTCGAGCGCGTCGAGGAAGGGCCCGAGGTCCACCGGGCGCGTACGGGCGCGGGCCAGCGTCAGATGCGCCCGGTAGGGGCGGTGCTCCTCCATCGGGATGCCGGACCGGCGCGCGGCCGCGTCGGCGCGTTCGGCGAGCCGCCGCAGCTCTTCCAGGCCCCCGCCCAGGCCCTCGGCCGGTCCCCCGGTCGCCCCGCTCGCCCTCGTCCACAGGGTCCGCTGCCCGAAGTGGCCGCCGCCGTGCAGCCGCAGCGCGAGCGGCGGGGTGCGGCGCGCGGCCCTGGCGAGCCGGGCGCGCAGTTCCGGCAGCGACTCCTCGCCGACCTCGCCCATGAACACCAGCGTGAGGTGCCAGCCGGGTCGCGACGCCCAGCGCAGTCCGTCCGCCCCGGGCAGCCGGTGCAGCCGGTCGACGACCCGCGCCAGCTCGGCCAGTGGCTCCGGGGGCGGCAGGACGGCGGCGAAAAGCCTCATGGGGCGAGTCTGACAGCCGGTACCTTCGGCCGGATGGAGATCACCATCAGGAAGGGCGGGGCGGACGACCTCCCCGCGATACTCGGAGTCCTCGACAGCGCCGTGGTCTGGCTGAACGACCAGGGCATCACCGCGCAGTGGGGCACGGCGCCGTTCTCCACTCGCCCCAAGGCGGTCCGGCAGGTCGAGAGCACCATGACGGAGGGCGATCCGTGGATCGCCGAGATCGACGGCGTACCGGCGGGCACGATGACGCTGACCCCGCACCCTGCCTCGTACGTCGCCCCGGCGGACGAGCCCGAGGTGTACGTCCGGCTGCTCGCGACGGACGGCCGCTTCCACGGCCGGGGCGTGGGCGCGGCCCTGCTCGCCCACGCGGCGGCGGAGACCCGACGCCAGGGCGTGTCCCTCCTGCGCGTCGACTGCTTCGCGGGCAGCGAGGGCCGCCTGATCGCGTACTACGAGAACCAGGGCTTCACCCGGACCACCCCGTTCACGGTGGAGGAGTGGCCGGGGCAGGTGCTGGAGAGGAGGGTGTGAGACCCGTAGGGGGTGAGACCCGTGAAGGGCGTAGGGGGTGAGGGGCGGGCCCGTACGGGTGGACCCTGCCCCTACGGGTGGACCCGACCCCTACGGGTGGACCCTGCCCCTACGGGTGGACCCGACCCCCACGGGCAGGCCCCGCCCCTACAGGTGCGGGGGTACCGGCGCACCGCCCGTACCCCCGTCCCCCTTCCGGAGGTCCCGCCCCGGGCCGCCCGGCCCGGGGCTACGCCGCCGCGGCCAGGCGTTCCCTCGCCACGAAGCGGACTTGGGGGTGGCCGCCGCGCCAGGTCCAGGCGACCTTGAGGCCGCCCACCCGGGCCAGGACCAGGCCGACGACGACCGCCGCGGCCAGCGAGATCGCGCCGCCCGTGGCGAAGCCCGCGCGGGCGCCGTAGGTGTCGGTGACCCAGCCGAGGAGGGGCGCTCCGATCGGCGTGCCCCCGGCGAAGACCATCATGTAGAGGCTGAGGACCCGGCCGCGCATGGCGGGGTCGGTGGCCATCTGGACGGCGGAGTTCGCGGTGATGTTGACCGTGAGCCCGATCATGCCGATCGGCACAAGCAACAGCGCGAACAGCCAGAACGTCGGCGAGAACGCCGCCGCGATCTCCAGGACGCCGAAGACGGCCGCCGCGGTCACCAGCATCCGCAGCCGGGTGGAGCCGCGCCGGGCCGCCATCAGGGCGCCCGCGAGCGAGCCCGCCGCCATCAGGGTGTTGAGCAGGCCGTAGGAGCCCGCGCCGACGTGGAAGACCTCGCCGGAGAAGGCCGTGAGCCAGATCGGGAAGTTGAAGCCGAAGGTGCCGATGAAGCCGACGAGGACGATCGGCCAGATGAGGTCCGGCCGCCCGGCCACGTACCGCAGGCCCTCCCGGAGCTGTCCCTTGCCGCGCGGGGCGCGCTCCACCTTGTGGAGTTCACCGGTCCGCATGAGCAGGAGGCTGACGAGGGGCGCGAGGAAGGAGAGGCCGTTGAGGAGGAACGCCCAGCCGCTGCCGACTCCGGCGATGAGGACGCCCGCGACGGCGGGGCCGACGAGCCGGGCGGACTGGAAGTTCGCCGAGTTCAGGGAGACCGCGTTGCGCAGCTGGTCGGGGCCGACCATCTCGGAGACGAAGGACTGCCGGGCCGGGTTGTCGACGACCGTGACCATGCCCAGGAGGAAGGCGATCAGGTAGACGTGCCAGACCTGGACGCTGCCGGAGAGGGTGAGCGCGGCGAGCGCGAGTCCGCAGAGGCCGAGGGCCGCCTGGCTGAAGAGCAGCAGCTGCCGCTTCGGGTAGCGGTCGGCGATGACTCCGCCGTACAGACCGAAGAGCAGCATCGGAAGGAACTGGAGGGCCGTCGTGATGCCGACGGCGGCGGCGGAGCCCGTGATGCTCAGGACCAGCCAGTCCTGGGTGATCCGGGCCATCCAGGTGCCGGTGTTGGAGACGATCGCGCCGGTGAAGAACAGCCGGTAGTTGCGGATGCGGAGCGAGGAGAAGGTTTCCCCCCGCCCACGGGTGTCGAGGGTGGGTTTGTGGACGGGTGCGGAGTCTGCTCCGGGTCCCGTACTCAAAGTGCGTCGCCTCCTTGGCGCATCGGTTAGAGGTGGGCGAGCTTCTCCAGGACCGGGGCGGCCGCGCGCAGCTTGGCCCATTCGTCCTCGTCCAGTCCCTCGGCGAGGACGGCCAGCCAGGCGTTCCGCTTGCGGCGGGATTCTTCGAGCATGGTCTCGGCCTGCTCGGTCGGGCTGACCACCTTCTGCCGGCGGTCGTCGGGGTGCGGCTCCAGCCGGACCAGTCCCTTGGCTTCGAGCAGCGCGACGATGCGGGTCATCGACGGCGGCTGGACGTGCTCCTTGCGGGCGAGTTCGCCGGGGGTGGCGGACCCGCAGAGCGCGAGGGTGCCGAGCACCGACATCTCGGTGGGGCTCAGCGACTCGTCGACGCGCTGGTGCTTCAGGCGTCGGCCCAGTCGCATCACGGCGGAGCGCAGCGCGTTCACGGCTGCGACGTCGTCGGCGGTGCCGGTGGACAGGTCAGGCATGTTCGTTAGCCTAACTCATTACTCTTCCTAAATACCAACCGGGACACGCCGACGTAGCGGGGATCACACCCGCCCCGCGCCCTGTCCGCCGACCGGCGGCGGAGAAGTCACGCTTCCGCATCCATGTATCACCCATACGAGTGAGTAAGGGCCGGAAAGTGACGGCTCTGGGCCCTCCTGCCCCGACCCTGAACATCATGGGATCGACAGTGCTCAGCCTGCGCATCGACAGTGAGCTGCTCGACCGGCTCAAGGGTCACGCCGCGAAAAGAGGAATGAGCGTCCAGGACTATGTCGTCCGGACGCTCATTCGGGAGGACTTCGACGAGCGGTACACGACCGCCGTCGAGGAGACGGAGAAGTTCTACGGGGAGAACGGCGAGGCCGGGGAGACCCGGCACGGCGGGGAAGCCCTGGCGGACGGGGCCGCCGGGGCGAACGGGACGTCCGGGCCCGGAGGGGCCCGGACCCCGGATCACGTCAGGCCGAGCGCCGGCATCGCGTAGTAGAAGACGAAGACCGCCGACACCACGTACATGGCGACGGGGACCTCACGGCCTCGGCCGGCCGCGAGGCGCAGCAGGCTGAACGAGACGAAGCCGATGCCGATGCCGTTGGTGATCGAGTACGTGAACGGCATCATCACCATCGCCAGGAAGGCGGGCATCGCGATGGTGTAGTCGCTCCAGTCGATGTCCTTGATCGACCCGGCCAGGATCAGGAAGCCGACCGCGAGCAGCGCGGGCGTGGCCGCCTGCGAGGGGACCATCGTGGCCAGCGGGGTGAGGAAGAGCGCCACGGAGAAGAGCGCACCGGTCACGACCGAGGCGAGACCCGTCCTCGCGCCCTCGCCGACGCCCGCCGTGGACTCCACGAAGCAGGTGGTGGCCGAGGAGGAGGTGGCACCGCCGGAGGCGACGGCCAGACCGTCGACGAGCAGGACCTTGTTGATGCCCGGGAAGTTGCCGTCCTTGTCGGTCAGCTTGCCCTCGTCGCCGACGGCCAGGATCGTGCCCATGGCGTCGAAGAAGCAGGACAGCAGCACGGTGAAGACGAAGAGGATGCCGGTCAGGACGCCGACCTTGCCGAAGCCGCCGAAGAGGCTGACCTCGCCGACCAGACCGAAGTCCGGAGTGGCGACCGGGTTGCCCGGCCACTCCGGGGTGGTCAGACCCCAGGACGGGATGTCCGCGACCGCGTTGATCACCATGGCCACGATCGTCATGACGACGATCGAGATGAGGATCGCGCCCGGCACCTTGCGGACGATCAGGGCGAGGGTGATCAGCGTGCCCAGGATGAAGACGAGAACCGGCCAGCCCAGGAGGTGCCCGTCGCCGCCCAGCTGAAGCGGGACGGTGGTGTGCGCGGCGTCGGGGATCCGGGAGACGAAGCCCGAGTCGACGAGGCCGATCAGCATGATGAAGAGGCCGATACCGATGGCGATGGCCTTGCGCAGGCCGACCGGCACCGCGCTCATCACGCGCTCGCGCAGACCCGTCGCGACCAGGAGCATCACGACGATGCCCGCGAGGACGACCATGCCCATGGCGTCCGGCCAGGCCATCTTGGGCGCGAGCTGGAGGGCGACGACCGTGTTGACGCCGAGACCGGCGGCGAGGGCGATCGGGACGTTGCCGATGACCCCCATGAGGAGCGTCGAGAACGCCGCCGTCAGGACGGTCGCGGTGACGAGCTGGCCGCCGTCGAGCTGGTGCCCGTACATGTCCTTGGCGCTGCCGAGGATGATCGGGTTCAGCACGATGATGTAGGCCATCGCGAAGAAGGTCGCGAAACCACCGCGGATCTCGCGGGCGACGGTCGAACCGCGCTCCGAGATCTTGAAGTAGCGGTCGAGACCGGAAGTGGGTTCCTGCGGAGCGGAAGGCTCAGGCGGCGTGGCCTTGGCGGCGGCCGAGGTGCTCATGGGGTTCCTCATCGGGAGAGTCCGTTTTGGCGGTTCATACGAAGGAAACCCGCCAGAGGCAAACCGTTTCAGTATGAACACCTGAACGAGCACGAGTCTATCTCCGCGCGTAGAGCATGCGGAGCCATGAATTCTCGCCACCTAGACTGAGCCCATGGCGAAGTGGACACCCAAGCACGAGGCACCCGAGCCCCTTGAGGGGCCCGTCGTCGCCACCATCACCGGCGGAACGATCCTCTGGTTCGTCCTCTTCCTGGTCCAGGTCCCCTTCTACGGCTGGTTCGACGACCGGGACCTCACCTGGTGGGTCTGGACCTGCCTGGCCGGCGGCGGACTCGGCCTGATCGGCGTCTGGTACGTACGGAAGCGGGACGCGGCGATCAAGCGGCACGCGGCGGCGCAGGCGGCAGAGGCCGCGGCGGGGCGCGGGGCGGACGGGGCGGGGGCGTAGTCCCTCAGGGCTTCCGGGGGCCGTCACACCTGCGGACGATTCCCCTCCGTTCCCCTCCTCCCCCGGTCTGATCTTCGTCACCCTCGGGGGGTGAACGCCCCGAACCGGTCGTACCGTCGAAAACATGACTCAGCGGGCGAAGATCGGTACGGACGGGGACGGGGCGGCGGGGAGCGGACCGCCGGGGGATCACGACCGGCGGGGGACCGCCGCCGTCGTGCACCGGTCCGGGGGGCTCACCTCCGCCGAGGTCGCCGAGCGGGTCGCGCGCGGCGAGGTCAACGACGTCCCCGTGCGCAGCTCCCGCTCGACCCGGGAGATCGTCCGCGCCAACGTCTTCACCCGTTTCAACGCGATCATCGGCATCCTCTGGGTGATCATGCTGTTCGTGGCGCCGATCCAGGACGGCCTGTTCGGCTTCGTGATCATCGCCAACACCGGCATCGGCATCGTCCAGGAACTGCGCGCCAAGAAGACCCTCGACGGGCTGGCCGTCATCGGCGAGGCGAAGCCGACCGTCCGGCGCGACGGCATCGGCGCCGAGATCTCCACCTCCGAGATCGTCCTGGGCGACCTGATCGAGCTGGGCCCCGGGGACAAGGTCGTCGTGGACGGCGAGGTCGCCGAGGCGGAGAGCCTGGAGGTCGACGAGTCGCTGCTCACCGGCGAGGCGGACCCCGTGGTGAAGCGGCCGGGGGACCGGATGATGTCCGGTTCGTTCGTCGTCGCGGGCGGCGGCGCGTTCACCGCGACCAAGGTGGGCCGCGAGGCGTACGCGGCGCAGCTCGCCGAGGAGGCGTCCCGCTTCACCCTCGTCCACTCCGAGCTGCGCACCGGCATCTCCACGATCCTCAAGTACGTGACGTGGATGATGATCCCGACGGCGACCGGACTGGTGATCAGCCAGCTGGTGGTGAAGGGCGACAACGTCAAGGACGCCATCGCCCGTACGGTCGGCGGCATCGTGCCGATGATCCCCGAGGGTCTGGTCCTGCTGACCTCCGTCGCCTTCGCCATCGGAGTCGTACGGCTGGGCCGCAAGCAGTGTCTGGTGCAGGAGCTGCCCGCCATCGAGGGCCTCGCCCGGGTGGACGTGGTGTGCCTCGACAAGACGGGCACGCTCACCGAGGGCGGGATGGACCTCAGCGAGCTGCGGCCGCTGCACGGCGCCGACGAGTCGTACGTACGGCGGGTGCTCGGCGCCTTCGGGGCGTCCGACCCGCACCCGAACGCCTCGCTCCAGGCCGTCGTCGACGCCTGCCCGGAGCCGGAGGGGTGGAGCTGCACGGCGTCGCTGCCGTTCTCGTCCGCGCGCAAGTACAGCGGGGCGTCCTTCCGGGAGGCCGACGGCGCCGAGTCGGCGTGGCTGCTCGGTGCGCCGGACGTCCTGCTGCCCGCCGGTGACCCGGCGCTCGACGACGTGGACCTGCTGAACGAGCAGGGGTTGCGGGTGCTGCTGCTGGCACGGGCGGCGGGTGGCCTGGAGGGGGCGGAGACGGACGCCCCGGGCTCCGTCGTCTCCGGTGCACGGCCCGCCGCGCTCGTCGTGATCGAGCAGCGGCTGCGGCCCGACGCCGCCGACACACTCGCGTACTTCGCCGAGCAGAACGTCACCACCAAGGTGATCTCCGGCGACAACGCGGTCTCGGTCGGCGCGGTCGCCGCGAAGCTCGGCATGGTCGGCGCCGAGGGCACGGTCGACGCGCGGACGCTGCCCACCGACCGTACGGAGATGGGGCAGGTCCTCGACTCGAACGCGGTCTTCGGCCGGGTCACCCCGCAGCAGAAGCGGGACATGGTGGCGGCGCTCCAGTCCCGGGGCCACACGGTGGCGATGACCGGCGACGGCGTGAACGACGTGCTGGCCCTGAAGGACGCGGACATCGGCGTCTCGATGGGCTCGGGCTCGGAGGCGACCCGGGCGGTGGCCCAGATCGTGCTCCTGAACAACTCCTTCGCGACGCTGCCGTCCGTGGTCGCCGAGGGCCGCCGGGTCATCGGCAACATCACCCGGGTCGCCACCCTCTTCCTCACCAAGACGGTGTACTCGGTGCTGCTCGCCATCCTGGTGGTCTGCTTCCAGGTGGAGTACCCGTTCCTCCCCCGCCATCTGACGCTGCTGTCCACGCTCACGATCGGCGTCCCGGCGTTCTTCCTGGCACTCGCGCCCAACAAGGAACGCGCCAGGCCGCACTTCGTGCGCAGAGTCATGCGGTACGCGATCCCCGGCGGCGTCATCGCGGCGGCGACCACCTTCACCACGTACTTCCTGGCCCGCCACCACTACTCGGGCCCGGACGCCCTCGCCGCCGAGACCAGCGCGGCCACCCTGACGCTCTTCCTGGTCTCGATGTGGGTCCTGGCGATCATCGCCCGCCCCTACACCTGGTGGCGTCTCACCCTGGTCGCCGCGATGGGCGGCGCCTTCCTCCTGGTCCTCGCCGTCCCGTGGCTCCAGAGCTTCTTCGCCCTGAAGCTGGTCGGCGTGACGATGCCGTGGACGGCGGTGGCGATCGCGGCGGCGGGCTGCGTGCTCCTGGAGTTCGCGTGGCGATGGGTGGGGCGGAGGTTCCAGGGGTAGGCGCGGCCGCTCCAAGGGGACGGTGGGGCGGGGGTGGTTTCGAGCCGCCGCCCGGCCGAACCCCATGGGAAATGCTCCGACTGTCCACATTTCGGGTGTGTGCTGTCTGAGATTGCACTTGTTCACGATGTGGCGGGTGGCGGAGATTCGTTGGCGGAATCCAACGGACGACGGGGGACGTCATGCTCCGCATCCACTTCACCAGCAGCGATCTGGAAACCGTACGTATCGCCCGCGATCCCGACCCGTTGTGGGAAATCGTGTGCAGCCTGTTCCGACTTCAGGCCCGCGAAGGTGCCATCGTCTTCGATCCCTGGCGGAAAAAGGTCGGGCATACGGTCCGCCGGAGTGCGGCGGCTCGGGCGTCGGCGGCGGCGCTGCACAGTCTGGTGCCGCGCGCCGCCTACTTCCCGGACTTCCTCACCCCCTACGGCGAGGGCGGCCCCACCGACCTCCGGACGGGCATAGAGCGGGTGCTCGCGACGCCAAGACGCCGATTACGCCACGAGTTGGGCCTGCTGACGGAGGCCGGGGGACGGCCTTGGGCGGGTGCGGAACTGGCCCGGGGCGACACGACCGTACTGTCCACCCTGGACGCGCACCTCCGCACATACCACGCGAAGTTCATCGCACCCCTGTGGGACCGCATCGGCGCGACCACCGCCGCGGACCTCGCCCTGCGCACCCGCGCCGTCGTGGACGGCGGAACGCAGGCGCTGCTGAACAGTCTGCGGCCGATGGCGGCGTGGGAGCCGCCCGTCCTGTCCGTCGACTATCCGGTCGAGCGCGATCTGCACCTGCGCGGCCGGGGCCTGCTGCTGGTCCCGTCGTACTTCTGCTGGCGGCGGCCCATCGCCCTGGCCGACGACGATCTGCAACCGGTGCTCATCTACCCGGTCGACAAGATCACCGAACTCGCCGCGCCCCCGAGCGCCCTGCCGCGCCTGCTCGGCGCCACCCGCGCCGCGCTCCTCCACGAGGCGGCCTCGCTCGCCAGCGCCACCACGACCGATCTCGCCGACGCGACGGGAATGTCCCTGCCGAGCGTCAGCCAGCAGCTGGCCGTACTGCGGGACAGCGGGCTCGTCGCCTCCCGGCGCGACGGCAAACGGATCATCCACGCCACGACTCCGCTGGGCTGGCGCCTCCTCGGCGAGGTCTGAGGGACGTTTTGGCCGGAGCCAAAACCATGCGCGGCCCGCTCCGTGTCCCCCGCATCGTTGCTGCGGACGCACTGCCGACAACAGCACACCGGAGGGGAACCACGTGATGCAGCTCAAGCGTTCCGTCGTCGCCGCGCTCAGCGCCGCCGCCCTGGGCATGGCAGGACTGGCGGCGACGGCCGCGCCGGCGCAGGCGGTTCAGGACTCGGGGGCCACGGCGAGCGCGCCGACGGCCGGACCCGCGTCGACCCAGGCGGTCTACTACCTGAACTTCCAGTACTCGTCGTGGTCCCACTGGTCCCCGGACTCGCTGACCTCCACCCACGCGGGCTGGCTGTACGCGGGCCGGAGCTACGTGTACTGCTACAGGATGGCCGAGGTGTACACGGACAAGGGCCGTACCGACGGTGCCTGGTTCCTGACCGACGACGACAGCGGGAACTCCAATGTCTGGGTGAGCAAGGTCTACCTCGACCCCGCGGACTGGGACACGTACGTGCCCAAGTGCCGCGACGTCTGACCCGCCCCAGACCTCCGCCCCGGCACCCCCGCCAGACCGGTCGACCCGGCTCCGGCGGGGGTGCCGGGCGTTCCCCGGGAGCTTTCGGTGCATACGCCTGAACATGTCGGTGGCGGAGCGTAGTGTCCGCGTCATGAACGCTCTTCACCTCGAACCGTGGTCCGACGCGGATCTGAAGATCCTGTACCGCCAGAACACCCCCGAGATGACCGAGCATCTCGGCGGACCCGAAGCCGAGCACGCGGTCATCGGCCGTCACCACCGCTACCTGCATTTCAAGAAGGGCGAGATGCTGACCGTCCGCCTCGGCGATGTGCCGATCGGCTCGATCGGGTACTGGGAGCGGGAGTGGAACGGCGAGGACGTGTACGAGACCGGATACTCGATCCTTCCGGAGTTCGGCGGCAAGGGATACGCGGCCGAGGCGCTGCGGTTGGTGGCGAAGCGGGCGGCGACGCGTGGCACACGGCGTTATCTGCACGCGTTTCCGCACGTGGATCACACGGCGTCGAACGCGGTGAGCCGAAAGGCCGGGTTCGAGCTGGCCGGTACGGCTTCTTTCGAATACCCCAGGGGCGTCTGGCTCCCGTCCAACGACTGGCGGCTCGACTTGAGCGCCCTGGGCGGCTGACCGCGCCGGTCAGCCAGGTCGCGCATGTCGCCGCCCGAGCCGTACCTGCGGCGTCTGTCGCGGCGCCGGGGCGCCGGGGCGTCATCGTCACGATCCCCGGACGCCGCGATCGGCTCCACCGGCACCTACGCGTCAACCGCTCCCCCCGGGTGGCCCCTTGAGGGTGAACCACACGGTCTTGGAGCCGCCGTCGCAGTGGACGGCCCAGGTGTCGGCGAGCGCGGAGACGAGTCCGAGCCCGCGCCCGCCACCGCTGACTGCGGAGGCATCGCCCCAGGCGGGGCGGGCGCGCGGCGCGTGCCGGGGATCGGTATCGCGTACGGACACGGTGACGGCCTCGGCCGTGAGGGACACCTCGACGGTGATCACGGGCGAGGGGGTGTGCCGGTGCGCGTTCGTGACCAACTCCGAGGTGCACAGCTCGGCCCGCTCGGCGACGGGCGCCCAGCCGCTCTGCCGCAACAGGTCGACGACCCAATGACGGGCGATCGCGGGGGCGTTGGGCAGACTGGGGCCGGTGAAGCGGTAGTTCGTGTTCTGGACAGGGGGAAGTGCCGGGGGCGTTAAGGCTGAACTCGTCATGTCGTCTCTCCCAACGCTGTAGGGGCTCGCACCTGCCATGCGTGGCTCTGACCGTCCCCGGGACACGCCAAGGGCGTGCGCGACGGCTGCACTTCGGGCTTACTGACGAGGCGCGGTACTACGGAGGACCATAGGGGCATACATGCCCCGGGGCAACAATGCCCCACTCGTTGGGTGCTACGAGGTGGACCCGGGCCCGGTTACGCGGCAGACTCGGGTCAACGACAGGGGGAAGGGACCAATGCCACCGAGGGACAACCCGACCGCACGGCAGCAGCGCCTCGGCGCGGAGTTGCGCAAACTCCGCGACCGGGCAGGCAAGACCGCGCGCGAGGCAGCCGGCCTCCTGTCGACCGATCAGGCCAAGATGAGTCACATCGAGGCGGGGCGGATCGGCGTAAGCGTAGAGAGAATTCGGCGGCTGGCCACGTTCTACCAGTGCGACAACGAGCCTTTGATCGAAGCGCTCTGCGCCATAGCGCTGGAGCATCGAGGGCAACACTGGTTCGACGACTTCCGAGGAAAGCTCGACCCCGCTTGGCTGAACATCGCCGAGCTGGAGCATCACGCCATATCCATGCGTTCGATGCAGAGCATCACACTCCCCGGGCCGCTCCAGACCGAGAACTACGCCCGCGCCCTCTTTTCCGGGGTCATGCCGAAGCTGCCCGAGGAGGAAGTCGAGGCCCGGGTCGAGCACCGACTGAAGCGCTTCACGATCTTCGAGCGCGAAGCCGTCGACGGCCCTCCGCCTCCACGGTACGCGGCCATCATCCACGAGGCGGCCCTGCGCATGCGCTTCGGCGGGCGGAAGGTCGTGCGCGAGCAGCTCGAATACCTGATGGAGGTCTCCAGGCTGCCCACCGTGCACATCCGGGTCATCCCGTTCACGAGCGAGGACTTCATCGAGGTGACACAGCCCGTCCTGTACGCGCACGGCTCGGTCCCCGAATTGGACACGGTGCAGATCGACAGCGCATTCGGCGGGCGCTTCCTGGACGCCGAAGCCGAATTGAAGAAGTACCGGACCCTGCTCGACATCGCCGAGCACGCTTCGCTCGACCCCGAGGGGTCAAGGCAGCTCATCCATCACATCGCTAGGGAACTGTGAGACCAAGGGAATGACCGTATCCCCCATCAAGTGGCAGAAGTCCTCTTTCTCCGGAGGCGGCGGCGAGAATTGCATCCACCTCGCGGAAGGCGACCATGGCACGATCCTGATGCACGAGAGCGACGACCCGTCAGTCGTCGTGACGACGACCCGCGAGAACCTTGCCGCCTTCATCGCCGGAGTCAAGAACGGCGAGTTCGATCACCTCATCGCCGCCGCCGCGATCGTCGACACCGCTCGTGTACCGAGCTGACGGTCGCCCCTGCGTAGCAACGGTGCCCCCAGCCCATACCGGTCTGGGGGCACTCGCATATGCCAATCCCTGCCAGGCGCCACGTATGCCCCGGTGCACTCTTGCCGCTCTGTCTCCCGCGGCGCTACCGTCACCCAGCGAAGCGAACCCGGGCCCCGCCTTGTGACTCCCCGTACTCGTCAGTGCGTAACTCCCTGCTGTGCTTACGGGTTGAGAGGCACCCCCATGTACCGCCCTTCGCTGCCTGTCTACGACGAACGGTCACCAGGGGGCAACCATGGCACTCCATTCGGAGGGCCCGGGAATGGATACGGCAACCAGTGTGACCGGCGTCAACGGAGCAACCTTGCCGCCGCCCCCTGAGGATCCCTCCCTTCAGGACACGCGGATTCCGGGCCGAAGTCCTCTCGTGCGCCGCCAGCTCCCGTCACCCCGACTCCGTCCGGACCCCGCGTGAACACAGCACTCCCCGGGACGCGCTGCGCGAGATCGGCATGGACGTCGGCTCGCCATGCCCCCGAACTACCCTGAGGAAACAGCACCTTGAAGGCGCATCGCGCGATCTCCCTCCGTTCATGGACCGCACAGGAGAGACACCAGATGACCTCCCCTACCGCTTGGCAGAAGTCCTCGTTCTCAGGGCCTGAGGACAACCAGAATTGCGTACACGTCCGCCGTATCGCGAGCGGCGAGATCGAACTCGTCGAGAGCGAGATCCCCGGGACGATCGTCGCCACGAGCCGCGCGAACTTCGCCGCGTTCCTCCTGGGCGTCAAGGCCGGAGAGTTCGACCACCTGATCGAGAACCCCTCTCAGGGCTGAACGCCGGCCCCGTCCACGGGAGCGAACCCCAAGTGCCTCCGGCCAGTCGGCAGGGGGCACTTGGCATGAGGCGCTTCACTCTTTCGGGGGCACCCTTACACCTCACCGCTCAGCGTCACTACGGTCCTGACGTTGAGCTGCGCACCACGCGCGAAACAGTCGCCGGATTCACCCCTGGCCGAAGAGAAGGACCTCAAGTAAGGGAATCAACCGTGCCGTTGACTACCATGTTCAGCCCAATGATCTTGAAGCGTCGCCCACCGTCCGCCCCTCCCCCGGGGCGACCCCCTTCCAGCACCGGGCCCGACAAGAACCCTCCATTCCCGCCGAACAACCCCCAACCTCCTCGCCCCAAGCCCGAAAGCTGACCCCCATGCGCGTGGACCGGCTCCCGTACGAGGGGCTTCCCCGCGCCGTTCGGCGGGCCGTCGACGCGCGGGTCGGGGAAGGGTGTCCGCGTGCCGACATGCGGACCGGGAACAGCTCCGCCCTCGCCAGTCTGTTCTTTCCGCCCAGTGCGGAGAAGGTCTTCGTCAAGGGGCTGCCGCTCTCCCACGAACGGGCCGAGGAACTGGAAGCCGAGGCCGTCGTCAACCCCTTCCTGCCGCCCTGCGCCCCCCGTCTGCGGTGGCGGACCGAGGCCGGCGGCTGGCTGCTTCTCGGGTTTCAGGGGGTCACCGCGACCCCCTGGGCCTGGTTCGCCGACGGCAGCGCGCATGTGGAGCCCGTCGCCGCCGTCCTGCGCGAGCTGAGCGTCACCCCCGCTCCCGAGGTCGTGCGCGGCACCCCCTGGGACCGGTGGGGCGCCTACTGCGCCCCGGGCGACGAGGCCCTTCTCCGCGGTGACCGGCTTGTGCACTCCGACCCGGTCGCGACCAACTTCCTCCTTGAGGAGGGCGGGCGCGCCTGGCTCACCGACTGGGCCTGGGCGATGCGCGGGCCCGGCTGGATCGACACCGCCGTGTGGGGCATGCGGCTCGTCCTCGACGGCAAGCAGAGCCCCGAACAGGCCGCCCGCTGGGCCGCGTCGGTCCCCGCCTTCGCCCGCGCCCCCCGCGCCGCCGTCCGCGTCCTCACCGAGGCGGAGGCGCGCTCCTGGGAGGACTGGCGGGACCATGGGACGCCCGGTCTCGACGAGACGGTCACGGCGGCCCGCGCGTGGGCGGCGGTCTGGGCCTGAGCCCGGGGAAAGCGGTCCGGCCGCGGGGACCGCAGCCCCGGGGACCCGTATCGGAACCCATGCCGGCGCCCTCGGGACAATCTCCCGATTAACCGTCGCACCCACAAACTCCTCCCCGGCAAGCCCCGTCCCTCCCCTGCGGATTGGCCGGTTCGCCCGGTGTAGACCACTGACAGGCTCGACTACGTTGAGTTCCCAGGGCGCCCCACCCAGTAACGAGAACTCGGGATCGAGGAGCAACTGCCGTGTCCGATCTGATTCTGCTCGCGGGCGGTGCGGTCTCGTTGACGCATCACGTCACCGGTACCTACTTCATGTGCAACGACTGGCACGACGGTGTCGGCAACCACACCCAGACCTGGGCACAGGACCCGTTCGCCAAGGACAACTACTCGCACCGGTGGTTCCTGCCGCAGAACGCCAACGGCACCGTACGCATCGAGTCGTACGCCAACAACCGCTGTCTGACCGCCGGGGCCAACCCCGCCGACACGGTGACCCTCCGGGAGCGCACGGACAGCCTCTCCCAGCACTGGCGGCTGGTCTCGCACTCGGTCGGCGGCAACGACTTCTACCTGGTCTCCATCGTGCACCCGCGCTACGCCCTGGCCATCTTCGACCATCTCCAGGGCAACGACCGTCTGGTGGGCCTGACCCGCATGTGGGGCGGGCCCAACCTTTCCCAGCTGTGGCGGATCTATCCCTCCTCGGAGGACCAGGACTGAGGTCCTGACCCGGCCTGACCTGTAGCAAGGGGAGGGGCGTCGGTCCGCACGAGTTCGGTGACCGTGCGCACCGGCGCCCCTCCCCCACCGGCAGTCGGATCGTCCTACGAACCGGCCTGCCACTTCTGGAAGTCGTTGCCCAGACAGGTGAAGACCCGCAACGGCGCCCCCAACGCCCCGTTCTCCAGCGGATCCAGGCACTTGCCCGTCCCCGCGTTGAAGTACGCGCGGCTCAGCGGCATCGGCATCCACTGCTGACGGGCACTGTCCCCGCAGGTCGTGGCGGTGACCGCGTCGTCGCTCGCGGCCCCCAGACACAGGCCCGCACGGTCCGGGAACGCCAGCCGGTACGTGGCACTCTGGCTGACGATCTGGTTCGGGTTCTCGTGGCAGTTCCACAGCCCGGCCTTGGTGCCGCCGCTCAGCAGGTCCAGGCAGTAGCCGGTGTAGACGTTCCGCAGCGTCTTCCGGGTCGGCAGCGCCCCCTGGTTCGCCGTGAGCGTGCAGATCTGCTCGGTCGCGCAGACCGCCTTGGCGATGGAGGCGCAGTTCCCGTACGTGTAGGCCGAACTGCTCGTGGTCCCGACCGTGCCCCCGTTGGCCGTCGGCCGGCCGTAGACCGCGGTCGCCGGGGAGACGTCGGCGCAGCTGTCCGGCTGGTCGTCGCCCTGTGCGAAGTTCTCGACCCACTCGGTCAGGCTCCGCAGCCCGCCGCGGTCGTGCGGCAGCACGATGGTCGCCACGTCGGTGGTCCGGTCGGCGCGGGTGTCCGTGACCGAGGCCCGCCAGCCGTTCGTACCGGCCCTGGCGATCCTGATCCGGTACGTCACGCCCTCCCGCCACGGGTAGGCCGCGTCGCACTGCACACCGCTGCCCTCGTGGCCGAACGTGCGGCAGTGGGTGCCGGTGCCGAGATCACGCCAGGCGGACGCTCCCCAGATCGAGAAGTTGACCGCCTTGTCGTTGCCGCTACGGCTTTGCAGACCGACGTAGCCGCCTTCCGAGTCGTTCGCGTAGTCCCACTGGTGGGCCCAGTACGTACGCCCGTCGAAGCCGGGGTCCCGGGTGATGGTGATCGTCGTCTCGAAGTCGTCGTACCCCCACTGTCCGGGCCACCGACGGGTGATCGCGGCCATGCCTCCGGCGACCACCCGCGCCCGGTCGGCGGACGGGGACACGGTCCGCGCCGGGCCCCCGACACCCGGCCGCACCCCCTCCGCGTACGCCCCCTCCGCGTACGCCCCCGATCCCGCCGACGGCCTGGTCCCGGCCACCGCCGGAGCCGGACCCGTCACCCCGGCCAGCACCACGAGCCCGGCGAACACCGCCCCGGCCGCGCGCAGTACCACCCGCACGGTCCTTCTCTGCCGCACAGCCATCAATTCCACGTCCCCTGGAGAGAATTGCTCATCGCATCCGCGAACACGGACGCCCGGCCGAGATATAGCGCCCCGACCGCCGGACGACCGCCCGCCACGCATGCCGGGGAACCGTACGGGCGAGGGTTTTCACCGGCGGGCCGTACGGCACCGCGCCGTGCGGAAGGCCCGACGCCCCGGTCGCGCCCCTCGGGCCTCGGCGTCCTCCCGTCTCGGCAGTCAGGCACCCACCCGGGTCTCCGTGCCCCGGTCGCTACGATGCGGGCGTCCGCGTCTGCGGCTCGTGAGGTGGGGTGATTCCGGCCGATCGGGGGGCGCGGAGCAACGGATCCACCCGCGAGAGCCATAGAGGGCCTGCGGCCGCAGGCCCTCCGTACCAGTGGAGTTCGAACGACATGAAGACCAGACATCTGCGCCGGTATGCGTGCATAGGAACCCTCATCGCAGTCGGCTCCCTGGCCGGTTGCTCCTCGTCGGACGGGGCGGCCGACGCGGCCGAGTCGACGCGGTCGGAGGCGCCGTCCAGCCCCGCGCAGGAGAGCGCGAGTCCGACGGCGTCGGCCGCCCCGGCGTTCGCGACCCCGGCCGAATGCGACGGGCTCCAGCTCAAGGGCGGTGAGACCCTCGCCGGTCCGGCCCTGTCGAAGTGCCTGGTGGCCGCGTTGAAGGCGTACGGATCGGGTACGGAGTCCGTCCTGTCCGGGGAGGAGTCGGGTACCTCGAAGTTCGTCTTCGGGGACGAGCCCGCGCTGGCCGGTTCGATGACGGGACCGGAGGGCGAGAAGGCGTACGTCTTCAAGGGCGACAGCGAGTGGATCAAGACCCCGGGGCTCGGCAAGTGGGTCAAGGGCGACGCCGGCAGCACCGATCCGCAGGAGCAGTTGGTGGCCGCCACCGGCAAGCTCTACCGCGTGCTCGCCGACCCGGCGGTGACGGCGCAGATGATCGCGACGGCCCCCGAGTGGACCGTGGAGGCGGAGCGCCCGGTGATCTCCCTGGAGAACGGGGAGGACGTCAAGGCCTGGCGGATCGTGAACAAGAAGCCGTACACGTACCTCGGCGCGGCCGTACGGGAGCACATCCTGTGGTTCGGGGACGACTTCACCCCGTACGGCGGGCAGGCCGAGTCCCAGACGGGCGGCGTGATGGCCACGACCACCCAGCACTTCTACGACCTGGGCGAGCCGGTGACGATCGAGCCGCCGCAGGAGTAGGGCCTCCGCAGGAGTAGCCGCAGGGGGTGGGCGGGGCGGGGCGCCGGGGATTTCGTCCCGGGCTCCGGCCCGCCCGCCCCCTCGGGCGGATCAGTCGAACCAGCGGTCCCGCGCCAGCTCCGCCGTGCGGGTCGGGTCCTCCAGGAGGGCGGCGACCTCGAAGCGGCGGGGCCACTGGCCGGTGGACCAGGCCAGGGCCGCCGCCACGCCCTCCAGGGTGGCGGCGTGCAGCACGCCGTCGGGGGTGCGGCGCCAGTCCAGGTCCGTGCCCGCCACGCGCAGTTCCTCGTGCTCGACGTACGTCGCCGGGGTCGCCGGGCCGAGGAGCGCGCGGACCGGGGCCGGGACCTCGTGCGCCGTGCCGACCGTGGAGACCTCCGCCTCCACCGTGCCGCTCAGCCGCCGCACCTGGAACAGGTCCGCCAGGTCCGCCGCCCGCCCCGGGGCCACCGGAAGCAGCGGCAGGCCCGCCGAGAGCGGCAGCAGGTCGGGGGCGTCCGCCACCACCGCCTCCGCCGCGTCGACCACGACCACCTCGCCGTCCACCACCGCGCGCAGCTCGTCCGGGAGCGTCACCTGCTCCGGGTCCAGCTCCGCGAGGGCCGTGTACAGGGCGTGCAGCTGCACGGTGGTCACCTCGCGCGCCGGGTCGGCGAGCCGGGCGAGCAGCTCCGCCGCGCCGCCCGGCTCGTCGAGGAGCGCGGCGACCGAGGTGCGGACTCCCAGGGCCCGCAGGACCTGCTCGTCCTCGAAGCCGGTCGCGTCCGCGGAGTCGTACAAGCCGTTCAGGAGCGGGTCCGAGCCCGCCGCGCGCAGGCCCGCCGGGCGGCGGCCGCCCAGGACGGGGTGGTCGCGCAGCCACCACGCCGTGTACGGGCGTACGGTCTCCGTCCTGCCGTCCGGCAGCAGGACCCTTACGGGCTGTGTCAGGGCGTCCCTCAGGGGCGGCTGGGCCAGCATCGCGAGGGCCTGCGGCCAGCAGTCGTCGTCGACCAGGTCCAGATCCCTTACGGCGACGATCTCGGTGGCCACCGGCGGCACCGGGGACGACGGCAGCCGGTCCAGGACGTCCTCGCACCAGACGTCGACCGCGTCGAGCAGCCCGGCGTCGTCGGGCTCCGGGTAGTCGCTCTCGCGGGGCTCGACCTCGTCGGGGTCGAGCAGCAGATCGGTCGTGCGGACCAGCGCGAAGGTGGCGAGCGCCCCGCAGGCCGCGAGGGTCTTCTCCCCCCAGCGGGCGGCGAGTTCGGCATCGACGAGCGCCAGTTCGTCCGCGCGCATCACGGCGGCGAACGCCGAGCCCGGCACCACCAGCTCCCCCGCCGGGGCCGGCTCGCCGTCCTCGTCGGGCAGCGCGAGCGCGCCGAGCCACGGCTCGTCGCCGGGTTCCAGGTCGGCGTCCCTGACCAGGCCGAGGACCGTCTCCGCCAGCTCCTCCGCGTCCAGCGCGTCCTCGTCCCAGATCTCGCCCGCGTCCAGGGAGCCCGCGACCGCCGCCCGCACCTGCGGGGTGGTCAGGACCGCGCGGGGACTGGCGTACACCGCGCCCAGCTTCTCCAGGAGCGGATGGGCGGCCCCCGGGTGGGCGACCTTCAGGCCCAGCCGGTTCAGCCCGGCGGGGGTCTGCCGCTGGGGCAGCAGCACCTGGCGCGGTCCGATCGTCGTACGGATCCGGGTGTCGTCCTGCGCGTCCCCCACCGGCGCGAGCGGTACCGGAAGCCCCGACAGGCGGTCCGGGTCGACGCCCGCGAGCGAGTCGTAGAGCCGCCACCACCACTGCGGAGCCCGGTCGACCCCCGCGAGCCGATCCACCATCTCGGTCAGGGGCACCCGGCCGACCCCCAGGGTCCGCAGCTCGGGCCGTCGTTCGAGCCCCGCCGGAAGGAGCGTCGGGAAGACCTCCGCGAGGACCGCGACGGTCTCCGCGCCCGCGCCCTCGGCGACCTCCGCCTCGATCGGGCGGAGCGCCGGAAGCTCCTCGGTGGGCACGGCGGGCGCGAGGAACGCGATCCTCGGCAGCCGGTCCAGGATCGCCTCCCGCAGCGCCCCGTCCAGCGGGCCCTTGCCGAGGGGGCCCGGGATGAGGTCGAGCGTGGTGGAGCTGACCGGCCGCCACTCGGCGAGGAGTTCGGCGTAGGCCTCGGCGGCGCGCTGCACCAGGAAGTCGGTGAGCGGGCCGGGCGCCGGGTGCCTGCGGGCGGTGTCCAGCGGCAGGGAGGCGATGAGCAGGGCGGGGATGCCCAGCGGCTCGTCGGTGGGCGTGGGGGCGTGCACGACCGGGGTGGTACGCGGGTGGCGCGGCGCCCCCGACTCGTCCACGGGTACGGCCCAGGTGACCGACCAGTGGGGGCGCAGCCGCTCCTCGACGGGCCGGTCCTTGAGGAGGTCGGGGTCGAGGGGGCCGGAGTGACTGACGGTGCGCCAGCGGCGGCTGCCGGCGGCGGAGTCCTCGACGAGGACGTGTCCTTCGTCCTCGGTGCGGGTCAGGGTCCGCACCCCGTCCGGGGTCTCGACGACGACCTCCGCGAGTCCCGGCAGGGTGAGCAGCAGGGCGTCGTCGATCGAGGCGAGGAGCCGTTCGGCGAGGTCGTGCGCCGCGGTGTCGCGCAGCGGCAGGACGACGACGGTGTCGTAGCCGTCGGGGGCGGTGCCCTCGGCGGGCAGCGGCAGCCTCAGCAGGGGTACATGGCCGTCGCGGCGGCGCAGTTCGTCGCCGAGGCCGGGGCTGTGGCGGGCGGCCTCGGCGGCGAGTTCGCGGGCCTCGGCGAGGGACCAGCGGATGCCGCCGTGGCGGCCGAGGACGGCGGGCTCGTCGCTGACGGCGAGGACGGCGGCGAAGCCGACGCCGAAGCGGCCGACGGCGCCGGGGCCGCCCTCGCCGCCCTGCTCCCGCTTGGCGGAGGCGCGGAGGGTGGAGAGCGACTCGGCACCCGTGGCGTCGAGCGGGGCACCGGTGTTGGCGGCGGCGAGGACGGCGGGGCCCTCGTGGTCGGCGGGGTGCAGGGTGAGCCGCAGACGGCCGGTGACTCCGGCGCGGTGGGCGGCGTCGGCGGCGTTCTGGGCCAGTTCGACGACGAGCCGGTCGCGGTAGCCGCCGAGGGCGATGTCCTCCTCCGCGTTGGCGTCCTCGCGGAAGCGGGCGGGCGAGGCACCCCAGGCGTCGAGCACTCCCCGCCGCAACCGGGCCGTGCCGAAGGGGTCGGTTCCGTCGGTCGTCGTCCGGACGCTGACGTTCACGTCTGACTCCACTCTGCGGGGCGGTGGTCGCCCTGCGGGCGACCGGGGGCGGTGACGCATCCGGGACCCGAAGTCCCGGGCCCGAAGGTACCGCGCCCGGAGACCCCCGAATGGCCGGGGCACGGTCGGGCGGGCGGCAGCCGGAACGCCGACGGCCGTGCCCCCGCGCGCCCCCTACGGGTGACGACCGCCCCTTACGGGTGCCGCCCCCCTACGGGCCCCTCGCCGCCCCCTGGGGGCACGCAGGCCCTAGGGGTGGCGGGTCGGCATTCGGGTGGACGGAGGGGGCGGGAGCGGGGGCGGGGGGGCTCTTGGGCTCTCGTCGGGCGCCGAGGGGGTGGGGCGGGGCAGGGCGGGAGCGGGGCGGCTCGACGGGTGGAGGTCGCTGCGGGGGCTGGGTCTGGGGGCTGGGGGCCGGGTCTGGGGCCGGGTCTGAGGCGGGGTCGTACGGGCGGCGGGGCCTTACGGGTACCCCGGGGCGGGCTCTTCTGCACGCGTCGGGGCGCTACGGGGCTCCGGAGCCCCACCCTTAGGGACGCGGAAGCCCTACGGGTGCCCTGGGGTCGGTCGTACAGGGGTCGGTCGTACAGGCGCGGGAGCCCTACGGGTCCCCCGGACCGGACCCGTAGGGGCGCCGGGTCCCTAAGGGTGCCTCAGGCCGGACCCGTAGGGGCACCGGAGCCCCAAGGCCGCCTCGGGCCGGACCGGGCCGGGCGCCCGCACAGGCGCCGAGTCCTACCGGCGCCCCGGGCCAGGCCCCGTACCCACACCGGGTCCTACGAGTGCCCCGGGCCAGGCCCCGTACCCACACCGACTCCCACCGGCGCCCCGAGCCAGGCCCCGTACCCACACCGGGTCCTACGAGTGCCCCAGGTCCTCCGACGAGGCGTCCGGTTCCGTCGTGGAGCCGGAGTCCGGGGACGGGCGGAGGGGGAAGGCGTCCACGCCCATCGAGTCGAGGACCGGGGTCGCCGGGCGCGGGGGCGTCGGCATGACCGCGGCCTCGGAGTGGCCGCCGCAGCCGTACGCGAGGGAGACGACCCGGCCGTCGGCCGGGGAGAACTCGTTGGCGCACAGGCCGAACGCCTGCTTCAGGGAGCCCGCGAGCGGCACCAGGAAGGCGCAGGACTCGCAGGACGCGGGCGCGGCGAGGGCCATCGGGGTCTTGGCGCCGAAGGCCTCGTCCCAGCGGTCGGCGGCCATGTGGAGCCCGTAACGGGAGAGCACGCGGGCGCGGCGCATGCCGAGTTCCTCGGCGACCGAGGCGATGGCGCCGCGCGAGGGGGCGCGGTCGACGATCTCGGCGTCCTCCGCGTCGAGGTGCTCGGCGAACTCCTCGGAGACCACCGAGTTCGGCGGCGGCGCGTCCTCGCCGGTGTAGCCGGGCTCCAGGCGCGGATCGTCCTGCTCGGTGGGGAGGAGGTCGCCGGGTCCCATGTCGCCGGGGCGCAGCCGCTCGCTCCACGGCACCCACTCGGGGGCGAGGAGCGCGTCGGAGCCGGGCAGCAGGACGGTCTCGTCGAGGGTGACGTTCTTGGCGCGGGATGCGCGGGTGACCGTCACCGCCCAGCGCCAGCCCCGGTAGCCCGGTTCCTTGGACTCGAAGTAGTGGGTGACGACACGGTCACCCTCGGCGACCACGCCGACATGGGCGCCGACGACACCCGGGGCGGCCGCCTCTTCGGCTGCCTCCCGCGCGAGGTCTACGGCCTCGGCGCACAGGCGGTCGGGGGTACGCGGGGGTCGCGGGGTACGCGGGGTACCGCTTCGCGTCGTCGCAGCACTCACAGGTCTCGCTTCTCTCCTACGCCGTCTCACAGATGCGCCGGCCGAGGGTCGGGAGCGAAGTCGCGGGCGGCGGGCGGAGCGGACCTGGGGGCCGCATCGACGTCCGCGCACCCGACGTGTCTCACATGTCTCGGGCACACCTATCGCCATCCATTCTGCGGGATGCCGAAGAGGCGCGCGGCCGAGAGCTTCCGCCGGTGACGCGCTACGCACGCTACCCCGTTCCCGCGCTACAGCCCACCTGCCGGTCCCAAGTGGCCCGGATCGCGGACGGCGGAGACCGGTACGGCAAGTGGCCGAAAAGCATCGGAACAGCGGGTGGGGACGGGCTGGAAGGTGTTCAAGAGGCGCCGGAGAACGGGTGGGAGGGGTGTCGCCGGTCGCGCCACGGTTCGTCCGGCGTGCCGGTGGGGCACTATGACGGAGTGGCAGCCGCACGGTCTCCCGCACGATCCGAAGATCATGCCGGACCGCTCCGCCGAGCGGGCCGGGGATTCGTCCGTGCCCTGCACCTGCCCTTCACGGGGCCGGCGCGGGGCATCCGCAAGGCGACCCACGCGCACGGCGCGGGCGAGTCGGGGCTCGGCAAACTCATCGAGCTGCACGCGGTGAACGGCGCGGGGGACGTCATGATCACCGTGGCGCTCGCGTCGACGGTGTTCTTCTCCGTGCCGACCGACGAGGCACGCGGGCGCGTCGCGCTCTACCTGGCCGTCACGATGGCCCCGTTCACGCTCCTCGCCCCGGTGATCGGCCCGCTCCTGGACCGGATCCCGCACGGGCGGCGGGCGGCGATGGCGGCCGCGATGCTGGTCAGGGCGGTCCTCGCGGTGATGATGTCGGCCCTGGTGGTGACGGGCGGCATCGAGCTGTACCCGGCGGCGCTCGGCGTCCTCGTCTCCTCGAAGGCGTACGGGGTGGTGCGCAGCGCGGTGGTGCCCCGGCTGCTGCCGCAGGGCTTCTCCCTGGTGAAGGCGAACTCGCGGGTGACCCTCGCGGGGCTCCTCGCCACCGGGATCGCCGCGCCGGTGGGGGCGGGGCTGCAACTGCTCGGCCCGCGCTTCCCGCTGTACGGGGCGTGCGTCCTTTTTCTGCTGGGGGCGTTCTGGGCGCTGCGGATGCCGCCCAAGGTGGACTCGGCGAAGGGCGAGCGGCGGGCGCGGCTCCTCGCGCACGGCGAGCGGAGGCCGGGGCTGCGGACGGTGGGCCCTTCGGTCCTCCACGGGCTTGAGGCGAACGCGGCGCAGCGGATGCTCTCCGGGTTCCTGATCTTCTTCCTGGCGTTCCTGCTGCG
Organism: Streptomyces sp. CBMA291; assembly: GCF_014596525.1. GTDB lineage: Bacteria > Actinomycetota > Actinomycetes > Streptomycetales > Streptomycetaceae > Streptomyces. Next base: position 234,522 of record NZ_MSJP01000008.1, read on the forward strand.
GGAGCATCCGCTGGCGGGGCAGAGCGCCGCCGTGTCGATGGGGATCGTGGGCGTGGCGGCGGGCACGGGCAACGCCTGCGGGACGGCCGTCGGCTCGCTGCTGCGGGACCGCGGCCACGGGCCGGAGGTGATCATCGCCACCATGCTCAGCGTGGTCTGCGGTACGGCGGTCCTGACGGCGGTGTTCTTCGGCGGGGTGATGGTCGCGGTGCTCGGCGCGGTCGCGGGGCTCACCCAGGCCCTGTCGAAGCTGTCCCTGGACGCGCTGATCCAGCGGGACGTGCCGGAGATCGTACGGACTTCGGCGTTCGCCCGCTCGGAGACGGCGCTCCAGATGGCGTGGGTGGTGGGCGGCGGAATCGGCATCGCGCTGCCCCTGAACGGCCCGCTGGGCATGGCGGTGGCGGCGTCGATCCTGGCCCTTGGCGTCCTCCTCGCGGTCCGCGGTCTGCTCGCGGAGTCCCGCCACCGCTCCGGCCCCTCGGGCCCGGAGAGCCGGACGAAGACGCGGGTGGCGTAGCGGGGCGGGCCCGGCCGGGGCGCTCCGCCGGAAGGACGACCGGAGGGCGGCGGGAGGGTGGAGGGAGGGTGGAGGCTTCGCCCTCGGAAGCCCCTGCGCTGCCTCTACGGGCTCCCCACCTCCCCTTACGGCGCTCTCCCCTCCCCTTACGGGCTCCCGTACGGGTCTTCCGGACGCCGCCACCCGGCCCCCGCGGGCCCCCGTTACGGAGGGTCCCCGGGGCGGCACGCCGTACCCCCTCGTGGCGTGGACGCGACGGCCCGATAGCCTTCGGCTCATGACCGTTGCGTTCTTCTCCGGCTCGCGCCGCCGGGCCGCCGTCGCCCTCGGGGCCGTCTCCGCCGGCCTCCTCGTACTCTCCGCCTGCGACAAGCCGACGCCGATCGCGACCGTGACGGTCGGGAGCGAGTCGATCCACTCAGAGGCCGCCTGCTACAACGATGGCGACGCCCTCAAGGAGTCGCAGATCCAGCAGTGCCTCAACAAGAAGGCCGAGAAGTCCATCACCGTCAACATGACGGACAAGATCCGCTTCGGGGTCGACCCCGAGATCGCGGACACCGGATGGACCATCTTCCTCGGCGGCCAGCAGGCCGAGCCCGAGCCCTTCAAGAAGACGTACCGGACCATTCCGGCCAGCGCCTTCTTCTCCAGCCAGACCGGCGAGGCCACCGACTCCACCACGGTGACGATCGTCCAGAACACCGACAAGAAGCTGACCGGCATCTGGCACTTCGAGCTGAAGAAGGAATCCTGATCCTCCGGTGGTCCACCGGAGTCTGATCGTGACGGCCGTGGCGGCGGAGGCGGATTCCGTCTCCGCCGGCCTCGGCCCGGCCCTCGGCGGCCCGGAGTTCCTCCCGCTGCCCGGGGGCTTCGTGCTGCGCCGGCACACCCTCGCCACCGCCGCCGGTCCCGTAGGGGTCGACGTCCTCGTGGGCGGGGTCGGGCCCGCCTCGGCAGCCGCCGCCACGGCCACGGCCCTGACGTCCGCCGCGCTCGCCGGGTCCGGCGCGCTCGCCGGGAGCGGTGCCCCCGACGGGTCCGGCACTCCCGCCGAGACGGCCCACGGCCCCGGTGCCCCCTACGGCCCCGATGTCCCCTACGGGCTCGTGGTCTCCGCCGGGATCGGAGGCGGCTTCCAGCCCCTCGCCCCCCTCGGCTCGATCGTCGTCTCGTCCTCCGTCGTCGCCGCCGACCTCGGCGCGCAGACACCCGACGGGTATCTCGCCGTGACGGAACTCGGCTTCGGGCGGTCGGACCACCCGGTGCCGCAGGCACTGACCCGCCGGATCGCCGGGGCCCTCGCCGCCGGTGCTCTGCCGCACACCGTCGCGCCCGTCCTCACCGTCTCCACCGTCACCGGCACCGCCGACCGCGCCGCCGAACTGGCCGGGCGCCACCCCGGGGCGGGGGCCGAGGCCATGGAGGGCTTCGGCGTCGCCGAGGCAGCCGCCGCGTACGGTGTGCCCGTGGCGGAGATCCGGGCCGTGTCGAACGCCGTCGGGCCCCGCGACCGTGCCGCCTGGCGGATCGGCGAGGCCCTGGAGTCCCTGCGGCACGCTTTCTCGCTGCTCGGCAGCACCGTCCTCGTGGAGCCCTCGTGACCGACAAGCTGAAGATCGCCTACTCGCCCTGCCCGAACGACACCTTCGTCTTCGACGCCTGGGCCCACGGACGCGTCCCCGACGCCCCCCGGCTCGACGTGACGTTCGCGGACATCGACATCACCAACGGCTGGGCGGAGGGCGGCGCCGACGGCCACGACGTGCTGAAGGTGTCGTACGCCGTGCTGCCCTGGATCCTCGACGAGTACGCGCTGCTGCCCTGCGGCGGCGCCCTCGGCCGGGGCTGCGGGCCGCTCGTCCTGACCCGGGACGCGGCCGACGGCGCGGATCTGGCGGGGAAGACGGTCGCGGTGCCGAGCGAGCGCTCCACCGCGTATCTGCTGTTCCGGCTCTGGGCCGCCGACCAGGTGCCCGGCGGGGTCGGCGAGGTCGTCGTGCTGCCGTTCCACGAGATCATGCCCGCCGTGCGGGACGGGAAGGTCGACGCCGGGCTCGTCATCCACGAGGCCCGGTTCACCTATCAGGACTACGGGCTGCACTGCCTCGCCGACATGGGCGAGCACTGGGAGTCCACGACCGGCCTCCCGATCCCCCTCGGCGCGATCGTGGCCCGCCGTTCGCTCGGCGAGGAGACCCTGCGGCGGCTCGCCGACGCGGCCCGTGCCTCGGTGCGGATGGCCTGGGACGACCCGGCGGTCTCCCGCCCGTACGTCCTGGAACACGCGCAGGAGATGGATCCGAAGGTGGCCGAGCAGCACATCGGGCTCTACGTGAACGAGTTCACCGCCGACCTCGGCGAGCAGGGTTACGCGGCGGTCCGCGGGCTCCTCACCCGCGCGGCGGCCGAGGGGCTCGTACCGCCCCTCGGCCCGGACGCGCTCACGTTTCCCTGACGGGGGCTCCCTGACAGGGGCTTCCCTGACGGGGTTCCCGCTCGGGACTTCCCTGACAGGGGTTCCGGTGGTGGCTCAGACGTCCAACTGGTCGGCGACCGCGCGCAGCAGGCCCGCGATCTTCTTGCCCTGGACCTTCTCGGGGTAGCGGCCGCGCTCCAGCATCGGCGTGATGTTCTCCAGGAGCGTCGTCAGGTCCTGCACGATGGAGGCCAGTTCGTCGGGCTTGCGGCGCTGGGCCGCCGCGACGGACGGCGTGGGGTCGAGGATCGTGACGGACAGGGCCTGGTCGCCGCGCTGGCCGGCGACGACGCCGAACTCGACCCGCTGCCCCGGCTTCAGTGCGTCGACTCCGGCAGGGAGCACCGACGAGTGGACGAAGACGTCGCCGCCGTCGTCACGGGAGAGGAAGCCGAAGCCCTTCTCGCTGTTGAACCATTTGACCTTGCCGGTAGGCACGTCTTCCCTCGTCCTCGTTGATGGGGATGGCAAAACAACGGATCGACGGACCCGCCGGGACCAGGCTAATGGTCCAGGGGCCACTGACAAGACGTCGCCGGTGTGTTCCTGTGGCCTGGGAACTACCCTGGCCGAATGCGTAGTGAAACCCCCGCCGCAGCGGCGGACGACAGCGCCCCGGGCGACGGACTCGTCAAGGCCGGAGTGATCCTCTTCGCCATCGGCGCGGTGGCGACGCTGGTCACCGTGGCTCCGCTGTTGCTCGGCACGGACCCGTTCCCCACCGTGGCGTACACCGTCTCCATGCTGATGGGCGTCGGATTCCTCGTCGCCGCCGCCGGGGTGCTGCGGGCCATCGCCGTCCAGCGCCGACAGGCCCGGAGTGGCCGGACCTCGACGGTTCAGGCCAGGTAGCCCGCCCACCAGGCACGGAAATCCGTCAGGTCCGCGAGGACCACGTCCGCACCGGCGGCCCTCAGCTCCTCGGGCGCGCACGGACCGGTGGCGACGGCCACCGAGAAGGCACCGGCCGCCGCCGCGCCCCGTACGTCGCCGACGTGGTCCCCGACGTACACCCGCGCCCCGTGCGCGCGCAGCGCCGCCCCCTTGCCCTCCGCCCACAGGCTGCCCACGACCACGTCGGGCTCCATGCCCAGGTGCCTGAGGTGCAGCTCGGCGTGCGGGCCGTTCTTCGCGGTGACGACGATGGTCCGGCCGCCCGCCTCGCGGACGGCGTCGATCGCGTCCCGGGCACCCGGCATGGGCCGCGTGGGCTCGATCGCGTACAGCGGATAGAGCGCGCGGTAACGGGCGGTCATCTCGGTGACCAGGGGCGCGGGCACCCACTGCGCCATCTCCTGCTCCAGGGGCGGGCCGAGACGGCTGATGGTGAGGTCGACGTCGACCTCGACGCCGGTCTCGGCGACGAACGCCTTCCAGGTCGCCTTGATGCCGGGACGCGTGTCGAGCAGCGTCAGATCGAGATCGAAGCCGACGGTGACCGGACCACCGGACGCGGAGGAGACGGCCGGAACGGGGGTCGGGGCAGGGGCAGGGGCTGGGGCAGAGGTAGGGGCGGGGGTGGCGGAGGGAGTCGTCATACGGCCCATTCTCCGGGTGGCATCGGGGTGACCGTCCGGGGCTCCGCCGGGGTACGGCCCTGATTTCCGTCGGGGGTACGGCCCCGATGCCCAGCGGGTACGGCCCCGGGTCACGGGAGCGCACGGCCCCGATGCCCAGCGGGTAGCGCCCGGATCGAGGGAGGGTACGGCCCGGGTCGCGGGGAAAGGTGATGCTTAAACTGAGCTAAGCCTTACCAAACCCGCACTCCCCCGATGGGTCCCGATGCCAGCCGCTCTCCGTTCCAGACGGGTCCTCGCGACCTCGGCGGCTGTCGTCGCCCTCCTCGTCGCCGTCCTCCTCAGCCTCGCCGTCGGCGCCCGCGCCATCGCCCCCGGCACCGTCTTCGACGCCCTGCTGCACGGCGGTACGAGCGCCGACGCCGAGGTCGTACGACAGCTCCGGGTGCCCCGTACGCTCATCGGGCTGATGGTCGGCGCCGCCCTCGCCCTCGCGGGGACCGCGCTCCAGGGCATCACCCGCAACCCGATCGCCGACCCCGGCATCCTCGGCATCAGCCAGGGCTCCTCGGTCGCCGTCGTCCTCGCCATCGCGTTCTTCGGCGTGCACACCCTCTCCGGGTACGTGTGGTTCGCCTTCGCCGGTGCCGCCCTCGCGGCGGTCGCCGTCCACGCGGTCGCCTCCGGCGGGCGCGGCGGGGCGACCCCCGTGAAGCTCGCGCTCGGCGGAGCCGCGATCAACGCGCTGCTGCTCTCCGTCACCACCGGCGTCCTCACCACCAAGGCGTCCGCCCTCGACGAGTTCCGGTTCTGGCAGATCGGCTCCCTCGACGGGCGCGGCACCGAGGTCGTCGCCCAGATCTGGCCGTTCCTGCTGGTGGGCGCGGCCCTGGTGTTCTCCGTGGCGCGCGGGCTCGACGCGCTGGCGCTCGGCGAGGACGTCGCCAAGGGGCTCGGGCAGCGCGTCGCCACCGTACGGATCGTGGGCGGCGCGGGGGCGACCGTCCTCACCGGCGCCGCCGTCGCCGCCGCCGGACCGGTCGCCTTCGTCGGTCTCGCCGTCCCCCACATCGCCCGCGCCCTCGTCGGCTCCGACCACCGCTGGGTGCTGCCGATGGCCGCGCTCATCGGCCCGGTGATGCTGCTCGTCGCGGACGTCGCCGGACGGATCGTGTTCCCGCCGGGCGAGATACCCGCCGGGGTGACGACGGCGCTCATCGGCGTGCCGTTCCTGGTGACCCTGGTCCGCCGGAAGGCGGTGGCCGCGTGACCGGCACGACGGGCTCGCGACCCGACCCTTCCGCGTCCGGGGCGCTTCCCGACCCTTCCGGGACCGGCGTACGACCCGCCCCCTCCGGGACCGACGTACGACCCGACCCTTCCGGGACGGGCTCCGGCCCTTCCGGGTCCGGCTCCGGCACCTACGGGTCCCAACCGAGCCCCTACGGGACGCCGCCCGCCCCCTCCGGGTCGCCCGCCGCCCCCTACGGGTCCAAGTCCGACAACCGGCCCCGCCCCCACCCCTCCCCCCGGCCCGCCGGATACGGCATCCTCCGTGCCGGGCCCGCCTCCTTCCTCGTCCATCGGCGCTCGATGCTCGTCGCCGGGGTCCTGGTGCTGCTCATCGCCGTGTCCGGGGTCGCGTACCTCTGTGTCGGCGAGCGGTTCGTCGCCCCCTCCGAGGTCCTGCGGATCCTGCTCGGGCACTCCTCGCCGTCCGCGTTCGTCGTGGAGGAGCTGCGTGTCCCCCGGCTCGCCGTCGCGCTCGCCGTCGGCGCCGCCTTCGGCATCGCGGGCGGGCTCATCCAGACCGTCGCCCGCAACCCGCTCGCCAGCCCCGACATCATCGGCATCAGCCAGGGCGCCGGAGCGGTCACCGTCGCCTCGATGACCTTCGGCCTCACCTCGTACACCGTGCTGCCGTACCTGTCGATCGCCGGTGGCATCCTCGCCGCCGCCCTCGTCTACGCCTTCGCCTGGCGCGGCGGGCTGCACGCCACCCGTTTCGTCCTCATCGGCATCGGCATCGCGATCGCGCTGCGCTCGCTCATCACCCTCTTCATGACCAAGGGCGACTACCTCGTCGCCCAGCAGGCCAAGATCTGGATGACGGGCTCCCTCAACGGACGCGGCTGGGACGAGTCCGCGCCGCTCCGCTGGACGCTGCTGATCCTGCTGCCCGCCGTGCTGTGGGCGGCCCGCGCCCAGCGGACCGTCTCCCTCGACGACGACACGGCGACCGCGCTCGGCGTGCGGCTCGGCCGGGTCAGGCTCGGGCTCGTCGCCGTCGGCGTCGTCCTCGCCTCGGTGGCGACCGGGGTCGCGGGGCCCGTCGACTTCGTCGCGCTGCTCGCCCCGCAGCTCGCCCGCCGGATGACCCGTACCGCGCAGATCCCGCTGTTCTGCTCGGCGCTCACCGGCGCCCTGATCGTCGTCCTCGCCGATCTCCTGGGCAGACGGCTCCTCTCCCCCGTCGAACTGCCGGTGGGAGTCCTGACGGCGGCGGTCGGCGCCCCGTATCTGATCTGGCTCATCGCCCGGAGCCGTACCGGAGGGAAGGCATGACCAGCAGGCTCACCGCGCGCGGTCTCACGCTCGCCTACGAGGACCGCACCGTCGTCCACGAACTGGACCTCGCCGTCCCCGACGGCAAGGTGACCGTGATCGTCGGCCCCAACGCCTGTGGCAAGTCCACCACCCTCCGGGCCCTCGGCCGGCTCCTCAAGCCGCAGGGCGGGGCCGTCCTGCTCGACGGCGAGGAGCTGGCCAAGCTCCCGACGAAGCACATCGCCCGCTCCATCGGGCTGCTCCCGCAGACCCCGGTCGCGCCGGAGGCCATCACCGTCGCCGACCTGGTCTCGCGGGGCCGCCAGCCGCACCAGGCGTGGTGGAAGCAGTGGTCGGAGGAGGACGAGCGGGCCGTCACCGACGCCATGGAACGCACCGACGTCGCCGCGCTCGCCGACCGCTCGGTCGACGCGCTCTCGGGCGGCCAGCGGCAGCGGGTGTGGATCGCGATGGCCCTCGCGCAGGAGACGGACCTGCTGCTCCTCGACGAGCCCACCACCTATCTGGACATCTCCCACCAGGTGGAAGTCCTCGATCTGGTCCGCCGCCTCAACCGGCTGCGCGGCCGGACGGTCGTCCTCGTCCTCCACGACCTGAACCAGGCGGCGCGGTACGCCGACCACCTGGTCGCCATGAAGGCGGGCCGGGTCGTCGCGGAGGGCCCGCCGACGGAGATCGTGACGGAGGAGCTGGTACGCGACGTCTTCGGCCTCACGTCGGTCGTCGTCCCGGACCCGGTGACGGGCTCACCCCTGGTGGTCCCGGGGGCACCGTGGGAGACGGACACGGGGATGGATACGGAGATGGACGCGGGGATGGGCGCGGAGATGGATACGGAGACGGGGACGGTGGCCGGGTAGGGGGCGAGCCGACCCGTAGGGGCCAGCCGACCCGTAAGGGCCGACCCGTGAAGGCAGGCCGACCCGTAGGGGCCGACCCGTAAAGGCAGGCCGACCCGTAGGGGCCGACCCGTAAAGGCAGGCCGACCCGTAAGGGCAGGCCCCGCCGGGTTCAGACCGGCCGGGTTCAGACCAGCCGGTTCAAACCCTGCGGGACCGCCACAGCAGGAACAGGGCCGAGGCGACCGCCGCGCTCTTCAGGACCCACGGCCAGGTCTCCGAGAGCGCCGCTCGCAGCGCCTCGCCGCCCTCCTCGATCGGAGCGCCCCAGCGTCCGCCGGCCCTGCCCCACAGCCAGGCGATGCCGGAGGCGGCGGCGAGGCCCGGGATCACCAGGACGGCCGTCTTCGACTCGCCCGGGGTGAGCCGCCGGGAGACGTACGCGAGCAGCCAGCCCGCCGCCACGGCGAGCAGCGAACCGAAGAGCGCGCCGCCGAGCAGCAGGAGCGCGGCGAGCACCACGAAGGGGCTGGCGAGCAGGGGCCGGGCAGGCGCTTCCGGCTCGGGCTCCAGCTCCGCCACCTCCGGAGACCGGCGTCGCAGGACACCGACGAGACGACGGCGCGCCGAGACGGGCCCGTGCTCCCCGTCCTCGTGCTCCTCGCCGTTCTCCTCGTCCTCCTCGGATTCCTCCTCCGGAAGCGGCTCCTTGAAGAGGTCGGGGCGCTCCACACCGCCGACGAAGCCGGGCAGTCCCTCGGCGGCGTCCTCGGCCTCCCGCCACCAGTCGCCACCGGCACCGCCACCACCACCGGCACCCCAACCGCCGTCGAGACCGAGCCCCGCGAAGGGGTCGGCACCGCCGAGACCGGCCCCGGACCCCTGACCGGAACCGAAGCCGGACCCGGACCCGGGCCCCGAACCGAAGCCGGACCCGAAGCCCGCCCCCGTCCCGCCCCCGGTGAGTCCGTCGGCGGCGGCCCCGGCATCCGCCCCGGCGCCGGACGGCCCCGCGCCTCTCGCACCAGTCCGCTTCGCCCCCGGACCCGCACCGCCCGCGCCCTTCCCGCCCCTGCCGGGCCCCGGCCCGCCCCCCGTACCGGACTCGGCCTCGCCCCGGCGGCGGCCCGGGAGCCATCCGGCGACGCGCCCGGACCGCTCCCCCACGCCTTCTCCCGTACGGGTTCCCGTGCGGGAGCCCGTACGGGAACCCTTGCCGGACCCGTTCCCCGCCCCCGTACCGCCGCCTGCTGCGGACCCCGTCCCCGTGCCCGTACGGGATCCCCCGAGAGGTCCCTTACGTGGGCCCGGACGGGCTCCCGGGGTCTCTCCCCCGGCCGCTCCCGCTGCGGCCCCGGGGCCCCTACGGGGTCGCGGCACCCCGCCCCCGAGGCCCCTGGGGGTGGCTCCGCCGGGTGCGGTTTCCGCAGGTCCCGGGCCCGGGGGCCGGGGTCCCCCCGAGTGACCCGCACGGTCCACCACCTCGTCCGGGGAGCCGAGCGCGCCGAGGATGCCCCGGACCGCCGCCGGGCTCTCCTCGCCGTGCGTGGCGCGGCGGCGGTCGATCTCGTCGCGGAGGGACGCGACGAGCCGCATCCGCTCCTTCGCGGGCAGTTGCCGCTGCTGTGCCAGATCGCCGACCCGGCTCAGATAGTCGTAGACCAACTGGTCGCTCTCGATCCCCACGCTGCCCCTCCACGGCCGGTTCGCCCGGTACGGCCCGACGTTAGCGCCTGGACAGCGGCTAACGTGGTCCGGATGGGGATCGGTGAGCTCGACCGGGAGGCACACGTGCCCGAGGCAACTGGCGCCGCCGCGCCGCGCACGCTCGCGGAGGCGCTGCGCGCCCGGGGCGACGAGGGGCTCGCCGCCCTGCTGCGGGCCAGGCCCGACCTGCTGAGCCCGGTCCCGAACGACCTGACACAGCTGGCGACGCGCGCGGGGACGCGGGGTTCGGTGGTGCGGGCGCTCGAACGCCTCGACCGGTTCGCCCTCCAGACGGCGGAGGCCCTCGCGGTGGCGCCGGACCCGGCCCCGTACCCCGTACTCCTGGCACTGCTCACCGGCGACGAGGGGGACCCGGAGATCGAGGCGGCGCTGCCCGGCGCGGTGGGGCTGCTGCGCGAGCAGGCGCTGCTGTGGGGGGAGGACGACCGGCTGCGGCTCGTACGGACCGCCCGCGAGCTGCTCGCGCCCTCGCCGCAGCACCCTTCCCCTACGGGTCTGGGCCCGACGGTGGCGGAGGCGACCTCGGGGATGTCCCCGGGCCGGGTCCAGGAGATCATCGCGACGGCGGGGCTTCCGGCGACGCACGACCCGGTGTCGGCGGTGTCGGCCCTGACAGGGCTGTTCACGGACCGGACGCGGATGGCGGCGCTGCTCGACACGGCGCCGCCGGAGGCGCTGACCGTCCTCGACCGGCTGGTCTGGGGTCCCCCCTACGGGGAGGTGACGGCGAACCCGGCACCGCCGGTGCGCTGGCTGCGGGACCGGGGGCTGCTGCTTCCCGTGTCGGCGCGGACGATGGTGCTGCCGCGCGAGGTGGCCCTGCATCTGCGGGGCGGGCGGGCGCACCGGGTACCGGAGCCGGTGGCGCCGGAGGTGACGGTGGCGCGCGAGTACCGTCCCCACGAGGTGGACAGTGCGGCGGCCGGGCAGGCGCAGTCGGCCCTCGCGACGGTCGAGGAGCTGCTGAAGTCCTGGGACCGGGGCGGGCCGCAGGTGCTGCGCGCGGGCGGTCTCTCGGTGCGGGACCTGCGGCGGACGGCGGCGGCGCTCGACGTACCGGAGGAGACGGCGGCGTTCTGGCTCGAACTCTGCTTCGCCGCAGGGCTTCTGGCGTCGGACGGGGAGGCGGACGAGCGGTACGCGCCGACGCCCGCGTACGACGAGTGGCTGGAGCTGCCTCCCGCCGAGCGGTGGGCCCGGCTGGTCGCGCCCTGGCTGACGGCGACCCGTACGGCGGGTCTGGTCGGCGGGCAGGACGCGAAGGGGCGGACGCTCGCGGCGCTCGGCCCGGACCTCGACCGGACGGCCGCGCCGGAGGTACGGCGCCGGGTGCTCGGGCTGCTCGCGGCGCTGCCGCCGGGCGCGGCGGCCGAC